>DBQO01000008.1:30594-52911 GCA_002305275.1 Bacteroidales bacterium UBA1392 | reverse complement strand
GCACCTCGGAATTCTCTCACAATCCGCAACCCGCACCACGTACACGCAACACACTCAAACTTACTCAATATTCGGAGCTAACACACAACCCGCACCACGTAACCGCAACACCCAATTACTACATACTACACACTACACACTCGGAACTCTACCTCCACCAGTCAAGGGCCTGATAAAGTCCCTGATCATCCCTCAAACGGATCTCATATTCCGATCCGCGCATATAGTATTTGACTACGATTTCTTCCTCCAGCAGAGGGAGTATCTCATCTTTCTTAATACGCAGCATAGTCTCCTTGTCCACCTTGATCCTTGCGGAGAGAGCATCGATTTCACTCTTGTAGAGATCGTAGAGGCCATCCTGCTTTGCAGCCTTTACCAGCTGGTCCAGCGAAGATTCAGCAGAACTACGGATATCAAATTCGCGGGTTCCCGCATAGCGGATAAAATCTTCATATTCCTCATCGGTAAGATGAAACTCGGAGGCAGGAGCTATGGAGAGATTTTTCTTGAAATATTCGATTGCATAATCACCCGGTATATCATTATAGACGAGAGAATATGCCGGACGGCTATAAGATCTGGTCTGAGTGATGAAGTCGGGAGTAATACCTCCTCCGTCATAGACGCTTCGACCCAGCCGTGTCTTAAATTCACGCTTGAGGCTATCAGGCACGTTACCCACGCTACCATCTTCATTGCGGTGACTATAGTCGATAGCCTGCACGCACCTTCCGCTTGGAGTATAATATTTTCCGGTGGTAATTTTCACCTTACCATCATATAAGGTGGGTTTTATGGACTGAATGAGTCCCTTGCCGAAGGTCCTCCTTCCGGCTATGGCCCCTCTGTCCAGGTCCTGGAAAGCTCCTGCCACGATCTCCGATGAAGAGGCTGAGCCGCTATCCACCATCACAAGCACCGGTATTAGTGTGTCAATAGGGGAAGTGGTTGTGTAATACTCCTCATTCATCCTCTCTTCGCGTCCTCTGGAAGAGAGTACCAGAGTGCCTTCCGGCACAAATAGAGACATAAGTGATACAGCTTCTTCCATGATACCACCACCATTACCCCTAAGATCGATCACCAAACGTTTAGCACCTCTCTTTTTAAGATCAAGTACGCTCTCCTTGAATTGGAGATGCATCTTCTCAGTAAATCCGGTGAGGGCTATGTAACCGATGGAATCCCTGATTATCCCCGAATAAACTATATCGGAAACGCGTATTCTCTCGCGGGTAACGGTAATGTCGACCGTATCGAGCGTACGACCTCTGACGATGGTAAAAACCACCTCCGTACCCGGCTGTCCCTTCATTTTGGCTGCACTCTGTGCTGAGGTTTCTCCATGGACCGGGACGCCGTCAATAGCAATGATTACATCACCCGGCACAATTCCTGCCTTGATGGCCGGGGATCCCGGATAAGGTTCAACAATCAGTACTCCGCTGTCAGGACTCTTTTTTATAAGAGAACCGATGCCCCCGTAGGCACCCGTAGTCATCATGTCGAAATCCTCTCCCTCCTCTTCGGGAATGTATGTAGTATAAGGATCGAGAGACTGGAGCATCGCCTGAATACCGATGGGTATGATTTTGCCATATTCTATGGTATCAACATATGATTTGGAGAGCTCTTTCAGTATTGAATACTGAATCTCCATATTCTGTCCTAATTTAAATTCGGCGGACTGCGCAAATGAGGTCACTGATGCCAAAATCGCAATCGTCGCCGCAATGGTTTTGAAAATTTTCATCTTCTTTATCTCGTTTTAAAACTCTGCAAAATTAATACTTTTATCATTTTGTTCATATCTTTGAGGCCAATTATCAGAATCATCAGTAATGGAAATAGTGTTTGCCACGGGCAATGCCAATAAACTGGCCGAAGCTCAGAGGGTATTGGGCAAGAGATTTCAACTTGTGATGCCCTCGGAGCTGGGATTTGACGGAGAACTTCCCGAAACCCACGACACTCTATACGAAAATGCCGTTGAAAAAGCTCTCTTTATTTGGAATAAATTTCAGAAAAATTGCTTTGCCGATGACACCGGTCTCGAAGTGGATGCTCTAGGAGGTGCTCCCGGGGTACATTCCGCACGCTATGCGGGCGAACCCAAATCTCCCCCCAACAATATCAGAAAACTGCTCAAAGAACTTGAAGGCGTACCTTACGAAAAGCGTACCGCGAGATTCAGGTGCGTCATTGCGCTGATAGAGGATGGCCACCTGCACACCTTTGAAGGTATTTGCGAAGGTCATATTACCACCACTCTGCATGGCTTTGACGGTTTCGGATATGATCCTATCTTCAGGCCGCTCGGTATGGATGCCACCATGGCCGAACTCTCTCTGGAAGAGAAAAATGCCATCTCTCATAGAGGCAAAGCGTTGGAAAAACTCCTATGTCACTTGTCTGCAAATCCCAAACGATAGTACTTCATCTGACAAAGTACGGCGATTCGGGTCTTATAGCACACGTGCTCGACAACAGACTCGGACGGCGTGGCATCTACCTGCGTGGCATTAAAAAGAGCAAAAACAGTGCCGTCATTGCCCAATTTCACAACCTTGCCATACTCGAGGTGGTCACCGCTGCCTCAACCAAAAGCAAGCTGCTTTATATGCGGGAATACCATCCCCTGGTCCAGCTCCACTCCATACGGACCGACATCAGCAAAAGTGCCATTGCGCTTTTTGTAAGTGAAGTGATATACCGCACCCTCAGGGAGGAGAGCGGGGACGAAGAGCTATTTGAATGGCTCAAAGGGATGATATCAGCTCTGGAAGCCCTTGAGGGGAATAGCGCCAACTTTCACCTAAAATTTCTGGTTGGATTTTGCAAACAGATGGGATTCCTGCCTCATGACAACTATTCGGAGCAGACTCCGCTGTTTGACATAATCAGTGCCCGATATGTCTCGGCCGGGGCCTTGCGTGACTCGACTTATCTCTTTACGGAGCAAGATTCCCTGCTACTTCACCGGCTCCTTAATGCAGACCTCGACGAGGCAATGCAAATCCCGCTGAATGCGAGGGCAAGGAGCGGCTTCTGCGATCAAATGCTAAAGTATCTCAGTTATTGGCTCGATACGCCCATCAACATCCGTTCATTGGCGGTACTTCATACTATTTTTGCATAACTTTGCCATAAATAATTTATATATGTCACTCATCAACAAAGCTTTTCTTACCTACGCACACAGGATGCTCAAAGGACTTGACCGTACCCGAAAACATCCTTTTGAGGTGCAGATGAAGGTGTTTCGAGCTCTTCTCAAGGGAGGCAAAGATACCGCTTTTGGCCGTGATCACGGCTTTTCAAAGATAAGCTCGGTCGAGGATTTCCGGCGTCAGGTACCGGTACGTGACTATAATGAGCTTTACCCCTATATTGAGCGTTTGCGTACAGGGGAAGATTATGTGCTCTGGAATGAGAAAACACGCTTTTTTGCAAAAAGCTCGGGTACAAGCTCAGGAAAGAGCAAGTTTATCCCCATTACCCGTACCAATCTCTGGGGGTGTCATTACGGAGGGATGCAACGGATGCTGGCCAACTATGTGCAGCGTTATCCCGACTCCGGCATCTATTCAGGTAAGTCGCTAACTCTGGGAGGCAGTGTGGAACCCGATTTGAGTGGCAAGAGCTTCAGCGGTGATCTTTCTGCAATCCTCCTGCGAAATTCACCTGCTCCGGCGGAGTTGTTTCGTGTCCCCGATAAAAAGACGGCGATGATGCACGATTTCCATGAGAAGGTGGAAATAATCTGTCGAGAATACAGCAAAACCAATGTGACAAGCTTCGCAGGAGTTCCCTCATGGAATCTTATTATGCTTCGCAGAATAATGGAGTACAACAAAGCCGGTTTGTTGACTGATGTGTGGCCCAATCTGGAATTGTTTATGCACGGAGGTATCAGTTTTGAGCCCTACAGGGCAAAGTTCGATGCCATTATTCCTCCCGGGTCAGTGCGCTATTTTGAGAACTACAATGCTTCGGAGGGCTATTTCGCTTTTCAGGATGATCCTGATGATAAATCAATGCTGTTGACGCTCGACAATGGTGTCTTCTATGAGTTTGCAACTCTCAAAGATCTCTCGGAAGCTCAGGAAAATAGGCTACCCGTACCAACCAGGACTGTTGAAGAAGTGGAGCCGGGCATACCCTATGCCGTTATAATTTCCACTACAGCAGGTCTGTGGCGCTATCTTATAGGCGATGTAGTGACATTCACCTCGCTCGCTCCCCACAAGTTGGTGATTTCCGGCAGGACCCAACTCTTCATCAATGCCTTTGGAGAGGAATTGATGATTGGCAATGCCAACACGGCTCTGGCCGCTGCCTGCAAACGCCACAATGCCACCATAAGTGACTTTACAGTTGCCCCGATCTTTATAGAAGGGAGGTTGAAGGGCGCTCACCAATGGGTGATTGAGTTTGAAAATGCACCCGAAGATACGGAGTCCTTTGCAGATACTCTGGATGAGGAGCTCTGCGCCTGCAATTCAGACTATGAGGCCAAACGTACTCATACCATGACAATGGAACGACTCCACCTGGCCGTTGTCCCCGCAGGAACATTCTACCGCTGGATGGAGTCACGCGGCAAAATCGGCGGCCAAAACAAAGTCCCCCGCCTCTACAGCGACCGCCGCTATGTGGATGAAATCCTCGGAATTTAGTTACGTGATGCTTCGCTAACATTTGGTGGAAAACGGCAAAATGACGAAAAAAATTTGGTGGTGAGCTTGAAAAGTTATACTTTTGCCTAAAAGTTGAATGCTATGGCAGAGGATATGATTTATTTCAAGAGAAAGATTTATGACACTATGCTCAAATGGAAAAATGAGCGTAAAGGTGATACCGCATTGCTTATACAAGGAGCTCGCCGTGTCGGTAAATCCACCATTGCGGAAGAATTTGCACGCAAAGAGTATAAATCGTACATATTGATCGATTTCTCAAAAGTCTCCAAAGAGGTCAGCGATTTGTTCAATGACATCTCGGATTTGAATTATCTCTTCATCAGGCTGCAATTCATTTTCCAAGTAGAATTGCATGAGCGGGAGTCTGTAATTATTTTCGACGAAGTACAGTTGCAACCATTGGCAAGGCAGGCCATCAAACACCTTGTTAAGGATCACAGGTACGATTATATTGAAACCGGCTCTTTAATATCAGTAAGATCCAAAAGTCGCAATATCATTATTCCAAGTGAAGAGACCAAGGTGAATATGTATCCCATGGACTATGAGGAATTCAGATGGGCATTGGGAGATACTGCAACCATACCTTTATTGCGTACGGCATTTGAAAAGAAAATGCCGCTTGGCGATGCTGTTCATAGAAAACTTATGCGTGATTTTCGGTTGTATATGCTTGTTGGAGGTATGCCCCAGGCAGTTGCAGCCTATATTAAGACAAATAACTTTACAGCAGTGGATGTGGTTAAACGAGACATCATTGCTCTATATGAAGAGGACTTCGGTAAGATTGATGATTCCGGAAGAGCTAAAGCGATGTACGATGCCATACCGTCTCAATTAAACAGAAACAGATCACGATATCAAGTCGGAAATGCCATTCCGGACGGGAAGGTTGATAGAGTAATAAATATCATCAAGGATATGGAAGACTCTATGACGACAAATATAACTTACCATGCGGATGATCCCAATGTGGGCCTGGCATTGACTATGAATCAGGAATATTTCAAGATGTATGCTTCCGATACCGGTCTTTTCGTTACGCTTGCATTTAAGGATAGTGAAATAACGGAGAATGTTATTTACAAAAAGTTGCTTAGTGATAAACTCAGCGCCAACCTTGGTTATGTATATGAAAATGTGATTGCTCAGATGTTAAAAGCTTCCGGCAAAAACCTGTTCTATCACACCATACCATACGCTGATGGCAAAAAGTATTACGAAGTTGATTTTATAATCACCGACAAGCATAAAATTTCTCCTATTGAGGTTAAATCATCGGGGTATAAAAGACACAAATCACTAGACGAATTTTGCCTCAAATTCTCTGACCGCATAATGAACAAATACGTGATTTATACAAAAGACTACAAACATGAAAATGGAGTGCATTATATACCTGTTTACATGACAATGTTTTTGTAAATCTTACGTTTCATAGTTCAAAATCACCGAGGTGCTTGGATCTTGATAATATGTGATTTGCAGTGGTGCGAGTCACATCACAGCTCAATTTTTTGGATGTAATATTTTTTTATTTAACTTTACCCCTGGGACTCAGATAGATCAACGGGGAACATTATCTATGAGTACACCACAACTTAATACACTCTTATGTCTCTTCGGACAATCGTCCGAAGGCTCGCTATATCTTGCTGATATAGAAATATTTTGCACCCCACACACAAATTTAGGCAACTTTTCAATTCACCCTTCATTTGCTGTTGGCCCCGTTGGAGCCGACAGGAATGCTTTTTTATCCGTTGTAACTGAATCCCCGGAATGCACGGAGGGCGTTGTTATGAAATTCCTAACAATAAGCAATTAACAATAAAAATACATCGATATGAGGTTGAAACTATTTATTATTGCACTGCTTGCCCTGTTTGTGGCGGGTTGCACTCGTGAACCTATTCCAGCAATTGAGGAAAAGGAGGAAAGTATCGTTACCATCGATGTTGCCATATCACCGGAAACCCGCGTGGCATACAACGGTGGAACCGGCGATAATGCACTTTCATGGGAGATTGGCGATCAGTTATTGCTCGCCGGATATAACGGTACAACTTATAAAGGAAGTGAAGTTTTTACCTATTCAGGAACCGGTAATAAATTTACGGGGTCTACGGTAGTAGGTACTACCACCTACAAAGCCTACTATCCCGCCAATATAATAACACTGGATACGGACGGCAATGTGAATCCTTTGGGAGTCGCTTTCTGGCAACAGACACAGAATGGAGACGGTACAACCGGACATCTCAAAAACAAACTGCTTTTGTACGACGAGACGCCTAATGCCATTGACGATGGGTTTGCACTGAACCTGAAGAGCAGCATCTTAAAATTGAGCCTTTCGGGCATACCGGCTGCTGTAGGGACGCTCAATAAGCTAATTTATAAGGTAGAGACTGCATCAGGAATTTTCAAATCCGTGGAGCTTAATGTAACAAATGCCACATTCTCTTCCGACAAAACCACTCTGACAGCTTACATAGCTTTTGATCCCAGCGTTGTGACCGGTATCGTTGCAGGTGGAACGGTAAAAATAATTTTGTTAGGTGCCAAATCGTACAAGTGGAGTGCCACAAGTACCAATGGTAAAACCTATGTCGCAGGCAAATGTTACCCGGGTACCGTGACCACCGGTTGGGATGTGTTTGTAGTATCCAACCCGCTCAGCTACTTTGCCGAGCACAACATGGCAGACCTTAACGGCACCTTCGAGACAGGTCACAACACTTCCGGGCTGTACCTCTTTAATTGGAATAATGCCATGACTTACAATACCACTCCGGCCACGCTTGGCAATAAACAGTACTACCTGCCCACTATTCAAGAGTGGGGAACCATTATCCCGCAATCGTACTCTTATGTAAATTTCAACGGTAGCGGTACTCGTACGCTCAGCAATGCGTCTGTAACTATTGGCAGTGAAAATTATACCATGAGCGGTACTTTCGGTAATACCGGTAACGTGGTTTACGCTACGTTAACCTACACGCACCAATCCTACCCGACTTTATACGCGATAGCTCGTTACCGGACAGAAAATATGAGTGCCGGTAACGCGGATGCCCGAATGGTAATCGATATGCAGTTAACCGCCACTCCATACACGATTGACCAGGCAAAAAATACCGATTGGAATAGCATTGGCGTGGTTTCGCGTGTGTTCCCGGCAGCGGGGTGGCGTGATTCCAGGGGTACGCTCGACAGCCAAGGCACGTACGGCAACTACTGGTCGTCCACGGAACGCAGCGGCACCCTTGCGTGGTACATATACTTCGGCAGTGACCGCGCACGCAGCGGCAGCTACTGCGACAACATCAACGGGTTCTCCGTTCGTCTGATATCCCGGGAATGATTTTAACACCGTCAAAATATGTGTAGGCCGGTTCGCCGTCCGTAAGAACTATCAGCAGATCCGGTCTCCTAAACTGAGCCATACTTCAGTGGCATCAGCCGGAAGACAAGTCATTTTATCAACTTATCAATTATTTTCACCCTTACAGTTTGATAGGCCACCTGCCTATCAAACATTTCATCCGGATGGAGTACATTATCAATATCTCCTAAAAATTCAGGATTTTTTATTTTGTCGTCCATGTTCATAATAAATTGTTTGTAGGTTGGTGATTTTGCCACTGAAAAATCCATGTAACGATTATAACATCGGAGCAAAAGCTCTGTATCAACGACTTTATCACATATAATCTGTTTGTATTTCTGTGTTGATATTAATTTTCCAACGGCTATCTCGAAACATAGTTTCCTTTTTTGAACGTGTGCTTAATGGTATATAATTTAACCTTTTACCGTACGCAAGCAGTTTTTCATGCAAAAGGTCAGCTTGTTCATTTTGTTCTAAAATATTCTCCAAGATATATCCAAGTCGCTGAACGGCAGCCACTGATGTAAAAGCAAATAATTTATTATTCACTTTGGAAAAATCGCATTGCTCACAAAGCTCATCCAGAACAGTTGCAACACGTGAAAGTCCGCCAACTGTGTTTTCAAATTGCACCAAATCAATCGCAGTTAATTCTGGATTAGAAAAACGAATTGTGCCGGTTTCCGAGTTTTTTGTAAGCAAAAAATCTTCGGGAATAGCCTTTCTGAACAACCAACTCAATAATCTGTTTTTGGCTTTGGACACATTTGTTGAGGGTAAAATCGTTGTTACAAAGAAACGCTGAGAACGCTGATGGGCTGCACTTCATCAAATATTATAAGAGATTCGCGTTCGTATAGTCTTTTGCCTGACCACAGCTGGAGTCTCATAAAAAAATCATTCGGAGTGGCAAGGTAATTGTCAAAAATCTCCCTGACCTCATCTGTCATTTGGGCAAAATTTACCAATATATAGGATTTATATTCCGACTTAGCAAACTCCTCCACTATATAACTTTTACCAACTCGACGGGCCCCATCTATCAAAAGAGCTTCTTTAAATGAGCGAGCATTCTTCCAATCAAGTAAGTCGTTGTAAATCTTGCGCTTCATAACCTAAAACACCAAAAGAGAATTAATAACATGCTGTTTTCGCGCTAAAAGGGAATTATTAGCATCCTTTATCTACGCCACCACAACCTGCAACTACACACTCGCAGCTATTTTTTTTTTAAAAAAAATCCTTTACCTTTGCATCATAATTGAGGCTAAAGGGAATCCGGTGTGAATCCGGAACTATACCCGTAGCTGTGAGTTCTGTAATTCCTATGGCTATTCTTTGCCACTGTCCTTAGCGGATGGGAAGGCGGCTCGAAGGAGGAACAAGTCAGAAGACCTGCCCCGATTATTTGTTGGATTGGAAATCCCGGGTTTGGATTTCATGATTTGTTTTTTAAATGCAAAACTCCTTCAGGGCATTTTTCAAAGGTGTAACCTCGTTTGCGGTGGCATTATTTCTGCTGCCGGCGCCTCTTTTTGCCCAAAATAAGGAGCGAGACACGGTGGTAGTGCGTCACCTGGAAGAATCACGCATTACATCTACTGCCAAACCATCACCCACCCTTCAAAGCGCACCCGTGCAGGTAGTGGATCGTACGGCTATTGAACGTTTGGGAGTACAAGAGTTGCATGAAGCGGTTAAAAACCTCGCAGGCGTCAATATTCGGGACTATGGTGGGATAGGCGGCATCAAGACGGTCTCCATAAGAAGTCTGGGAGCTCAGCATACCGGCGTCTCCTATGATGGCATTGCGGTCTCCGACATACAGAGCGGCCAGGTGGACATCGGAAGGTTTTCGCTGGACAATGTGGAGATGATCACTCTCTCCATCGGCCAAAGCGATGAAATATTCAAGTCTGCAAGGATGTTTGCCTCCGCAGGGACGCTCAATATCACCTCGTCAAGACCGGTTTTCGAAGAGTGCGGCACTAATGTCACCGCACGTATGAAAGTTGGTTCATTCGGTACCTACAACCCTTCCCTGCTATTGGAGCAAAGAATCGGAAGCAGGTGGGCGCTTGGAGCGAATGCTGATTGGGTAACCTCCAAGGGCGATTATCCCATCATCATCCATGACGGCAGGGAGCCGGAGCATCTGTTGAGAAAAAACAGCGACGTCAATACCCTCAGAGCGGAAATCAATCTTTGGGGCTTTATCGGCGCCTCCGGCAAATTTTCCCTCAAGGCAAGCGGCCTATCGGGAGAAAGAGGACTTCCCGGCTCTGTGGTTCTTTACAATCAGGATGCTTTTGAGCGTCTGTGGGACAAAAACGGTTTCGTGCAGGCTTCCTATAATACCGCCTTCGGCGAAAAATGGGACCTTAAAGGTGTACTAAAATACAACTATGCATGGAGCAAATATTACGATGAAAGTCAGCGATATCCCCTGGGATTTGTTGAAGACCTTTATACTCAACAGGAGTATTACGGCTCTATAGCCACCCGTTTCAAACCGGTAAAGGGGGTGGAATTGACATTTGCCCAGGATCTATCTTACAATATTCTGGACTCAACCATACCCGAGTCTCCATTCCCCGAGAGGTCGACCTTACTCACCACTCTTGCGGGAAAATATCAGGGAGCATCTGTAACCGTAGTCGCATCACTAACAAATACATATATTACCGAAAAGGTACAAAAGGGTACTCCTGCGCCCGACAGAAACAACCTTTCACCGGCCCTGAGCATCTCCTGGAAGCCCTTCAAGGCTACAAATCTAAGAATTAGAGCCTCGTACAAAATGGGGTACCGTGCACCTACCTTCAATGACCTCTACTATTTGAGGGTAGGCAATACCAACCTCAGACCGGAGCGTGCCGACCAATACAATCTCGGGGTGACCTGGAGCGGCGCTCTCGGAAAAGAGGAATTTGGATGGCTCACCGCCACTCTGGACGGATACTACAATAGCGTTGAGGATAAGATTGTGGCCAGGCCAACCCTCTTTATTTGGAAAATGATGAATGTAGGCAAGGTGCAGATAGCCGGAGCGGATCTGAGCTTAGCGTCAGGCATTCACCTCGGCAGCGACCATACCCTTGCAATTTCGACCAACGCTTCATACCAATATGCAGTGGATATTTCAGACCCTGAAAGCGCTACCTGGCGCCACCAGATTCCCTATACTCCACGCATTTCGGGGGCAGCCAATCTTGCCTGGAGCAATCCCTGGGTCAATCTGAGCTACATAATTTCCTTTGTAGGGAAGAAATATGCACTGCCTCTCAATGTGGAGCGCAACCTTATAAAGGGATATGCAGAACAGAGCATTTCGGCATACAGGGATTTTAACCTGCGCAGAGTCTCTTTCCGACTCCAAGGAGAAATTATTAACTTCACAAATAAAATGTACGATATAATACAATATTATCCGATGCCAGGACGCAACTTCAGACTCACATTAAAAATAAAAATATAAATCAAAAAACGATAGAAAAAATGAAAAGAACACTTCTCAGACTCGCAATCATTGCAGGAGCGGTAGTGATCATGTCATCCTCCTCCTGCCTCGACCCCAACAATGGTAAGGAGCCGGAAATCCCTTTGGTTACTATCGGCACCTACGTACTCAATAGCGGCAACTTCGGCTCAAACGATGCCAACTTCACCGCTTACAATCCTTACACCAAGGAACTCAATTACAACATCTTCGAACGCAGCAATGCGGGTAAAAAACTTGGTGATACCGCTCAAGATATGATAGCTTTCGGCAGCAAAATTTATATCGCCGTCTACAACTCTGGTGTAATTTTCGTTACCGACCTGGAGGGAAAAGTGATAAAGGAGATAAGAACTAAAGCCAAAGGTTCCTCTGCCAATCTTTCTCCACGCTACTTCACTACCTGGGAAAATAGTGTCTATGTGACCTTCTATGAGGGTTATGCAGGCAAGATCGACACCACATCCCTCACGGTTTCCGCACTCACAAAGGTTGGGGACAACCCAGAGCAGATTAAAATTGCAGGGGAAAAACTCTATGTAGCCAATTCAGGCGGAATGAATTATCCCAACTATGGCAAGACTCTTTCCGTTCTCAACCCCGTAACCATGGATGTTATGAACGAAGTCAAGGTGGCGGACAATCCGGTATTTCTCGAATCCGACTCGAAGGGACACCTATATGTGGTATCAATGGGCAACTATAATGATGTTCCCTCCTGCCTGCAGGTTGTCAACCCAAATAATGATTCCGTACAAAAACTCGATTTGGGAGGCCTTACACCTTCATTTATTGCACGGGGTCCGGGTAATGCCCTCTATCTTGTAAGCTCGAGTTATGATGCAAATTGGAAACTGATAGCCGACTATTATATTTTCGACACGAGCAAAAAGGAAATTTACGGCAAACTTATAAAAGACGGAACGCTCATCGAAAACCCTTATTCCCTTTCAGCCGACACACTGCTTACACTTATTTACATAGGCACATCCGACTATGTTACCAACGGACAGATGTATGTAATTGATGCCTTTGGGCACATGTACCACGCATTTGACACCGGAGGACTCAACCCCATCACCGCATGTCCGGTAACGGCCGGCAGTCAAAAAGATAAATAAGAGTGACCCGACAATTCTTCATAGGTTTTGTTTTTATTATATTGATGGCTTCGCTCTGCTCCTGTGAACGCAGGAGCGGAGTAACAGCCGAAACGGAATGTTTCAAAGCCGACAGCGTCTATTACGCCAAAGGCTTTGAGATTTCCCGTTTTGATGAGTGGATAATCGTGAATGTCCGCAACCCCTGGGATACTCTAAAGACGCTCAGACGCTATGTGTTGATTGATAAAAACAAACCATTACCGGATTCCCTTCCCGAAGGCATCATCATTAGGACTCCTGTCGAAAAGGCAGTGTTCTACACCTCCGTCCATGCCTCAATGGTTGCACAAATGGGCCGTATAGATGCCATTAAAGGAGTTTGTGAAATACAATATATCACCGACAGTCTCATCCTCGAAAGACTTGCGGCTGGCAAAATAGCCGATATAGGTCTTGCAACGGCACCCAATATTGAGAAAATCATAGAACTGGACGCAGAACTTATCATTGCATCTCCTTACGAAAACAGCGGTTACGGCGCTGCCGAGAAAATAGGCATTCCGATAGTGGAAGCGGCCGACTATATGGAAAACCACCCCCTCGGTAGAACTGAGTGGGGTCGCTTCTACGGTCTTATTTTCGGAGAGGGAGAGAGGGCGGACTCCATTTTCTTTGCGACAAAAGAGCGTTACAACCATTTGAAAAATCTGGCGACACAATCCGAAAACAAACCCCGGGTATTGCTGGAGAGAAAATATGGAGCATCCTGGATTGTTCCCGCAGGAGGGAGCTATATAGGCACAATACACTCCGATGCCGGAGCCGATTACATTTTCAGCGACTTCAAAGGGAGCGAAAGTGTGCACCAGACCTTTGAAAGTGTTCTTGACAGAGCTTATGATGCGGATATTTGGCTTTTCAAATATGACACTAAACATGATTACACATACGATATTCTGAAAGATGAATATCAGCCTTATAGCAATTTCAGACCATTCAAGGAGAAGAACATTTATATCTGTCACACTACCCGAACCACCTATTACGACGATATAACGCTCCATCCCGACCGTCTTTTGGAAGATTTGATCTATATTTATCATCCGGAAATGCTTCCCGGATATGTTCCGAGATATTATGCCCCCATGAAATGAGATGAAAGGAAGGAGCAAACATATAGCAATCTATATTAGCCTCGGCGTAGCTCTGCTGCTGCTTTTCTGTGGCGGACTGCTCTATGGTTCGGTCAGGATACCGATAGATTCCATATTGGAAATTATTGCCGGCAGATTTGAAGGTCGTCAAACCTGGGTACAAATCGTTATGCAGTCGAGACTGCCCCAGACAATAACGGCACTATTTGCCGGAGCCTCTCTGGCTGTAAGCGGATTGTTGCTACAGACTCTTTTCAAAAATCCCCTTGCAGGCCCTTCAATTCTGGGTATCAGTGACGGAGCCTATCTCGGCGTGGCGCTTGTGATGATATATTTCTCTTTCAACAACTATCTCACCACAATTCTCGCAGCATTTGTAGGAGCAGCGGTCGTGCTGCTTATCATCATAGGATTTTCCCGAAAGGTACAAAACAGCGTCATGCTGCTCATAATCGGTATAATGGTGGGCTATCTCGCCTCCTCGATCATCTCCATCCTCAACTATCACGCTTCCCCTGACAAAGTGCATCAATTCGTACTCTGGGGGATGGGCGACTTCACCGGAGTCTCGATGGAGAAACTTCCGTGGTTTGTGGTATTCGCCTCCGGAGGGCTGTTAGGCTCGGTTTTTCTGATAAAGCCCCTTAATGCGCTGTTGCTCGGAGAGTCATACGCTGCCAATCTGGGCGTGCGTGTCAAGAGTATCCGCATAGCAATTCTTCTCTGTACCGGTATCCTTACTGCCGCTACTACTGCCTTCTGCGGCCCCATCTCCTTTATCGGTCTGGCCGTACCTCATATTGCGAGACTGCTTCTCGGAAGTTCAAACCATAAGCAACTGCTGCCGATTACCCTGCTTGCAGGTGCCTGCGTTGCGCTTCTGTGCAACATGCTGACAGTGGTGCCGGGAAGCAACTCCATACTACCGCTAAATGCCATCACTCCGATTATAGGAGCGCCGGTCATCATATATGTGATTGTCAACCGAAGGAATATCCAATATTTCAATTGAAATGAGACGGCAGATAACCATATCGGCACATGGACTGGCCATCGGATATTCTCTGAGGGGCGGCCGGCGCAAGGTGATCCACAACTCGCTGGATATGGAACTTCGCAACGGTGAAGTGACCTGTCTGCTCGGCCTCAACGGTGCCGGCAAATCCACTCTCATCAAGACCCTATGCGGGCTGCTTCCACCCTTGGCAGGCAGTATCAGGGTATTGGGAGCACCACTTGAGAGCTACTCCCACAACCGTCTATCAACTCTCATCGGGGTGGTACTCACGGAAAAGACCTTTGCAGGAGGCATTACCGTCTACGATTTGGTCTCCCTCGGCAGATACCCGCACACAGGCATCTTCGGACAGCTCAAAGAGAGCGACCACGAAGCTATCTCGAGAGCAATAAAGTCGGTAGGCATAGAGCACAAGGCCGCTTCCTACGTCTCCGAACTGAGCGACGGAGAGCGCCAAAAGGCCTTTATCGCCAAAGTGCTGGCCCAGGAGTCTCCCATCATCATACTAGACGAACCCACTGCCTTTCTGGATGTAACAAGCAGGATAGAGATAATGGTGCTTTTGCGTAAGCTTGCGCGGGAACAGCAAAAGAGCATCCTGCTCTCCACCCACGATCTGGATTCCGCAATTCAGCTCGGAGATAAATTGTGGCTGCAAGAGAGGGGGGCGAAGGACAACCGAGCCTCTGCACCGATGATCAGCGGCACACCGGAAGACTTGATTCTCAGCGGTGTGCTGGAGTCTTTTTTTGGGAAAAAGGGAGTGGTTTTCGACTCCTATTCGGGAAAAATATCTCCCGTCCCTTCGGAAAACCCCGTAGGCATAGATGGAGAAGCACGAAGTGCATTCTGGGCGGGAAATGCTCTGAAGCGCAAAGGGTTCGCTCCCACGGCTCCTGCCAAAGACATCGTTTCGGTGCAATGTCTCTCACCCACCGATTTTAATGTTTCATTTCCGGATGGAAAAACCCTCAAGGCAAATTCCATAGAGGAGTTGCTGGATCTATTTACCAATTCATCTTCTTGACGGCACGACAGTCGAGACCCTGTTCGTAAATCCAATCCACAAGTTCCCCATCTACCGATACTCTGAATTTATCGGAATAGAGCGACACGCAATCCTTTTGCCCGTTATGTTCAAATGAAAGATCGATGAAAAGAGGTGTCTCCCCTTTATGGGCACGCAATTTCTTTGTCAAGGCTTTACGGAAGTCGGCATCCGACTGCTCCAGATCCATCGATATGTGGAATTCTTTGAAAAATTGATCTTTTGCGTTGGAGAGAAGAGTCATATTGGCGATAAAGAGACGATATTCCGGCACTTTTTTCTCCTCTGTTGACTCCTTGCGGTAAAACTCTTTCGTGACGCATCTGATTAGTAAAGCAGTATGATCCACCATATACTTCATATATGCCTCATAACTCTTGCCCGAAAGGGAGAAGGTGTGGCTCCCATTGAAATCCTCTAAGGTGAATGTACACCAAGGGCGGTTTCCGGTACGGGTATACTTGATCTGTACGTCGGTAACAAGGCCCCCTACCGTAAATTCTATATTCCGGAGTTTGGGATCCCTCGAGAGGTTGTCCTCTATATTACGCACCTCGCTAAGTTCAACCGTAACCAGGTTGTCAAATTCAAATTTGAATTTATCCAACGGATGAGAGGAGATATACATACCCACAAGTTCTTTTTCCTTTTTGAGAAGCTCTATTTCGTCATAATCCTGAAGGGGCGGGACTTCGGGACGCACCGGCTTCATCTCTTCGGTATCCCCGAACAGGCCTCCCTGCATGACCGTATCACTCTGATACTTGTAGGTATACTTGAGCAGAGCGTCAATAAATGACTCATCCCTGTTGTTGAACAGGAAATACTGCGTCCGGTGCATGTCCCCAAAGGAGTCAAACGAGCCGGAATAGATCAGACACTCTATCACCTTACGGTTGACCACTCCGGAAGGGAGCCTCTCCACGAAGTCAAAGATATCTGTAAATGCACCTCCCCGTTCCCTTTCCGCAATGATTGCATCTATGACATTGGTTCCCACACCCTTGATACCTGCCATTCCGAAACGGATATTTCCCTTCTTGTTGACGGCAAATGTGGTGCGGCTTTCGTTGATGTCAGGCCCGAGAACTTCTATTTTCATCCTTTTGCAGTCATCCATCAGCTTGGTTATTTCCTCTATATCGTTGAGGTTTTTACTGAGGTTGGCAGCAAGGAACTGGGCCGGATAGTGCGCCTTGAGATACCCGGTCTGGTAGCCCACCCAGGCATAACAGGTGGCGTGTGACTTATTGAATGCATACTCCGCAAAACTCTTCCAGTCCTTCCAGATCTTTTCCAGGGTCTCTTGCGGGTGGCCTTTGGCTAGACCTCCCTCCATAAAGCGGTCGTTGAGCTTCTCCATCACGCTGAGCTGTTTCTTACCCATCGCCTTGCGAAGCGTGTCGGCCATGCCGGGTGTAAATCCTGCAAGCTCCTGAGAGAGACGCATCACCTGCTCCTGATATACCGTAATGCCGTATGTGTCCTCAAGATACTCCTCCATCTCCTTCAGATCGTAGGAAATCTCCTGTTTCCCATGTTTACGTGCCACGAAATCGGGAATATATTCCATGGGGCCGGGACGATAGAGAGCATTCATCGCAATCAAATCCTCAAAACGGGTCGGATGAAGCTCGCGAAGCCATTTTTTCATACCATCCGACTCAAACTGAAAGACGGCTGTGGTGTTGCCCTTACTGAAAAGTTTGTAAGTCAGGGGATCATCAATGGGAATGGTTTCGATATCGAAAGGCTCGTGACCGCTCTCCACTATATTGGACATAGTCTCTTTGATGATGGAAAGGGTTTTAAGGCCGAGAAAGTCCATCTTTAGCATGCCCACCTGCTCAATATAGGAGCCCTCATACTGGGAAACCCATATTTTTTCTTTGCTCTCCTTATCCTCCTCAACTGCTATGGGAATAATATTGGTAAGGTCCTCACGGCCTATGATCAGCGCACAGGCATGGACTCCTGTCTGACGGATGGTGCCTTCCAGCTGCTGGGCATACTTGATGGTGTTGCTCAATTTTTGGTCGGGAGAATCAAGGGCCTCCTTAAACTCAGGTATTCTCTCCACGCAGAGCTTTATAGTCGGAGGTACTTCGACCTTGACCAGAGACGTAGAATCGGTTTTGTCGTAAACATCTATCTCAAATGATCTGGGGACAAGTTTGCTCAGACGATCCGCCTCCTGGAGAGGCACCTGCTCGATACGGGCAACATCCCTGATGGCGCTCTTGGTTGCCATCGTACCGAATGTCACCACATGGGCAACATGGTCTTTACCATATTTATTTTCCACATATTCGAAAACCCTGGAACGTCCTTCGTCATCGAAATCTATATCTATATCGGGCATCGAAATACGGTCGGGATTTAGGAAACGCTCAAACAGAAGATCATATTTGATAGGGTCGATATTGGTTATCTTAAGGCAATATGCCACCACGGATCCCGCCGCAGAGCCACGTCCGGGGCCTACCGAAACCTTTATTCTTCGCGCTTCTGCAATAAAATCCTGCACTATGAGGAAATAGTCGGGATATCCCATCTTTTGGATGGTTTCAAGCTCGAAATCAATCCTGTCGCGTATCTTTTGGGAAATTTCTTTCCCGTAGCGCATTTCCGCACCTTTATAAGTGAGGTGTCTCAGATAGGCATCAGAATCTTCAAACTCTTCAGGAATTGGGAAATGGGGCAGAATGGGATCGGAGTCTATGGAATAGGACTCAACTTTTTCGGCTACTTCGAGAGTATTGGACAACACCTCCGGATGGCCGGGGAAGAGAGCCGCCATCTCCTCTTTGCTTTTAAGAAACTCCTGCTGAGTGTAACGCAACCTGTCGGGATCATCGACATTGTTGTTGAACGTCAGACAAATGAGACGATCATGTGCAGGACCATCCTCCTTATCTACAAAATGGACGTCATTTGTGGCTATAACCTTGATGTCGTGCTTTTGTGCCAACTCATAGAGAGCCTCATTGACAATCTGCTGTTTCTCAAACGTCTCTTTCGGGGCAAGCGGTACATCCGTGGGATGGCTCTGAACCTCGAGATAATAGTCATCGCCGAAAATGGATTTATACCAGAGTACAGCCTCTTCCGCTGCCTCCATATTTCCTTCGATAATGTGCCTGGGTACTTCTCCGCCCAGACAGGCAGTGGTGCAAATCAATCCCTCGTGATATTTTTCAATCAATTCTCGATCTATTCTCGGATGAAAATAAAAACCCTCTATATTGCCCAGCGAGCAGAGTTTTACCAGATTGTGATATCCGGTGACATTCTTTGCCAAAAGTATCAGGTGATAGGCCTTTTGATCAATTTTCCCCCGTCTGGTATGTCTATCCTCCAGTGCCACATAAACCTCGCATCCGACTATGGGTTTTACATCGGGATAGTCAGCCGCCACCTTCAGGAACTCCTTTACGCCATACATATAACCATGGTCGGTCAGTGCAAGGGCGGGCTGTCCATACTTGTGCGCCTTTTGGAAAAGGGACTTGATGGAAGAGGCTCCGTCCAGAATGGAGTATTGCGAGTGTACGTGAAGGTGGACAAATGACATTGGAAAATGCTCGGTTAAATGTTGATAATTATATGAGTGAACGACCCGTCATAATCTCGGGCTGAGGAATGCCCATCAGTTTTAGCATGGTGGGGGCAATATCGGCCAGGATGCCGGCTCTAACCTCTTTCACATCATCATCTACCACTATAAAGGGCACTTTGTTGAGTGAGTGAGCCGTATTGGGAGTGCCGTCTTCATTGACGGCATGGTCGGCATTGCCGTGGTCAGCAGTGATAAGTACCGAATAACCGGCCTTACGGGCCGCCCTGACCACTTCGCCCACACAGGAGTCGACCGTCCTTACCGCCTTGACAATGGCATCATAGACACCGGTATGTCCTACCATATCTCCGTTGGCGAAATTAAGTATTATCATGTCGTGTTTGCCTGTGGCCAGATCGGCTACAAGAGCATCCTTTACCTCAGGTGCGCTCATCTCCGGCTTCAGATCATAAGTTGCCACTTTTGGGGAATTAATCAGTATGCGATCCTCTCCGGCGAATTCTTTTTCACGCCCGCCGTTGAAGAAAAATGTCACATGTGCATATTTTTCCGTTTCAGCAATGCGAAGCTGACTCTTTCCGACAGAAGAAACCACTTCACCGAGAGTTTGAGGCACGTTGTCCTTGTCGAAAAGGAGATGAAGTCCCTCGAATTTGTCATCATAGGGAGTCAGAGTGCAATAGTAGAGGGGAATGGTATGCATTCCTGCCTCAGGCATATCGGCCTGGGTGAGAACGTAGGTTATTTCGCGGGCGCGATCATTCCTGAAATTGAAGAAAATAACCGCATCACCCTCCTCCAGGGTGGCTACCGGAGTCCCTTTTTCCGACACTATGGAGATGGGCTTTATAAATTCGTCAGTAACCTCTTCCCGATAGGATTTCTCTATGGCCTCAACAGCTGAAATGGCCTTCCGGCCTTTACCGCTGACAAGTAGATCATAGGCCTCCTTGATTCTTTCCCATCTCTTGTCCCTATCCATTGAATAATAACGGCCCACCACGGAGGCTATCTTACCGGTAGTGCGTGAAAGAACCTCCTCCAACTCGGCCACATAGCCCTTTCCACTTCTCGGGTCGGTATCACGACCATCCATAAAGCAATGCACAAATACCTTTTCCAGACCGGCATTGGCTGCTTCGCGTAAGAATTCATAAAGATGATTGAGAGAACTGTGTACTCCGCCATGCGAACAAAGTCCCATGAAATGGAGCTGTTTACCCGATTTTTTTACATAATCATAAGCAGCCGCAATCTCCTTGTTGGACATCAAGGCATGTTCGCGACAAGCTATATTGATTTTAACCAAATCCTGATATACAATGCGGCCGGCTCCAATATTGAGGTGTCCCACCTCGGAATTGCCCATCTGTCCTTCGGGAAGACCAACATCCTCGCCGCTCGCACTGAGCTGCGAAAAGGGATACTTCGCCTTCAAAGCATCAATTTCAGGTGTTCCTGCCGTATATATCGCATTTGAATAGTCCTGACGGCCTTCTCCCCAGCCGTCCATCACTATCAAGAGCACTTTTTTATTCATTATCTATTCTATTTTTACTAAATTTGTTACAATATTTCGTCCGATCGGACGAATGTACAAAGTTACGAATTATGGGAACAAAGAGAAAGAAAAATGATTTCAGCGGGAACAAATCTTCCAAAAGCGATAAAAAGAATAGAAGAAAAATGCAGGATCCCGTCAAGGCATCCGACAGGCGAAGCAAAAGTAAAGTCGAGGCTGAAGGCATAATCAATCTCACCAGAGACGGATTCGGGTTTGTTGCCGTTGAAGGTGTTCCCAATGATATATTCATCCACATCAGCAAGATGCGTGGCGCTCTGCACGGGGACCGTGTCAAAATCCTCATTCCCAAAAATATAGACCACAGAGTGCGCAGGATTGAAGGCGAAGTAGTGCACATCATCGAGCGTTCGCGCAAACCCCATATCGGAGTGCTGCACATAGTAGGAAAGCAGGTCTGGGCCATAGTGGAGAGCCGCAATATGCCCTACGACATCCGCATCCCCGTAGATAGCCTCGATGACCTGCCTGAAATGGGCGGCATCAAGGCAGCCAAAGGGATCAAGGTAGCCGTGCTGGTGACCGACTGGCCGCGCCGCAGTCCGGAGCCTCTCGGCAAAATAGTGGATGTACTTGGAGTCCCCGGAGATAATGATACTGAAATGCACTCCATCCTTGCGCAATACAATCTCCCCTACCGCTTCGAACCGGAGGTGGATAGTGCTGCCAACGCCATCTCAGATGTAATAACCGCCGATGAGATCGCCAAACGGTGGGACTACCGCTCCGTCACCACCTTTACCATTGACCCCGCAGATGCCAAGGACTTTGACGACGCTCTCTCGATAAGGGAGCTGGAAAATGGCATCTGTGAGGTGGGAATCCACATTGCGGACGTGACGCACTACGTGACACCCGATACTACGGTGGACAAAGAGGCCTTCAACCGCGCCACTTCGGTCTATCTGGTGGACAGGACCATACCGATGCTCCCCGAAAAACTCTCCAACAATCTCTGCTCCCTGCGTCCCCACGAGGATAAACTCTGCTACTCGGTCATCTTTAAAATTGACGACAACGCAAAAGTGCTGGATGCCAAATTCGGACGCACCATCATCAACTCCGACCACAGATTTGATTACGAGCAGGTACAGGAGATCATCAAAGATATGCACGGACCTCTCTGCAAAGAGATACTCAAGCTCCACTCCATCGCAACAATCCTCCGCAGGAAACGTTTCGAACATGGCGCCATCAAGTTTGAACGTCCGGAGATGAAGGTAATCGTGGACA
>DBQO01000008.1:0-30571 GCA_002305275.1 Bacteroidales bacterium UBA1392 | reverse complement strand
AGCCAGAAAATGCAAATCGGTAAATCCCACTTTTGTTTACCGCGTACACGACAACCCCAATCCGGACAAACTCCGGGAGCTGCGCCGCTTTGCGAAGAATTTCGGTCACACCCTCGGCGATACCGACAACCCGAAAAATATCGCCAGGAGCCTCAACAAGCTTATGACCGGCATCAAAGATAAGCCTGAAGAGAATGCCATCGAGATGATGGCGCTGCGCAGTATGTCCCGTGCCGTCTATTCCACCGACAATATCGGCCACTATGGTCTGGCATTTCAGTTCTATACCCATTTCACCTCTCCCATCAGGCGCTATCCCGATATGATGGTGCATCGTTTGCTGACAAAATATCTTAACGGAGCCAAATCTCAGGACAAAGCCTATTATGAAGAGAATTGTAAATATTGCTCCGAGAGGGAACAGTTGGCTACCGATGCCGAACGCGCCAGCATTAAGCTCAAGCTTGTCGAATTTATGCAGGACAAGATCGGGCAGGTATTTGATGGTACGGTCTCAGGTCTAACCGAATGGGGAATGTATGTGGAAATCGAGCCCACCAAGATTGAGGGTATGGTCTCATTGAGGGAATTTACCAAGGATTATCTGGTGTTTGATGAGGAAAAATACTTTATTGTCGCCAAGGCCTCCGGCCGCAAATTCACCCTCGGAGACAAAGTCAAAGTGCGCGTTCTCCGCGCAAACATGGAGCAGAAGCTTATAGATTATGAGTTGATTTGGGAGGAGTGAAAATGGGACTAGTCCCATTTTAGTTCTGAGTCGGTAGTATGTAGTTTCGAGTGGGTTCGGGGTACGGGTTGCGTGTTGCAAGGTTTAGGGGATTTCTGGGTAATTGCGGGGTGCAAGGGAGTTTTGGGTATAGAGTATGGAGGGGAGTAGGGACTGTTGCGGCATCGGATTTGGGGAAAAACTCTATCTTTGTGAAGGATATCTGCACGATTTATGACGGCAAAGGATAAGAATATTGAAGCTCTGTTCCGACTTTATTACAGGCCGTTGTGTCTTTATGCCTCCAGGTATCTGCAAAGTGCGGATATGGTGGAAGATATTGTTCAAGACTCCTTTATTGCCTATTGGAATAAGACCCGGGAGGGATTTGTGCCCGATTCCACCAAGTCCTACCTCTACAGGATTGTGCATAACAGATGCATGGATGCTCTGAGAGACACTCCTCAATATGAGAGCCTTCAGGAAAATAAGATAGATATTGTCGATTCCGAAAATGAGGAGCGTTCTTTCGTATGGGCAAATCTTTGGACGGCAATTGATGAGTTGCCGGAAAAAAGACGAGAAGTCTTCCTTTTGCATAAACGGGACGGTCTCACTTACGAACAAATAGCATCTCAGCTCGGTATATCTAAAAACACTGTTCATAACCACATTACCAAGGCTTTGCAGGCTCTTCGAGGCAGTGTCCGAAAAATTTTTCTATATTTTTTCCTCTAAGCAGTAGCCACTTTTATCGTTTTCCCCGTCATAGTAGTGAGAAAAGAATAATACTATGACTGATTTTAACGAAGACGATTTGAAATTTGTTGTCTCCAAATACAAAAAAGGGAGATTTGACACAAAGAAGGCAATAGCCGATTTCAATCAAAAGACTACGACCTCAAGGTCAAGCCGCCGTAGATGGTGGACAACGGCCGCAGCGGTTGCAGCTTCAGTGGCAATAGTGATTGCTGCAAGCATAGGTGTTGTTAATACGCTTAATAAAGAGAAGCCGGTAATAGAAAAGAGCGAGGAAGTTACCATTTTTAATCCCAATGTAGCGCAAACACATACATTTGTGTATGAAGATGCTCCCATTGAAGATGTATTGAAGGAACTTTCGGCGTACTATGGGTGTACACTAACTACCTCACCGACACAGAAGCACCTGACTGCAACTTTCCCCGATGATGACATCGACTTTATCGTATCGTTGATAGAGTCTGCGTTGGATATTTCGATAAATGTTGAAAAATGAAGAAGATAGTTACACTTATAATAGCCCTTTTCTTTTCCATTTCCGCATTTTCACAGGTATCCATAAGAGATGCAATGGTCTTGATCAGCAAACAGTACGGAGTCAATTTCGTATATGATTCAAAATTGCCGGTCAATGCTCCATATAACGGCAAAAAGCTAAAGAAACAGGACTTGGATGGAACCTTGAAAGCTTTGTTTGACGGCTCTGGCATAAACTGGGAAAAGAAGAAAAATTATGTAATTCTTACAGCCTCCAAACCTGTTGCAATCGATGTGGATAATGTTGTTTGCCATGAAGGAATAATTACATTTGATACCATTGCTGCTGCCACTATCACCGGAATGATTAACAGAGACGTCAATTCCACTCAGACGGGACTGATTAGGATAGATGGGGCGGCATTTCGCCGTGCATTTGCAACCGGAAGCGTACCGGACGTGATTAAAACACTTCAGACACTCTCCGGAATCTCTTCGGGAGTTGAAGTGCTCTCCGACCTTTATGTTCACGGAGGCGATGGTTCGGACAATCTTTTCCTTCTGGACGGTGTCCCTATATATCAGACAGGTCACCTCGGAGGAATT
Organism: Bacteroidales bacterium UBA1392; assembly: GCA_002305275.1. Taxonomy (GTDB): domain Bacteria; phylum Bacteroidota; class Bacteroidia; order Bacteroidales; family UBA932; genus Cacconaster. Next base: position 27,999 of record DBQO01000008.1, on the reverse strand, counting down.
TTTTCCTCTTTCAATACGGACGTCATAGAAAATCTTGATTTTTACAAGAGCGGCTTCCCTGCGCGATGTGGCGGTAGAACCTCCTCCGTAGTGGATATTTCAACGGCTGAAGGGAGCTTTACCAATTACAAAGGTCTCTTTTCAATAGGACTGCTCGAGACTCGCGGACAGTTTGAGGGACCGCTTGTAAAAGATCGCACTTCAATCAATGTTGCACTAAGGCGCTCTTGGGCAGATGCTATCCTCTATCCCATTTTTGCAATCCAAAACGCAAAAAGCAATGACTATGACACCAAGAAAATGAATTTGTATTCATTTGGCGACTTTAATCTTAAAATCACCCACAAGTTTGATGATAAAAACAGGATTTCTGCAAATATCTATGCCGGAAGGGATCGTTTCAAACAAGACAAAAAAAATCTGCAGAATGACATTGAAGTCTTCAGCAAAGCGAACAAAGAGTGGAATATGAAGTGGGGAAATATTTTAACCTCTGTAAATTGGCAGAATGAGATCTCGCCCGCATTGAAAAGCAGAGTCATTGCCTACTGGTCAGGCTATAGGTCCAAGCTTATATATGAATATTTGTTTGACTTCCAGAAATTAACTATGAGGGAATTTGATCGAATATTATTTGAAACATCAAATAAAATGATTGCTAACCGCAGTAAATTGGATGATTTGGGTATTACGGCTGATTTCAGTTGGATTGCCAATAAGAGTCATCACCTACGATTTGGTGCAGACTATATTTGGCACTCATATCGACCGGAATATGCCTACAATGAATCTAAAGAACGATTTGGTGAATTGTTAAAAAATTATGCAGAAAGGGACTCGCTGCTCACATCCGGCAGAGAGGCAAGCCTTTTTCTTGAAGATGAAATTGAGATTACAAAATGGTTCAGAACAAATGTCGGTCTCAGATATACCATGTATAATGCGGGAAGAGAAATCTGGAATTCTCTTGAGCCGAGAATTGCCTTGATGATTCGCTTCGCACCTGAGGCCAAAGCCAAACTCTCTTATACTGAAATGAGTCAATTCTCACATAGGCTTTCGCCCAGCTACCTTGATCTTCCTACAAATTGTTGGGTACCCTCAAACCAATATGTCGGCCCTATGCGATCGAGACAGGCAGCAGCAGGTATTTATTTTAAATTGCCACACCACACTTATTTGAACATCGAGGGTTGGTACAAATATATGAGGAATCTCCTCGAGTATGGCCCTGCAAACTCCTTTTTTACGAAGTTAAGTGACTGGGAAAACCATTATTATGTGGGAAAAGGACGCTCTTATGGTATGGAAGTAGATCTGGGGTATGAGACAGGTGCGCTGAGTCTGAATGCCCTCTATACCCTTTCATGGAGTGAGCGTTTCTTCGAAAATATCTGGAACGATTGGTATCGCGATCGCAATGACAACAGGCACAAGATCACTCTGCAGGCCAATTGGCGTATCAACGAAAAATGGGAGTTGTATGGAGCCTGGAACTTTCACAGTGGAAATAGGATGACTCTGCCGACCCATTATCTGCAGGGGGTCTATACAAATATATACGCTTTGCTCGACAAATTAGCGGGAAAAGAACATTACTTTTTTGAAGGTCAATATATTTATGAAGAGCCTAACAATGTTAAGCTTCCCGACTATCACAGACTGGATATCGGTGTGAATATCTACAGAACGACACGTCGGGGATATGAATCGATCTGGAATATCAGCATCTATAATTTATACTGTAGAATGAACCCGTTCTTTGGCATTTTGAGACGTGATGGCATCAAGCCGAGTAATCCTACAATCGATCCGGGTTACGTTCTGTTCAAAGGTGTCGGGGTGGGAGTGCTGCCCATAATACCTTCTTTTAGTTACACTATAAAATTTTGACCATGAAAACCATTAAACATATTATTTGCATTGCAATTGCAGTTCTACTTTTTCAAGCTTGCGATATTGAAATTACCGATTATCCTCAAAATAAGCCGAAACTCTTTCTGCAGTGTTGTCCGGGGCCGCAAGATAGTACCGTTATTCAGTTGTATCGCACGATTCCAATCGGCACCAGATATGAAGGATCTCCCTATCTGAGTGATGCCAATCTGCAGGTAAAGGTCAATGGAGAGATTCAGAGGGTTGAATATGCCGATAAATGGGTTGGTTCGGTGCCGACCGGATGTTGGTTTGTGCCAAATGGAATGAAAGAAAATGATGTTGTAGAAATCGAGGCTTTCCTAGAAGGAGTTGAGTCGATCCATGCTACCACCTCAGTGCCTACGGTAGTTCCGGATTTTCAATACGAAATAAGCGAAGGTGTCGCCAGCATCTCATTTACCGACAATCATCAGGGAAAGAGTTGGTATGGTTTGGCGGTTTTATGCGAAAGAACGGTTTTGCAGAACGACTTAAGTTATGTTGAAACCGGTTATCTTATGCCTGCCAACGAAGCCTCAGGCACCACCGGAATGGCAATAAGTAAAAACTACCTCGACATTGGTTTTAACGGATGGGCTTTCGGCGGACTCCATTCAGTAGTGAGAATATGGCCATCAGATCTATTTGAGAATGGTGAAGTGCATCTTAGAATGGACCTTGGCGATGCCTTCTGGGTGAAACTCTTCTCGGGAAAATATGATGAGGTACGCAAATATAAAGTAAGAGTATATAGATTCCCGGAGGAGTTTTACAAATACGCAGCATCGCTCAACAATAAGCACGACCGCTACGCAGACTACGGATTCTCACGAACAGACGTCTCCTATACCAATGTAGTAGGCGGTTTTGGAATTTTAAGCGGCTGGAATGTCAAAGAAACCGATTGGATATATCCGTAATAAATTAATGATAACATAAGAAAATATTGTGAATTTCTTTTAATTCATACAGCTTTTAACACTTTTTTAAATCTATTTTGTGTAGACATGATACTATAAAGCCATATTGATGTATTAGCATTTATTAACAAAAAATATTTATTCCCATGAACAAAACAACAAAATTCATTCAAACATTAGCAGTATTGCTGTTTTTTGCAATTTCATGCACAGGGGTAGTAGAGGTAGATTCTACCCAGTTAAACACAGACCCTGAAATAATTCAGAGTTTAAAAATTAAAAAAAGTGACTTTGATCTGACGGCTGATGAGGCTGTAAATGTAGCACTAATGTTTTCACAAAAAACTCCTGTAACGAAGAGTACGGATAAGATTCGTGTAGACAATGTATTTTCTATCTCCAGTCATGACAATACACCTCTTATGTTCGCGGTAAATTACAAAGATGGAAAAGGGTTCACAATTGTAAGTGCTTCAAAGAAGTACTATCCCGTTTTGGCTTATGTCGATAAGGGGTATTTTGGGGCGGACTATGAAAAGTTTGGTCTGGGGTTTTGGGTAGAGGAACAAAAAAACGCAATTTCTCAAAAAATAAAATCAAACTCTAAGGATTCGGAAATTGAAAAATTATGGTCGATTTATGAAGAGGAGACCAAGAAAATACTTCCGGGAACAAAGTCTGAAAGCGAAGCCTTTGCATTAAGGCAAGCATCGGTAGCAGCATGGGAACAAGCCGGCTATACTTGTTATGCACTTATGGATTGTCCTAATGAACTGCCATCATCCATTTACTCGGCTTGGTGCGATATGGCAGAGAATGAGGCTAATCCTAATTATGATTATTTGCAATATTCTGTCATCTTGGAAAAGCGTATTGATAATGCATTTGACGTTGGACCACTGATGAATTCTACTTGGGATCAAGAGAATGGGTATAATGCCTCTGTACCACATTTCCACAATGGCCAAAGAGTTCCCGTAGGAAGCATTCCTGTTGCAGTAGGTCAAATTATGAGATATTTTGAGAATCCGTATGGCATGGCAAATCTGCCACTTAATTACCCTAACAGCAGTATTGCGGATTTTCTTTACTATATTGGATGTAGAATGGGGATCAATTATGCTTCCGGCATTCCTGAGACTACTCATATTGCTGCAATAAATTTGCTTGAAAACGTGTACTTATATACAACAGACTATGGTGACTATTCTTTCAATACTGTAAAACAAAATATTTTGTCATCACGCCCCGTTTATATGGGAGGGTTTCAAGATTTTTATAGCCATGCGTGGGTAATAGAAGGTTATCGTCAAACTTCATTTTATTATGAATATCAACTGAAAATTATCTCTATTGTAGAGCCTCCATTAAACTATCAACATATTGCAGAAACGACAACTCAAAGTCTAGGCTTTACGAACTGGTTTTATCATAATTTCGGATATGGTGGGTGGCAAGATGGGTGGTATATAGGTGGCACAGCTACTAATCTTGAGGGGACTTTCTATCCCCAAAAAATTATTTACAATATAACCCCATATCAACCTTCATGGTAAACATTATAAACAACCGTTTCCTTGAAGAAATAAGACTGCAACAGAGTCATAGGAAAATATATTAATAAAGAATAATTAAATATGGGCCTTAGCCCATTTTAACTGTTACTAGCTATTTGCTATAATAGTTAGTTTATGGCTAATTCTAAGTAATCGAAACTTTCGCAATTGCTTTGCTTTATCTCATGCATTATGGGGAAACATCTTTACATACTTATGTTGTTAGCAGGTCTGCTCTGTTCTTCCTGCGTTGAGACTATTTATCCGGAGTCGGTTGAGGAGGCACCGATTGTGGTGAATTGTGTTTTGGACACATCCGACACACAATCGCTTTTTTTGGCTTTTTCAAGCACAGCCAGTGAAGTTGAAGATTTCAAAATAATTGACAACGCTGATGCGGTCTTGAGAGAAATCACTGCCGACGATACCTTAACTCTGGCCACCTTTTCATTTGATAGTGACGGTATGTGGAGAACAAAGTTTCGACCTGTCGGTGGGAAGGAATATCAACTGCTGATAGAGATTCCGGGACAAAAGAGCATAACCGCTACTACCCAAATGCCCCAAAAGGTTCATATTATATGTGGCATGGGCGCAGGTTACAGCCCGATAGCGATACAAGAGTATCTCGCTTATGCATATCAGGTATATATTACGCATAATACTTTGTATTTGTATATGTCAGGTAAGGATGACGAGGGTAATGTAAAAATTGCTAATAATATTGCAACCGACCATACATTTGCAGATCTTTTCAATATAACCGGAGATTATTATGCGCCTGATACTTCACAAGTCCGCGTTTGGTATACTACCGTGGTCAACCGCCCTTTTCACAAGCGATTTATAAGAATACCCGATACTGACAAATATCTCACTACCCCTTATGACCCCACTGATGAATATATTACTACTAAGTGGTTTACAGTCTTTGCACAAGACGAGAACATCGATAAACTGATTATTATGCAGGTTTCTGATGAATTGGATGCTTATTATAAGGATATTCTTACATTTCAAAACAAACACGAGGTGACAGACAATCTGCTTGTTGTGTATGACAGAACCAATGTTTACAGTAATCTCACCAATGCCATAGGAATCTTTGGCGCTTATAATAAATATATACTACCATGGAGTCCAGAACAACTACCACCTCCACCAAGGCCAAATTATCCAAGATAAAGTACTGCATTATTGCACTATTGTTGGCCCTTTTCGGCTGCGGAAGCCTCTCCGCTCAGGAGACTGTTCCCATAAGGGATACAATAAAGCAGTCCGTCATCGTTGACTCGAGGATAATGCGGCAGCAACAGGGATTGACCACCATTCAGATAGAATGTTGGTACTATGGTGCAGCTAGTTCCATAATAGTAGATTGCCTGAATACAATAAATCATTTGGATATATATATTCTAAACGTTGATACCGGAGAGTTTAGTTATGACGAAATAAGTTTCGCATTCGGAGTAATGATGATCCCTTTTGCAAACAGACCGGGATTCCACAGAATTGAATTTATAATAAACAAAAATCAAACATTTGTTGGAAATTTCAATGTTCCTTAAAAAAGACTTTATAGGTTGTTCTTAGCCAACTTCATAAAAATTATGAAGTTGACGATTCTATATATACCTCATATTATAACCATCAAAAAAACTGCTTATGAAAAGAATAATCATCATTCTTCTTGTATTTACCTGCACTTTAAGCTCCTGCAACAAAAAAAATGATGGTATTGACAAAATCCAAGAAGAATTACAATCCGTTGAAAATGTTCCATTTTCATTTGACAAAGTTGCAGATCCTTCTATTTGGGCTAGTTTCGGCTCTCTAAAGGAAAGACAGGATGCCTGTCAAATGCCAGAAAATTTGCTCAAAACAATTTCCACCAAAAATCTTGTTGAAACATGCATGAATTATCCGCTATATGGAATGTATTTGGCGTATAACAATGAAATGGAAGGTATAAAAATTATCATGGATGGTTTTAATGGATTTGCAGAATTAGAAAAGAGAGAAGATGCTGCGATTGAATTATTAAACTACTATGAAAAAATTACGGCGGTGTACACAAATTTCTGGACAAACAATTCTTATGAACAAGTTAGACCGCTACATTTAGGCTATTTAGAACTGATATTAGCATCTGATAAAATTCCTAGTCTATACAATGACGTTAATTATAAAAGACTAGAAGAGCTAATGCAGAGTAACTTGCATATAAAAATTAAAAATCCCGAGACTTTTAGCATACTGAGTGTAAGCAAATCATTGCTTTTAGGCGCCAAAATAAAGTTAGAGAAGTACCCACTGAATTCTAATGATTCTATTATGCTAAACAATTTTTTAGAAAGTGGGGGCTTTGTTAGTGATCCTACTGTTTACACTAAAATTTCTGATATCATAAAATAAAACAAATATGAAACTTATTTTTCTAAACATATTCCTTATATTGTCAGCGTTTTGTGTACAAGCACAAACATATGTTACAGTTTACACAAAATTTGGTACCCCAATTGAGGGTATGATAAGAACCGAAATGACTGCTCAAGAAAAAGCAAATGCATTAGACTGGGTTGCCACTTATTTTCGCAACGCAATTGTTTTGTCCGAACCCACTAGACTATATAATTGCCATAGCTATGCTTGGAATATGGTAGACGGAGGTATAACATGTTGGATTAATTCATATGATAGATATGGTAATCCAAACCTCAGCAAGTATTGGGATTATAATGAATACTATGTATTGACAACTGAGAATAATGCCACAAAAATACACTATTACAACGGAGATCATTCGGCAATTCCTTCTCCAACAGTACCAGGAAAGTATATTTCTAAATGGGGATCCGGTCCTCTTATGTTACACGATCCTGATGACTGCCCATATTCACTGGATAGAAATTATTATAAAAACAGAACATACTATAGTGGTGCACTTGAATGCTCCGTAATGAACAGAAGTGTTTACATTAATGAAACTGCAAATTATTATATGACATATGTAGTCCCTGTACCATATGGGTGCTATTTAGATTATATATGGAGTGTAACAGACAATAAGGATTTTGAAAATATAATTGGCACAATAGCAACTATAACTATTTATGGGGATAACGCAAACATATCATTTAATAAAGCAGGATTATACATTGTTACTTGTAATGTCCATACTAGTATAGGTGTATATTTGTGTTTACACACAATTGAAGCTGCGGTTTTATAATGATTGTATTGTATTAAAGAGAAAGTTTGCAGTTAAACTATAAACTTCTCTAATTGTTGCCAAAATATCTCTTATGAAAAAACTCTTCCTACTCGCTCTATTATTGCTTTTTAGCCAATTTGCCTTTTCGCAGAATGGCACTTTAAAAGGCAAAATAGTGGATGCTGTTACTAAAGAGCCTTTGGCGGGAGCACATTTATTTATTAAGGAATCCAATAAGGTTACAGTATCAGGGAATAATGGGGAATATAGTATATCGCTGCCATTGCACGCAAAACTGCATTTGCAGACTACATTTGTCGGATATAAACCCTATGAGTTTACAGTTCATTTAAGCGGAGATACCACCATGGATATTCTCATGGTGACGGACGATGCACTTGAGGGTGTTTATGTCTATGGCGCAAGGGTCGATTTTGGGATTAAAAACACTCAAATGAGTGCTATATCGGTGCCTATTGAGCGTATGGAGAGCGTACCGGCCCTATTTGGAGAGGTGGATGTGATGAAGGTTTTGCAAAAATTGCCCGGTGTACAGTCCTCCGGAGATGGGACATCCGGAATTATTGTAAGAGGTGGAAATTATGACCAGAATCTCATCACTTTGGATGGTAGTACTCTATATAATTCAGAGCACCTGAAAGGGTTTGTTTCTGCAATAAATGCAGATATGATAGACAATTTGGTGCTCTATAAAGGCGGTTTCCCCTCAAGGTATGGGGCAAGGATTTCAAGTGTCGTGGATATCGGGATAAAAGAGGGAAATTTCGAGAGAATAAAAGGAAGTATCGGGATTGGAATGTTGTCCTCTAAAATTCAACTGGAAGGCCCTATTTGGAAAGGCAGGACCTCTTTTAATGTCGGTGCACGTATCTCTTATTTTGACGTAATTGCGATGCCTATGTTGGGAAAGGTATATGACAAACCGGAGGGTCTGAAACCCTATGCAAACATGAATTTCTACGATATAAATGCCAAATTAGTACACCGGTTCTCAAATAAAGACAAAATCTCCGCTGTATTTTATTGGGGTAAGGATGTAAATGATTCCGAACCCACTGAGAGTGCGCAGGTATATTCATATATGAGAAAATCCTACGACAATAAAAGAAGCAATAAAACCGAAAATCAATGGGGTAATTTGGTCTCAAGCTTATTTTATACGCATAAAGGTGATAATGGCTTGATGATAAATACCAACCTCAGTTTCAGCAGGTATGATTACAGGTTGAAAATTGCGTCAGACATAAATGAGGCTACCACAAATAGCATTACCTCTGATACCCTATATAAGTACACCGAAAATTCTTATATTGGATATAATTCAGACATAAATGACATTGCATTGGCGACAGATCTGATTCTCAACAAAGAAAAGCATAGCATATGGTGGGGTGCGAAAATATCATTACAGAAATATGGACCTGTAGTCGATGTGTTCAAAGATAGCTACAAAAAGATATGGGAGGAAGGGAAATATATCGAGACCTCTCAATATGTTGACACCCTTTTAGGAGCAAATTACTACATGAAGACGTTTTCATTGTATGCAGAGGATGATTTTGAATTGAGCAAAAGGTGGAAAATGAACTTTGGATTGAGATACTCATTGTACGCCGTCAAGGATAAGTATTACCATTCATTAGAGCCGCGTCTCTCTTTGAGGTTCATTTTAAATAATAAAATGGCCATAAAAGCATCTTACTCCCGTATGGCGCAGGGACTACATCTGCTTAGCAGCACTAATCTCGTTATGCCGGCCGACATCTGGGTGCCTGTGACAAATAATATTCCTCTGATGACCTCCAATCAATGGGCACTAGGGTATAACTACACTTTATTCAATGGTGTCGATTTATCTGTTGAGGGATATTACAAGGCAATGGATAATGTGATGGAATATGCAGAAGGAGCATCCTATACCAGAATGAATGGGGATTGGCAGGAGCAGGTTGTGTTGGGAAAGGGTAAAGCATTTGGGGTGGAAGTGTTGTTGGAAAAGAATTTTGGGAAAAGCACCGGATGGGTTGGCTATACCTGGGCTAAATCTTTGCGCAAATTTGACGCATACGAAAATGTGTTAAATGGCGGTGAAGAGTTTTATGCGGGAAATGACCGTAGACATAATCTGAATATAGTATTTGTCCACAAATTCAATGAGCATTGGAAAATATCGGGCAGTTGGACATTCCAAACCGGGCGCAGGGGAACAATTACTACAACCAGCATCTATGGTGGAAAACCAAATGAATATGATGCATTCGGATCGCTTTTTTCAAGTGAATCACACAAGAGCGGAGATATCGCATCAACTGACCCGGACAGACTGATCTATCTGGACAAATTTTTAAGATACTATACGCACAAACAACGCAACGGCTATGTTTTGCCCAATATGCACAGGTTGGATATAAGTGCAACCTTCACAGCACAAACCTCTATTGGGGATATCGATATTTCATTGAATATATGCAATCTCTATAACAGAATGAATATCTCCAATGTCTATATAGGTTACCATGACAATCTATCTGTTCTGAAAGGAGTTTGTATGTTTCCTTTTATGCCATCTCTTAACATTGTCCTGACTTTTTAAACTATGAAGAAGTTGAAATTCATCTATATATTGCCGTTACTTTTATCAATGGCCGGTTGTGAAAAGATCATAGAATTTGATCAAGGCAACATATTGATTGACGGCATCACAATAAATGCTCTCGCTGTCAGTGATACTGTTTTTACGGCATCAATATCGAAAGCTTTTCCATTTTATAGTATGAAGGCTCTGGAAGGGGATGTTTTTTGGATATATGATGGTTCTTTAGAGGGGCAATATGAGCAACTCTATAAAGATTCTGCCTTGATTAAGGACGCTATTGTGCAACTCTCAATCAATGACACTCAGCAGTATAAAATGACCTATGATTCGGACACATACACCTATAAAAGCACTTATATACCCAAAGGGGGTGACCGTCTGATGATGAGTGTTGAATCAATTGACTTTCCTATTGCCAAATCTGAAATTCAGATTCCTCATTCTCAAAAGATAGAAATTATCTCATACGAAAAGGCCTATTCCCCAAATAATGACAGAATTGTGGAGGGTGATATGTTCGACTATATGGGCCAAGATACAATTGCCCGTATAACTTTAAAGATATATGACCCTGCACAGTCGCAGAATTTCTATCGGCTCAAAGTGAGGGGATATGCCTTGAGTTATTATGATAATGGCGACTTGGCCTATATGCATAATGACATCTACACCTCTGAAGATGCCATATTTAAAGACGTACAACTGGATAAAGGTTACAGAGGTTGGCCGGCTTATTTTTCAAATGTCTTCTCAGATCAATTGTTCAATGGAAAAGAATATGAATTTACCGTAGAGAGCCGTTTGAGAAAAGGAGACCCCGGCACCAACCACGTAGTAGTAGAACTGCAATCAATAACAAAAGAATTGTATTATTACCTAAAATCTACAATGTTATACCGAATAATCCCCCAAGACGCCTACACAGAACCCATAATGATTTACAGTAATATAGAAAATGGTTGGGGAATATTGGGTGGAGTAAATACGGACAGACATGTAATTTTGTTATAATTAAAACAAGCATTGCTATATTTGAAGCGCATGAATAACAATATTATAATAGTATCATTTTTAATGAGAATAAGACACTACATTGCCATACTATTGTCAGCAGGTTTGCTCTGTGCCTCCTGTGTCGAGACTATTTATCCGGAGTCGGTTGAGGAGGCGCCGGTAGTGGTGAATTGTGTTTTGGACACATCAGATACACAATCTCTTTATTTGGCTTATTCAAGCAAAGTCAGCGAGGTTGAAGATTTCAAAATAATTGACAACGCTGATGCGGTATTGAGAGAAATCTTTCCCAACGACACTCTCACTGTGGCCACCTTTTCGTTTGAAAGCGATGGTATGCGGAGAACCAGGTTTCGACCTCTGTCCGGAAAGAAGTATCAGTTGCTGATAGATATACCCGGGGAAAAGAGAATTAGCGCAACCACGCGCATGCCTGACACTATGATGGTACAATCTTTCATAGAGATGCCTGCGGGTAGTGTTGGTCCCATAAGTAGGAGATATTATCCGGGAACATCATATTCGAGTAAATTCAAAGAGAACACCCTCTATTTGTATATGTCCGGAGAAGATGATAAGGGAAACACCCTCATAGCAAATGAGATCGCAACCGACCACCTGTTTGAAGACCTTTTTAATATCACAGGTGCAGTTTATTTTATGCCCGAACCTGATTTTGAACCCACTATTTTCTTGAGACACCCTATATGGTATCCAACTGTGAACGGAAGAGCTTTCCATAAAATATATATCAGAATACCCAATCCGGACAAATATATCAACCCCTATTCCGAGATAGAAAGCAGCATTACTAAAGGACATTTCACAGTTGCCACTCTGGACACGCTGGATAAAAAGATAAATAAACTGACTATTCTTCAGGTCTCCGATGAACTGGATGCCTATTTCAAAAGCGTTCTCACAGAGCAAAGCAAGCAGGAAGTGACTGACAACTTTCTTCTTGTATATGATAGAACCAATATTTCCGGCAACCTAATCAATGCCCTCGGGGTATTCGGCGCTTATAACAAATATGAACTGGAATGGTTCCTTAGCACATCGGATCTATGGAAACGGTGGAGATAATGTTTTTTAACCATAAGATGATAAACACACAATGAGAAGAGAATATTATATCGTTATATTGTTGGCCATTTTCTGCTGCGGAAGTCTCTTCGCTCAGGAGACCCTTCCCATAAGGGATACCATAAAGCAGTCCGTCATCGTTGACTCGAGGATAATGCGGCAGCAACAGGGATTGACCACCATTCAGATAGAGGCTATCAAAGGAATAATATCGCCTGCCGGTGAGGGCGATGCCATCAAATTTATCCAGACCCTGCCGGGAGTCTCCACAGGTGCGGAAGGCACCTCCTCATACTATGTGAGAGGAGGCAATTCGGGCAATAATGCCGTTACCCTGGATGGAGTACCGATATACGGCATAAGTCACCTCATGGGAATGACATCAACTATTCCTTCGGAAATTATAACTTCGGCCGACTATCGGGCTGGTGGGTTTGATGCGGAGTTCAACAATTTTACCTCATCCGTAGTCAATCTTAAGAGCAAAGGCGGAGGGTTTGTAAAACCCGATTATTCCGCTTTCATCAACAATATTTTTGCGGGAGCTTCAGCCAATATTCCCCTCTCAAAGGAGAGGGCATCATTACTCCTCTCAGGAAGATACTCCCCTTTCCAGCTCGAGTACAAGGCATTGAAATCCTTTCTACCGAAAGAAAAACTCCCCTTTGATAAGTTGCAGACCAATATTTTCGACCTCTACGGAAAGTTTTCATACAGGATTGATGACGCTTCCCGATTGGAGTTCTTTCTGTTTGCAACTGAAGATAGCTACGGCTTCGGAAAGGAGGATTTGTCCAAGAATTATCTCAGATGGGGCAATATTGTGAGCAAGGCAACCTACAATCGGATAATGAAGAGCGGCAGACTATACGATGCCTCATTGGCTTACAACCGCTTTTCCTCAGGACAGAGACAGGAAGTCTATATGGAAGGGACTTTTAATGAGTTGGCAATCAGATCCGGTCTGAATGAGATTACATTGAACCTGAAAACCGAAAAAGAAAGGCACGGCCATTCCTTTATTACAGGATTGAAGCTGATGTACTCCCTGAATGCCCCCGGATCGTCAAAACTCTATGAGGGCGAAGGTCGTAATGTGGAAAAAAAGGCTTATGTGAGAAATCCCCATCATTCGATCCTGAACACACTCTATTTTCAATACTCCACCACGGCCATAAGAAACTTCTTTTTTAAGTTATCGCTGAAAGCATCTCTATACGCTCCCGACCTCCAGTCGGAACTCAACACAGAAAGAGGGGTATTGTTCAGACCCGAAGGAAGCCTCCTTTTAAGCTATATTTTTTCAAAATATCTCCAACTCGAAGCATCGGTAGACAGGACCGTGCAGTTTTATCACGTACTTGAGGGGTTGCCGATAGGATGGTCAATGGACCTGATGGTGCCTGCCGGCAAAAAGAACAAGCCGGAGGAGTCTACTCAGTTCTATCTCGGCTTGAGCTCAACTCCGGGTAACCATTTTGTTTCACTCGGTGGTTACTACAAGTTTATGAATAATCTGGTATTTTATACCGATGCCACTACTCTGTTCAGCGCTTCCCTCTCCGGATGGAGCGACAATATCGAGATGGGAAAAGGAACATCCTACGGAGGCGAGTTCATGTATCGATATACTGCCCCTAAAACTCATATCAGAGTTGCTTACACCCTCTCCAAAACCGACAGGACATTCGATAACATCAACTATGGAGAGAGTTTCCCCGCAAAATTCGACCGTCGCCATATATTGAACCTTTCTGCCTCTTACGGCGGATTCAATAGTGCTTTCACGTTGCAGAGCGGCCATTGGGAGAGCGTAAAAACCTCTGTTTATCCCGGAGTGCTTCCTGACGGATCCCCCATTATCCTCGATTATTTCGGGAGGCCAAACAACTACCGGATGCCCACCTACATAAGATGGGATATCGGCTACAGCTTCAAATGGGAAAGACCGAAGGTCAAACACTATCTGAATGTGGGTATCTTCAACGTCCTCAACAGACACAATGCCTTCACACTCTGGTACGACTCCGAAAACAATAATTGGAAACAACTTTCGTTATTCCCAATCATGCCCTCATTGAGTTATAGGGTTACGTTTTGAATGAGGTAAGAGCTCCAAAACCTTTTTTGCTGCAATTTACAGATTCTATTCAGTAACAAATAGCACCTGAGGTCTCTCTTTTTTAAGCAATCTGTTCAATTCACGCTCTCTGCCGTTGCAAAGAGAGTTGAGCAGGGCGTGAAATTGGGGTCCGTGGTTTTTATGAATCAAATGACAAAGTTCGTGAATGATGACGAAGTCGGCGAGCTCCGGAGTGAGCCGCATAAGGTGGATGTTGAGGCTGATATTTCCCGCTTTTGAGCAGCTGCCCCAATTTGTGCGATTATTTCTTACCGTCACTTTACCGGGTTTAAAGCCAAATTTGGCGGCGAGCAGCTCCACTCGTTGCGGAAGATATTTTTTTGCTTCGGCGCGGATTATCTTTACAATATCCTCTTCCGATATAATGCCATCTGACGAAGCCATTTTGAGCCTCTCGTATGGAATCTCTCCTGTAATCAATTTAAGGGGTTGGTCAGGAGCGATCCTGACTGCCTCCTCCTTCCTCTTTTTGCTCTGTTTTAGAAGTGTGGCCGCTATCCACTCCTCTTTCTCCTCAACAAAAGCGATTGCCTTCGAGTAGCTGACGAGCCATGGCACCGTTACCGAAATCCCATTTGTAGGGTGCACAATCAGCTTAACTCTTCTCGACAGCCGGCTTTTTCTTATAATAATCTCACCAAGCCTCGGATGGATATATGTTTTTGACATAGATATGTTTCATAAATCATAAGCCTTAAAAAGTAACGTTACCCGATGGTCGAGTGCCTTGACTTGAAACTTTTCACAGTATTCCATCAGTAAATCCTCATTCAAATCTTCATGCATGAAATAGTCATCCAAACGCAACTCCTCCAACTCCCGTTCCGTGTTATAGAAGGGATATAGGTAGAGCAAATCCAGCAGAGCTTTCTCCGGTGTGGCAAAGCGTATGGTACGGTTGTCTGCCATTTGCTTCAAATCATATCCGAACATCAGGTTTTCCTTGACCTTTTTGTAGGAATATTCGCCGAAATCATTGGCGAATGATGCTGTCTTTAGTGATGAGACGCTGGTAATCTGCACTACCGCTTCCGGTATCATTCCGTAGAAGGATAATGCCGTGTGGAGACTAATATAAGAGGGGCGGTAAATCCGGTTGGCAAAATAGAGCGGATAATCAGGCTTGCCCTTATATTCAGAAAAGGCATAATATCCCTGTCTCAGCCGGATAAGATAACCTTTTTTCACCCAGCGTGTAAGGTTATTCCTATCAAAATCGGGTTGCAATGCATACACCTGATGGATATTGAAGCATGCCAAATCAAATAGTTGCGCTCTAAATTCCAGATATGTCATCTTCTTATTTTATTTCTATTATGCTGCAAATATAATGCATTTCAGAAATAAAACAAAAAAATCGCACCCCGAAACCCGTAACCCGCAACCCGCTCTAGAAAAGCCCGAACAGGCGGGCGTCGAGGCGGTTGGTAATGGAAGCAAAGTCCTCCGGCCTGTTTTCAAAATCGAGATTGTCGGCATCGATGATGAGTACTTCACCCGGATATTCCGATATCCATTTTTCGTAGCGCTCATTCAGACCGCCAAGATACTCCAGGCTCATGCTCTGCTCGTAGTCACGTCCGCGTTTCTGGATCCGGCTCACCAAATGAGGGATTGATGACCTGAGATAAATGAGCAGATCAGGCACCTTGATCATCTTCATCATTACCCCGAAAAGGTCCATGTATGCATCGAAATCCCGCTGAGAAAGGTTGCCCATATCCTTATTGTTGGCCACGAAGACATAGACTCCTTCAAATATGGTCCTGTCCTGGATGATGACCTTGTCGCTATTGGCAATATCCATCAGATCCTTAATTCTTTGAGTAAGAAAATAGACTTCGAGATTGAATGACCAGCGCGGAATATCCTTGTAATAATCTTCGAGATAGGGATTGTAGGTGACAGCTTCATATTTGGGCGTCCAGCCGTAATGCTGCGCCAACATCCGGGTAAGAGTGGTCTTACCGCTTCCAATATTTCCCGCTATACCTATATGCATTGCTCCTGATTTTGAGACTACAAGATAGCACTATTTTTTGAATAATCCGTATAGAGAGCTGCCGGAACCCGACATTGAGGCATATACCGCACCTCTGGCGTATAGAGCCTCTTTTTCCGCCGCAAGGCTTGGATATCTGAGGAAAAGCGACTCCTCGAAATCATTTTTTAAAATTCCCCTCCACTCTTCCACAGGCTTTTTGATGATCTCCGAAATCGGCACCGCAGGCCTGCGCGGAGTTACTCCGGAATAGGCCTCTTTTGTGGAGATGAATATATCGGGAGTCACCAGTTCGATACGGTAATCATCGAGAGCCAGTTCCACTGGGGAAAGCATCTCGCCGCGACCGGTCGCATACATCGGACGATTGTAGATGAAGAAAGGACAATCACTGCCGAGTGAAGCGGCATGACCGGCCAGCACTTCGTTACTCAGACCCAGCGAGTACATCCTGTTAAGCAATATCAGCGTACCCGCAGCATCGGAAGAGCCGCCGCCAAGACCGGCACCGACCGGGATTTTTTTGTATAGGCGGATCGATACGGGCGGTATGTCGTATATCTTCTCCATCAGGCGGAAGGCCTTGACGCAGAGGTTATCCATCGGATCACCCTCAAGAGGAATCCCGTATAGGTGAATGGAGAATTTTTCGGCGTAGAGCACCTCAAGAATGTCGTAGCACTCCGTATGCGGCACAAAAAGCGTCTCGATATTGTGAAAACCGTCGGGACGCTTCTCTATGATATCGAGACCCAGATTGATTTTCGCATTCGGAAAAAATATCATCCTGTCTCTCTATAAAATTTTTCTACTAACTGCACTTGGAATAGCCGCATTCGAGACAGACCAGACAGCCCTCCTGATAGACAAGGTTTTTGCTGGTACAATTGCTGCACTTTTGGCCTGTTTCGTCACGGGTACCGTCCGGAATATAGCGCTTGAGTGCCCTCTCCACTCCATTTTTCCAGGTATTGATGGATTCAGTGTCCAACTCAAGTCCCTGGACGAGGTTGAGGATGTCCACTATGGGCATACCATTACGTATAACACCTGAAATTAGCTTGGCGTAGTTCCAGAACTCCTTATTGAACATGTGGGAGATACCGCCGAGTACGCTCGGATAGCCGAGAGCGTCTACATAATGAAAATCATATCTTGATTTGCCGCTCTTGAGATCCTTCTCCTTGACAATCCATCCCTTTTCAATAGACCTCGGGATTACGCGGGTATCTTCGTCCACAATACCTGTGAATATCTCATAGGGCTGTCCGTTGAGCTTACCTACAAAGGCAATCCATTTTTCCGATTTGTTGCGGAAGCGGATGATGTCGGCCTCCAGAGTCTGAGGACGCTTTTTGGGTTTTAGCACGGGTGTATCCTTGCTGGTAGAGACAAGTACACCTGAACGGCTGCCTTCACGATAGACGGTTATACCCTTGCATCCCGAATTCCAGGCCGTCTTGTAAACCTCCGCAACGGTCTCCTCCGTAATATCTTCCGGAAGATTGACGGTAACGCTTATGGAGTGATCCACCCATTTTTGGATTTCACCCTGCATCTTTACCTTGGATACCCAGTCAATGTCATTGGCCGTGGCCTTGTAGTAAGGAGACTTTTTAAGTAGGTCTTCAAGCTCATCTTCGCACATTCCCAATACCTGATCCCTCTCGTAACCGTTTATCATGGCCCAGGTAAGGAACTTGTGGTGGAATACGAAATACTCTTCAAAGCAGTCGCCCATGTCATCCGTATAGGAGACTTTGACATTCACATCGTTGGGGTTGACCTTTTTTCTACGGAGATAGAAGGGCCTGAATACCGGTTCGATACCGGAGGTAGTCTGTGTCATAAGACTTGTAGTGCCGGTGGGAGCGATGGTAAGCATGGAGATGTTGCGGCGACCCGATTTGACCATACGGGCATAAAGATCGGGATCCTCGGTCTTGATGCGGATGATCATTGGGTTGTTGACCTCTTTCGATGCCTCGTATATGGGGAATGCCCCACGCTCCTCCGCCATGATTACAGAAGACCTATAGGCCTCTACGGCAAGTGTCTTCTGTACCTGAACGGCAAACTCTATGGCCTCCATGGTGCCGTAAGTGAGTCCCAGAGCCGCGAGCATGTCACCTTCCGCAGTAATGCCGAGGCCCGTCCTGCGTCCGCCCAGTGATTTTTTGCTGATTTTATCCCAGAGCTCATACTCTGTCCTCTTGACATAATCATCCTCCGGGTCGGCTTTGATTTTGGCCATGATAAGGTCGATTTTTTCCATCTCGAGGTCAATTAGGTCATCCATCAGGCGCATCGCCTTTGCACAATGCTCCTTGAAGAGAGGGAAGTTGAATGAGGCCTTGGGAGTGAATGGATGATCCACATAAGAGTAGAGGTTGATGGCAATCAGGCGGCAGGAATCATAGGGACATAGGGGAATCTCTCCACAGGGATTTGTGCTGACGGTCCTGTAGCCTTTATCTGCATAGCAATCGGCCACGGATTCCCTTAGGATGGTATCCCAAAACAGGACTCCGGGTTCCGCACTCTTCCAGGCATTGTGAATAATCTTTTTCCAGAGCGAAGAGGCATCAATTTCCTGAGTCACCTTCGGCTTCTTGCTATAAACGGGATACTGCTGGGTATAATTGCTGCCCGAGAGAGCAGCACGCATAAAATCATCATCTACCTTGACGGAGACATTGGCTCCGGTCACCTTGCCCTGCTCCATCTTCGCATCAATGAAATTCTCCGCATCGGGATGTTTGATGGAAATGGTGAGCATAAGCGCTCCTCTGCGACCATCCTGCGCTACCTCACGGGTGGAATTGGAATATCTCTCCATGAAAGGAACCACACCCGTCGATGTCAGAGCGCTGTTGAGAACCGCGCTGCCCGTAGGTCTGATATGGGAAAGGTCGTGCCCCACGCCTCCTCTGCGCTTCATCAGCTGTACCTGCTCCTCGTCAATCATCATTATGCCGCCGTATGAATCTGCAGGACGCTCGTGACCTATCACAAAGCAATTGGAGAGCGAAGCCACCTGATGCTCATTACCGATGCCGGTCATGGGACCTCCCTGAGGAATGATATATTTAAAATCCTTGAGCAGCTCAAAAATCTCGGATGCCGTCATAGGATTGGGATACTTCTTCTCTATTCTGGCAAACTCCGCAGCCAACCGCTTGTGCATATCGGCGGGAGATTTCTCGTAAATATTACCAAAAGAATCCTTCAGGGCATATTTATTTACCCATACATTGGCGGCCAGTTCGTCGCCCTTGAAATAAATCTTACTCGCAGCAATAGCTTCATCAAAAGAGTACTTCATGATTGACATTTGTAGTTGTTACGCTAGGTGAAAGGGGATAAATCCCCTCAAGTGTTATTACGGGGCCAATAACACCGGTTTACATCTGTAAATTCAGGTACGCAAGTTACAGCAAAATGCATAGGCCTTTCCAGTAATATCAACATAGTTATCAACAAAGTTATCAACAATTTTAACAAAGTCCTATATTTCTTGCCATTACATTACTGTTACATTTTTTTGTACTTTTGTAAAAATTTCTACATCCAATGGGAACAACAAGAACTGAAATCTCAACCATCGGCAGAGAAAACCTCATAAACCGTCTTTTTGAGAATACCGGATACACCAATGAACGCACCATAAAACTCTCCGAAAAGGGTGAGTGCTGCACTTCTCATAAAATCCTACTGGAAGGGGTCAATTTTGACCTGGTCTATACCCCTCTCAAACATCTCGGATATAAAGCCGCACTCTGCGCCATGGGAGAAATCTATGCGCTGCTTCACCAACCGGCCTCACTCTCGCTCAATCTCGGACTCTCAAGCCGATTCTCCGTAGAAGATGTTACCGATCTCTGGTCGGGCTTTGTGGCAGCAGCCAAGGAGCATGCGATAAAACATCTCTCTCTGGAGCTCAACCCTTCACTTACGGGGCTCTGCATCAGCATCTCCTCCTCCGGAGTCCAGAAAAAAGGCATCATAGCAAAAGTTCCCGCACCCAAAAATATGGACCTTATCTGCCTTACGGGCAATATTGGGGCTGCCTATATGGGACTTCACGTACTCCAAAGGGAGAAAGTCTCCTTTATTGAAGAGAGTTCGCAGCAACCCGATCTCTCAAAATACAAACATCTGCTGGCTGCCTACCTAAGCCCTGAAATCAATCCCTCCGTGTTAAGCAGATTTCTGAAAGAGGAGATCTACCCTTCGGCAGGATATTTCCTGACCAGAGGTCTGGGTGCCGGAGTATTGGACCTCGTGAAAGATAGCGGCTTCGGAGCTAAAATTTACCTCGACAGGATACCCGTCTCCTCGCAGAGTCTCGAAATGGCTCAGGAAATAGAGATGGATATGGTGACGGCCATAATCAACGGAGGAGAGGACTACAAATTCATCTTTACCGTGCCTATCGAAAAGCATGATGTGATCAGAAAAGAGTTTCAGGATTATGATGTCATAGGACACCTTGCCCGCCCCGAAGTGGGAGCGGTACTGGTCACTCCGGAGGGAGCTGAACTCAACATCCGTGCGCAAGGCTATGAAGCCTCAGAGGGCTAACAACAATGGTTGGTGCAGTTCTTACAATGTGAGAATTCACCGCGAAGCCTTCTTTCTACTAAATTGAGCATCCTTTCGCGAAGTTGAGTGTTGGAAATTTTCTCCAGCACTTCATGTGCAAATGCCTTCTGTTGAAGTATGCGCGCTTCTGCCGCAGGGATACCTCGGGTACGCATATAGAAGAGTTCGTCTTCATTCAGGCGCCCCATGGTGGCTCCATGGCTGCATTTTACATCATCTGCATAGATTTCCAGCTGAGGTTTGGTGTGTGCCTTTGCCTTGTCGGAAATAAGCAGGTTGTGGTTGGCTTGGTAGGCCTCCGTCTTCTGCGCATCCGGCGCTACTTTGATAAGACCATAGAAGCGGGCTACTCCTTCGTCGTCGAGGATTCCCTTGAAGAGTTGGCTGCTGGTACAGTAGGGAACCAGGTGATTGAGATGGATATTGTTGTCCATCAGCTGCCTGGAATCGGTGAGGTAGAGTCCTGCAAGGTCGCATTGCGCATGACTTCCATTGAGATTGACAACTATCTCGTTGCGTATGATTCCGCCGTGCAGCGAGAGAAAGACCATATTGAGAGAGGCTCCCTCAGCCAGATTTGCCTCGTATGAGGTGTTGTGTTCCGCATTATTGTGTTCATTCTGCATAATGCAAAACTCAGCTGATGCATCTCTTTCCACCGTTATGGTAACCTTTTCAGTAGTCACGAATCTGTCCGGCGAGAAGGTGTGAGAGCATTGGATTATTCTACCCACGGAGCCTTTCCCGAAATGGAAGTCCTGCTGCGTGGAGAGCTCTTCTTTATAGGACTTGTGGCGCACGGAGATGATCTGGAGTATCTCTTCCATCGCCTCTCCCTCTTCAAGCCTGAGTGAGAATGGACTCCTGCCTCCCTGTACCCTTCCATTTACAATAAAGAGTTGCCGTGTCCCTTGCAGAGGCACCTTACATTTAAATTCGCTGGTAAGATTGGGTGCGTATATATAGTTCTGTTTCATTGTCAATTGATCAGCCAGTCGTAACCTCGTTGTTCGATTTCCCGTGCAAGTTCGCGGCCTGCACTTTTGATGATGCTCCCCTTGTAAATGACGTGGATGTAGTCGGGTACTATGTAGTCGAGAAGACGCTGGTAGTGTGTTATAACTATTGTCGCATTCTGAGGGGTTTTTAGCCTGTTGATGCCGCTTGCAACTATGCGAAGTGCATCCACGTCCAGTCCTGAGTCCGTTTCGTCAAGGATTGCGAGTTTCGGCTCGAGCATCGCCATGTGGAATATCTCGTTTCGTTTTTTCTCCCCTCCGGAAAATCCCACGTTGACTCCCCTTGAGGTGAAGCTGCTATCCATATCGACATAAGCCATTCTCTCCCGCATCAATTTGAGAAATTGCGCCGCACTAAGTTCGGGAAGTCCCTTCCGTTTGCGGTGCTCATTTATGGCAGTTTTTATAAAATTGACGTTTGTCACTCCGGGGATCTCTATCGGATACTGGAATCCCAGAAAAACGCCTGCCCAGGAGCGCTCTTCCGGAGAGAGTTTGAGCAAATCCTCACCCTCGAAAAGGACTTCCCCCTCGGTCACTTTGAAATTCTCATTACCCGCAAGTACTGCGGAAAGAGTACTTTTGCCGGAGCCGTTTGGACCCATAATGGCGTGTACCTCTCCCGGCCTTACCTCCAGATTGACGCCTGTGAGGATTTCACGGTCATCTATGGAGACTTTTAGTCCGCTTATTTTAAGCATAATGTTGTCGTTGTTCATTTATTATCGTTTTTTTCTTTTTTGTACAATTTAAACCAAGTATAGAGGGAGGCCAAACCATTGATGAGGTATAGCCCACTCACAATAGGCATGAATATGTGGCCTACCGAGATGTGAAGTATTATCTGAGTGATGTTGACAAAAAGCCAGACAACCCAGCAATCCCACTTCTTTTGAGCGGAAAGAAATTGTGCCACAAGTATCAATACCGTCACAAATGCATCCAGATAGGGTATTGGGTCGGAAGGGAACACTCCCACGAACCATCTTGTACCAAGTTGCCTCAGCACCCATCCCCATACTATCGCCAGAAGGAAGACCAATGCTATGGTGATTGTCCTCTGGCGCCAGGTGAGCATGGTCACCTTAAGGGATTTGGGGTCTGAAGAGCTCTCCTCCCCTTTTTTAGGATGGGTCCACCTATAGTGGCCCAGAATATTTATACCCAAAGATATGGGCTGAAGTATGAGGCTGGCGTAGAGATTTTTATTCCAAAACATCAGAAAGAGAAGTGCCGTATAGAAATAGCCCACCCAGAAGTTGTACTTGCTGTTGCGACCGGCCAGAAAGACGCAAGTCAACCCGAATATCGCGGTGACAAGGTCGATAAGCAGCACCGGAAGATCACCGGCAATGGTAAAAAGCGGATAGTTTATTATCTCTTTAATCATCCTACACTTCCTTCAAGTGATATTTGCAATAGTTTTTGCGCCTCGACTGCAAACTCCATGGGGAGTTGATTCAGCACCTCTCTCGCATAACCGTTTACGATAAGTCCTACCGCATCCTCCTCCGGGATGCCTCTCTGACGACAATAGAAGAGCTGATCTTCACTTATCCGGGAGGTGGTGGCCTCGTGTTCCACTACCGAGCTTAGATTATCACACTGTATCACGGGAAAGGTGTGAGCACCGCATTTGTCTCCCAACAAAAGGGAGTCACACTGGGAGTGATTACGCGATCCGGAAGCACCGGGGGCCACTTTTACAAGCCCACGGTAACTATTCTGGCTATAACCTGCCGAGATACCCTTACTTACGATGCGACTTACGGTATTTTTACCCAAATGGATCATTTTGGTACCTGTGTCTGCCTGTTGGCGGTTGTTCGTCACCGCTACGGAATAGAATTCCGAGCTGGAATTGTCTCCCCTAAGTATGGTACTGGGATATTTCCAGGTAATGGAGGATCCCGTTTCCACCTGTGTCCAGGACAAACGGCTGCCCGAACCCTTACAGAGGCCTCTCTTTGTCACAAAATTGTATATACCGCCTTTGCCCTCCTTATCTCCCGGATACCAATTCTGAACCGTGGAGTATTTCACTTCGGCATCGCGTTCCACTATGATCTCTACCACCGCCGCGTGCAGCTGATTCTCATCGCGGATCGGTGCCGTACAGCCCTCCAGATAACTCACATAGGAGCCTTCATCAGCAATGATCAGAGTCCTCTCAAACTGTCCGGTGCCTTTCGCATTTATGCGGAAATAGCTCGAAAGTTCCATCGGACACCTGACCCCTTTGGGAATATAGCAGAAGGAGCCGTCGCTGAAAACTGCGGAGTTTAGAGCGGCAAAATAGTTATCACCTATCGGGACGACCGAAGCCAGATATTTACGCACCAGATCGGGGTAATCCCTGACCGCTTCCGAAAAGGAGCAAAATATGATTCCTTTCTCCGCAAGAGTCTCCCTGAAGGTGGTCTTGACTGAGACCGAGTCGAATACGGCATCCACCGCCACTCCGCCCAGCACGTTGCGCTCATGTAGCGGGATCCCCAGCTTGTCAAAAGTAGCTGCCAGCTCAGGATCAATCTCTCCGGAGCTATTCGTAATCTTCGGAGCAGCATAATATATGATATCCTGGAAATCAATTTCGGGAATCTCAAGATGGGCCCAGGTGGGCATGCTCTTCTGCTGCCATTTGGCAAAAGCCTTGAGGCGAAAATCCAGCATCCACTCAGGTTCTTCCTTTTTGGCGGAGATAATGCGGATTATATCCTCGTTCAATCCTTTGGGAATAAATTCCTGTTCCAGGTCGGTTTCGAAGCCATGCCGGTACTCTCCACCGGCAATTTCTTCTATGACTTTTCTCTCGTTATCCATTATTTTTAAAATATTTCAACTTTTTTGCAAAAATGATGCAACGTTTTTACCCTTTATTGCATCTATATAGTAGGTTTAGGTTTTAGTACACAAGGAAAGGGGTTTGATTCCGGCAGAGGGTCAGCCCTTTTTTTTGTACATATACCTATCAGTTGGCTGCTCGTGAAACCACCGCAGCCAGATAACCTATCAATCCCACACCACTCGCAATAACCAAAATATCACTCCAGCGTATCACTACCGGGTAATATTCAACTATAAAATTGCCGGGCATCCTGACCAATCCGACTCTCTGCTGCAATAGACAGACCAAAAGCCCCAGAGCTATGCCGGCTGCAATGCCGAGTAGCGAAATCATCCATCCCTCCTTGACAAAAATCTTTTTTATAAGCCTCTCATCGGCTCCCATCGACTTCAATATCTCTATATCGTCGCGCTTCTCTATAATCAGCATCGAAAGCGAGCCGAAGATATTGCACGAAATTATAATCATAACGAAGAGCAGTATGGCGTAGATGGCAATTTTCTCGTAAGAGAGAAGTTTATAGAGAGACTCATTTTGCTGCTGCCGGTTTTTAACCGTAAAAGAGTCACCCAATGCTGCACTTACCCTCTTCTGAAAATCCGCAGTTATCACTCCATTCGGCGAAAGAGCGCTGGAATCGACATATATCTCAACCGAAGTAACCTCTTTGTCATAATCCAGCAGGGAGCGGAGGCTCTCAACCGGCATAAACATGTACTTCTTGTCAAAATTTTGGTCAAGAGAGATGATGCCGCCAGGATAGAGACGCTGGCTGCGAAGCGAGGCAAAAGGGTTGACCGGCGAAACATCCGCAGTCCTGGAAGGAAAATAGACCTCCAATGGTGATACAAATGCTATCTTCAATCCCAGTTCCTGCGCGAGCGTATGGCCTAAGACCACCTGCTTAAGATCACCGAACTCCAGTTCAAAATTGCCCTCAACCACATAATCCTTCAATCCCGTGGCACTTATATAGACCGAATCCACTCCTCTCGCCGTAGCAACGATGTGACTGTCTCCATATCTGACAAAGAGATTTTCCTCCAACACCTCACAAAAAGAGAGAACCGAAGCATCGCTCCTTATCTTTTCGAATCCTTCACTCTCAGTTGTAAAGACCTTTCCCTCTGCGGGGGTTATAAGAAGATCGGGGGTATAACTGTTGTAGAGTGTGCGTATAATGGAGTCAAAACCATTGTATATCGACATTATCACCACCAGGGCGGCACAACCTATGGCAATTCCCGCCGCAGAGATGCCTGATATGATATTAATCACATTGTGAGACTTCTTTGCGAAGAGATAGCGCCCGGCAATAAAAGTCGATAGGTTCATTACTCCTTATTGAGCAGCTCGTCTATATGCTCGACATAGTCGAGCGAATCATCTATGAAGAATGTAAGCTCAGGCACAATCCTCAACTGTTTAGCCACGAGATTGCCCAATTCTCCCCGCAGACTCCTGTTCTGAAGGCTTAGGGTATCCATTACCTTTTGACTCTTATCTGAAGGGAAAATGCTCACATAAACTCTCGCAAGCGAGAGGTCGGGACTCATCTTTACTCCACTTACCGTTACCATGGCCCCGTCAAAGGCAGCCATACCTCTACCCCTTATTATTTCAGCAAGATCCCGCTGGATCTGCCTTGCTACCATACGCTGTCTTTTGCTTTCGTTTTCCATAACCTTATATTTTTATTGTTCAAATTTCAATATGAAGTAGTTCTTCTTGCCTTTTTGTACCAAAATATACTTGTCGTCTAGCAGGTGTTCCTCTGACAGCAAGAAGTCTGTCTCCGTCACCTTCTCTTTGTTGATTGAGAGACCGCCGCCCTGTATCATCTTGCGACATTCTCCCTTGGAGGGAAATACGGAGGTGGTGACTGCCAACATCTCGATGATGTCGGAAGGGAGTTGCTCCTTACGGAGTTCAAACCGGGGTACGCCCTCAAATACCGAGAGGAATGTCTGCTCATCGAGTGCCTTTAAGGCCTCCGAAGTGGCGTTGCCGAAAAGAATGGACGAGGCATTAAGCGCATTGACGTATTCCTGCTCTCCATGCACCATTACGGTAATCTCCTTTGCGAGCAGCTTCTGAAGATTTCTTTGATGAGGAGCCTGCATGTGTTCGGCTACTGCCGCCTCAACCTCTTCACGGGTGAGCATCGTAAAAATCCTTATATATTTCTGCGCATCCTCATCGCTCACGTTGAGCCAGAACTGATAGAAGGTATAAGGAGAGGTGTATCTTGCATCAAGCCAGATATTGCCCTGTTCGGTTTTTCCAAATTTGCCCCCGTCAGCCCTTGTTATCAGTGGGCAGGTCATCGCAAAGGCTTCGCCGGAAAGTTTGCGGCGGATGAGTTCCGTACCGGTGGTAATATTGCCCCACTGGTCGCTGCCGCCCATCTGGAGTTTGCACCCTTCATGCTCATAAAGCCATAAAAAGTCGTACCCCTGTACCAGCTGATAGGTAAATTCGGTAAAGGACATGCCCTCGCGCTCATCACCGGAGATACGCTTTCTGACCGAATCCTTACTCATCATATAATTGACGGTGATATGCTTTCCTATATCGCGAATAAAATCCAGAAAAGAAAAATCCTTCATCCAATCGTAGTTGTTGACCAGTTTGGCCGCATTGGGGGCTTCACTGTCAAAGTCGAGGAATTTGGAGAGCTGTCTCTTAATGGCCGCTTCGTTGTGCCTGAGAGTAGCCTCATCTATGAGATTGCGCTCGGATGACTTCATTGAGGGGTCGCCGATCATACCTGTGGCACCACCTACCAGAGCTATCGGTCTGTGACCGCAATTCTGAAAATGTTTGAGCATCATAATGCTCACCAGGTGGCCAATATGGAGTGAATCCGCAGTGGGATCAATGCCCACATAGGCCGATGTAGGCTCTTTCATCAACTGTTCTTCCGTGCCCGGCATCATGTCATGGATCATCCCCCTCCACTCCAACTCCTTGACGAAGTTCTTTGATATCTTTACCATATTCTTATCTATGTTTCTATTGTCGATTTAACCTACAAACTTACATAAAAAAAATCATT
>DBQO01000030.1 GCA_002305275.1 Bacteroidales bacterium UBA1392 | reverse complement strand
GGGTAGTATGTAGTATGTAGTGGGAGTGGGAGTGGGAATGGGAGTGTGAAGTTGAGGAGTGAGAAGTTATGAATACGGGTTATAAGAAATTTGGTGATTTTAGGGATTTGATTGTTTACAAAAGAGCATTTAAACAGGCTTGTGAAATTTTCGATTTAACTCTCTCATTTCCTAAGGAAGAACAATATTCGCTTACTAGTCAAATCCGTCGCTCTAGTAGATCTGTTTGTGCAAATTTTGCAGAAGCTTATAGAAAAAGGAATTATCTAAAACACTTTTTGTTGAAAATATCTGACTGTTTAGGCGAAAATAGCGAAACACTTGTGTGGTTAGAATTTACAAGGAAGCACAGATATATCTCAGAAGAACTTTACCTAAAATACTGTGCTTCAAACGCTGAGATAACAAAACTATTAATGTACATGTATAACAATCCAAGTAAATTTGGTGTTAAAGAATAACTCGGAACTTGGAACTACAAACTCACTACACACTACATACTCTGAACTACACACTAAAAAATGTTCGGAAATTTCCGAACATTTTTCACATTCCTCCATCCACTACTATCGTCTGGCCTGTGACGTACCCGGAAAGGTCGGAGGCAAGGAATAGGGCAACATTTGCCACATCTTCGGGAGTGGCGCTGCGACGGAGTGCAATCATCTTGAGCCATCCCTGGCGTACATCTTCGGGAAGGGCATCAGTCATTTCCGTCTCCACAAATCCCGGGGCTATGGAGTTGGCGCGAATACCGCGTGAACCCATCTCTTTGGCAACACTTTTTGCCAACCCAATCATCCCTGCTTTCGAAGCTGCATAGTTGCATTGTCCCGCGTTACCGGAAATACCCACGATGGAGGTCATATTGATTATGCTGCCACCTCTTTGGCGTGCCATAATAGGCACTACTGCATGGGTGAAGTTGAATGCCGATTTAAGATTGACTGTAAGGATTTCATCCCACTGCTCTTCGCTCATTCTCATTATAAGACCGTCCCGAGTCACACCTGCATTGTTGACCAATATGTCTATTCTGCCAAAATCAGCCATTACTTGATCTACTAGCTCGTGCGTCTGCTTAAAATCGGATGCATCTGAAGTATATCCTTTGCATCGTACTCCAAATGCCGTTACTTGCGCCACGGTATCGAGAAAGTGCTTACTCTCGCTACGTGCCGTAAATGCAATGTCTGCGCCCTCCCGGGCAAATTTAATGGCAATGGCCTTGCCGATACCTCTCGATGCACCGGTTACCAGTGCGATTTTTCCCTTTAGAAGTCCCATATCTCTTAATTATTGTTTTCTCTCCTCCAATTTGTCATTGTCTACAAGAGCAAATGCCAGTTTGCTTTTCACGCACAGTTTACCATCTACAGACCCGGTAGCCTCTGTAAAATAGACCATCCCTTTTTTATCTATAATTCTGGCAGTGGTTTCAAAAGTGTCTCCGGGAAAAACCGAATTCTTGAACCTTACCCCCTCAATACCTGCATAAAAAGGTGTTCGTCCCTTCAAATCATCACCTATAAGCAACGAGCATGCCTGTGCCATCATCTCGCAAAGTATTACGCCCGGTACAACCGGATGGCCGGGAAAGTGTCCCTTAAGGAAAAATTCATCTCCCGTAACGTAGTAACTGGCATGTGCCACATTATTGTCATCGATTTCGATTTTATCAACCAGTATCATCGGCTCTCTGTGAGGGATGAACTCTTTGATCTGCTCTCTAGTCATAATCCTGTGCAAATATAATTAAAAGGTTTATAAATTGATTCTGCGCAAAGCGATACAGCCATTGTGCCCCCCAAATCCCAGAGAATTGGAGAGAGCAATGTCAGCCGCAAAAGTGCGTGCCTTATTTGGCGTATAATCGAGGTCACACTCGGGATCCGGCTCATTCAGACCTATAGTGGGAGGAATAATCCCCTCACTTAGAGCCATCACGGCCGCTACCAGCTCTACACCTCCTGCACCACCCAGCATATGACCTGTCATGGACTTGGTAGAGCAAATGGCAACTTTACGAGCCTCCTCTTCACCTACGGCAAGTTTTATTGAGAGCGTCTCGGACTTGTCGTTGAGAGGGGTTCCGGTACCGTGGGCATTGATATGGATTTTTTCTCCCTTTCGGTATCCGGCCTCTTCAAGTGCCTGGCGCATTGCCTCAGCTGCTGTTGTAGCATCCGGGCGCGGTGCAGTATAATGGTAAGCATCACAGGTGTTGCCATAGCCACTGACCTCCGCATAGATTTTAGCGCCGCGAGCCACTGCGTGGTTGTACTCTTCCAGCACAACTATTCCCGCCCCCTCTGCTATGACAAAACCCTGCCTACGTATATCGAAAGGCAGAGAGGCCTGTAGAGGATCCTCTGAGCGCGATAGTGCTCTGCTATTAGCAAATCCGCTGATGGAAAGTGGGTGAACGGCAGCTTCCGAACCTCCGCAGATGATTGCATCAGCATAACCATGTTTTACAGCCCTAAAGGCCTCTCCTATCGAGTGGGTACCCGTGGCACAAGCAGTCACTATCGGCAGACAAACACCCCTCGCATCGTACTCGATAGCTATATTGCCGGAAGCAATATTGGAGATCATCATCGGGATAAAAAGTGGAGATACCCACTTGGGACCATCCTGAACCAGTTTGGTGGTCTCTGTAACGAAGGTATCCATACCCCCGATACCTGATCCTATATAGACCCCAAGGCGTTCAGGAGCAATATTCTCCTTATTCAGACCACTTGCAGTCATGGCCTGGTGGGCCGCAGCAAGAGCAAAGAGTGCATAACGATCATTCTTTCGTGCAGTAGGTGGGTCAATGCCATGATCACCGGGGTTGAAGTTTTTGACCTCACCGGCAATTTTTACCAAAAGATTGTCCGTAGGAAAACGCTCAATCGTCCCTATTCCGCACTTTCCTGCAATAATGGATGACCAGAACTCTTGCAAATTATTTCCAACGGGGGATATTACCCCCATTCCTGTTACAACTACTCTACGTGCCATATTAAAAATATTTAGAAGAACCTTCGAGAAGATTCCTGGCATCGCTTACGATCTCCAGTATAATCTCTTTTGCGGGCTGAACCTTCTTCACCAGTCCTGAACCTTGCCCGGCCATGAAGCTGCCCATCTTTTCATCTCCATCCTTAACCGCTTTACGGAGCGACCCGCTGCCAAATTCCATTATGGATTCAGGGGTCTGCGTAGGATCGTTCTCCATCTGAGCAAATTTTCTGCTAAATGGAGTTTTCAATGCTCGCACCGGATGCCCAAGAGATTTACCCGTAACAATGGTATCGGTATCGCCTGCGGCAATAATTTTTTGCTTATAATTGTCGTGGGCGTTAGATTCAGTGGCGGTAATAAAACGGGTGCCTATTTGAACACCTTCTGCACCGAGCATCATCGCAGCGGCAAAGCCTCTGCCATCTGCAATACCACCTGCAGCAATTACGGGGATGGAGACAGCATCGCACACCTGCGGTATAAGGGCCATGGTATTCATCTCACCGATATGCCCTCCTGCTTCACCGCCTTCGGCAACAACAGCGACTGCACCTATCTTCTCCATTCGTATGGCGTAAGCAGCAGAGGCCACGACAGGTATTACTTTTATACCTGCCTTAAGCCATTGTTCCATATATTTTGCAGGGGTACCTGCACCCGTGGAGACTATCGGTACCTGCTCATCTATAACAAACTGTGCCACTTGATCCGCGATAGGACTCATCAGCATTATATTTACCCCGAAAGGCTTGTTTGTCATTTTTTTACATTTTCTGATCTCTTCAAGGACCGTATCCGCACTTGCATTGATGCTGGAGATAAGGCCCAGGCCTCCGGCATTGGAGACGGCACTAGCCAAACTGGCATCAGCTACCCAAGCCATACCACCTTGTACAATAGGGTACTCAATACCCAACAATTCTGTAATTCTTGTTTTTATCATGATTTTTAGTTTTTTGACCATTTTAGGAGGCAGGCTCCGGCTGTGAAGCCTGCTCCAAATGCGCTCAACACTATGGTATCTCCGCTATTTAGTGTTTGGTTACGGTTTAGTTCATCAAGGAGAATGGGTAGACTGGCAGAGGAAGTGTTTCCATAATTCTCGATATTGTGCGGAAATTTGACTTTGTCCTGGTTGAGCGTTTTTCTGATTGTTTCTATGATACGGATATTTGCCTGGTGGAGAAGATAGTAATCTACTTCATCATAAGTGATGCCGGTCTCTTCTACTACTCTGCGAATATCATTCAGCGAAGAGTTGACTGCAAGTTTAAAGACATCTTGTCCCTTCATTACGAGCGGGCCTCCGAATTCTTCCTTTGTAATGAAAGGAGTCTTTTCGAGCTGCCTGATCTGATAAAGGGGGTCAATGCTGCTAAATGAAGAGAGAGAAAAGGATTTGAAGTCATCTCCTCTCGTGAGAACTGCCGCACCTGCACCGTCCCCAAAAAGGACACAAGTGCTGCGCTCCTGCCAATCACACATACGTGTTGGCTCCTCTGCACAAAGCACGAGGATATGGTTTACGTTGCTTTTGGCTTTAAAATAAGAGTCCGCAACATCCAATGCGTAGATAAATCCTGCACAAGCACTATTCAGGTCAAAACAGGGGCATGTTGCTCCTATCATCCCTTGAACGATACAGCTCAGAGAGGGAGTAATGTACTCATTGACTACATTGGAGCAAACTATGAAATCCAGATCCTTAGCGGTTATTCCGGCATCTTCCAATGCCTTGTTACATGCTTCCACAGCCAGATCCTCTAACTTTTCATGTGAAATAAGATGACGTTGTTTTATACCTGTACGAGTGGTAATCCACTCATCACTTGTGTCAAGAAAAGTGGAGAGCATCTCATTGGTCACTACAAGTGACGGATGGGCCCTCCCCGTCCCGATAATATTCATTCTTTCAAAATTTTTTGAGTTTCGCCCGCAAATCTATTTTAGTGGCGACAAATGACAAAAAGATTGTGGTTGTCGGTGATGTTATGTGGTAGAATTCGTCCCTTTTGGGGTAAAATTTTCGTTTTTGTGGCATCTTTTACTAACTTTGAGTATTAATTAGACAATATGAATAAGAAATTACCGGATTATCTGCTTGAAAAAAGGCACCAGATAGTTACCGTCATTGTCACTATTGCCATATCAGTAGGATTTCTATCAATATATGTGCCTTATTCATCCACAACCTGGTTTAAACTATCAGGGGCAGTTTCGTTCTTCCTCACGGTAGGATGCGTAGCAGTAGCTTTTCTGATTCTGGCCGCTTGTCGTGTTCTTATGTGCAGACTAAGAAGAAGACGGCAATTCCGCTCTTGGAGTTATGCTCTTTGGATGCTTGCCGAAGCACTTGTGATAACTCTCTTTTATTCCTACGTGACACACACGCTTATGAAAGCGGACCTTATAATAGGCAATTTCCCTTTTGTTACAATTTTTACCAAAGGACTGGTAGTGGTAATTGCAATACTTATCCTTTCAAACACCATCTCCATACTATGGTCTATCCAACGAGACCTCAAAGAGCGTTTGAGGATCCTCTATGCCGGATGGAGAAGGAGTGCGCATACTCCTCTAAGCATGGATGGCAAACCCATCCCTGCCGGAGCAGGAATCAGTACAGGTGACTTGCCTGCAAAGAAAAAAAGTAGCGTAGAATCGAGTGACGATGATGAAGATGATGATATGATAGGCTCAATTCATCAGGAAATTGAACCCAGAATCATCAACCTTTATGACCACAATGGCATCATGAGGTTTTCCATAAAAGAGTCCGACCTCTACTATATAATCTCTCAGGACAATTATGTGCGCATACACTACCTAAACAATGGCGAAATGTCGAGTTATATGCTGCGTTGCCCCCTCAAAGTAATAGAAAAATCTCTCAAGGGCTCTTCACTGATCAGATGTCACCGCTCTTATATAGTCAACATATCCCGAATAAAGGTACTACGTAGTGAAAGAGAAGGGTTTTTCATTGACCTTGATTATGATGGTGCTGCAGAAATTCCCATCTCAAAGAGCTATTCCGACACCTTTATGGAACACTTCTCGAAAAAGGTGGCAGGCAAAGAATTAGACGATATAAACATAAAATAACTTTAAATAAATATTTTGAATCATGGAAAAACAGGCTATACTAAAAGCGATGCGAGAGGCGGACAAACCCCTTGGAGCAGGTGATGTTGCAAAACTGACAGGAATTGACCGCAAAGTAGTTGACAAAGTATTTGCAGAAATGAAGAAAAGTGGAGAAATAATCTCCCCTGTCAGATGCAAATGGACACCGGCGAAATAAGTGCCGGGTTGCAGGGTGCGTGGTGCAGGTTACGTGCCACTCGTAACTGACTCATAACAAAAAGAGAGGGTGACATCAAGTCGATTTGACTTTGTTGTCACCCTCCTCATTTGGAAGCCTATATTCCGCAAAAAGTTATTTCACTCTGCCGGGATACTTATCAAGAGCCACCTCGAGGCACTTCAGTGCAGCCTTGAGGTCCTCCTCCTTAAGCACGTATGCCATACGGATCTGATTGGTACCAAGTCCCTTGGTGGCATAGAAGCCTGCAAGAGGGGCTACCATTACTGTCTGACCTTCATACTCAAACTCCTCAAGCAGCCATTGCGCAAACTTGTCGCTGTCGTCCACGGGTAGTTGCACCACAGCATAGAATGCACCCATAGGCATGGGAACCTGAACACCCTTGATCTTCCTAAGACCTTCGATTAGCACATTGCGACGATGGATATACTCGTCACGAACTTCCTTGAAATATTCTGCAGGGGTATCCAGAGCACCTTCAGCGGCAATCTGACCATAGGCAGGTGAGCAAAGACGTGCTTGAGCATAACGGAGCACATATTTCATCACCTCCTTATTTTTTGATACTATAAAGCCGATTCTTACACCACAGAGACTGTATCTCTTAGAAACCGAATCTAGGAGTATGACATTCTCCTCCAGCCCGGGGATATGCATACAGGAGAAGTGAGGTTCGTCAGTATAACAGAACTCACGGTATACCTCGTCGGAATAGATATATAGCCCATATTTTTTGGCAATTGCGCCGAGCTCCATCAATGCCTCTTTTGTATATAGAGAACCAGTCGGATTGCCCGGGTTGCAGATAATGATACCTTTTGTCTTGGGAGTAATCCTCTTCTCAACCTCCGACATCGGGGGAAGAGCAAAACCATCCTCTATCTTGGTGGTGATGGGCTTGAGGATAACATCGTTCTGCAAAGCGAAAGAGTTGTAGTTAGTGTAGAAGGGCTCAAAAACGATAACCTCATCATCAGGGTTACAAGTTACTGCAAGTGCAATCTGGAGTGCTTCGCTACCACCGTTTGTTATGTTTATGCAAGATGTATCGATATCGATATTAATCCCCTTGTAGTACTTTACAAGTCCTTCGAGAAGGCTC
Source organism: Bacteroidales bacterium UBA1392 (assembly GCA_002305275.1). Lineage (GTDB taxonomy): Bacteria > Bacteroidota > Bacteroidia > Bacteroidales > UBA932 > Cacconaster. The sequence goes on along the minus strand of DBQO01000030.1, from coordinate 59,347 downwards.
TTGTTGCCTGCGGAATTGGGATACTCGACAAGTTTGAGCTTATTGTTCTTTACAGCATCAAGTGCCTCTTTTGGGGAAGCAATGTCGGGCTGACCGATGTTGAGGTGATACACTTTAACGCCTCTTTTCTTTGCTGCATCAGCAAAAGGAACAAGCTTTCTAATAGGGGAAGCCGGCATCTTTTGGGCTTTTTCGGATAATGTTAGCATTTTAAAAAATCAGTTATTATTGTTTATTGTTGTTAAATAAATTATTCTCAATCTATCTGCGATGGCTGCTGCCATACTTTGCAAGTTCCCTCATGAATCCTTCAATCTTAGGCTGAACCGCGCTTGTGGGACAATCAAAATTATTCACCAATATTGCAAACTTGATGTAACCCTTTTTCGTCTTCACATAGCCCGCATAACATCTCACACTCGACAAAGAACCGCTTTTTGCCCTGATAATTTCCTTGATTTCCTGTTTTTCCTCCTTTAACACCCCCTCAAGTGTGCCGGGACGTCCCGGGCCGGGGAAACTCTCAAAGTATTGGGCAAATGTAGCACTTTGTTCTTTATAAGTATAAAAATTTGTAAAGAATCGAGGCGAAACATAGTTTTCTCTGGAGAGGCCGCTACCGTCATCCTGGCGAAGCCCATAGGTATCCACACCGTGATCCCGGAGATACTGTTCCACAGCCTCCGTGGATGCGTAAAAATAGGAATTATCCACAAGCGCTTTACCGAGCATCTTGAGCATGGTCTCAGCGTAAAAGTTGTTGCTGATGGTATTGGTAACATTGATGATCTCAATCAGTTCGGGAGAGAAGGTTTCCGCCAAATAAGTGAGTTTATTCTGATCCGGCACTGCGATGCCCATCTGCCTGAGCGAAGCCACGTCATTTACTCCACGGGAAGGAATACCTTTCCCTGCGAGAAAGCTATCGAAAGCACCTGCACATGTAGAGGGACCAAACCTGTTGGAACGTGTTACTACTCTCTTGGGCATATCTACCGCATAGGTACCCACAAATTTGCCGACCGGCGCAAGGTTGGTAACATAATATTCAGTACCGTCACGACTCTTTTCGGGACCGGTAATAACCTCGTTGATATAGGTCATTTTCGGTGAGTATGAAGGGAGCGGTGTAATTTTCACCGGATCTCCCACTGTTGCTCCCGGCTCAATCTCAAAACGGCTGAGGTTTTCAGCGTATGAAAGGCCGGAAGGACCGCTGCCATAGTAGTAGCCCAGATTGCCGTAAGCCCAACTATCAGGAATATTCTCATCTATAAAGAAACGGTCATCACCGATGATGCTTCCATTTATGCGTTTTATACCGGCTTCGGCTATTGCATCTGCCCATATTGCGAAAATCGAATCTATGGGAAATGCTATCTTATCATGTGACCCTAAGGTAGGATCACCTCCCCCGACTATGTAGAGATCGCCATTCAGAGTACCGTCATCCATGATATAGCCGTCATAAGCCACCTTTGTAGAAAACTTGAAGTCAGGACCGAGCACTTCAATGGCTACTCCCGTGGTTATGGTCTTCATCGTAGAAGCCGTCAGCAGTGGCATCTCTCCATTCCAGGAAGCTATATCTTTTCCGTTTTCATCCACGGCAAGAATACCGACTGCAGCATTGATGAAGAGTGAGTCGGTCTTGAGTTGTCGGTTAATGTAATTCTGTACCCGGTTCTGGGCAAAGAGAAGGCCCGGCAAAAGTAAAAGGGCGGCAATTAGTCTTGTACGCATAGTGTTGTGCTTTATTGAGGTGGACAAAAATAGCAAAAAAGAGGGATTGTTTCAATAAAACAAGTAATTTTGTGGAATATTATTCAAAAAAGAGATAGCAATGGGCAGTTTTAGAGGAGATATGAACAATACCGAAGCCAACAGATATGCTGCAAGGGGGGTTTCCTCTTCCAAAGAAGATGTGCATAAGGCTATTGCCGATATGGATAAGGGGCTTTTCCCAAAAGCGTTCTGCAAGATCGTACCCGATTTTCTGAGTAATGATCCTGATTACTGTGTGGTGATGCACGCTGATGGTGCAGGCACCAAAAGTTCTCTCGCTTATATTTACTGGAAAGAGACAGGCGACATGAGCGTCTGGAAGGGTATCGCTCAGGATGCGATTGTGATGAATACTGACGACCTGCTCTGTGTTGGGGTCACAGATAATATCTTAATCTCCTCCACTATCGGACGAAACAAACAACTAATCCCGGGAGAGGTAATCAGCGCACTCATTGGCGGATCGCAGGAATTTGTCGGAAAGATGGCTGATCTGGGCATCGGACTGCTGCTTACAGGCGGCGAGACTGCAGATGTGGGGGATTTGGTACGGACCGTGATAGTTGACAGTACCGTGTGTACCCGTATGCTCCGCAGCGATGTGATAGACAATGGACGTATTTGTGCCGGTGATGTAGTGGTAGGGCTGGCATCCTTCGGACAAGCCACATACGAAGAGGAGTACAACGGCGGGATGGGTAGCAATGGGCTTACTTCAGCACGTCACGATATGTTTGAGCACTCCCTGGCTGCAAAATATCCTGAAAGTTTTGACAATTCGGTTGATGAACAATATGTTTATTGCGGGAGCAAGTCCCTTACCGACCTAGAGCCGGAGAGTGGACTTACCTATGGAAAACTGGTTCTCTCCCCCACACGCACCTATGCGCCGGTAATTAAAGAGGTACTGAATAATTATCGCCCTCAGATCCACGGTATGATACACTGTTCGGGTGGTGCCCAGACCAAGGTGCTTCATTTCATTGAGGGGCTGAAAGTGATCAAGGACAACCTCTTCCCTACACCGGTGCTCTTTAGGACTATCCAACAGGAATCAGGTACTCCATGGAGTGAGATGTATAAGGTGTTCAATATGGGACATAGGATGGAACTATATGTTCCTGAAAAGATAGCGAGGGCTATTATCTCCATTTCCGAAGGATTCGGAATAGAGGCGCGTATAGTAGGAAAAGTGGAAAAAAGTCATCAAGCTGAGGTAGAAATAATTTCAGAACACGGGAAATTCAACTATAGAAGATAATTATGAAAAAAGTACTGTTCATCACACTTGCATTATCAGCGACTTTTTTGTCATGCAAGAAAAATGTTCCACAGGCGGTCATCAATCTGCCCATCATCGACAGAGCTCTCCATGACAGTACCTCAGTATTTTATGGAGATTTTGAAGAGTATCCGGAAAATCTCAAGATGCTGCCCATCGGCGTCTTCGATTCCGGTACAGGAGGTTTGACGGTTCTTGAAAAAATCGTATCCCTGGATGTTTTCGACAATATAACCGGCAAAATGGGCGATGATGATATCCTGGACTTTGCAGGAGAACATTTCATATATCTCGCAGATCAGGCCAATATGCCCTACGGCAATTATGATGCAGAAGGCAAGAGCGATTATCTTAGGGAACTGGTGGTCAAAGATGCGCTTTTCCTGCTCGGTGACAATTACTACGAAACACAATACGATAGAGAGGCCAACGGAGTTAAACCCCGCGTAAAAATCATAGTAATAGCCTGCAATACCGCTACTGCGTATGGGTTGAAGGATATAGCTTCGCTGCTGGAGCAAAGCAAAACCGGTGTAAAAGTGATTGGAGTAATCAATGCCGGGGTAAAGGCAACTCTAGACGAGTTGAATGTGAGTGAAGGTGATCAGCCGTTTGCCATTGGAGTACTCGCAACTCCCGGTACAATTGCATCCGGTGCATATCAGCGCACAATTGAAGAGATGGTAGCAGAGCGGGACATTAAGACAAATGTAACGGTTGTCAACCAGAAAGGGTACGGATTTGCCGAGGCTGTGGACAGCGAGCCTGATTTTGTCAACCCAGCCCTCATATTTCCGCGCGATTCATACAGGGGTCCCCGTATAGGCCAGGGAGATGAATCCATCGACATCAATTTAATGAGGATTTATAATTTCGATTTTTCCGGTTACAGAATGCTCTATAGACGAGATGCTCAAGGCAGTTACAAAGAGATTCAGCTCAATGATGCTGTCAACTACGCCCGCTTCAACCTCGTTTCACTGGTAGAGAAACATCGTCTTAGTGGTTCTACAGCACCTCTTAGAGCGGTAATTCTAGGATGCACCCACTACCCTTTCCTGATAGAGACACTTTGGCAAGTTATAGACGAACTCAAAAATATTAAAGTTGAAGGTCAATATCTCTACAAACATCTGATTGCAGATGATTTCTTATTTATAGACCCCGCACTCTATACTGCAATCGAGTGCTACAATACCCTGCGCGAGGAGGGAAACCTTGCTCTGCGCATCGGAGAGCAGAAAGTCAACGGATATATCTCCGTCCCTGATGGATTTCTTGACGGCAAATACCTCACTTCGGATGGAAAACTCACCTACGAATTCAAGTATGGCAGGGATGTGGATTCACAAACCATAACAACCAAGCAGGTACCCTTTTCAAAGAGCAATATTGACAGTAACAACCTCCTGCGTATCAAGTTACTGTTGCCCTATTCTTACGAACTCATCTATCCCACACTCTACTGATGTTAAACGAGCATATTACACCTGAAGAGATAGAGAGCCTGGAGGTAATTTCATTTCCCGGAGAAATCAATGTGATTTCAACTACCGGAAAGAAATTTTCAGAGGCCATAAAGCATCTGAGTGAACAAATATTTATCGGTTTTGATACCGAGACAAAACCTAACTTCCATGCCAATACCCCAAGGCACAATACAGCATTACTTCAACTGGCCAGTGAGACAAAAGCATTTCTGTTTAGAGTAAATAAGTTCGGACTACCGCAGGAGCTGGCTGACCTATTGTCCAACCCGGAGATAACCAAAGTGGGGGCAGCTACAACGGATGATATCAGGGGACTACGGTGTTACAGAGAGTTTGAACCGCAAAGATTTATAGATCTTCAGGACTTCGTCGAACAATACGGCATACTCGAGAAGAGTGTACGCAAGTTGTCGGCCATCATCCTCGGCAAAAGGATCTCCAAGGCGCAACAGCTCTCCAACTGGGAGGCGGCCAAACTGACCCCTGCTCAGCAATTATACGCAGCCACTGATGCCTGGATTTGCGTTAAAATGTACAAAAAGCTCCTGGCCTCTCCCAAAGCTCCACTACAAGAGAACGAAGTATGAAACGCGTCCATCTAAAGAAAGGCAGGGAAGAGTCCCTGCTGCGTCGTCACCCATGGCTCTTCTCCGGTGCAATATCTCGTATGGAAGGTGAACCGAACGAAGGAGATATAGTATCTGTCATCAGCCAAAACGGTGAACTTTTAGGCTACGGACATTTTCAGATAGGCTCGATCGCAGTACGAGTTCTCAGTTTTGATGATGCTGCTCTCTCCCCTTATTTCTGGAAGGAGAGGATCTCAGCTGCATATAGACATCGACTCTCTATCTCTCTGAAGAATACCGACTGCTATCGTCTGGTGCATGGAGAGGGAGATGGTCTCCCCGGCCTCATAGTGGATTGGTACAACGGAGTGGCGGTGGTGCAGGCACATTCGGTTGGTATGTTTCTCTCTTTAGAAAAGATTTCCAATGCCATAAAAGAGGTTTACGGAGAGCAGCTCATGGCAATTTACGATAAGAGTTCGGGGACTGCTCCATTCAATGCCGGACTAGACCTGAGCGATGGCTACATCTATTGCAACGACGCTTTTGAAAGCGCTAAAGAGGGTGTAGTTGTGGAGAATGGACATAAATTCATAGTAAGCTGGGAGGAGGGACAAAAGACCGGCTTCTTTCTGGATCAGAGAGAAAACAGGGCACTTGTCGAGAGATATGCCTACGGACGCAATGTACTCAATCTTTTCTCTTACACCGGTGGGTTTTCCGTTTATGCGCTCGCCGGCGGAGCTGCAAGCGTGGATTCAGTAGATAGTTCCGCAAAAGCGGTTGCCATGATGGAGAGGAATGTAGCCCTCAACGCTCTTTCCAACCATCATTCCTTCTGTGAGGATGCTATTGACTTCGTAAGAAATTCTCCTGAGGGCAAATACGATATGATTATAGTTGACCCTCCCGCCTTCGCGAAACACCGTGGTGCACTTAGAAATGCACTCAAAGGCTATCAAAGACTAAATAGTGCGGCAATATCCAAAGTAGCTCCGGGAGGTATCATTTTTACCTTCAGCTGCTCACAAGTGGTGGATAGCTACTCTTTCGCCCTCGCCATTTTTTCTGCCGCAGCAGAAGCGGGAAGGAGCGTAAAGATCCTTGACCGGCTCAATCAGCCGGCCGATCATCCAGTAAATATTTTCCATCCGGAAGGAGAGTATCTCAAAGGTCTGGTACTCTACGTCGAATAAAAACCTCTTCTGACGGAGGCAGAATCTTGTTTTTATAAAAGAGCGTCGGCAAGCCTCTCAAGTGCAGGATAGTCTGTACTCTTCATACGGCTTCTAATGGTAACGGTAGGCTCAACTATGGTGACATTGGTCAACTGGCAGAGCATTTCATTCATAACTCTCGCTGCTGAGGGAGCCCAGGAGCCGTTTTCTATAAGCCCTATGGTACGTCCCATAAAACATTTCATCTGGAGGATATGAATGAAACTGTGCATCGGGGTAAAGAGGCCATTGTCATAAGAGGAGGCTGCAAGTACCAGTTTCTCGTAACGGAATGCATCTGAAACATTACGAGAAACGTCAGTGCGACATAAATCCCTGATGAATACATTTTCCGCTCCCTTGGACTCAAGCAGCTCTTTCAGTTTTTCCGCTGCCTCCATAGTTCCACCGTAAATGGAGGCCACTGCTATCATAATGCCCTTTGACTCCGGGAGACACCTGCTCCAAGTATCGTAGAGTTTGATATATTTTTCAAGGTTCTCATTTATAATGGGACCATGGAGCGAGCGAATGGATTTGATGGGTAGGACGGAGGCTTTTTTAAGGAGAGCTTGGACAGGGCCACCATATTTTCCTACAATATTGATATAATAGCGTCTTGCCTCTTCCGACCAGTCACTATCTTCGCTGCTATAGAATCCGAATTTTGAAAGTGCTCCAAATTTGCCGAAAGCATCTGCACTGTAAAGTGCACCGTCAAACTCATCGAACGATACCATAACTTCTGGCCAGTGTACCATAGGCGCCGCATAAAAGCGGAGTTTGTGTTTTCCCAGGTCAAGGAGATCACCCTCCTTCATCTCCATGCAGCGGGTGGCGATATCTGGCATTTCAAAGAACTGCGAAAGCATCTTGACTGATCGCACACCTGTTACAACCTGAATTTTAGGATATTTTTCGAGTATTTTTGCAATCATTGAAGAATGGTCCGGCTCAAGGTGATGAACGACCAGAAAGTCCGGCTGCCTCTCTCCCAAAGCCTTGCTCAGATTTTCCTCCCATTCCTCTCCTTTTCTCGCATCGGCGGTATCCAATATGGCTACTTTCTCATCCAGGATGAGATAGGAATTATAGGAAATTCCTTGCGGCACTTTGTACTGGCTCTCAAAAAGGTCAATATCAAGGTCGTCAACACCTATGTAGATAACGTCATCAGTGATTTTCTTCATAATTGCATTTATATTAATATAAAAATTGCGCATTTGCGCTGCAAAGATAGTAAATCCCTCCAAATTGAAAAAGGAGTATGACTCAAATTGGCCTTTCGGGAGTGTAATCCGGGTGCGACTCGAAACTCTTAATGCTACTGTTGTGAGAGCTAAGTAATAACGATACAATAAAAATAACCTGTCACTAATTTTTTCTACTATATTTGCATAAAATAATTGTAGTTTAGCATTATAAGTTTTACCCGCAATCAATTAAGGGACGCTTTTTGATTAAAAAAACCTTTTGTAGAATTTATTTTCAAGTCATGAAAAAAATAATTTACTCTCTGATTGTCATATTCACATCTATGAGTATGGCAAACGCTCAAGACCTCGTAACCAAAAGAAATGGTGGGGACATTAAGGCCAAAGTCCTGGAAATCACCGGCGAGGAGGTTAAATATAGACTCTATGATGAGCCGGATGGCGTCATTTATACCGTAAATAAGTCCGATATCGTTATGATCCGCTACGAGTCCGGTAGAAATGAAATCTTTGACGAGAATGCGATTTCTGATTCTTATTATTCAGAAAAAGAGCCTGTTGGCAATCTCATACCCGACATGAAGTATAATGAACTTAAAAAAATGTATAACCATAAAGAGTATGTCCCATCATCGGGCGACCGATACAAACCGGGATGGACGGGAGTAGCATCATTTCTCATCCCGGGTCTTGGAGAGTCCATAAATGGAGAATGGAAACGTGGTATAGGCAAATTCTGCGGTAGCGTTGTTCTTTTAACTGCCGGCAGCATATACGAAAGAAAAAGTCATGGTAATGATGCTAAAGGATGGCACCTTGCAGTTGCAGCTGCTTGCTATGTAGGTGTAGTAGGACTGGATGTTTGGAGTATTGTAGATGCCGTAAGAATAGCTAAAGTAAAAAATATGTATGAGCAGGATTTGAGACGGACTGATTACTCATTTAACATGGAACTACATCCTTCGGTAAACTTCGTTCAAATGGGCAATACAATCCATCCTACCGTAGGATTCACTCTTGCACTACAGTTTTAAATAGTACTACTGATTAGTGGTTTAATTATTAATTGAAAATTAATCCTATTATGAAAAAAATATTTTTATCCCTAATCGCCGTAATCGCATCTATCAATTTGGTAAACGCCCAGGACTTCGTAATCATGAAAAATGGTGATGAAATTAGGGCTAAAGTGCTTGAAATCACTATGGATGAAGTCAAGTACAGGCTCTACGATGAGCCCGACGGTGTTGTCTATACCGTATGGAAAACCGATATTATAATGATTCATTATGAATCAGGCAGAAGTGAGGTATTCTCCAAACAAGTGATGCCCGGCCCCTATTATTCCCAAAGAGTACCTGTTGAGGGTCTCAGACCGGGAATGAAGTATAATGAGCTTAAACTCTTATACAACTATAAAGATTACATTCCATCATCAAGTGATTTTAATCCCGGATGGTGTGGTGTAGCGTCTGCATTCATTCCCGGACTTGGAGAGTGTATCCTTGGGGAGTGGGGACGAGGTCTGGGCAAATTCTTTGGTAATATGGCACTGATGAGCGTTGCCGTAGTCTCTTATAATGCGGGGTATTACGCGGGTTATCACGTAGGTTACCATAGTGAAGAGGTAGGATGGTCGCTAGGCGTTGCAGCGCTTTGCTCTGCAGCTGCCGTAGGAATCAATATTTGGAGCATTGTTGATGCCGTAAGGATAGCCAAGGTAAAGAATATGTATGAACAGGATTTGAGACAATCTTACTCGTTTAACCTTGACCTGCATCCCTCGGTAAACTACATACAAATGGGCAACAAAGCGCAGCCTACTGTAGGATTTACTCTTGCATTAAGGTTCTAAAACTTTTTTGGTAACTCCCTGCCGCCTGATGTAGGTTTATCATTATGTGAAGTCGGAATCGTCAAGTACGAGAATTAAAATTAGCGAGCTATGAAAGAGATATTGATATATAAAAGCAAAAACAGCATTGTCATCAACTTGATGGTCACCGTACTTGAAGCTAATGGTATTGCTTACCGACAACATGATGAAACCATAGATCAAAGGCCGGATTCGTATGGTCCGCCTCCGGGTATTTCCATATATGTTTTCCAAAAAGATTATGACAGGGCATTGAAGTTGATCAATCCCATTATTAAAGAGAATATAGAGGCTCCGAAACCACTATGTCCCAAATGTGGAAGTGAAGAGGTCGTAGCCATTCCCCGACACAAGTATACCAAACTTGTCATACTGCTTGCTGTCCTTTTATTCCTAATCCCAGGACTCTATTTTGTCTATTCCAGGAACTTAAACATTAGTTCTCAGTCTCTCGATATCATAGCAATAGTGATGATCCTATCCAGCATCGCCTTGATGATTGTCAGCAAATACCAAAACGTCAATCACCAGTGCAAGGAGTGCGGTAGGAAGTTTAATCATATATAGCGAAGTTTTTGTGACTGGTTGAAAAATCACAAAAATGCCCTGCTGACTGATGTGGCAGGGCGGTTTTATGGTGGGTTAAATTCCCTGTGAAACTCATCAGTAAAATATAAATAGTAAAGGGCCAACAAGATGGAACAAAAGCAAGAGAACAAGCAAAAAGCTAAAAATCTAATGCCCTGAATAGAAGTCGATTAAAATCCAAATCAAAGGGCCAAATATTATTAGCCAACAACAAATAGATGCAAAGAACAAAATAACTATATCCGAAGTCGAAATAATTTTCGATTATTTAGACTTAAACATGAGCAAAAACACCACACAACAAACAGATATAGATAAGATTTGTGAAATTCTGCTGGTATTTAACCAAATTTGGAGAATGCTAATTCTAGTATGTTGATAACTTTGGTTAGCATCTCTAACTTTGTGACTTCTAAATATAATAATAACATAATGAATAAGGGACTTATTCTTTTAGCTTTTGGGCAAAGGGTTCAAGAACTTAGGAAAGAGCGCAATCTTTCTCAATAACAACTTGCAGATCTTGCTGGCGTTCATCGAACTTATATCGGAATGATTGAGCGTGATGAAAAGAATATCACTCTTCGGAACATTGAGAAGATAGCAATAGCACTAAAAACTGAAATAAAATCTCTGTTTTAGTATGCATACTGATATTACAACTACAATCGAAGCGACATCTAAGAAAGAGTATCGAGAAAAACTCATTAAGTTGTTCCTCAAAGAAGCACCTGGCTCATCTGAAGAAGTCACTGAGTACTTCTATTATGTCGATTCCGATGACGCTGGCCATAGAATCTACCTTAAGCGCCCTACTGCTCTGAATAAAGGTGTTGACTTTGAAGTCCGCGTTGAGGATGTACAATTCAGATATGGTAAATACGGTAATATTATCTCTACAGGTAATAGACCAAGCCATAGAAATATATATGACGACCTTGCCGGCAAGAAAGAAGAGAATGCGGCTAAGTTTGCTCAACTTAAACCGATATTCGACAAAATATACAATTGCGAAGAAGTCACCGATGCCGAGTATGCACAATTCTCATTCTCAAATGGTATTTCTGTCGGGTTGCTGATGAAATGCTTAAAATGGCTCTTCATCGAACAGGATATAACCTACTGGAACAGGAGTGGCCGTGAGATGTTGTATAATGGTTTAGTTGCACTTTGGGATTAACCCTCTATTTATAACCCAAAACACTTCATCAAAAATGAGATAAGGCAGCACCGTGGTCCGAAAGGTCCTGCCATTCATACTTTTGTCGCTTCTGATGGAACAGCGATTTGTATCTTTCATAGGGAAAAGAGAGCACGCCACGACTTCGATTTTGTGTAAAGTTTCTTCGGTCCAAAACGGATGTAAAGCCGTTCGCTTCCCTAAAAGAGTGCATGCAATATCAGCCATAAACTCTAAAAAAAGATCAAGGCAATATTAGCAAAGAATACATCTCCTGGGGCTATATCCATCGGTGTAATTGCCATTAGTTTTGAGTTATTCTGATTGTTTGAGAAACAGACGCCCGATGCTCACCATTTCAAGCTGGTGCTTCAATGGACAAAGGAGTGCATTATGGGTAAAAGGATTACAAGAATATACTTAACATGGTCATTAGACACAGAGAGTATTAGAAAGGTAGTTCCGGACCGTAATAGGCTTCTGACTCACATAGAACACGTATGTCACTATCCCGAAAGAGTTTCGCCTGCTTTTCCAATTTCTCCAGAATCTCTACTCGACGATTGATAGTATTCAGTTCTTCGCGACGGGCTTTGCTCATCTCGAGGAACTTCACTTCTTTGTCAATGCCAAGGAATCGGCGGCCAAGTAAGTTGGCAGCGATGCCAGTTGTACTACTGCCAGTAAACGGGTCAAGTATCCAGGCACCAGGTTTTGTAGAGGCTTGAATAATTCTCGACAGGACACACAGCGGTTTCTGAGTAGGATGCTTGCCGCAAGATTTTTCCCACGGGGCAATGGCAGGCAATGTCCATACGTCGCGCATCTGGGTACCACCGTTAATTTCTTTCATCAGCTCATAGTTGTAGTAATGAGCCACTTTTTGCTCTTTACGAGCCCAGAGTATATATTCTGCTGAGTAGGTAAAGTACCGACAAGAAAGATTGGGTGGCGGATTGGTCTTAACCCAGGTAATGCAGTTCAGTATCTTGAAGCCCAGTTCCGAGAGGCAGCGGGCAACTGAAAAGATGTTGTGATATGTACCGCTGACCCAAATGGTGCCGTCAGACTTAAGATGCTCCCTACAGGCGGCCAGCCACGTTTTGTCAAACTTGTAATCATCCTCAAAGCCCTGAGACTTATCCCATTTGCCTTTATTCACAGAAACCGGCACGCCGCTCTGTATGCTGATGCCACCGTTTGAAAGATGATACGGTGGATCTGCGAAAATCATATCGAACTTGAAATCGAAGGAATTCAGAAGTTCGATACAATCTCCATGCAGGAGCGTGAAGTTGTTGTCCTTTGACTTGTAGTAGGCTGTGGACATATGAATTATACCAGTTTTGTCTCGACTATGCCATCATCAAGGTCCATTATATTATAGAGATGCTCCAAAACGTCGAAGGTCTCTTTCAGATTGTTGCGAGCAGAGCTCCAGCCCTGACCGTCAGTAATCCAGACGAATTTGAAGTTATTCAGTTTCTTTGTCTCAAGCGCTATGGTCTTATAACTGCGAGCGGTCTCGTTCAGCTTGGAACCGCCGCTAGCATAGAAGTTGGTCTCAATACTGTAAATCATATTGGGGCGTTTAATCACGAAATCGAAGCGCTTTTCAGTGCCGCCTTCGTTGGAGATGCAGGATAGGTCAATACCCCATTTCTGTTCAATCTCATGAATATACATCTCCTTGAAGTAGGTCTTGTCCCTCTCCAAACCGGCCTTGATTAGATAGCCTTCTACAAGGTCTTCCATCACGTGGCCACCACGGTTCTTGCGAGCATTGGAGTCCAGTCCGGCTTCAACGCCAGTAACATAGTCCATCAAGTTACTTATGTGCTTTCGCTGCATAAGGTCAAACAGACCGGTTTCACGCATGAATATCACATACTCCTCGATGTGATAATTGGCCCGCTTGAAGTTCCAAATGTGTTCGCCGTCAAAGTCCACTGTGAGAATATCGGACTCGCGCTTGGCAAGCAGGATAGGAATGCACTTGAGAATTTCCGGATAGCGACTGTAAAGTGCCACGAATTCCTTCTCGATATTCTCGCATCCAATCAGGGAATTCATAATGTTGAGTTCTACCTTAATGGTGTCTACATTCTTATAGATCTTCTCAAAGTCGGTGTAATACTTATAACCAGCTATCGCGGAGCGGAAGCCCGCAAACCAAGTCATAAAATCTCTCATACTTACGCGTTAACTACGTTAGAAATCATCAGCTCAGAGATAGCACCACGGCCTGATGCGTCAGAATTAATCATTCTGGCAGCGGATACTCTCTTGATGATAAAGTGATTGTATAAAGAATCAAAAAAAGTCTCAGTGGGGTTCACGTTCTTCGGATCAGAGTTACTAGCCACGAAAAGGGCCATTTCTTTGCTTATCTGGTCGCAGAAATCACGCAAACGAATCTGTTCGTCATCGTTGAAGCCTTCCTTTGCATATGATGTGAAGGAGGAGGTTTCTGTGATGGGCTTGTACGGAGGATCAAAATAATAAAGAGTGTGAGGACCGGCATATCGACCCGTCTCAGCAAAGTCACCACAAAGTATTTCAACCCTCTGCAAAACATAGGAACAAGCACGTAGATTATCGGCGTCACAAATGCGAGGGTTTGCATACTTCCCGTGAGGCACGTTGAATTCGCCTTTAGAATTGACTCTATAAAGGCCGTTAAAACATGTTCTATTAAGGAAGATGAAGAGAGCAGCCGTCTCTACCGGAGTGGCCTGTTTCGTGTTGAAATAGGCCCTTTTATCCATGAAGTAAGACTTACGGTCATCCACCACCAAAGGGATATATTCGTCCTGGATACGTGAGAGCTCAGCAATTAGCTCATTGACGTTCTCTTTGATGACACGGTAGGTGCAAATGAGATCAGGATTGATGTCGTTAATGACAGCCCTCTCAATGTTAGGATATGCCTGAAGAATCCAGAACATAACGGCACCACCACCCACAAATGGCTCAACATATGTAACGTGCTTACGGGATGCGAAATCGCGAGGAAGAGATTTACGCACCTCATCCAGCAACTGTGTCTTCCCTCCAACCCATTTTATGAATGGCCGGGCTTGTGTCATGTCTTCAAACAATCTCATAAGCACTTCTTTTTTTCACAAAGATACAAAAACAATGGATCTAGAACAACCTAAAAAAGCAGAAAGAGCAAAAAAAGAGACAATACCACTTGTAAACAGCCCATAAAAATGCCTGATAACAAAGCAAAAACCGCTCGCAAGATAATGTCTACGGGCGATTATTTAAATAAAGAGTCTTCAGTCATTTATTCTTCCGTGACCTTTTCTATCCTTTCCATTCCCTAGAACTCCAGATCAAGGTCTTCAATCAATGCCTCCAGCTGCTCGTTATACTCAGGATCAATGTGCCGAACTACCTTGAGGAAGGCGATACAGTGTTTCTTGAGTGGCTCTACTACTGGCTCCGTCTTATGACGTATGAGCCAGTTGGCGAAGTATTGCTTTGGGGTTTAGTGATAGACACAAGTGGACGAATGGTCGCAGCGCTTCTGCGCTGCTTTGGTTCCCCAAGGGAACAAGGTTAGTTTTGAGTGTGTAGTGTGTAGCATAGAGTGGTACGGGGTGCGGGTTACTAGATACAAGTTGCGGGGTGTTTTCAATGTATGATGTGGAGTATAGAATCAACACCGCGTACCGCGAAACTCGCAACCCGCACCTCAGAATAGAATGGCGACCNNGGTCGCCATTCTATTCTGAGGTGCCTGGCGGATTCGAACCGCCGTAAACGGTTTTGCAGACCGCTGACTAAGCCACTCATCCAAGGCACCGGATTCGGGGCTACAAATATAACCATTTTTTTCAAGAAGCAAACAAAATAGGCCCTCTAAGCAAACCATTGTATCAAAAACCATATTCGAGTTTTAGCAGAAGATTGAATCCCGCTTGAGGAAAGAATCCGGCCTCTATATAGTCCGCACTACCATCAGCAAAAGTAGCTCTGTAGACCCAGGCATCAGCAACATATTTATGGTTAAGCAAATTGTCGGCATAAATCGAGATACCGATATTCTTCCATTTATAATGCACATCTGCCGAAAAAACCGTGTATGCCGACAGGGAACGCTCATCGGATGAGGTATTGTCATAGTACTGTTTGCCAACATATTTGCCACGCAAAGAAAAAGAGAGCTTGTCCAGAGGGCTCCATGTAGCCATAGCCATTCCAACGATCGGCGGGGACATCAGGATCTCCCCATTTTCAACACGCTGCATCGCCTGTGGCATGGGATTCCATTCGTCCGGATTGTCATATCTATCCACCCATAGGTTGCACTCCGTGATGCGGTTGCGACTCAAAGCTATATTAGCATCAAACCTCAGACTCCGCAAAGCCTGCCAGCCTGCCGAGAGTTCGATGCCTCGTCTGTAGCTACGCTCCACATTCTCCTTGACTCTGTATCCCACTTCTGTAATTTTACCGGTCTCAAGAAGCTGATTACAATACTCCATAAGGTAGATATTTGCCGAAAAGGCAAAAACAGGTGAGGTATAATTGTAGCCGAACTCCCAGTCCAACATCCGCTCGGGAAGAATCCTTTCCCCCTCTCCCGCCTTGATGGCCTCCTTGATATCACTTCGCGAAGGCTCCTTGTGGGCCACCGCCAACGATGCATAAGCAGCCGAACGGCCGTCAAACTTCCAGGATACTCCCCCTTTGGGATTGAAGAAATTATAGATAAAATCTTTATCCAAAGCGACGAAATCCTTATCAATACCCGAAAGCACATAATTTACATTACGATATTGTATATCACCATAGAGATGTAACTTTCCGCCGAAAACAGCACCTTCTCCCCGCAAGAAGCCGGAAAGATCCTTTTTAAGACCCCGGTTGAGATACCATCTCCAATCCTCAGGAATATTCTCATTGTATTTTGCCCAAATCACATTTCCGTAGTGGTCACCGTCGTAGAGCGACCAGGAGATGTTGCCCAGCAGAAAAAATCCCTCTCCGGAGTACTTTAGATTGGCAGTAGCAGCAAAATTGTTGTTCTCCATCTGCTGGCGTACAATAACATCGCTTCGTTTATAGCTGACTCCGCCTACCAGCTGCTCCGATAATCCGTAATCGGAAAATTTCTTACCGGCTTTATAATTTTCATAATAACCTGCTCCACGGGTATAATTAAAAGTGGCACTCATGGAGAGGTGCGGAGAAAATTGATGTACCCAGATGGCTTGAAGATGATTTTGTAAATAGTTGTCGGTTTCATTATCATAATAGAGTACATTTCCCGACCCATCGCTATACTCTCCTGCAGGATTGTACCTGCGGTCACTCTCCAGCATATCCGCCGGAATGCCCAACCAGGTTATACCGCTTCGCTGTTTGCCCATAATCCAGTTGAGCCGGAAGGAGTCGGAGCTACGCAACCAGCCCAAAGCTGCATAAGCCGAGTGGAGCCTTGCAAAGGCATTCCTTATATAGCCCTCAGTGGTATTGTACGAGTAGTTCATATCGAGCGATAGCCCGCTCTTACCTCGTCCCGTACCGGCACCGACGGTGGTACTGCCGGTGAGCCACGAACCTCCTGAGAGGGCAACCTTAGCATAAGGGTTTTCAGCGGCCCCAAGGGTGCTCATATTCAGAGTCGCTCCAAAGGCACCCGCCCCGTTGACCGAAGTACCTGCGCCCCTCTGCAATTGTACCGATTCTAGAAATCCCGCAATGGCGGGAATATTGACCCAGAAGACCTTCTGCGACTCTGCGTCATTGAGCGTGATACCGTTGATGTTGACATTGATGCGTGTAGCATCACTCCCCCTGACCCTCATTTGGGAGTAGCCCAGGCCGGTTCCCCCTTCGTTGGTGGCCACCACGGAGGGCTGTAGTGAGAGGAGCATGGGCAGTGAAGTCATCGTTCCCGCTCTCGAGAGTTGCTCTCTCTTGATCTCGGTTGATGTGACAGGTGTCCCCGATTGCGCCCTTGATGCATTCACAATGGTACTGTCGATAGTGTAATGGGGATGTGATTGGTGTAAATCCGGTGCACTGTTCAGTGCTGATTGTTGTGCAGATAAGAGTGCACAAAGCAGCAGAAATGCTGCCGATAACAATGTTTTTTTCATAAAAATCCTCCCTACGCCGGTATTATCCGGATCAGGTTTAGTGGGTGTGTTCTCAGCCCCCGCAAGGGGAGCACCCCCGATTGTTAATAAATCTATGTCAATATCCCCTAAAGGGGAAACTTTCTACTTTTGTTTCTCCACGAGCGTTACGCGGAAAATTTTCGGCCAATATTTTCCCGTAAGCCAGATGGCTCCGTCACGGTCATTATAAGCAATACCATTTAGCACATCCGTGGAGGGCTTACGCAGAGCTGAAGGCAGAAGATTGCGACAATCTATCATACCCGTAACTGCCCCGCTTGAAGGGTTGATGGTCACTATCGCATCGCTGCCATAAACATTGGCCCAAATCTCCCCATTGATATACTCCAGTTCATTCAGATAGCGCAGAGACTTTCCATTAAGGGTAACCGTGACCTGTTTTTCAACCTTGAAGTTATCGGGATTGCGGAAAGTGAGCGATGAGCTGCCGTCACTCATTATCAGGTATTTACCGTCAGTGGTCAGACCCCACCCCTCACCTCTGTATCGTACCGAGCCGATTAATGACATCGTTTTGATATCATACACAAAGCAGGTATTCTCCTGCCAGGTGAGAATATATATGCGATCTTTGAGTACACAAGCTCCCTCGAGGAAATATTTTCTGTCGAAATTGATTCTTTGCAACACTTTTCCGGTAGCAAGCTCCACCTTGCGGAAGGATGATTCGCCATATTGACCACAAGACTCATAAAGCTCTCCTTCGTAAAAAAAGAGTCCCTGCGTATATGCACCAACATCGTGAGGCAGACTCTCCTCAACCTGCAAAGTATAATGTCTCGCATTCTGAGCACTGCTCTCACAGGCTGTGAGAAGTACACAGGAGACAAAAAACACTATATACAACAGAGGTTTTTTCATTTCGCAGACAAAAGTAGATATTTTTTCGTACATTAGCAGTCTAATCGGAAAATAAAGTAACATAAGATATGGATATAGAAAGTCGCAAGAACCTATATACAGAGCATTTTTATATCAAAAGTTTTGAAACAGACCCATTCAAGATTTTCAAACTTTCATCATTTCTGAGCGTAGCTCAGGAAATTGCAGGTGTAAGTGCAACCAGAATGGGATTTGGCTACGATCACCTGATAAAGGAGAACAATGTCTGGGTACTCTCGAGAGTCAAGGTTAAATACCTGCGCCCGCCGCGCTGGAGAGAATTTGTTAAAATGGAGACCTGGCACAAGCGAGAAGAGGGGCTGATGGCCCTTCGCGACTACGAACTGCTGACGGAGGAAGGAGAAAGCATAGCAGTGTCCACCAGTTCCTGGCTCATTATGAATATGGAGAGCCGCCGTCTGAAGAGGACTTCGGAGATCCTTGGAGAGAAGGGGATGCACTATATGGATAGGGATGCGATTGTAGAAAGTTGCGGTAAACTTACTGCACCGGACAACCTACAGCTTGTCTATACCAAGCGCGTGCGTATCTCCGATATTGATTACAACTACCACGCAAACAATGCCAGGTATGCAGATTGGATAATTGATGCTTTCGGAATGGATTTTCTTAAAGAACATCCCCTGGATGAAATTCAGATAAACTACAACAGCGAATGCACTTATGACAATATTGTAGAGATATATAAGGCACCTTTAGAGGAGGGGTCATTTTATGTAGAGGGACGTAGCGATGGGCGCAATATTTTCCAATCCCTGATTTCATTCAAGTAATATATGAGCATCTACAATATAACCCTAATTACCATGAGTGCGCTGGCCGTAGTCGTTTTTGTGGCACTCTTCTTCTTAGGAGCAGGATATGGCTTTCTCAGGAATCCCAAGTGGGGCCCTTCCATTCCAAATAAGATAGGATGGATATTGATGGAAGCCCCTATTTTCGTTACTATGTTGGGGCTTTATCTCGATAGTGACCGGGTAGGTGATCCTGCAATAATTGTCATTACGCTTCTCTTTTTGACACACTACCTCCAGCGTACTTTCATATTCCCCCTGCTGATAAGGGGTGAGAGTAAGATGCCACTCAGTATCATCGCCCTGGGAATGACATTTAATTTCACCAACGCGTACATGCAGGGATATTGGCTCTATTATCTCTCTCCGGATGATATGTATACGGTGGAATGGCTAAAGACTCCCCAGTTTATTATGGGAACAGTGATTTTCATTGTCGGAATGGTAATTAATCTCCACTCGGACTACATAATACGCCACCTGCGAAAGCCCGGCGACAATGCCCACTATATCCCGATGGGAGGCATGTTCAAGTATGTTTCATCAGCCAACTATTTTGGCGAGATACTGGAATGGACAGGATTTGCCATCCTTACATGGTCTCTCCCCGGAGTCGTATTCCTACTATGGACCTGCGCCAATCTGGTACCGAGGGCAAACTCCCTCTACCTAAAGTACACGGAGAAGTTTGGCGAAGAATTTACTTCCCTAAAACGAAAACGTGTGTTCCCTTTTTTATATTGAAATATTTATCATAAAATAATAGTGATATGAAACGAATAGGCATTATCATTTTAGCGGCAGCAGCGGTAATAAGCTCCTGCACAGGTAAGAAATCAGTATCCGGCCTCGAAAAGGCAATCGAAGAGGAAATCATTAATACACTCGACGGAGCCTACGATTTTTCCATAATAGAACTTGAAAAGCTGGATTCCACTCTCTTCTTAACGGAATTTGATCGGAGAATTAATGTATTCGAAATGAGGATTGAAGCTAACAAAAAATTTCTCGATGATTATTTCCGTAGGGGACTCAAAAAGAATGCAGCCCTCAAGTATGATGAGATATACAAGGACTATGATATCCTTGAGGCACTACATGCAGTAAAGGAGAGGATGGGCGACTCCCTCTATATGGTGGCATACTACGACTACCGCGTAAAAGCTCAGATTAAAACGGGGGGTATAGTGAGGAAAACGATAGGAAGAGTATTGAAGAGAAATGCACAGGTGTTGGATGATATCTACCTAGCCATCACTCCGGACAACAGAGTAGTCTCCATGAACACGGATCGTAAAAAACTTCATCAGTCCACGGGACTCGTCATCCCGGGATATAGTGAGATTATCAAATCAGAGTCAAATTCAACAGAAGTACCGGAAGATGAGTGATACGCTCTTCACACCTTACAAAATAGGCCCGATAGAACTTCCGAACCGCACCATTCGTTCGGCCGCATTTGAAGGGATGTGTCCCGGCCACAGACCTTCGCAGGAACTATTTGATTACCACACTGCGGTGGCACGTGGAGGTGTTGGTATGACCACTATCGCCTACGCTTCGGTATCCCGGAGCGGACTCTCTTTCGAGCGACAGCTATGGATGAGAGAAGAGATAGTACCGGAACTGAAAGCCCTCACAGAGGCAATCCATAGAGAAGGTGCACTCGCCTCAATCCAGCTCGGACATTGTGGCAACATGTCTCACAGATCCATTTGCAAGTGTTGGCCGAAGGGTGCCAGCAGCGGTTTCAACATCTACTCCCCCACCATTGTACATGGCATGAGAGTGGAGGAAATTGATGAGATAGTTGAGGATTTCGGTAAAGCGGTACATTTGGCCATAAAAGCCGGATTTGATGCCGTAGAAATCCACGCGGGACACGGCTACCTCATATCCCAATTTCTATCACCATACACAAACCACCGTAAGGATGAATATGGAGGCTCTCTGGAAAACAGGATGCGATTCATGGAGCGGGTAATGAAAGAGGTTATGGCAGCAGCAAGTGATAAGGTCGCGGTATTTGTCAAAATCAATACCCGAGATGGTTTCAAGGGTGGAATGGAGATCAATGATTGTATCCGTGTGGCGCGCCGGCTTCAGGAGCTAGGCGCTCATGCGCTGGTACTCAGCGGCGGATTTGTGAGCAGGATGCCGATGTACGTTATGGGCGGCGCATTCCCTGTTAAGGCCATCGCCCACTATATGCCTCCTAAGCATTGGTGGCTCAAACTCGGAGTTCGCCTATTCGGCCATATAGTTGCTCCTTCTGTTCTCTTCAAGGAGAATTACTTCCTGGAAGACTCCAAAAAATTCCGTGAAGCACTTGACCTCCCGCTGGTATATGTCGGAGGAGTTATTTCCCGGCGCGGTATAGATGAGATCCTGGATGCCGGATTTGAGATGGTACAGATAGCTCGTGCCCTTATCAGGGATACAGACTTCGTCAAAAAGTTGCGCGAAGAGAAGAACCATTGCAGTGCCTGCAAACAGGTCAATTTTTGTGTTGGAAGAATGTACTCCCTCTCAATGCAATGTCACACCCATTGCCAGGACATCACTCCTGCACTCAAACGCGATTGCGAAAAGAGATATTTAAAAAAATGACCCTAAATATGAAACTTAAGAAATTACTGACCCTGGCATTAGCCACCGCTTTTGCTTTGTCGATAGCATCCTGTAATGGAGATTCTATCAAACCGGAAAAACCTGAAAATCCCAACAACCCTAACCCACCTGAGCCGGAGATTCCGTTTGTTCCTTACGCAAAAATAGAGGGACGCAATGTCTGCGCCTATGTCACATATTGGGGTGCAAAGATCCCAGAACCCTCCATTATGACCCACATTAACTACGCTTTTGCAGAACTGTACGTGGTGGATGGAGAATACAAGGGTTTTAAGCTTCAGGGCAACCAGTCCCGTTTCCAGACAATCGTAGATCTGAAAAAGGTCAACCCCGATCTGAAGATATCACTATCATTCTCCCATACCGTCTCCAACTCCGACAACAAACAGGGAGGCGGTTTTTCCAAAATGGCGAGTACTGACGAGGGAAGGAAGAAGTTCGCTGCCGACTGCAAGGCTTTCCTGGAACAATGGGGTATTGACGGTATCGATATTGATTGGGAGTTTCCGGGGCTTTCCTGGAGTGGACACGCCTCCGACCCCTCTATTGATACTGAAAACCATGTTTTGCTGATGAAGCAGCTCCGTGAAACTCTCGGCACCAAATATATTCTTTCCTACGCGGGATATGTCAAAGACAAGGTTGCGGTTAGCGCTGGCTGGAGATATATCGACATCGCGGCTGTGGATCCCTATGTGGACTTTGTAAACATCATGACCTACGATATGGATGCCGCTCCAAATCATCACTCCGCAATCAACTCTCCAAAAGCATACGTTGACTGTGAAAGAGCTGTAAGAGCCTATCTTGATGCAGGTGTAAAACCCTCCAAACTGGTCCTCGGCATACCGTTCTATGGTCGTCGCTCATTCAGTACCGCACCTACTGCCATAAATTACGACAAAATCCTGCTTCTCGATCCCAATGTTTACAAGATTGATAATTTTGACGAGGCTGCCGGTGTCCCTTATGTTACACTCGTATCAAACAACAGCTTTTATTGCGGCTACGACAATGCGAGAAGCATAGCTCTCAAAGGAGAATGGCTCCATAGAATTGGCATGAAAGGCATAATGTATTGGCAGTATGACGGAGATGATGTAAAAGGTACTCTCCGCAAGGCTTGCTGGCAGGCAGTAATGAAACCTTAAGACAAATCAAAACTCAACGTAATATGAAAACTCGCAACATCATCGCTGTTATTCTTATGATGGCCCTTGCCGTAGGTTGCGGCAACAATAAAGGCAAACAATCTCAAGAAGAGGTGCAGGCAGAGACAAAAGCCGAACAGAGCGTAGATATGAGCAAATACGAACCGCAAATAGAAATCGGCAGCCGGGCTCCCGAAATTGAAATGCCTGACCTTAAGGGTGAAACTTTTAAACTGAGTTCGCTTCTGGGTTCTTATGTGGTGCTCGACTTCTGGGCTTCCTGGTGTTCAGACTGCATAAGGGAAATTCCCGCACTCAAAGAGCTCTATGCGGAATATTCCCCAAAAGGAGTAAAATTTATAGGAATTTCATTTGACAACAATCGCGAAGCATTGGATAGTTGCATAGCGAAGCACGAAATCCCATGGATACAACTCTGCAATTACGTCAAATGGAAAGAGAATCCGGTTTCGGCAGCTTATGACCTCCACTGGATTCCCACCATGTTTCTAATAGATACTGAAGGTAAAGTTATTGGTTTTGCATTTACCGCTGAAGCTCTCTCATCATTGCTAGGCGAGAAGATACACTGATTGTAAAGAGCAGCGATCAACCCTGCATGCTAAGTAGCCAAATATTGTAGGCAACATAAGCAACAAGCATCAAAAAACCTTCAAAACGTGAAATCCGCACTTTTGTAATGGCGAAAACCATCAATATGAGCGCTGCGCCCGTCATTACAAGATAATCCGTAAGCACTATGTCAGGGCTGTGTAGCGGCCTGATCAAGGAACTGGCTCCCAATATAAATAAAATATTGAAGATATTGGAGCCGATGATGTTTCCAAGAGCTATCTGCGTGTTCTTTTTGAAAGCTGCGGCAACGGATGCTGCAAGTTCCGGAAGCGAAGTACCGCAGGCAATGAGGGTAATTGAAATATAAGCATCACTTACTCCCAGGTTGCGGGCTATAATCACTGCCTGTTCTACGAAAAAATTACAACCCAAAATCAAGACAGTAAGTCCTACTATGGCGACTGTAATACTGTGCCACAAAGGTTTACCAATATAAGGTTGTGTCTGGGTGTCGGCAGATATATCCCGACTTCCTTTTCTGAGCATTATCCACATAAAGAGGGCAAATACCGCGATAAGCACCACTCCATCCACTCTGGATAGTAGAGTTTCATCTTTTGTAAAAAAATCAAACGCCAAAAGGAGTAGCAGCACGCTAACACCTAAGCAAAAGGGAGCATCCCTTCGAATATTTTCCCTGGTGGTCGGTATCGGAAACAACATCGCAGTTATTCCCAAAATGCCGAGTACATTAAAGATATTTGAGCCGACTACATTACCTATGGCAACATCGGCATTGCCGGAAATGGCTCCCTTAAGACTTACAAGCAGTTCAGGAAAGGAGGTGCCAAATCCCACCACAACCGCCCCAATTACGAAGTCGGAGATTTTTAAGCGCCGTGCAATGCCAACGGCGCCATCCACGAAACGATTGGCGCCGAAGGCTATTGCGAGAAGCGATATAACTAAAATGAAATATTCCATTCCAATGTCATTCAGACAAGGTGAAGTACCTCATCCACCGGCTTTTGGATCATGTCGGTGAAGGGATGGTACTGGTAAGGTATGTATTCTGAGAGTTGGCAAAAAGCCTTGCCTGTTTTCTTGTTATAAAGGATGTCCAGTTTCAGTGCCGAAGACTGGCTGGTGGTATCCGCAGTTATTTTCTTGAGGGAACCCTCCATAGCTTCTTTCAGCTTAGTCTCCATTTCCCTAGGAAAATAGAGGGTTTTAGAGGAGAATTTTTCACGGGTTTCGGTGTTTTTCCAGCTGGATTTGAGCACTGCCAGCAGCACAATCCCGGTACAGGCCATAAAGAGGCCTGCTATATTGACTGATGCGGGTGTGGGAAGAGCCACCATTGTTACTCCTGCTACCAGAATAACCGTGGATATGATTATGTCTTTTGTGGATCTGGTTTTTACAAACAAATTGTCCATTTTGTATTCTTTTTTAGGGTTGGATAATATGATAAAAGTGTGGGAAAGTTATGATTAGTACATTCCCAAAATTACCCTGAAGGTATTCATAGAAGTATCCAATGCACTAAATTATCAGAATACGATTTGAAATGCGTCTTGCTTCCGAATCCATAAGTGATGATGCGGCCAAGAATGAGATATTGTGTTCCCTGACAAAACCACAGGAACGGATTCTGCCATAAAGAAGTATCGTATAACGTTTAAAGGGGTCTGTCTGCCTGCTATGGCCCTGAAAGTTACCGGTTGAGCCTGCTACCTGTTGGAAATGTATTCCCGATACGCCGGTAGTGCTTACAGGCAACATCAAATCACATCTGTAATCAAACTCAGGCAGAGGCAATTTGTCGTTATGATCGGCGAGAGTAGTGACCTCATCAGGGAAATGGATTTGATCCATAACGACATGGCCGCTCCTCGCAGCTATAAAAAGCAACAGAGGGGCTGCAAGCATCAGCAATATTCTTACGATCCATTTCATCTCCGCAAAGATAGAAATAAAGATTCACTTAAAAGATAAGTAGACAAAATCATTTAATTCATGATTTGTTTCTCAAAGACCTTTTCTAAAATATATTCCTATCTTTGTACCGCAGGTGAGACTTCCTATCGCTCTTTCGGGAGAGGAAAGTCCGGACAGCACAGAGCGCTTCCCTGTGGAAAGCACAGACAGATGGAAGTTTGTGGAGCGCGTAACAGAAAACAACCGCCCGCAAGGGTAAGGGTGAAAATGTGAGGTAAGAGCTCACAACCGTCGATGGTGACACCGGCGGGGTACGCACCGGAAGGCTGCAAGACCAAATATACCGGCAATTAAGGGTTGCTCGCCCGCTGTCGGGGGGTAGGTCGCGGTAGATAAATGATAGGAGCCATTAAAGAAAATTAAGGCACAGAATCCGGCTTATGTCTCACCTTTTTTGATAATTCAATTTATATGAGATACATACTTTCAATTTTGGTGCTTTTCTGCACCCTTACGACATCCTGCAGCAAGCCGCAGGTCCGTTTCACTCCCGAGGCTAAAGACTCCTTTGAGCGACTGCTTGAACAGATGCTGCCCCATAAGGCGCTCCCTATGGATCAGTTGGTAATAAAAACCGCTCTTCAGAAACTCGGCACTCCATATGTTGCCGGCACTCTTGAAGAGGATCCCGAGATGCTTACCGTCCATATGGACAAAACCGATTGTATTCTCTTTGTAGAGATGTGTTTGGCATTCTCACTCACCCTCAAAGAGGAGAATCCCGACTTTGCCTCCTATTGCGACAATCTGCAGAAACTCCGCTACCGTAACGGCATAGTCGAAGACTACGCTTCACGTATCCATTACACTTCGGAATGGATCAGGCAGGCAGCGGAAAGGGGTATTATGGAGGAGATTACCGCAGAGATAGGAGGTGTTGCGTGGCCGCAGGAATTCTCCTTTATGAGTACCCATACCGGATCTTACCGCCAACTCAGGGAAAATCCCTCTCTGCTGGAAAAGATACGAGCTACTGAAGAGTATCTCAATGGATTTGAATACCATTACATCCCAAAGGATGAAATCTCAGCCTGCGAGCATCTTATACATGACGGTGACATCATCTGCTTCAACAGTACGGCCAAAGGACTTGATATAGCCCATGTTGGCTACGCCTATTGGCAGGAGGGCAGATTGACCTTTATCCACGCTTCTTCGGTAGAAATGAAGGTGGTTATAAATAAAAAGCCGCTGACAGAGTACATCAGCGGCATAAAAAGCAATAACGGGATCAGGGTCGTGCGGCTCAAATAAGCCTATCAAAAGCAACACGCTCCGCTACAAACTGTTGCCGAAATCCTTCCTGAACTTCTCCACAAGTCTCGAAGGCCAGTCGGTGAGAGGCTCCAATTCTCCCATAAAGAATCTCAGCACAGGTGGCTCGTATGTAAACTTCAAGCCACCGATAAGATGCCTGTTCTCATAGAGCCAGGTAAGGCGATCGAGCGCATACATTGTCTGTGAGAGTGTAAATACCCTGCGGGGGAATGCAAGGCGCAGCAACTCGGCATCCGCAGGAATCTCATTGCCATTCTCATCCCGAACACTTGAGACCGTACCTCGCTCCATACCCCTTACTCCTGAGACCAGGAAAAAGGCCGCAGCAAGTGCACCTGCAGGATATTCATGCTGCGGGATATGTTCGCAGAATTTACCGGCATTGACATGCGCTCCGAGTACACCCGCCGGAGTGACCATCGGGATGCCGGCCTTCACCGCATTCTCCACGAAATATTTTATAAAACTTACACTCTGGCTTATCATCGTCTCGTCAATGGTCTCATAGATACCCACCGCCATAGCCTCGATCTCCCTGATGGACATTCCACCGTAGGTTAGGAATCCCTCAAAGAGCGGTATCAGCGGCTCCATTGTCATATAGAGTTCCCTCACATTGGTACAGATACCGCCTCCACGCGATGAGGTGAGTTTCCTTGCAGAGAAATATACGAGGTCGGCAAGTCCGGTCATCATCTTTACAATATCCGCCATACTATTCTCTTTCCATTTCTCTTCACGTTGCTTAACCAGGTATGCGTTCTCACCGAGGAGGCTGGCGTCAAGTACAAGCATAATGTTGTACTGATCAGCTACCTTGCGCACATCCATCATGTTTCTGATGGAGAAGGGTTGCCCTCCGATCAGGTTGGTGGAGGCCTCCATACGGATAAAAGCGATATTTTCCGCTCCATTTTCTTCTATCGCAGCCACAAGTTTTTCAATATCAATATTTCCTTTGAATGGGTTGGTTGATTCGAGTACAAGCGCTTCATCATGCAGGAGTTCGATTACTCTGCCACCTACTTCAGTTATATGCGCCAGTGTGGTGGTAAAATGGTAGTTGGTAAGCACTATCTGACCCGGCTTGATGAAGGCCTTGGCTATGATGTTTTCACAGGCACGCCCTTGGTGAGCAGGAAGGAGATATTTTTTCCCAAGAACATCCTCTACACCCTTTTGTAGACGCTCGAATGACTCGGAACCCGCATAAGCGTCATCGGCCCTCATCATGGCTGCCAGCTGGTTGTCACTCATCGCATTGGTACCGCTATCGGTGAGCATATCCAGGAAGACATCCTTTGTAGTGAGTTTGAAGGTGTTGTAGCCCGCCTCCTTGATAGCGTCACGACGGCGTTCTATTGGCACAAGATTGAGTTTTTGAACAATTCTTACCTTGTGGAGTTCCAGAGGGATCTCCTCTCCTGAGAAAAATTTAATGTTTGCCATAATTGTGTGTTTTTGTTGATTATTATTGTTTCTTGATTTTTTTCAAAAAAAAACCCGCTCCAAAAGGACCGGGAAATGAAACAGGAATTGAATACAAAAAGGGTACTATCCCCGGTCGGTGGAACGGCGGTAATAGTAGTAGTAATAGCTGTTTGTAAAAAATCTGTTCATCTCAAATATAGACACTTCTACGCAGTGTTGCGGACAAAGGTAAGTAAAATAATGTGAAGTTGTTCACCTAAAAATCTTTTTCTTTAAAAAATTTGTATTTTTGCAGCCGCAAAAGGCCTTTTTAGCTCAGTTGGTAGAGCGGCTCATTCGTAATGAGCAGGTCGCGGGTTCGAGTCCCGTGAAAGGCTCTAAGATTCATTATGAGAAGCAAATTTCAAAGAAACTTTTGGGTGGCAATAGTAATGGAGTTCTTCGAAAGAGGGGCTTATTATGGCGTATTGTCGGTTTTATCGGTCTATCTGGTTGCAGGTGCGATGGATGGCGGTCTCGGTTTTTCGAGGATGCAGGCAGGTACCATCATGGGAACTATCCAGCCTCTTCTCTACTTTCTTCCGATTATTGCCGGCGGAATTGCAGACCGCTATGGCTACCGCAAAGTGCTCTTTTTTGCTTTCGGGTGCATCACGGCAGGTTATGCTTTGACCGGTGTATTCACTGATTATGGTCTCGTATTTGCCTCGCTGATACTTATGGCGATAGGTGCAGGATTTTTCAAGCCGGTTATCAGCGGAACAATAGCCCGATCCACGGATGAGACCAATTCCACCCTCGGTTTCGGTATATTCTACTGGTCGATCAACCTGGGGGCCTTCCTCTTCCCTCTCTTTCTGATTCCCAACCTCAAAGCTATGGGGTACGAATATATTTTCTATATGGCTGCGGTTGTAGGAGTCATTCTATTGCTTATCAATACCTTTTTATATAAAGAACCCATTTACCTTCGTGATACGGGGACTGCGCAGAAGAGTGTTGGAGAGACACTCCTCGGCATCCTCACGGTACTTAAGGATTTCAAGTTTATTATCTTCATACTGCTATATTCGGGATTTTGGATACTATATTTCCAGATGTACAGTACGGTGTTGTGGTATCTGAGGGATTATATGGATATGACTCCCGTCAATAATGCCGTCAACTCATTTCTGAGATTATTTGTGGATAACCCATCATGGGTATTCGATACCGAGCATGTAACTGTAGTCAATGCGGGTGTTATAATCTGCCTTCAGCTTTTCATCTCGAAAATTGTAGCCAGGACCCGTCCCCTTCCTACCATGATTACCGGTCTTTCTTTAGGTACGCTGGGCATGCTGATTTTGAGCATTTCCTCACAACCGTGGGTATTCATAACCGGACTTATGGTCTTTACTCTCGGTGAAATGACCACCCATCCCAAGTTTCTCTCCTACATAGGAATGATATCCCCTCCCGACAAGAAAGCTCTTTATATGGGTTATTCCTTCCTATACGGAGTGATAGGCAGCTCAATCGGCTCATTCCTCGGTTCTGCTCTATATGTGAAATTTGTGGATCAAATGGGCCGTCCCGGCCAGTTGTGGGCGCTTCTATCCATTATCGGAATTGTCAGCATCATAGGGCTGTTGATTTACAACAAGGTTGTGGTCAAGTCCAAAGCAACCGCATAACATCCAACAATAAATACTCCGAGTTTCAGAAATTCTTTTGTGCAATTTTAACTTATGAGTAAATTTGTACAAAATAGGGGAATTATGTTATGGGGAAACGTTTTATTGCATTGTTGATGGCTATTGTTATCTCCCTTTCTTTCAGCGGGTGTGAAACATTGCGGACATCGGATAAGAACGGAGTATTTATAAATGAACGTTTGCATGCAGAGACAAAGTCCGCTTTCATCGGCATTCAGATGTATGAAAGGCTTCATGTTCTTCGTTTCTACGAGGACTATTACTCTGAAAGCCCTTATTTGCCCTCTTCATCAGTAAAGGAAAAGGTTGTAATATATGGTTACTTAGATGTAAATTGGCACACGGGTGGCTGCCTCATTTCAAGAGAATACATTCGCAATATTTGTCTATATGACTTGCCTTATATCGGAGATTTGATAATTCCACTGAATAATGGATTTTATGAAGGCGGCCATGAACTTGTTTCCTCGGTAACTATTAATGAATATTCATTTGGAGGATACTTTTATAATTATTTAGAATTTCTTGAGAGAGAGAACAC
This sequence comes from Bacteroidales bacterium UBA1392, assembly GCA_002305275.1. Classification (GTDB taxonomy): domain Bacteria; phylum Bacteroidota; class Bacteroidia; order Bacteroidales; family UBA932; genus Cacconaster. The sequence goes on along the minus strand of DBQO01000030.1, from coordinate 28,985 downwards.
TATTGACATTCACATAGTTCTAACCGATAAAAAGAGAATTGACATCCGCTACTCCGGCATAACTCCACATGACGGTGCCTATTAATACATATTAACATTTTCAAAGCAATCAGTATAATCGGCCTGTAGATTCACAACAGGATTGTAGGAGAACCTAACGCAGCGGCATAAGTCAAAAAGCAATCCCCTCAAAATCAAACGATTGAGAGGGGATTTTTGTGCGGGCGAAGGGACTCGAACCCCCACGCCTTTCGGCACTAGATCCTAAGTCTAGCTTGGCTACCAGTTACAACACGCCCGCAAATGAGAATTTTGTGTAAGGCCTGCAAAAGTACTTAACTTTTTATATTTCGGCAAAAAAAGGTTACATTTGTATTCTTTTTGTAGAGAAAAGATTAGGTTTGTACTTTAAATTATGAAGAAATAGATTTGGGTCATGCTTATAAAGAAATTAAAAACCATCATAACGGCTACTTTAGTTGTTACCTTATACCTTACTCTTACTGCAGTTTCCTGCGATATTAAGCCCGACAATGGAGATGATGATGACAATGGAGAAGTAGTGGATCCCCTTCCCGAACCTGACGAAGGCGCAAAAGAAAAACTCACTATCAACATTGCTCCTCCGACAGTAGATCCCACTGACCCTACTCTTGTCCCAAATAGCCGGACAACCATACCCTCCGATGCTATTGTCATCACATTCAAGGATGGAAATGCGGAGGTTCATGATCCTGTCAAAACTATAAACATCACCAATAATAAGGGGCATATTGTCATAAAACCCACAATTGAAGGCAATTATTCCTACTACATTCAGGGAATAACTGAAAACGGTTCCGTAGAAATAGGGGGTAAAAACCGCATAAACCTCACCCTGAATGGTACAGGTATTACCAACCCGAATGGCGCTGCAATCTCCATTCTCACGGAAGGGGGGTGCCAATTGAGAGTTGAAGACAACACTGCCAATCGTTTGATTGACGGCACCGTGGCCACAAGCACTGCAAAAGCCACTCTAATATGTGAAGGCCCTCTTGATGTCGTTGGCAAAGGTACTTTGCAACTAAGAGGTAAAAAGGCAGATGCCATCCGTTGCGGTGGCTCGATAACCATCGACCAGGCTTCCATACTTGTAAAAGAGGCTGCCGGACACTCTATTCATTGTACTTCGGGAGAGATAAAGATTGCCGGAGGAGCTATTAAAACACTCTCATCGCAAAGCGGACTTAATGCATCGGATAGCAATAACGGATCAATAACAATTACCGGCGGTATTCATAGATTTTCAACACTAGGCGATCAGGCCCCCGCAATTAAAGCAGCCGGAAGTCTTGCTTTAGCGAATAGGGACACCATCATTACCGATACTTACGGCAATGGCGCCCATAGCATATATGTTTCAGGTAAAACATTAATAAGCAACTCCATACTATGTACCTACACGCTCGGATCTCATATTCCGGTCTGTATATATGGTGGTGATGACATCAATATTACAGGTGGTAATATCTCACATATAACCGTAAACGGCTCAGGTATCTTTTGTAAAGGCGACATTACAATTAACGGAGGGACTATAAGTGCCATTAGTACTGCTGCAGGGACAGCAATACTTACAAGTGAAGGTAAATTCAACATCAGCGACGGTTCTATTGCAATATATACCGAATCTGCCTACAATATGGCTATCTACTCCAAAGGCCCCCTCTCCATCAGAGGAGGTAAGGTTGAATTGACCTCATTCAACACCTCCATGGGAAGTGCTTCCACATTGGAAATAAGCGGCGGAAATGTTTATTGCTATAGTCTATCCGGTTATGCAATACATAGCGACGGCAATCTTACCCTATCAGGAGGACTGACTCTGGCTCTGGGAGCTGACGGAGCCGGCAAAGCACTAAACACCAAATCCTCAATACTGATCAGGGGGGGACATCTGGTAGCTGTAGGCGGAAAGAGCAGTATTCCGGATGCATCCGGTTCTACCCAGCAGTCAGTGATCTACAACACCACGCTCTACGAGCCTGCCATCATAGCGGTAAAACAAATTAACGGTCAATTCATAGCCGTATACAAGGCTACAAGGAAATACCAACCGACTATCAGTTGTCTTATTTCCGGACCGGAAATTCTTCCCAATACTACGTACGAACTCTACCTCAAAGGATCTGTTACCGGCTCAGACCACTTCCACAACATCTATTTCAACAATTTCAACTATACCATAGGATTTCTGGCCAAGACAGTAACAACCAGTGGAGTTCCCGGTGGAGTCAATTATTTCTATGAATAGCAGAGCGTAATACGACCATGCTCCATCTGTCACGTTCCCGACTCGAAACCAACTTAAGAGAATGTTTCGAGGCCTCTTCCATGAGTATCGGCATATCTTCCAGATAAAAGCCGCTGATAAAAAGTTTACCTCCGGGACGCAATGATCTGGCATAGGTTTTCATATCCTCAAGAAGAATATTGCGATTGATATTGGCTAAAATCAGGTCGTATTTTGAGGCCTGCAGTAATGATGCATCGCCGCAAAGTACATGAATCTCCTCCCCAACTCCATTAATGAATGCATTCTCTTTTGTGGAATAAAAGCATACATGATCTATATCGATTGCATGAATCGGGGCTTTTGCCCCCATTTTTGCTGCCAGGATAGCCAATATCCCGGTACCACACCCCATATCCAACACCTGAAGTCCCTTGATGGCATCCCCAAGCTCCAGCAGTCCCTCCATCATAAGATGAGTGGTTTGGTGGTGGCCTGTGCCGAAGGACATCTTCGGATCAATTGTGATGGTATATTTTGTTGGGGGAAGATTTTTATGGTGTGAAGCCTTGACGGTGATTAGTCCATTGACAACAATGGGTTCGAAATTGGATTCCCAAAGCGCATTCCAGTTTTGCTCCATAATAAGTTCGGTAGTGTAGGAGACTCTGAACTCGCCGGTAGCATAGGCGCTAAGAATTGCTTTCAGAGCACTCTCTGAAAACTCTTCTTTGGGTATATATGCATGGAGGTAGGGTTCTTCGATGGAAAAACTCTCAAATCCGAGTTCTTCAATCTCCGCCAGCACTATCTCAGCCCTTTCTTCACTAAAAGGGGTCACCTCGATATGGACTGCAATGTAGTCCATGATCAATAACTGGTGGCGATACCTATAAAATCTTCTGTCTTGAGAGCAGCTCCTCCTATGAGTCCGCCATCTATATCTTTGCAAGCAAAGAGCTCACGGGCATTTGAGGGTTTACAACTGCCTCCGTAGAGGATGGATGTCCCCTCTGCAATCTCACTGCCAAAGCGGTCTGCGAGAAATTTACGGATAAATGCATGGATCTCCTGGGCCTGTTCGGAAGTGGCAGTAACACCTGTGCCTATTGCCCATACGGGTTCATAGGCAATTACGATCTTTTTCATATTCTCAGCATTAAACTGAAAAAGCACCTCTTCGATTTGAGCTCCAACAACCTCAAAGTGTTTACCGGCATTGCGCTCTTCAAGTTTTTCACCTACACAAAAAATAGGGTTTATACCGGCCTCAAGTGCAAGACGAATTTTCTTTACCAGTTTCTCCGAGGTTTCACCATAATATTCTCTCCTTTCGGAATGACCGAGGATAGTGTAGGTACAACCTGCATCTTTTAGCATCGCTACTGCCACTTCGCCTGTATAGGCTCCTTTGGGCTGGTCTGCACAGTTTTGCGCCGAAAGCGCTATGGGAGTCCCTTTGATTGCCTCTGCAATTGTCACCAGATGGGTGAAAGGGGGTGCGATTACAAGTTGCACATCTGAGGGTACGCTACCCAGAGTTGCAACAATCTCCTGTGCGAGAGCTTTTCCTTCTGCAACTGTGGTGTTCATCTTCCAGTTGCCTGCTACAATTTTTTTTCTCATTATTAAAAATTCATTAAAAATTCCTTCATAAATGCATTAAGATCACCATCAAGGACACCCTGTATATCGGATGTCTCATAATTGGTGCGAAGATCCTTGACCATCTTGTATGGATGGAGTACATAACTGCGAATCTGCGAACCCCATTCTATTTTCTTTTTCTGTCCCTCGAGTTCGGCCTGCTTTTCCCGACGTTTTTTGAGTTCCATATCGTAGAGATGGGATTTTAGTATACGGAGAGCATTCTGACGGTTGTCCATCTGCGAACGTGTCTCAGTATTCTCTACAACAATCCCTGTAGGGATATGCTTTACTCTGACTCCGGTCTCAACTTTATTAACATTCTGCCCACCAGCTCCGGAAGAGCGATAAGTATCCCACTCAAGGTCAGAAGGATTGATCTCAATCTCTATGGTATCATCCACCAATGGGTAAACAAATACCGACGAGAATGTAGTTTGGCGTTTGCCTTGAGCATTGAAAGGAGATATCCTAACAAGACGGTGAACTCCGATCTCGCTCTTGAGATATCCGAATGCATAGTCTCCTTCAAACTCGATGGTGACAGACTTGATACCTGCCTCATCACCTTCCAGAAGCTCTGAAATATGGACTTTGTATCCGTTGCGTTCGCCCCATCGGATATACATGCGCATCAGCATTGAGGACCAATCATTGCTTTCAGTGCCACCGGCACCGGAATTGATCTTAAGTAGAGCTCCCAGGTTGTCGCCCTCTTCACTGAGCATATTACGCAATTCCAGCGCCTCAATTGCACCCTGCAATGACTTTGCTACTGCGTAGATGTCATCTGAGGCATCTTCGCCAAACTCGAGGAGAGTCTCGAGATCAGTCATCTGAGACTCGATTTTATTATAACTCTCTACCCAATGCCGAAGGCCTGAGACCTCTTTTAGAAAAATTTCGGCAGATTTTGGATCATCCCAAAAATCGGGAGCGGTAGTCTTCAATTGTTTTTCCGAAAGTTCTTCACGCTTTGCAGCGATGTCAAAGAGACCTCCCCAACGCCATTACACGCTGTTTATACTCTTTAATCTGTTCTGTTGTCATCATAAATCGCTACTATTTCATCATAAGCATAGCCACGGCCCATAAGGTAACGGATGAATTTTGCCTTACGAAGATTGGGGTCACTCTCATTTTGCAGTTGTCTGAGTTTTGACAGGGCAAGTTTTTGGAGTTTTGTATCCGCCGCAATGGGGTCAATCTCATTTAGCGCAGCCGTAATGGCCGACTCGTCAATCCTTTTACGCTGCAAATCTACTCTTATTTTTACTTTTCCCCAACCTTGCAGAGAACTTTTATCTCTCGCAAAGGCCCTCGCATACCTTTCATCATCTATGTAACCTTCTCTGACCAGCTCCTCCACCACCGACTCAGGATCCGTAACCCCATAAGCCATCACTTTACGCAGTATATCGCTGCGACAACGCTCACCACGGCTACAGAGCCTCTTCATCCTATCTAAGACCTCATCTCTCTCCATACCGTATCAGAATGAATATCCCAAACTAAGATAGGCACCCAACCTCCCCGTGAAATTTGACCAGTGCAGATTGAAAGAAATCGGACCTATCGGGGAGTCGTAGGAATAACCCAAACGGACTCCTACAATACCGGGCTCTGCAAACACATCTGTGATACCTTCACTGTCCATTGCATAACTACCGGTGGCTAATATGTAGTGCGAACGGCCAAGACGCAACCGTGCATCCAAAGAGCCGACTGTAAGGATGTTTTTGAAGGCGTATGTATAGTTAAATCCCAGAAATGGAATCTGTTGCTCCATATATCGACCCTCCTCGTAACCCCCCATCAGGTTCATAAAGGCTACGGGAATGTTACCACCGATAAGAGTACGATTATATATTGTAGGGATCAGCGCCAGTTCGCTAAATAAAGGGATTACAACGGAAAAATGCAGATTGGCCACGGAAAAGGGATATTCATCAGGCTTAAGCCAATTGAAATGGTAAGCAAACCCGGAATTTAGAACAAAGCCGCTGCTTGGGAAATGCTCCCTATCCATCCTGTCGAGTTTGAATTTTGCGTAAGCACTGATGAAATTTGACCGGCCTATATCGGGGTCATATATTGGCGGCACATCCGATGAGGAGAGCACCGACCTGAAATTGAAGGAATGGAACTTCATTCCAAGCGAGGTCTGTCCACTGACAAACCTTCTGGTCGAGAAATTGAGATCTGCAATATGACTGTAGAATGAGATATTGTCAGCCCTCAGTCCTTTGTTGAATATATTGAGGTCAGATGATCTGAATGTGTAGGAAGTGTTGAACTGCAGATTGGCCCTGAATGCATAGGAGTAGTCTGCCATAAACATTGCATTGTAAGCCAATTTTGCCGTTATGGAGGCCTTGGAGCCATACAGTGCCAGATTATTTGCGCTTACATTGAGCATCACCGTAGCTACCTCCTCCGAGTCAAACCTAAATCCTACGCCCAGCTGAGAGCTTAAACCTTTGACAAAATTGATTTCCAGATGATAAGGACTCTCAGTCCCTTTAAGCAGATAGGTAACCGATGAAAATGACCCCGTATTGTAAAACCTTGAAATCTCTTCATCAATATCGCGACCGGTAATCACTGCTCCGGGCTTTAATTTACTCTTTTTCAAAAGCCACTCGGCATCTCTTTGCGAAAGACCGGTGAAAGAGACCTTGCCGATTGTTATAGAGTCCTGGTCTATATGTACCGCTTTAGGATAAGTTTTCCTAAGTTCTTTAGGACCGATAAGGCTTTTCTGTTCCTTTTGCTCCATCTCGTCGAGATATGCCTTAAGGCGTGCCAGTTCCCGGCTTTTCTCCCTGGCAGCCTTTTCACCATTATCAATCAAAGTACGGAGACTAGGTATATCGAAACTCATAGTGGAGAAATCCTTGACACTCGGAGCTATTACAATATCCGTCATATCTATAGCCTCCTGCGTTTTGTCTTCCATATAGAGAGAAAGAAGTTCATTAAACAAATCTCCTATATTGTCTATATCGGAAGAGCGACTATCATCAAAGCCGAGCTTTACTCCAATTATGATATCCGCCCCCATCTCTTTGGCCACATCTACAGGATAGTTGTTGAGTATTCCCCCATCCACCAGCACCATATCATTCATCCTGACAGGGGCAAAAAATCCCGGAATAGCCATCGAAGCCCTCACTGCATCCACAAAATAGCCGTTGCGAAATACAACCTCCTTTTTACCTACAAGGTCCACAGCCACACATGCGAAAGGTATCGGCATATTGTTAAAGTCAATGGAATCTTGATAGCCCACTGAATACTTTGTAAAAAGATTGTAAACGTTGTGACCGCTGACATAATACATAGGAATATTGGAGAGAAAAGAGCTCTCCTGCTGCCCTCGAAGTAGCTGAGGAGGTCCGATTATGTCGCGATCCCTAGTTACCGGCCTCTTGTCTGCCAGATCACCCCTATCCCTTCTAAAAGAAAATGGAATTTTGAGCAAGTAGCGATCGTCATACTTTTTGGCCTCAAAGGAGACCAGCTTGCGGGGGACTTTATCACTCATTACAAAATCCCAATCCTGTACCATTACTAGAGAATCCAACTCAGCGGCAGAGTAACCTATGGAATAGAGGCCTCCCACAATGGCACCCATACTGGTACCGGCAATATAGTCGATAGGAATATCGTACTCTTCAAGCACCTTGAGTACTCCAACATGCGCGGCTCCCTTTGCTCCACCCCCACACAACACTACGCCTACTTTAGGTCGTTGTGCAAAAGCGCCGAAGTAGAGCGTAATAAGAAATAGAAATATGCATGAGGAGCGTTTCATAATCTTATCTTTTTTGTCCTGCAAGAAGTCCGCAAGCTGCCATTATATCTTCACCGCGTGAGGCACGCAGGGTAGTTATGATGCCGGCATTGTTAAGGCGAGCCTTAAAGTCATCTATCCTGGTGCGCGGAGTGGGCTGAAGCGGTGAATCCGGAATAGAATGAAATCTAATAAGGTTGATACGACATTCCAGTCCGGAAAGCATTCTTATCAAAGCATCAGCGTGGCGTTTAGTATCGTTGACCCCGGAAAACATTATATACTCAAAACTCACCCTTCGCTGACCGGTAAAGTCATAGCTGCGTATAAGTGCGAGTACCTCTTCCAGCTTGAATGCCTTCTGCACCGGCATAAGCGCTGCCCTCTCTTCATCAAATGGTGTATGCAAACTAACAGCCAAATGGCACTTGAAGTCATCCAGAAAACTTTTTAACTTTGGCAATACTCCTATTGTGGAAAGTGTGATGCGCTTAGGACTCCATCCAAACCCCCACTCCGAGGTAAGTATCTGAAGCACTTTAGATACCTCATCCCAGTTATCCAACGGCTCACCCATCCCCATAAAAACGGCATTGGTAAGCTCCTTTGCCTCATCTATATTCATAAATTGAGAAATCATCTCAGCTGCTGTGAGCTGGCCATGATAGCCCATTCGACCGGTCATACAGAAAGAGCAATTCATCCTGCACCCAACCTGCGAAGAGAGACATATTGTAGCTCTTCCCATTTCCATATCGGCATTACCTTCATACTCCGGTATCATCACCGTCTCAATGTATCTTCCTGCAATTGAGGTTGGGAAAATATATTTTTTGGTACCGTCGGAGGAGATATATTTTTCCGTATAAAGCGTATGACCTATCTGATAGCGCTCTTCGAGAGCCTTACGGACTGCAATGGAAAGATTGGTCATGCCGGATATCTCTCTGGTGCCTTTTGCGTAGAGCCAATCAGCTATCTGCCTGGCTACATATTTGGGCAACGAAAGGTCAGCCACTAGCTCTTCGAGCTGCAACAACGACATTCCCAGTAACTTAGGTTTCATCTTTCGCAAATTTCTTTTTCCCTTTGCAAATTTAATACAAAAAGAATGTTTTCACATAAAAATGGAGTATATTTGTAGCAGGAATAAGCAGATTATTATAGCTATTTACTAACATTCAAAAAAACAGATTATGGCAAAAGGAAAAGAAGAACCCGGACAGACAACTGCAGGGAAGAACCTGGAGAAGCTAAAAGCCCTTCAGGCTACTATTGACAAGATTGAGAAGGATTTCGGAAAGGGGACGATCATGAAGATGGGAGATCAGCCGAGTTTCGAAGTTTCTATTATTCCTACCGGCTCCATTGCGCTGGATAATGCCCTCGGCATTGGGGGGTATCCTCGTGGCAGAGTAATCGAGATTTATGGTCCTGAAGCGAGTGGAAAAACCACTCTGGCCATACACGCCATTGCAGAGGCCCAGAAAGCCGGTGGCATAGCAGCCATCATTGATGCCGAACATGCATTCGACCGCACCTATGCGATCAACCTCGGGGTAGACATCGATACTCTTTTGATATCACAGCCCGACAATGGAGAGCAGGCCCTTGAAATTGCCGACAATCTAATACGTTCCGGAGCTATTGACATTGTGGTCATAGACTCGGTAGCCGCTTTGACACCCAAGGCCGAAATTGAAGGTGATATGGGCGACAATAAGGTTGGTCTCCAGGCCCGTCTGATGAGTCAGGCACTCCGTAAACTGACGGCTAACATTGCAAAGACCAATACCTGCTGTATTTTCATCAACCAGCTTCGCGAAAAGATCGGAATCATGTTTGGCAATCCGGAAACTACTACAGGCGGTAATGCACTCAAGTTCTATGCATCTGTTCGTGTTGACGTTCGTAAAATCACGCAGCTCAAAGATGGCGAAGAGACTACAGGTAATCGTACACGCGCAAGGATAGTTAAAAACAAATTGGCTCCTCCCTTCCGTAAGGCAGAGTTTGACATAGTATTTGGTGAGGGTATCTCCCGTGTCGGCGAAATAGTGGACCTAGGTGTAGAATTCGACATTATTAAAAAGAGCGGATCGTGGTTCAGTTATGGTGACCAGCGTCTAGCGCAGGGACGTGATGCAGTCAAACGCCTACTCCAGGACAATCCGGAACTTTGTGACGAGATCGAAGGCAAGATCAGGGAAAAATTGAAGGAAGTAAAAGATTAAGTGACTAATTGATGGGAAAGATTATTTTGACGGGAGACCGCCCTACCGGTCGTCTCCATATTGGACATTATGTGGGATCGCTCCGCAGAAGGGTGGAGCTTCAGAATTCCGGCGAATATGAGAAGATATTTATAATGATAGCGGATGCGCAGGCCCTTACGGACAATGCGGATAATCCCGATAAAATACGCGACAACATCATAGAAGTAGCCCTTGACTATATGTCGGCGGGTCTTGACCCTGAAAAGTCTGTCCTCTTCATACAGTCACAGATAAGTGAGCTCACCGAGTTGACATTCTACTATATGAATCTGGTGACGGTACAGCGCCTCCAGCGCAATCCTACCGTCAAGCAGGAGATACATTTCCGTGGCTATAGCGATAATTCCGAAGAGGCTGATAACAAGGCGGGGATTCCGGTAGGTTTTTTCTGCTATCCTATAAGTCAGGCAGCGGATATTACTGCATTCAAGGCCAATATTGTGCCAGTCGGTGAAGATCAAGTGCCGATGATAGAGCAGGCACGCGAGATTGTGCGCAAATTCAACTCCATCTATGGAGAAACCCTTGTGGAGCCTCAGGCGCTTCTGCCTGATAATTCCGCATGTATGCGACTTCCCGGTACCGATGGTAAATCCAAAATGAGCAAATCACTTGGCAACTGCATCTATCTCTCTGATTCCGCAGAAGAGGTATGGGAGAAGGTAAAGGGAATGTATACGGACCCCCTGCATATTCAGGTTTCGGATCCGGGTCATATAGAAGGCAACACCGTGTTTACCTACCTTGATGCCTTCTGCAAGAATGAGCATTTTGAAAAATATGGGGATTCTTTCCACGGCCGTAAAGTAAGTTTTGACTTCCACAATCTGGAAGAGGTTAAGGAGCAGTACCGCAAGGGAGGTCTTGGTGATATGATGATCAAGACCTTCCTAAACGCAGTATTAAATGATGTTCTTGAGCCGATGCGTCAGCGCCGCAAAGAGCTGGAGCAGAATATTCCTTATGTTTACGAAGTCCTAAAAAAGGGTTCAGAAACTGCTCGTGCGGCAGCAGCAGAGACTCTTGCAGATGTCAAACGCGCAATGCGAATCAATTATTTCGAAGACAGCGAACTGATAGCAGCTCAGGCTGAGAAATATCGTGTCTGAGGTGCGAGTTTCAGGGTGCGGGGTGCGAGTTTTATGAGGAGTGGAAGTCCTGAGTTCCGAGTTAGCTTATGCACGAGCCATTGAGCAGTTTCTCTTCCGGAGAGACGATGCGCATTTTGCCGTCTTCCTGCTTAGCCATAAGGATCATTCCCTTTGACTCGATACCCCGAATCTTGCGGGGTTGCAGGTTGGCGAGGATACAGATTTGTTTGCCGACCATCTCTTCAGGAGTATAGTATTCAGCGATACCTGAAACAATAGTACGGGTATCAAGACCTGTGTCTATGGTAAGTTTGAGAAGTTTATCGGTTTTGGGCACTCTTTCAGCCTCGAGTACGGTAGCAGTGCGGATATCCATAGCCTGAAACTCATCAAAAGTGCATTCTGCCTTGGCTGGAGCAATCACGGGCTCTTCCTGAGTTGCTTTTTCTACGACAGCTGCTGTATTTGCAACCTTGGTTGCATTTAGTTTTGCTATCTGAGCCTCAACCTGCTCATCCTCTATCTTGGCAAATAGCAGCTCCGCAGGATTGAGTGTATGACCTACGGGTAGAAGCAGATCTTTTCCAATATCTTCCCATGTCGGTGCAGAGTCAAGTGCAGCCACATTGAGGATATTGTTAAGCTTTTCAACCGAGAAAGGAAGGAAAGGTGCAAATGCAATCGCAAGATTTGCACAGATCTGAAGTGATACATTGAGTATGGAGGCAGTACGGTCAAGATCACTCTTAGCCACTTTCCAAGGCTCTGTGTCTGCTAAATACTTATTACCCAAACGAGCCAGATTCATTGCCTCCTTAAGTGCTTCGCGGAATTTATAACTCTCAAGATTATCCTCAATTGCCTTACGGATATCCGGAATCTGGGAAAGTGTTTCCATGTCTATCTGCTCCGGTTTTGTATTTGCAGGAACAGCCCCTTTGAAATGTTTATGTGTAAGCACGACTGCACGGTTGACAAAGTTGCCGAAAATGGCCACCAATTCGCTATTGTTGCGTGTCTGAAATTCTTTCCAGGTAAAATCGTTATCCTTGGTCTCCGGAGCATTGGCACAAAGCGCATAACGCAATACATCCTGCTGTCCTGGGAAATCCTCAAGATATTCATGAAGCCATACAGCCCAGTTTTGTGAGGTGGAAATCTTTTCACCTTCAAGATTGAGGAACTCATTGGCGGGAACATTATCCGGAAGGATATAACCGTCCCCATACGCCTTAAGCATTGAAGGGAAAACAATACAATGGAATACTATATTATCTTTTCCTATAAAATGCACAAGTTTGGTTTCCTTACTCTTCCACCATTTTTCCCACTCATCGGGAAGAAGTTCTATGGTGTTGGAAATATATCCGATAGGGGCATCAAACCAAACATAAAGTACTTTACCCTCGGCTCCCTCCACGGGTACGGGAACACCCCAATCGAGGTCACGACTCACGGCACGCGGCTGAAGACCGCCATCCAGCCAGGATTTACACTGCCCGTAAACGTTGCTCTTCCACTCTTTGTGACCCTCTAAAATCCACTCCTTGAGCCAGGGCTCATATTTATCCAGCGGGAGATACCAGTGCTTAGTCAACTTTTTTACAGGTTTGGCACCGCTTATGGCCGAATGAGGATCAATCAGTTCATCAGGACTGAGAGTACTTCCACACTTCTCACATTGATCGCCGTAGGCTCCCTCTGCACCGCATTTGGGACAGGTACCCACAATATATCTATCCGCAAGAAAACACCTGGCCTCCTCATCATAGTATTGTTCGCTCTCCCTCTCCACAAACTTACCCTCGTCATAGAGTTTCCTGAAAAACTCGGAAGCAGTTTTATGGTGAATCTTTGAACTGGTACGGGAATAAATGTCAAACTTTATCCCAAAATCGGCAAAGGACTTTTTTATTATTCCATGGTATTTGTCAACCACATCCTGTGGGGTACAACCCTCCTTTTTTGCCTTAATTGTAATGGGAACTCCGTGCTCATCCGAACCGCATACAAAGAGAGTTTCTCTCCCGCGCATACGAAGATACCTCACATAAATGTCAGCAGGGACATAGACTCCTGCAAGGTGACCGATATGTATGGGACCGTTTGCATAAGGCAAAGCACAGGTGACGAGATTTCTTTTGTAATTGGTATTCATCCTCTTAAAATTTTAAAATTGAGCGGCAAATTTAGTGAAATATTTGCAATCAGAGGCGGTTAAGCTCTTTAGCAAAGCGATTTTTCACCTGATTGAACATTTGGAGCTGCATCATGAGGGCTTTCTGGCATTCCAGGTCACCATTTGCTTCGGCCGCAGCTATCTCCTTAGTAATATCAATACAGGCCTGTTCGGTAATGCGCAATTTGTATAAAACCATGGATTTCGGTACGGTAACTCCAAGGATTGTCTCTTCCGGAGCAATTGACAAGCGATATTCCTTAACTGTTAAAGTATGAGTCTCTAAAAGCAATCCCAGCACAGTTTTACGAAGCGAATCGTTGTTATGAGCCGATAAAAAGCGTACAACTTGCTTCTGTTGCTCTTCCGGATTGAGACTTCCGTCAAGCGTGCCGTACAGAGAATAAAACTCCTCATAAATTGCACGATAGAGAGGGTTTTCAAATTCAAGTTCATCCTCACTGAGCGCAGACCGGATGTAGTCGGCGACAGTCACCCCTTCCCTCTTTTGCGCACCATACAACATATCCTCAACAAAATGAATCGGATAGCAGCCAAATTTGACCAGATAATAGAGCAGCTCCCTCTCTGAAACATCCATAGGGGTATTACTGCTATAAACATCTCCGATCAAAAGGTCACCCGCCGGCTCATAATACTCTTCAGAAACAGGGGGCGGCTGTTGACCCTCGTAAACCGGTCTTAGGTGCCCGGAAGAGACTTCCATCTCCTTACGCTGCTCCAAGCGCTGCCTCTCCTCACGCCATTTTCGACGTAAAGTAGCTATTTCCTTAAAGAGCATTTCCGGTTTCTGATCATATTTTTTAGAGAGATTATCCACATAGAGATTTCTCAGGACAGGATCCGATACATAAGCAATGGTCGCGATCACATCCCTTATCGCCCTTGACTTCCGAACGGGATCGCGCTCACTATCCACTAATAGCCGGCACTTATAGGAAATACAATCCTCCTCATTTTTTTCAATGAAATCCCTAATCTCATCACCCGTGTGCGCCATGGCAAAGCTATCCGGATCCTCACCTTCGGGCAACAACAGTACCCTGACATTCATACCCTCTTCCAAAAGGAGATTAATATTCTTGAGAGAAGCATTTATACCCGCCTCATCATTATCATAAATAATGGTCACATCGGGCGAAAAGCGCTTCATAAGGCGAATCTGACCCGCCGTGAGAGCAGTACCGCAGGGAGCCACCACATTTGTTATGCCTGCTTGGTGCATCGAGACAACATCTGTATATCCCTCTACCAAATAGCATTTTTTCTCTTTGGCAATGGCCGATTTTGCGAAGAATATACCATAGACGGCATCACTCTTTTTATATATATCGCTATTCTCGCTATTTACATATTTAGGGACATTCTTATCTTTTTTCAAGGTACGGCCACCGAAGGCTATGACCCTGCCACTGATGGAGTGAATAGGGAACATCACCCTATCATAAAATCTGTCGCTCACTTCACCATTTTCCCGGGCAACGCAAAGAGTGGCACCGATCAGATACTCCTCCTTGTAGCCCTCTTTACGGGCAGCATCAATCAGAGTATCAGGGTGATGCGAAGCAAAGCCAAGTCCGAATTTACGGATGGTATCATCAGTATAGCCTCTCTGCCTGAAATAAGAGAGTCCCACAGTCCTTCCAAAATCATTGTTCCAGAGCAGATCCTGGTAAAATTTTTGTGCGAAGTCACTCACTACGAGAAGATTGTCGTAGCGCTGATTACGGGCTACCTCTTCAGGAGTAAGTTCCTTATCCACCACCTCGATATTGTACTTTGCCGCCAGATAGCGTAGTGCTTCGGGGTAACTCATATTCTCATGCTCCATAACGAAGGAGAGGGCATTTCCACCCTTGCCGCAAGAAAAGCACTTGAAGAGATTTTTGGTCGGAGAGACAGCCATCGAGGGATTTCTATCGGGATGAAATGGACAGAGACCCCACCAGTTGGAGCCTTTCCGTCTAAGTGAGACGAAATCGCCTATTACCTCCTCGATCTTTACTGCATCGAGGATTCTGTTTATGGTATCTCTGTCAATCATTGTAAGTTATCTGCCTAGAATTCTAAGTTCCTCTTTGGAATAAAGAATCTTGTCTAGTAATGGTGAAAGCCACTCAGAGTCTCTGAATATATAGAGTAAAAGAGCCCCTACCATCACCAGAGCAATAATTGTCACAACCACCCAAAGCCCTACACGTTTTTTGGAGGGTTCGATTTCAAAATCAGAAGAGTCTTGTTCGTTCCATGGTTTAGGATCAGATGGTGGTTCCGCCACCGGTTCTGCTTCAGGCTCCGCTACGAGCTCAGGTTCAGACTTGGTTTCTGCCTCAGGACGTTCATCCGCATCTACCTCACTTTCTACTGTTACTTCAGGATCAAGTGCTGCGGTTTTATCTTGCTCAACTTCCAATTCAGGTTCAGATAGAGGCTCGGGAGGAGCTACCGGCACAAAATCGGGATCCGGGGCTTTTATGGAGACAGGTTCAAGACCGATACCATCAGGATAGATGTCCAAATCTTCATCTGCAACGAAAAAATACTCATTGGTAGACGTGGCATGCATACGACCGAGCGAAGGTAAAACTACTGATTTTTCACTCTCGAGGTTTGATATAAAACCTTTGATAAACATGTCATACTCTTCAGCGACCTGCGCAGGAGGCATACCTGAAAGCTCCTCCATCTTGTTAAGAAAAAGATGTCTCTCGGCAACAGTTACTCCACCCTTGGAAAAAGACATCCGTCTGTAAGGAGGATTAATCATGGTCCTACAAGCGGAAAAAGTTGCCGGCATCAATTCGGCAACAAAATTACCTACTCTGGGTACACCTACCCTATCATTCTCTAGGATAAGCTCTTTAATTGTACGTGAAAAAAATGATACGTCCATCGTGAAAAAAGTGATATGTTCACAACTTACAAATTTAGTAACAATCAGCAATAAAAACAAACGACTTACTTTACCTATTTGCAATTCTGCTTACACTTCTATAGATCAAGTCGATAGTTGAATATTCTATCGGATAACGATTGCAGTCGTGAATGAATTTCTTAAGGATGGAGGACTGACTTTCAGAGAGTTCTCCATCATAATGGAATGAAATGACGGCACCCAGCAGATATGGATGGAAAGCCGTAAAGAAGCTATATGTCCCTGTCTGGTCAAGAGTAATTTCATCAATTTTATCGAGGACCGATTTGCTAAGTTCAACGATCTGCACAGGTGTAAAGCATTCGTTGTCAACAGCCGATGCCAAAACAAGAGAAAAAGAAGAAATGCCTCCTATGATGCTTCCCTGTTTTCTATACTCCTTACTCTCCAATACAACGACAAAAGTGTCGCCACGGTCACTATATTTCACCTCTTTGTAGAGACGCAGCATTTCTAGCGGAGCATCTTTGCGATTATGGAGTTCGCGGTATCCGTTGAAATGGTTCATAACATAGTGGATTCCATCCAGAAAAGAGACGAATGGGCTATCGTATGCTATTATTTCCCCGTTATAAGGATAAATATAGCAACTCCTTACTAGATTTTGAGTAGACATTGCAGAGAGCAAACGATTATCGATCTCGCACATTGCGTATAACTCAATTGCACTCTTTGCTTCAATCCTGTGTTCCCACCAATAGTAGAATGTGCAGCCCTCTCCGGTCAGCTTCTCTCCACTTTTTTTCATTTCCCATGCCGGATAATCTAGCCATTTTTCTTCGTAACCGATAAATAGCGCATCAAGGCCGGATGGAGTCTCTTTGTTTTCTTCAGGCTCGCAGCTTAAAGCACAGGCAATTACTGCAATCGAAAAGATTAAGGTAAAGTATCTCGTTAAAACAGTCCTCATGATTGGCATGCCATAACTTAATTATTACAAATGTAAAGAATATTTTTAAAGTTTTTAGCATGTAATGTTGCGAGTTACGAGGTGCGAGTTGTGGAATAGTTATGAGTTCTGATTGTGTAGTGGTACGGAGTGCGGATGCAAGGTGCGAAATATGGAAATTCGGAGCGAAGCGACTGGCACAAAAAGAGTGGTGAATTTTTTCTTCACCACTCTTTTTGTGCCCGGAACAGGGGTCGAACCTGCACAGCCTTGCGGCCACTAGTCCCTGAAACTAGCGCGTCTACCAATTCCGCCATCCGGGCATTTTTTAGTTTCAGGCTGCAAATATAATCAAATCCGACAAATCCGTTACCAATTATTGATTTTTTATAATTATTACAACATTTCGTATGTAATTATTTTGGTGATCAAAGAAAAATGTTCTACATTTGCAGTCCCAAAACCTTCCTCAATAGCTCAGTCGGTTAGAGCACCTGACTGTTAATCAGGGGGTCCTAGGTTCAAGTCCTAGTTGAGGAGCAGAAAAAATGGAGGCCGGCAACACCGGCCTCCATTCTATTTATTACATCTTATTACATCTCCGTCATGCCGGAGTCACTATTTGGCTATAAATGCGAGGATCTCACCCTTTACAACCTTATCACCGTGGTTGGCAGTTACCATCACGATCTTACCGTCAAAGTTGGCCTTGATCTCCTCCAGACCATAGTAGGTCTGAACAAAACATACAGGCCTGCCTGCCTCTACTTTGTCACCTATATTGGGGTTGGAAGAGGCCTGGGTCACATCATACTGCCAAAGAAGCTGTCCGTTAGCCGTAGACTGTACCGGCTGGGCGGTAGGGAATTTCTCAAGAATCTTCTCAACATCAAATTTAGGCATTTCAACAACAGGACGGGTAACGATAACCGGTGCACCTGCTTTGGCCCTTGCAGCCTCCAGATCTCTCTCGAAACGCTCTTTGGCAATACCGCTCTTATAGTCTCGGTACTGTCTCTCGTGCATTGCAAATTGGAAGAGTTCTTCATCATCCTGACCACGATCCCATCCCTCTTCTTCCATCATCTTTTCAAACTTCGGCAGTTCGTCCGGGAACTCATCCTGAGGATTGCCGGTATAGAATTCGAGACCTTTCTCTTTAACAATTTCCAGGATTTCAGGTGCCAGTGCTCCAGGGAGGGTGCCGGTTTTACCGAGAATCATGTTCATGGTATCCTTATCAATGGTTTTCCATCTAGGCTCACCCTTAAGAGTATGCATCAGGTTCATAAGCGCAGTATTTTTCACATACTGGCTGAAAGGAGTAACCAATGGAGGATAGCCCAAACGAGGCCATACATATTCAACCTCCTGGAAGAGCATTACCGTCAGTTCGTCAAGAGTAACCTCTTTCTTACCCTGATTCTTCAAAGACATATTTATTGCACCAAGGAAACCCTGAAGATCAGCCATCATTGATCCCATCATACCGCCGGGCAGACCGCAACCTACAAGCAGCGACGAACTCTGGTAGTTGGTGGGCTCAATGAAGTAGCCGAGAAAGTCGTCAATGAAAGTCTGCGTAAGATGACGTGCCTCCATATAAGCATCCATATTTATCTCCTTAACCAGAAATCCTGCATCCTTTAGCATCGCCTGAATGGTGATTATATCGGGGTGAATCTTACCCCAGGCCAGAGGTTCCATAGCAACGTCGATATATTCGGCACCTGCGCGTGCAACTTCAAGCATGGAGGCCACGGAGAAGCCAGGGCCGGAATGGCCATGATACTGTACCAGTAGATTGGGATATTTTTTCTTTATCTCTGCAACGAGACGACCGAGGAAGACGGGACGGCCGATACCAGCCATATCTTTTAAGCAAATCTCATCACAACCATACTCCACAACCTTGTCCACTATACCCATATAATATTCTACCGTATGTACAGGTGAATAAGTAATGCTCAAAGCCACCTGAGAAATCATCCCTGCTTTCTTTGCTCCCAGTACAGATCCCTTGAGGTTACGGTGGTCGTTCAAACCGCAGAATGAGCGTGCAATGTTGGTACCCTGTTTTATCTTAACCTTGTACATAAGCTCACGGACATCATTTGGAACCGGATTCATACGTATGGCGTTGAGACCTCTCTCAAGCATATGGGTCTGGATACCCGCTTTATTGAAGGGGGCAGTCCACTCGCGCACGGCACGGTTTGGGTTTTCACCGAAAAGGAGATTGACCTGCTCAAAAGCACCGCCATTTGTCTCTATGCGGTCAAAACATCCCATTTCAATTATTACGGGAGCTATT
The DNA here is from genome assembly GCA_002305275.1 of Bacteroidales bacterium UBA1392. GTDB lineage: Bacteria > Bacteroidota > Bacteroidia > Bacteroidales > UBA932 > Cacconaster. Next base: position 9,562 of record DBQO01000030.1, on the reverse strand, counting down.
TGGTTCAACTGATCAACCTTTGGAACATACTTACCCGAAGATTGCCACATATCTCTGTAAAGCAGAGAAAATTTGATTTCACGAGCCATGTTTTAATTTTAAATAAATATATAACTAAATTATCTTCAATTTTAACCGAATCACGAAATTAATCATTATTTCTTCAATCCAATATTTCATAAAGTAAAAATCGCAACTTTTTATATCTTTGCCCGACAATTCAAAAATAATATATGGAGAACTTCAACCTCTACTTTGAAATTTTCGCTGCTGTTATGGGCATTACATACGTGACACTTGAAGTGCTGCAAAAGCGCTCCATGTGGGTGATGCTTTTCATTACATCGATATGTTATGGTATAGTTTATTATATCACAGGACTTTATGCGATGATGGCCCTGCAATTTTATTACATATATATGGCAATAAGTACATTTATTGTATGGGGGAGAAATTCCCGTGCAGAGGAAAAGGCAAACCAAAGTAATACCGGCATAGAAATACGCAAACTCAACCCACGCGTTGCCCTGACAAGCATCGGTGTCAGTGCAGTGGCTTTCGTGGCGCTCGGATTTATATTCGGACTGACAGACAACCCCCGCCCCTGGATAGATTCGGCAGCTGCCGTGCTGAGCATGCTCGCTACCTACTGGCTCTCCAAGAAATATATTGAACAATGGTATGTATGGATCGTATGTAATGCCATCTCCATCTGGCTCTACATTTCGCAGGGAATGTGGCCTACAATGATTCTTTTTGTTGCATACACTATAATGTCAATAACAGGAATATTTTTGTGGAGGAAGAAAGGGGTAGTAATTTCAGATTAACATCTTGTCTCTCATCACTATTTTCTTTATTTTTGTCTCATTAAGAAAAATTTTATGAGACGATTAATTGCATTATCAATAGGCATTGCAGCTCTGTTGATTTCATTTTCCGCGGAAGCGGCAAAAGAGAAAAAAGTAACATTGAATTCCCCGGATAATCGCACCGTTATTACCGTTACAATTGGCGAAGAGATCACTTGGTCGGTGATTTTTCAGGGGACAGAGGTTATCGCACCTTCTACCATTTCGATGGAAATAGAGAGTGCCGATAGTAAAAAATCCTTCATCTGGGGCAACAATAGCAGACTCAGAAAGGTGAGCCGCACCACATCTGATCGTATAATCTCCTCACCCATATACAAGAGTTCAAGCGTAAGAGAGCAGTACAACCAGATGGAACTCTACTTCCGCGAGGACTTCGGTCTCATCTTCAGGGCTTATGACGAAGGAGTAGCCTACCGTTTTTACGGCACCAGACTCAAAGAGGGTGATAAGGTGAAGGACGAACTGGCGGAGTTCAACTTCGGTAAAGACCGCACCGCATACATCCCTTACAGCACCGGTAATCCCAACCCCTACCGGACATCATTCGAAAACAGATACGAAGTAAAGCCTCTAAGTGGCTTTGACCAAGAAAAAATAGCATTTTCACCGCTTCTGGTATGCCTCGATGGCGACTTTAAAGCCGTGATTACGGAGTCGGACCTTGAGAGCTACCCCGGGATGTTCCTTGAAAAAAGTGGAGAATACTCACTTAGGGGTCGCTTTGCCCCTATCCCCTCAGAAATAGAGGTACATCCAACAAGATGCCAGGAGCGTCCCACTGCCTATTCTGATATTCTGGCGCTAATCCGCAACGATAGCAGCAAAAAGAGTCCCGGATATTTCCCCTGGAGAGTAATTGCTATTTCCGATAAGGATACCCAGCTCCCGGAAAACAATCTGGTATGGCTGCTCGCCCCTGAGAGTCGTATAGAGGATATTTCCTGGATCAGGCCAGGCAAGGTAGCCTGGGATTGGTGGAACAATTGGGGAGTGACCGGAGTGGAGTTTGAGGTGGGAATAAATACTGCTACATATAAACACTACATCGATTTCGCCTCTGCCAACGGTATTGAATATGTGATACTGGACGAGGGATGGTCTCCTCCAAAAGAGGGTGATATCATGAAGGTTATTCCGGAAATTGACCTTGAGGAACTTGTCAGTTACGGCCGTGAGCGCAATGTTGAACTGATTCTCTGGGCAGTGGCCTTCCCTCTCGATAAAAAGCTCGAACAGGCTTGTAGCCACTATTCGGCAATGGGTATAAAGGGGTTCAAAGTGGACTTTATGGATAGGGACGATCAGTATGTTGTGGAGCTTAATCACCGCATTGCAGAAGTTGCAGCAAAATATCGCATGCTCATTAATTTCCATGGCATGTACAAGCCGGCCGGCCTCAACCGTACCTGGCCAAATGTGATCAACTTCGAGGGAGTCTGGGGACTCGAGCAGATGAAGTGGAGTAAGGAAGATATGGTCTCCTACGATGTTACGTTCCCGTATATTAGGATGCTCTCCGGTCCGGTTGACTATACTCAAGGGGCAATGCGCAATGCCATTCGCCGTGATTATGTGCCAAACTACAATAATCCGATGAGCCAAGGGACCCGAGCCCGCCAGGTAGCGGAGTATATAATATTTGATTCACCGCTGGTAATGCTCTGTGACAATCCTACAATATACACCAAAGAGCAGGAAACTACCGATTTCATCACTGCCATTCCAACTGTTTGGGATGAGACGAGGGTACTTCAGGGAGAGCTGGGCAAATATATAGTTACGGCTCGTCGCAGTGGAGGAACATGGTATATAGGAGGTATAACCGATTGGGAGGAAAGGGATATTACCCTCAACTTGAGTTTTCTCCTTGACGGCAACAAAAGCGCCGGAAAAGGCACTATAACACTCTTCCGGGATGGTCCCAATGCACATCGTTCAGCACACGACTACACCATGGAAACACTCAATGTAGTCAATTATATTGCCCGAAAAAGCACTCCTCTTACCATACATCTGGCACCGGGCGGTGGTTTCGCAATGGTGGTGGAGTAAAATAGGCTGTGCCGCGGCTTCAGATTGGGCGACATGAACGCACTTAGAGGCACTTTTGGGGCAAAAACTACTTTTTTTTGCAAAATATTACTTTTATCCATACCTTTGCACCTCCTGATTCGCTAGCTCAGCAGGTAGAGCACATCCCTTTTAAGGATGGGGCCCTGGGTTCGAATCCCAGGCGGATCACAAAAGACTGAGCGACCTTTGGTCGCTTTTGTCTTTTGTGATCAGTCGCTACGCTCCTTATCTACCCCTCCTTTTAATGGTTCCCTTGGGGAACCAATGCAGCGCAGAAGCGCTGCCTTCAGCTTCGCTGAATTGGAATGCTGCCATTGGTCGCCTCTTTTTAGTTATGGGTTTCGAGTTTCAAGTTATGAGTAAGTTTATAGTAGTTAGTAGTTAGTATTTAGTAAATTCAATACACTCAAAACTACACACTACATACTACGCACTCGGAACTAACCTCGTTCCCTTGGGGAACCAAAGCATCGCAGAAACGCTGCCTTCAGCTTCGCTGAATTGGAATGCTGTCATTGGTCGCCTCTTTTTAGTTATGAGTTACAAGTTTCAAGTTACGAGTAAGTTTATAGTAGTTAATATAACACAAAAATCTTATTTTTGTACAGAAATCTGAAGATGGGATTAAAGTTAAAAATGACCAAATACCAAACCATTACTCACCCGCTTCGACCTCTTTTTCGAGCCGATTCTAAAATTTTGATTTTGGGTTCTTTCCCCTCTGACAAAACCAGAGAGTATGGTTTCTTTTACGGGCACCCGCAGAATCGTTTTTGGCCTTTGCTTGAACGGATTTTTGATGTTAAACTTAGCACCGATATTGAAGAAAGGAGAGCTTTTCTATTACTGCATCATCTCGCCCTCTACGATGTCATATACCGTTGTGATATCGTCGGCTCAAGTGATGCGAGTATTCAAAACGTAGTCCCCTCGGATTTAAGTCCAATTTTAAAAGAGGCAGATATAAAGCAGGTTTTCTGCAACGGCGGGACTTCACATCGCTATTATAAAAAGTATCAGGAGCAGCAAACCGGATTTAAAGCCATTCAACTCCCCTCTACAAGTCCTGCCAACGCAAGATCTTCTATGGATGATTTGTATCAAAAATGGAAAATAATTAAAGAATATTAATTAGAAATAATAGATACGATATAAATCATTATCTGAAATATGGTTTAGTACCATCGTCTATCTGGAATAAAACAAAACAACGAAGTAAAACCAATCATGAAAACAACAACGAAAATCATTATCATGCTCACGCTGTTTGCTATGACAGTAGCCGGAGCAACTTTCTGTGGCACTGCTCAACAAAAAGTAAATGTTAAAACCCTGTTTGATATGCTTCCTGAGGAAGCACTCCCAGAATATGTGTCGTTGGGGGAATTGAGTCGGGATGAGTATATTTGCGAATGCGATGATAAAAACGGCTACCTGGAATTGGCTGGCGGCAACTATGCATGGCAAATGTGTTATTGGAATTTGAAGGATGGCCGGAAATTGGTTGCAACAAATGACCAAACTGACTTAGGCTCGACTATTCATATATTCTTTTATGAAAATGGGCAACTCATAGAAGATGTAAACTACAAATTAGGCGGTGAACAAACCTATGAATTGGAAGATCTTGTCGACATTTCGCAGCTTAGACCTGAGGTGCTTGAACAAGCAAAAGCTGCGTTTGAGACCGGAAATTATAAGCTCTATTTTGAGTTACCACAAAAAGGCACTTCGTTAACATTATGGTTGAGCGTTTATTCGTTGATGGGAGAGCACTATGCAATTCCGGAAGAAGCTTTAAAGAATGTTACTATAAAGTGGGAAAATGAGGAATGGGTAAGACAATAAAATATCTATGAAAACAAAACTGATTATTATGACATTAGCACTCCTCTCCTCTCTCGGATGCACAAACGCACAGAAAAAAGAACTTGTCTCAGTATCTTATCACCGTTCAGGTATGCGCAGTGATGACTGTACCGATATTAGGGTCAAAAAAACCGGGGACACCTACACCATGGTATATGAAAAAGGTCAAAATGAAGCTAATACGATTAGTTTTGAAATTGATAAAAGCGACTTTGATGAGTTGGCGACTATTGTTTTCGGAATGAGCAAACCTCGCAAAGAACGCCGTGGCTATGTCCGCGACTTGATGGAATCCCTTCAGGTATCATTTATTAAAAATGGCAAAACCATTTATTATAATTATAGCATCAATCAACGCAAAGACAAAAAAACTGCGGAATTGGAGGAACAAGCAGTTGATTTGATGTATCATTGGATTGACAGGTACAAGAAACAATTCGAAATTCGCTTTAATTACTCTAAAGGCATTGCAACGCCTACGGCAATTTATACACACGCAGAACCTGATGACTTGGTGAAGGATCTCGGTGAATTTATAGAGCGTCTTGACCCGAACCGTGATGAGCAATGTGGTGGAACAAATTATTATTCTCATCGTTGGCGTGCCTTAAAGCCAGGTGTAGTTACCGTTTGGCTCCATGAATTGATTTTAGGGTACGAGGACATTAGTAATTTCCCAAAAGACTATGAACCCACCGCCTGCTACATCATCGACGAAAACCTGCATGTGCATTATTCGAAAGAGGAAACGGAAGCAGCTCAGGAAAGATTTAAAAACCGAAAAAAATGAACTGTCGACATTTTGTCGATAGTTGAAACATAAATAAAGCTAACCAACTGTACGAAAAAATCGTACAGTTGAAAATGCGAGCTTCGGATGGAAAAATGATGAAAACCGATGCTGCCGATATGCAGGGGATTATTTACAATTTCAGACATTTAACAACTATTTGTTATGGCAAAAAAACGAAAAATAGATATTGCGGGAAATGAAATCACAATCATATCTCAAAAGCAGGATGATTATATTTCACTTACAGATATGGCAAAGAGCCAAATGCAAGAAGCCATTATTATTAAATGGCTAAGTTTAAAAAGCACGATTGAGTACATTGGAGAGTGGGAAGCGCTATATAATCAGAATTTTAATTATACCGAATTCGGTACAATTAAAAATGCAGCGGGGAGCAATAACTTTGTACTTTCAGTTAAAAATTGGATTACAAGCACTAACGCTATAGGCATAACAGCACAAGCAGGCAGGTATGGTGGAACATATGCTCACAAAGACATTGCATTTCACTTCGGAATGTGGATTAGCCCAAAATTTCAACTACTGTTAGTTAAAGAATACCAACGCCTAAAAGAAGATGAAAATAACAGACTGAAATTAGAATGGAATCTGCAACGCACTCTTGCCAAAGTTAACTACCAAATTCACACGGATGCTATAAAGGAGAATCTTATCCCACAAGAAGTCACAAAACAACAGGCAAACTATGTTTATGCCAACGAAGCCGATTTGCTGAACGTTGCTCTTTTTGGGACTACTGCAAAAGAGTGGCGAGACAATAATCCCAACAAAAGTGGTAACATAAGGGATTATGCTACATTGGAACAGCTTGTTGTTTTGAGTAACATGGAAAGCGTGAATGCTTTACTCATAAGACAAGGGTTACAGCAAAGCGAAAGACTTTTACAACTCAACAAAGTCGCTATTACACAAATGCAATCACTACTTGCAAGCAACACGATGAAAAAACTGAAATAAAATGCTTTTATTAGGAGTAGGAGAAGAACGAGGTTGGCTTATGTCAACATTTAATCTGACCTATCCGGTCGGATGGGACAATATCTGTAAAGCTGTAAGTATGGCTTACGGGCATTACGATAAGGTAGAGGTTTTAGTAGATAACGAAGTAATCGACATTTCCTCAGCAGAGGAGATTTTGACACTCGAGGAAGCCGGGACAATGACAATTCGCGGGATATCGACAATTATTAAAGTCCCTATGATGATAACGTTTTTCAATCAGCTTAAAACCGTAAATGTTGCTGTGCCGTGTATGGCAGGGGAGTTTGAGAAGGCTGATTATCAGCAATTCAACTTGTCGCTTGGAGAGTATATGGACAGTTTGGAATTGGCGATGTATCGTTGATTTACAACTATAACCTAAGACGGTAAAGCAGAAACCACGTTAATTTTTATTTGATAACAATATGAAAATCACAAAGTTATTTTTAGTAATTGCCGCTATATGCCTATGCCCCCTGATGTATGGGCAAACCGGCAATAATGGTCAATCTCAAAGTGTAGAAAAAACCATACGAGACATCAGAAAAGAGTATAATCTTGTAAAGTCCCAAATCGCTACCCTTGAGAAGGATGGCTATGCCGGCGAACTATTTTGCCTGCACACTATCGACAACAAGTATGGAAAATCCTATCCCGGAGTTGGAGTGTATCGGGGGGAATTATTTTTTTATTACGAAGCAGAGGGAGGATGTCCGCCAATTTTACGTATGGTTATAGAGAAAGTTAATTCGGCAGGGAAAACAATTTACTTTGAAGCCCTTTACAGTAAGGAGAGTGAAGTGTTGTTTGTTTTTGAAAAAAACGAGTACGACGACAATATAGCCAAACGCTTCTATTTTAGAGATGGCTCCATTGTTAAATACAGCGAAAATAATGTGGATATACAATTGGATACCATATCGGATGAGACTATTTGGATATATCGTGCGGCTTCGGCTCACAAGACAAGATTTGATATCTTTTTTGAAGTAGAATAAATATTTAAAAACATTTAAAAATCATAAGACCATGAAAACAACTAGGAAAAAATTCAACATGCTTGCACTGTTCGTTATTACAGCAATTGGTGCAACATCATGTGCGGATGCACAAAAGGAAGTAGATGTAAAAGCACTCTTCGATTTAATGCCTGCTGAGGCTTTTAGTATGACAGACGGGGAAACGCCTGCCGAGTTGGAAGAATATATGACGGTATGCGACACTGAAAACAGATACCTCAGGTTGGAGTTTGAAGACCAAGTCTATTGGGAAATGTGCTATTGGGACCTGAAAGACGGAAACAAACTGATTGCTGTCAGCTGTATTGGAATATTCAATTATTTTCTTTACAGTAATGGAGAAATAAAGTCCACAACCGATTTTGGAGTAGAAGAGATGCACCGTTCAGTTGAAAACAGCATCGCCTCGAATCCTTACGACAATTGGATCGACTTCTATGTTCCTCGCCACGGGACTTCGGTTTACATCTCTGTCAATCGTCAGGATTTATTGATTTACAAATGGGAAAATGAGCAGTTTGTACAAATAAGAGATTATCCCACCCAAAATAATACTCACCAGGAACTTGTTGAAGGATTTGCTTCTGCACTTATCAGTGCCGATGCAGACCGTTGTTTTCAATATGTTGAACCTAGTTATGCTGCATATCAATGTATGGATTTTTTTGATGGAAATATAGAAGAGTTCATATGCGACTTAATCGCTGGCGAAAATGAGCAAGGCCCCATAAAACCTGCAAAACTGAGCGACATCAAAACGGCAACCTACCGCTACACTCCCGACGACGGATTTGCCAACCACATTATTCTCATCGAACTCACTAACGGACAATCCTACACCTATTACGCTAGTCTGGAAACGATTGAAATTTTCGAAATGCGTGAAAACGGAGAGAATGGAGAACTAATCACAAGAATCCCCTATATCTCCGGTGGATTGAGATAGAAAGCACCAAAAACAACTCATTTCTCCATACAGCTTATGAATTTACTTTCTTTTAGTGCTGCGCATAATCCTTCATAATTAAGCGTAGGTAGGACTGCTTTGCCTCCGGAAAAGCTGCAATAAGAGGCCTTTTTATCCCATGTTACAGAACAAAAGTTAGTGGGTGCCTCGCATTTTATTAGGCAAGATGGACTCTGAAAAGCTTCACCTCCTGCAATCAAACTCACCTCTTTTGCTGTAGGTGTGTTTGAAAAACGTTGCGGAATCAGAATGATCTGCTCCTGAGATAATAGTGCACGCAATTTAGCATAGACTTGTCGGGCAGCTGCAAGTTGATCTTGCGAAACCATCAGATTGACACCGGGCTTAATAGGTGTCTGCTGCAATTTTTTGATTTGACGAAAAACTCGTTTTACCTCCGATAGATTACGCGGATAATGAATGCTAAGGTGTATTTTGTCGGGATTTGCTTCGATCAGATTTTTAAGAACAGCGCTATCCTCTAAAGGCAGTCCGTTAGAGGTAATAGTTAAATAGCAAACTTTACTTAGGGTAGAAATTATATCGAAAACTCCCTCGTATTCCAATGGCTCTCCGCCCCCAAGCGAGATGGCTTGAACTCCATTTTCCACACAGTCCAATGCGAAATCAATTATCTCCTTAGGTTTCCAGAGCGACTCACCTTGTTTATTGCTCCCATTATAACAGAAATGACATTGTTTAGAGCAAAAATTGGTAATATCTATAGAGATTATTTCAATCATTCTACTTTTTTATCAAGTATCATCGGATCTTTTTGTCCTCTATATGGTCTTGAAGCCAAGGCAATGATTTCTTCCTGACATGAAACTACTTCACTTTCATTAAATATAGGATAGAGCTCATCGTCAACCACCAGTTGTTTATCAATAATGGTAAAGTGCTTTTCAAGAGTGTCCAATACACCATCCATCAATATTAACAATACTTCGTTAAAAATTTAATA
>DBQO01000028.1:68611-69252 GCA_002305275.1 Bacteroidales bacterium UBA1392 | reverse complement strand
GGATGCGTCTTTAAGAACTGACATTGACTCAACGTCATTAGGGTTAATGTCAGAAATAGCTCCTGCAAACGGAGCGCCATCAACTACGATGAGGGGGCTGTTGCTCGCACTCATTGAGCCGACACCACGGATGCGGATTGTTGCTGCGTTAGAGGTAGGGTCACCGCTGGAAGAAATGATCTGCACACCGGGAGATGTACCAGCTAGAGCGCTGGTAACGTTGGTGGTAATCTTCTTCTGGATGTCCTCACTCTTTACCATCGAAGCGGATCCTGTAAAAGATGCTTTGGTAGACGTACCATAGGCCACTACGATCACGTCCTCCAGATATTCGGCATCAACATTGAGCGCTACGTCGATAACGCTTCTGCCATTGACGGGAATCTCCGCTGTCTGGTAACCTACTGAGCTAAATACGAGAACACCGTCACCCGGAACGGCGATGGTGTAATTTCCCTCAGCATCTGTTGCAACTCCGGTCATGGTACCCTTGAGCTGGATAGCTGCAAAGGGGATACCCTCTCCGGTAGTTGCATCTTTAACGACACCTTTCACTTGTATGGTCTGCTGTGCGAAAGCAGTCGCAGATACTACAAGCAATAGAGTCGTCAGAATTAGTCTGATTCTTTTCATGTAGATAA
>DBQO01000028.1:0-68429 GCA_002305275.1 Bacteroidales bacterium UBA1392 | reverse complement strand
ATTACGCCCTGCTCAAGCATAGCCTGTGCAACTTTCATGAAGCCGGCGATGTTTGCGCCCTTCACATAGTCAACAGTACCATCTTCTCTTTGGCCGAACTTCACGCACTGTGCGTGGATATTCTCCATGATGAAGTGAAGTTTCTCGTCAACTTCTTTACCTGACCAACTGATGTGCGAAGCATTCTGAGTCATCTCAAGACCTGAAGTTGCTACACCACCCGCATTAACAGCCTTTCCAGGAGCAAAGAGAAAACCTTTTGCCGACTGGAATGCAGCGATAGCTTCGGGGGTACAACCCATGTTGGAAACCTCACAGCAGCACCATGTGCCGTTAGCGATAAGCTCTTTTGCATCATCACCGTTTAGCTCATTCTGGAATGCGCAAGGAAGAGCGATGTCGCACTTGATGCTCCATGCCTTCTTACCCGGAGTAAAGACAGCTTGACCGGGGAATTTATCAGCCATGTCCTGAACTTTGTTGCGGTTGGAAGCACGCATAACGAGCATATAATCGATCATCTCCTTATTGATGCCGTTAGGGAGAGCACAAACGCCATCCGGACCTGAAATTGCAATAACCTTTGCGCCGAGTTCGGTAGCCTTGGTTGCAGCACCCCATGCTACGTTACCGAAACCGGAAATAGCAACTGTTTTGCCTTTGATATTCTTACCGGCTTTTGCAAGTACGTGCTCAGTAAAATATAGTGCACCAAAGCCTGTAGCTTCAGGACGAAGGATAGAACCACCCCAGGTTAAACCCTTGCCGGTAAGAACGCCTGTGTTGTACTGGCGTGCAAGTTTGGAATACATACCGACAAAGTAACCGATCTCACGGGCACCAACACCTACGTCACCTGCGGGAACGTCCTGATCGGGACCGATACAATGCCACAACTCAAGCATATAGGCCTGGCAGAAACGCATGATTTCACCGTTGGATTTACCTACGGGATCGAAATCAGAACCGCCCTTACCACCGCCCATAGGGAGAGTGGTGAGTGCATTTTTGAAAGTCTGCTCAAAGCCGAGGAATTTCAACATTGAAACATTTACGGCAGGATGGAAACGGATACCGCCCTTGTAGGGGCCGATAGCGCTGTTGAACTGCACACGATAACCGATGTTGGTCTGAACCTCACCTTTATCGTCTACCCAGGCAACCCGGAAAGTGAAAACTCGGTCAGGCTCCACCATCCTTTCAACGATTTTTGCCTTTTCGAATTCCGGATGTTGATTGTAAACCTCTTCGATTGACTCAAGCACCTCATGTACGGCTTGCAAGTACTCTTTTTCATGGCCATATTTTTTCTCAAGATTGGCCATAATCTCAGCTACTTTCATAATTTTTAACTTAATTTATAAGGTTGATATTTGCGTTAATATAGTAAAAATTTTCCAATTGGTTAGTCAACTACCCAAGTTGCACCGCTGTGAAGCAGATCATCCATACACTTTATAGTGGATTTTGCCTCCACCTCCTTCAACTGATCCCTTACATTGTCATCATAGGTATTTTCCTTTACATCTCTAATGATTCCCAAAGCAACAGGATAGTCAGGATATTTCATATTGACAAGCAAGTTGTGGATGCCGACTTCCTTGCAATGTGAATCGTGAACGAGCAGGTCATCCACTCCAATTCCATCCTGACCGATAGTAACCACTTCCAGTTTCCTGTTGCGGAATATCAGACCCTTGTCCTTGTTCTTTCCAAATATCATAGGCTCTCCATGCTGGAGAATGATAGTCCTGTCAGCACGATACTCGCGATTGGAAATTGAGGCGTGAGCACCATCATTGAAGATGACACAATTGACCAACATTTCTACCACCGAAGTACCGTCATTCTTGGCAGCTGCTACAAGAATATCCTGACTGAGCTTGAGCTCTACATCCAGACTGCGTGCGAAGAATGTTGATCCGGCACCCAGTGCAAGTGCTCCCGGATTGAAGGGATTCTCAACCGTGCCGTAAGGGGATGTCTTGGTAATTGTACCTAATTTGGATGTTGGAGAATACTGTCCTTTAGTGAGACCGTAAATTTGATTGTTGAATAGGATTATGTTGATATCGATATTCCTGCGGATTGCATGAATGAAGTGATTGCCACCGATAGCAAGTGCATCACCATCACCTGTTGCCTGCCAAATGCTGAGTTTGGGATTGGCAACCTTCATCCCTGTGGAAATGGCTGTTGCGCGACCGTGTATGCCGTGAAATCCGAATGTATTCATATAGTAGGGCAATCTGGAAGAGCAACCGATACCTGATACGAAAACTATTCTCTCCTTCGTATAACCCAACGCTTCACAAACTTCGGGGAGAGCCCTGTGGATGGATGCCAAAACTGCGTGGTCTCCGCAGCCCGGACACCACCTTACTTCCTGATTACTTTTAAAATCTTGTGCTGTATATGCCATAGTAGTATATTTTCAAAGATTAAAGAATATTGTTGACTGCATCCACGATTTCCTTCACAATAAATGGCTGTCCCTGGACTTTATTATATTGCAGATATTTGAAATCGGGCAATTTTGCTCTGAGATAATCCACAAACTGACCTGAGTTAAGCTCGCATACAAGAATCTTCTTGTAGCGTGCAAATACCTCGGCGGTGTTCTTGGGAAGGGGATTGATATAGTCAAAATGGGCAAGAGCTACGCTCTTTCCCTCTGACTGCATCTGCTGTACAGCGCTGTAAAGATGTCCGAAAGTGCCACCCCAGCCTACTACAAGCACATCTGCCTTATCTGCTCCAATAACCTTCTGTTTAGGTATGTAATCGGCCATGCGGGCTACCTTTTCAGCCCTTGCCGCACACATCTTCTCATGGTTGATGGGATCCGAAGAGATTACTCCGTCAGGATTCTTCTCCAGACCGCCAACCCTATGCTCGAGACCGGCCTTTCCGGGCAATGCCCATTTACGAACAAATGTTACGGGATCTCTATGGTAAGGCTTATAAGCTCCTTCCACTGAATCAATTATTGGTGGTTTGATCTCAGGATAATCCTTCATAGAAGGGATTTTCCAAGGTTCAGAACCGTTGCCGAGAAAGCCTTCGGTAAGGAGAATCACAGGCATCATGTGTTCCATGGCATATTTCCCGGCATAGAATGCTGCGTCAAAACAGTGCGAGGGAGAGTGCGCTGCCATTACGGCGATCGGACACTCACCGTTACGACCATAAAGAGCCTGAGCCAGGTCTGTTTGCTCTGTCTTGGTAGGAATACCTGTTGATGGACCGCCCCTTTGGACATCTACGACAACCAGCGGCAGTTCGGTAATCATTGCAAGACCCAGAGCCTCGGATTTTAGAGAAAGGCCGGGACCTGAAGTGGTCGTTACAGCAAAGTTGCCTGCATAGGCTGCTCCTATGGCAGTACAAATACCTGCAATCTCATCCTCAGCCTGCATAGTCTTCACGCCAAGATTTTTATGTATTGCCAGCTCCTCCAGAATACCTGTAGCCGGTGTGATCGGATAGGAACCACAGAAGAGGGGTATACCACTCTTCTCAGATGCTGCTATCAAACCCCATGCTGTAGCCTGGTTACCATTGATATTGCGATATACACCTTTCTCTTGTGGAGCGGGTTGAACCATATAGGTATTTGGAATCGCGTGGATATTACTTGCATAATTGTAGCCGTCGAATAGCACTTTTTTGTTGGCTTCGATCAACTGTGGTTTCTTCTTGAACTTATCCTCAAGGTAATCATATGTGTGATCAAGCGATCTGTTGAAGAGGAAGAAACACATACCGAGAGTGAACATATTTTTGCTACGCAGAATAGCCTTGTTATCAAGACCGCTATCTTTGAGACTCTCTTGCGTGAGGGTAGTGATGGGAGAAGGAATGATATTTCTGTCCTCGATTTTAAGTTCGGCAAATGGATCAAGAGTAGCAAAACCTGCTCTCTTAATGCCCGCCTCGTCAAAGGCATCGACATCTATGATGATGGTTGCAGTGGGTTTGGTCCACTTGGCATTTGCTTTTAGTGCAGCCGGATTCATTGCCACCAGCACATCACAGAAGTCACCGGGAGTGTTTACTTCAACACTTCCGATGTGAACTTGAAATCCCGAAACTCCGGATACCGTACCCTGAGGAGCGCGGATCTCGGAGGGATAGTCGGGAAATGTGGAAATCTCATTTCCAAAAATAGCGGACGCATCCGCAAACAGGGTACCTGTAAGCTGCATTCCGTCTCCGGAGTCCCCAGCAAAACGAATTACGACATTTTGCATGTCAATAACTTTGTGTTGCATAAAATAAGAATGGTTTTTTATGTAAATATTGAATTGATGAATTGTAAATGCTTAATTATTATTGCTGCTGTGGAAGTTGCGTTGGGGTCACCTTCTCTTCCGGAATACCGAGCTCCTTCTTCACAAGAGGAAGCAGATCAACTGATGCAGCCTCATCCATATATATGATGGCACCGGCAGCGGTATTGAAAACATAGGTAAGCGAGAGCTCCTTTGCAACTTTATTTATTGCAATTTGCGCCTTTTGATAAACGGGTGCGGATAGCTCCTGCTCCTGCTGTCCAAGCTCCTGCTGTGCAGTTTGCTGAAACTGCTGCAGACGTGCTATAAGGTCCTGAATTTCTTTTTCCTTGGCCTCTTTTACAGCCGGAGTCCATGTAGCCTGCTTACGGTTGTAATCGGTATACTTGGCTTGGTATTCATCCTCCATACCCTGCATAGTCTCTATAAGGTCAGTCTGAATAACTTGAAGCCTCATACGCACGGTATCCATTTCGGCCATCAGGTAAATAACCTCCTGAGTATTTATATGACCGATCTTGAGTTCCTGAGCCTTGGCCGAGAATCCAAGTCCGGCAAGGAGGAAAAAAATAATTGTAATACGTTTCATCTGTTTTTATTGTTTTATGTTTTTTATATCCATTATTTGAATCAATTGCAACACTCTTTCGGTAAGATCATATTTGGAGTTTTTATACACCACACCGGGAGTGATTGCCAGGTCAATTATTATGGCAAAATCATCCATGGTAGCTACGGTTTCGATTGCAGAGTTGACCCTCGCTTGTATAGGTCCGATCAGTTCTTCCGACCTTTTAGCCATAATACCATCCTCTCCGAAGTAGATGCGCTGTTTGTTTTTTACAACCTGCTCTTTAGATATAATCTCTTGCTCCCTCGCAGTACGCTGAGCCGGAGTGAGTGAGTTCTTTACCTGCTGATATCTCTGATAGAGTTGGTCTATCTCGCCAATTTCGGCCTCTATAATAGCCTTGTACTTGTCTGAAAGTTCATTGAGCTCTATCTGTGCTGCCTGATATTCAGGAATGGTCTCCAAGATCACCTCGGTGTTTATATAAGCCACCTTCTGTGCATCGGCACAGAAAGCGAAAATTGTAATTATTGCAAATGAGAGTAAAAACTTTTTCATCTTGAGCATCATTTATTTAGTTAAAATTGTTGTCCTATCACAAAGTGGAACTGACTTCTCTCCTCTGGCTTGTCGGCATCAAACCCCCAGCCCCAATCAATGCCGAGCATTCCCACAATGGGCAGTAAAACCCTTACTCCTGCACCTGCAGAACGTTTGATATGGAAGGGATTGAAATTACGGATATCCGACCAACAGTTGCCCCCTTCAAGAAATACCAGCGCATAAATAGTAGAGTTTGGCTGCATGATAACCGGATATCTGAGTTCCACAGTAAATTTATCATATACATTACCCGCATAGGCCCTACCTATGTAGGGTGTCAAAGAGTAATTCTCATAACCCCTAAGGCCAATAACCTCGGAACCATAAGTATTGTAACCCGACATGCCGTCACCACCAAGTATAAAGCCCTCAAAGGGAGAGTACCCATAATTTTTGTTATAAAAGCCCAAATAACCGAACTGTGCCCTTGTCATCAGCACCAGATCCCCTATGAGTTTGGTGAAAACCGAGCCTCGGAAGGTCCACTTATGGTATTCTATCCACTTATAGTGATCCTGAACACTCATACTATTATAATCCTTGTTTCGATTGGCACCCAAAAGCGAGAAGGGCGGAGTCAGCTGGAGAGAAAATGAAATATCTGCACCGCTTCGCGGATAAATCGACTGGTCGGTGGAGTTACGTGTCAAAGTTGTGGTCCAGCTTATGTTATGAGAAATACCTGTATCAAAGATAAAGTTGTACGACCAGTCCTTAAGGCGGTAAGATTGCCAGCCTAGCTGATTGTAGAGCACAAAATAGTTGTCGGGCCATTTGAGGCGCGTACCAATTCCGACTGCCGCACCAAAAATCTCCATGTACTCGTCATCATTCAGAACCTGATAATAATAGGTAGAGTAGGAGTTGGTCTGACGTGTAAAATATGCAGAAATGTTGAGCGAAGTCGGCTTCTTCCCGGTAAGCCATGGTTCCACGAAACTCGCCGTAAATGCAGTATAGTAGGAGCCGTTTGTCTGGAATCTGACTGCCAGTTGCTGGGCATCTCCAAGTGGAACGGGCCTCCATGCCTCTTTTCTAAAGAAATTGGAGGTGGAGAAATTGTTAAAACTTACCCCTAGAGTACCTACAAAGGTATTATTGCCCCAACCACCGGAGAGCTCCAGCTGGCTGTTGGCTTTTTCCTCTACATTGTAGGTTATATCTACGGTGTTATTCATCGGATTGGGAATCAATGCGTAGCCCTTAGCAGGATCCGCAGCATATTCTGCATCAAAATGACCCATGGATGCAATTTCTCGAACGGAACGTTCGAAGTCCGTCTGTCGGAAGAGGTAACCGGGGCGAGTAAAGACTGCCCTACGCACTACATTTTCGTTGGTTATTGTGTTACCGTTAATTATAATGTTGTTGAATGTAGCCGGTTTACCCTCAATCATACGCATCTCCACATCTACCGAGTCTCCATCAATGGTAAGTTCCACCGGAGTTACATTGAAAAAGAGGTAACCTTGGTCACGGTAGAGTTTAGAAATAGTCAGGTCATTCTCTTTGTCACCACCGAAAAGACGCTTTTCCATTGTCACCACATCATAAATTGATCCCTTTTCAATACGGAGTATGGAGTTGAGCTGCTCCTCTGTGTACTCCGAATTTCCGGTCCAGGTAATATCTCTAAAATAATACCTCTTTCCCTGGTCTATGGTAAAATGAATGCCCAACCTAGCCTCCTCTATCTCGTAAATCGAATCACGGACAATCCTGGCGTCACGGTAACCGGCTTCATTGAATGCGTCAATAAGGGACTGTTTATCATTTTCGTACTCATCCTCATTGAACTTCTTGGATGAGAAAAGGTTATACCACTTTGAGTCCTTGGTCTTCTTCATGGCCCTGTCTAGCTTAAACTTGGTAAGCTCCCCATTGCCTTCGTAGGTGATGGTCCTCACCTTGACTTTCTTACCTCTGTTAATATCAAAGGTAACCGATACGGCATTATTGATGATGGAGTCAACCTGCTGAATCACGTCAACCTTGGCATTTATAAAACCTTTCTCTTTGAAATATCTCTTAATAATGTTTGTGGAGGTGGAGATTACATAGTCGGAGAGTTCGCCGCCCCTTTTTAGCGTGAGCCTGTCCCTAAGTTCGTCCCGATCGGAGTTCCTTATTCCTTTGAAATCCCATCTGATAACTCTCGGACGTTCTGTAACCCTGAGCACCAGGTAGGCTGTATCACGCGACGCCGAAAGCGAATCCACATAGAGTCCAACCGCGGAGAATGCCTTCTGGAGCCATATTCTTTTAAGCGCAGCCGAAACGTCCGCACCGGGAATCTGCACCCTGTCACCTTCATGAATACCAAGCACCGAAAGCACTTGATCTGCCCTTCGTGATTTTAGACCATCTATGGAAACACCTCCTACCGTATAGGTTCTGGGCCTTGAATAATCTATCTCCACATCCCCTTCTGAAATAACTTCCTGCGCCGATACGACAGCACAGGGAAGCAGAAAAAGCAGGATCAGAATCAGTCTAACGTGTCTCATCAAACAGCAAGTAATAAGTCTGCAAAGATAACCTTTTATTTTAGTTTGCCAAAGCGTCTCTGCCTGTTGTTAAAGCTTTCCAGCGCCAGGTCAAAATCAGTTTTGCGAAAATCAGGCCAAAGTACATCGGTAAAGTAGAACTCCGTGTAGGCAGCCTGCCATAACATATAATTGCTGATACGTTGTTCTCCGCTTGTTCGAATGATGAGATCCGGATCAGGAATGCCCACGGTACTGAGAAGTTCCGTGAATGAGTTTTGATCTAAATCGGGTAGCGAAAGCCCTTCTCTGGTAGCCTTTGCACATATTTCTCCATATTTGCGTGCAGCTTGAAGAATATCCCACCTGCCGCTATAACTGAACATCACTATAAGGTCAAGTGATGAATTTGAGAGAGTCGCGGCCTCAATTTCTTCCACAACACCCCTCAAACCCTTTGGAATCTGATCTCTATTGCCAATTACACGCAACCTGATATTATTTCTGACCAGGGATTCCCTTTCAGTAGCTATTCCCTTGGCCATAAGGGCCATAAGACCTGATACCTCTTCATCGGGCCGTCCCCAATTCTCCTCGGAAAAGGCAAATAGACTTAAATACCTGATGCCCTTCTCTCTTGCATACTTAACAGCAGCCTTTACGCTCTCCACACCTGCATTATGCCCTAATAAGCGTTCATAACCCTTTTTGCGGGCCCAGCGACCATTGCCGTCCATTATTATCGACACATGTATAGGAATATTTGTGATTTTAGAGATCATTGCGCTTATCTTCGCCCCAGAGGAGCTTGTCCTGTATGGCTTTTATAAAATTATTATCAAATAAAGATACATACCTAAAGGGGAACTCACCTATTCCAATTCGCACTGAGCCTTCGGAAGGGAGAGTAAAATAACGGTTATCCATCGTCACTATGGCGGTCTGATTCTTTGTGGTGAGCGTGAGATCGAGAGTTGATGTCATAGGAACCACCAGCGGGCGCACATTGAGATTATGAGGCGCTATCGGAGCAATGATCAGCACCGGAGAATCAGGCATGACTATAGGCCCGCCGACACTTAGGGAGTAGGCAGTGCTACCGGTAGGAGTTGCTATGACAATGCCGTCAGCGTAATAAACCGGCAATGGCCGGCCATCTATCTTGAGGCTTATGGTAAGCATGGAAGGAGTACTTTGGCGATGTATGGTAATCTCATTCATGGCATAAGGATAGAAACCTTCCGGTAAGGCGCCGGTATCAATTTTGAGAAGGTAACGCTGCTCCAATGCGTAACGTCCCTCAAGGAGGTCATCTATCCACAAAGGAGGTTTAGAGCCAACCTTCGCGGTAGTCAAAAAACCGAGCCGGCCGAAGTTGATTCCCGCTACGGGTATACCCCTATCCCTGACATAGGTAATAGATGAGAGGAAAGTACCATCACCCCCGAGGGAGAGAAATAGATCCACATCATCCGGCAGCTCTTGACAGGAAGCAAAAAGTTCACCTTTGGGCACCTCAAGACCATTTTCCGTGAGTTTCTCAAGTAATGGTGCATACCATACGAAACTCACTTTTCTGGATGAAAGTGCATACAACAAAATAGCAAATTGCTCGCGGTATACGCTCCTTGCCTCCCTGCCAAAAATGGCAATCTTTGTACTCTGTTTCATTTATATCGCTAAATTTGTCAAAATTATGTATTTTTGTAAATATGACAAAATTAAGTGTAAATATCAACAAGATTGCAACTATCCGCAATGCACGGGGCGGAAATCTTCCCGATGTAATTAAAGCGGCAATCGATTGCGAAAAATTTGGTGCCCAGGGCATCACAGTTCATCCCAGGCCTGACGAAAGACACATCAGGTATAGCGATGTCCGTCAGCTCAAACCGGTACTGACCACCGAATTCAATATTGAAGGCAACCCTATCCCCTCTTTCATAGACCTTGTAATGGAGGTTAGACCTGCGCAGGTTACACTTGTGCCGGATGCGGAAGATGTCCTCACATCCAATGCCGGGTGGGATACAAAACGCAACCTTTCATATCTGAAAAAGATCTGTAAACTCTTCAATGAGGCCGGCATACGTACCTCTATCTTCATAGATCCCGTGGTTGAAATGATACAGTATGCTGCTGAAACCGGATGCAACCGGGTTGAACTCTATACTGAAGCCTATGCCAGCGGCTACGCCGCTGGCCGGGAAAAAGCAGTCGAACCCTATATTAAGGCGGCAGAGGAGGCCACTCGTCTGGGTCTGGGTCTGAACGCCGGTCACGACCTTAGTCTGGAAAATCTCAGCTATTTGCATAGAATGATTCCCAATCTGCTCGAAGTTTCGATAGGACATGCACTTATCAGTGATGCCCTCTATCTCGGACTTGAAAATACAATTGCCGCATATTTGGAGCAATTGTCCGATTTTTAACTATATTTGCACGATATTTGCTTTTGCAAAGCATATCATTTAAAATATAAATCACGTTTTTAAAGATTTTTTATGGAAAATAATGTTCAATCATCCTGCAGCAGTAACAGGATTCCGATAATCCTTAGCGTTCTCGCTCTCGTTATAGCTATAGTTGTGCTGGTATTTCAATTTGTAGGTAAAAAAAGTTCCAAGATAACCATTACCGAAGCTAATTCTGAAGTAGCAGCCCAGAGAGGTGACATAGTTTTTGTGCGTATGGACACCCTTATCATGCAATATGACATGGCAAGCGACCTCTCCTCAACTTTCCAGGCAGAAGCTCAGGCAGTTCAAGACGACCTAAATAAAAGAGGGCGAAAGCTCGAAAGCGATATGAAGAGTTTCGAGAACCAATATCAAAAAGGCCTGCTAACTCGCTCAAATGCCGAACAACAGCAGAATGCCCTTCTAAAACGCCAGCAGGAACTCCAGAACTTCGCCAACCAGAAACAGCTTGAGCTACAGGAGAAGGAGTTTGTGATGAACAATCAGATAATATATGCCATCAAGACTTATCTGGAGGAATACAATAAAGTTCGCGGCTACGCAGCCATCCTAACCACCACAGATGTAACCAATACTGTGATTGTAGGCAATGTAGCGCTCGATATCACTCAGGAAGTGGTTGAAGGTCTCAATGCCGAGTATATAAAGGTAAGAAATAAAAACTAGATTATACCGGACAATACTTTGCCGTATCAGCCCAGTATAACAGACTGACTGATGCGGCATTTTTCATAAACAGACCCTGATCCAAAATTATGAAAGCAATAACAGGCACCGAATTTGATTTTTCAGGACAAACCTCAAAGTATGTCGGTAAGGTTAGAGATGTCTATTTCATAGGAGACAAATACCTCGTAATGGTGGCTACGGATAGGATTTCTGCATTCGACGTAGTGCTACCCAAAGGTATCCCTTATAAAGGACAAGTACTTAACCAGATTGCCTCATCTTTCCTGGACCAAACTTCCGATATTGTCAAAAACTGGAAGATAGCCTCTCCCGACCCCATGGTTACTATAGGCTATAAGTGTGAACCGCTCCCTATCGAAATGATTGTTCGCGGTTACCTAACAGGTAGTTCCTGGAGAAGCTACAAATCTGGAGAAAGGATGATCTGTGGTGTCCATATTCCCGAAGGTATGAGGGAACACCAGAAATTTGAGCACCCCATCATTACGCCCACAACCAAAGCTGAAATAGGAGAGCATGATCAGGATATAAGCAAGGAGGAGATCATAAGCCGGGGACTTGTTTCCCGTGAGGATTACGAGAAGTTAGAACGCATCGCCCTTGCTCTCTACCATAGAGGTTGCGAGATTGCAGCCTCACGTGGTCTCATACTGGTAGACACCAAATACGAGTTCGGCAAAAAAGATGGTGAAATATACCTTATAGATGAAATCCATACTCCTGACTCTTCGAGATACTTCTATGCTGACTCCTATCAGGAACTCTTTGACAGGGGTGAGCAGCAAAGACAACTCTCCAAGGAATTCGTAAGGGAGTGGCTTATGGAGAATGGTTTCAGCGGAAAACCTTGCCAACTTGTTCCCAATATGACACCGGAACGTGTCGGAATCATTTCCGATAGATATATCGAACTATACGAAAAGATTACCGGAAAAGAATTTTGCAAAGAGAGCTACGATGATATCTACGAACGAATAGAAGAAAATATCAAAAATATGCTCGCTCGCCTTCCCTTATGAAAAGAATCCTAATAATAACCCTCACAGTACTGCTCTTCCTGCCTATGGGAGCGCAGAACACCCTACCTCCCCAAATAAAACTCTCCACCGAAAAGGTCAAAATTGGTGGCAACGTCTATCTTATACATAAGGTGGAACAGGGAGAGACCATCTACTCACTATGCAGAGCGTACAAGGTGGACTCCGACGAGCTGTTCAAAGCTAACCCACAGCTAAAAGAGGGGCTGAAGGCAGGTAAGATAATCTATATCCCCGTAATGTCAGAGACAGAAATGTCTAAACCCGATATCCCTATAAGACTGACCAAAGAGTCAATAAAAAGCGTAGAACAGGCAGTGCCTGAAAAGGAGTATATCGAACATAAGGTAAAAATCTTTGAAACCCTCACCTCCATTTCCAAAAAATATGGTGTCACCGTTAAGGAGATAATGAAGCTTAACGGACTCGAGGATACCACTATCTGGTTAAATCAGATACTACGAATACCGATAAAAAAGATATTGGAAGTGCCTCGAAAAGCTGACACCCACGAAGTAGAGATAGAAGAACCACTAAAGAGCATAGAACAGGAAGTACCCGAACAGGAGTATATTGAGCATAAGGTAAAACTTTTTGAAACCCTCACCTCCATCTCCAAAAAATATGGTGTCACCGTTAAGGAGATAATGAAGCTTAACGGACTCGAGGATACCACAATCTGGCTCAATCAGATACTACGAATTCCAGTAAAAAAGGAGTTGGAGGAGGCTGAAAAAGAAATTTATGATGATGCAGAAGTTATCGAAGAGGTCGCTGAAGTGATTCCGGAATATTTTACACCGGAACAGATGACCGAGAAGGAAGCTCTAGCCGAAATAGAGCGACTAAAAGGCATTACCCATTTTGACAGAACTAATCCTATAAAAATAGCGCTGATACTCCCATTCGAAACACATTCTCCTACACCCTCCACAAACTATCTCGATTTCTACAGCGGAGCTCTGATGGCAGTGGAAAAGGCCAAAGAAGAGGGGATGCATATAGTACTCAACACTATTGATATAACTGCATACTCTTGGCTGGGAGAGATATTACAGGATAGGATGTTAAGGGAGTCTGATCTGATGGTTGGCCATATAGATGCAAAACAAATCAACGCTTTTACTGACTACTGTGCCACCAATAAGATACCTTTTATCTCCCCGTTAGACCAGCAAACCGACTCACTTGTGCTTCACAACCCATATTTCTTCCAAATGCCTGTAACAACAGCTACACAGACAGCCAATCTGATTGGAAGAATAAATATTGGACTCAACTCGAAGCTTACCCTATTCTCTGACGCATCAGGCAGTGAGGAACCCTACAGACGCAGTATTCTGGCTGCAATCAACTCGGCCGGACTCCCCTACAATGAGATCAGATACCATATTGTTAGCGGTAGGACTATCATAGATTCACTCCTAACTATAATGAGTCCTGATGTGGAACACAACATTGTTGTAGCTTCCGAGCAGGAAGCATTTGCTTCGGATGTGATCAGAAATATGGGGGTTCTAAAGTTTCACGGATATAACATCAAAGTCTACTGCTCCAACAAAATCAGAAATTTTGAGACAATTGAAGGAGCTCTGCTGCATCAGGTCAATACACATATTTCTACTAACTATTTTGTCGATTATAAAGAGGAAGCTACAAAGGATTTCATCCTTGCCTACCGTGCCCTGTTCAATACCGAGCCAACTCCCTTTGCATTCCACGGATATGATACTTTCCTCTATTTCATCAGGGTAATAAATGCCCTGGGGAAGGATTTTCCTCATTTGATTCATTACTTCCCGATGCATATGCTCCAAAATGATATTCATTTCCGCAGAACCGGAACTGAAGGAGGATTTGTCAATATTGAAAGCAGGGATGTGGAGTACACTCCCGACAAGAGGATAACCGTCAAATAGGACGACACTTATTTTTAAGCCATATCGCCTCTTCATCTCTCAGATGAGGGGCGATTTTTTTATAAACCCTCTTATGGTAATTGTTTAGCCACTCTACACATTTATCTCCTAGCTGTTCACGATCAATACATGAAGTAGCAATTGGCACTAGAGTCAACGTCTCAAATCTGTAAAAAGTACCGAACTCATTCTCCGTGAAATGCTCAACAACAAGTACATTTTCGGTTCGGATGCCATATTCTCCTTCAATATAGAGTGCCGGCTCATTTGACTGCACCATTCCGGGGAGCAAAGCTACCCCACTATCCCGATCCATACGGATGCTCTGAGGACCCTCGTGTACGCAGAGATAATGGCCTATTCCATGACCGGTGCCATGGAAAAAGAGTCTTCCTCTGGAGATAAGAGGCTGCCGAGCGAGGATATCGAGCTGATATCCGGTGGTACCTTTGACAAAAGTGGCCATTGAAAGCTCAATCATACCTTTGAGTACTGCCGTATAGTCCGCTATTTGGGTCGATGTAAGTTCAGAAAGAGGTATGGTACGTGTAGTATCGGTGGTACCGAATGGGTAGTGTGCTCCTGTGTCTATCAGAAGAAATCCCTGGGCGGTTACTACCGCCGCCTCTTCATCGGAACCGGCACTATAGTGCGCTGAAGCGGCATTTGCATTGAAAGCCACTATAGGCTCGAAACTCTCTCCGCTATAATCGGGAGAGGCACTGCGGTATGCGACGAGCTGTTGGGCTATGGAGTGTTCGTTTAGTGTGCCGCTTGCGATGTTATCTTCTATGTATTTGAGTATTCTGCACCAGGCAATGCCGTCGAGGAGATTTGCCTTACGGAAACCTTCAAGTTCAACACTGTTTTTAATGCTCTTGCGATATGCTACCTCACCCTCTGTTCTGGTTTCATAGCCGAAATGTTTCACATCGGCAAAAATCGACTCCAAACGCATGGATGTGGAGGAGGCAGGAGATAAGAAATGAATTGAATCGTCAGAGGCCAACTTTTCGCACACATCGTAAAATGAATTATAGGGTAGAATCTCTACCTGCTGGGATACGAGATATTTCAAAGCCGGCTCTTCAAACGCCTCTTTGCAGGCAAATAACAATATCTTGTCACGAAAAAGAAGAGCATAGGAGAGTGCCACCGGATTGTAATCTACATCACTCCCCCGGATATTACAGAGCCACATAATATCATCGCAGCGCGTCAGTATGCGACAGATGCGTAGGTCAGTCCGATCTCCGGCAAATATCATTTTCCGTTTTGCCGTCACCGATAGTCCTGAATAGGTTTCTTCATGCAAAATTACCGGCCTGAAATAGAGTGGTTCACGTTCGGGAAGAATTGTATCAAAGGGATCTGCAATCCCGACTACCCTCGCATTCAGACTCTTGCGGTATGAGACATATTCGGCGGCGGAAAAGAGTGCCCCGTCAAGCAGTACGGTACCTCCACTATCGATGCGTTCATTTAACCACGACACAATATCAGGTACACCATCTACCCCCATTTTCATAAGATGGATGCCAGTGCCGCTCAGCTGCTCCTCTGCCTGAATAAAATATCGGGAGTCAGTCCATAGGGCAGCCTCCGAAAGTGTTATTACAAGCGTACCGGCAGAACCATCAAACCCGCTTAAAAGGGCACGGATGCAGAAATGTTTCTGCACATATTCCCCAAAATGGGGATCGTTGGAAGGGACAATGATTGCATCCGCTCTCTCTGCGGAAAGATATGCTCGTACTCGGGTCAGCATGATAGCCCTTTTAGAGAAGTGATGCGGGATCGAGGTTGTATTTCTCGATATCCTTGAAATAATTGACAGTACCTACTTTGAGCTCCACAGTAGCAGCGTCATCACATACAATTATACCCTTACGATGCATTTGGAGTACGGAAATGGTCCAGATATGGTTAACAGAACCCTCGACAGCGTGATACAGAGCCCTTGCTTTATTGTAGCCGTTCACTAATATAAGCACCTCTTCGGAATCCATAATGGTACCTACACCTACTGTCAGAGCTGTTTTAGGCACTTTATTTATATCGTGGCCAAAAAAGCGGGAATTGGCAATAATAGTGTCGGTAGTAAGAGACTTGACACGGGTACGGGATGTTAGTGATGAGCCCGGCTCATTGAAGGCAATGTGGCCGTCTGCACCAATACCCCCCATAAAAAGTTTAATGCCCCCATAAGAGACAATTTTCTGCTCATACTCCTCACACTCTTTCTGGAGATCTTGGGCATTTCCATTAAGAATATTGACATTCTGTTCGGGAATATCTATATGGGAGAAGAAATTGGTCCACATAAAGGTCCTATAGCTCTCGGGGTGATCAGCAGGGATACCGATATATTCATCCATATTGAATGTGACAACATTCTTAAATGACACCTTACCTGTATTGTAGAGATGGATCAGCTCCTTGTATGTGCCCAGGGGGGTTGATCCGGTGGGGAGGCCCAGCACGAAAGGACGCTCGGCTGTGGGTGCAAAATCATTTATTTTCTTCGTAATGTAGGCCGCTGCCCACTGCGACATCTTTCCGTAGGATTCTTGGATAATTAGTCTCATGGTCGTTATTCTTTTTATATATTATTATTTCATTCAGATCTAAGTAGGACACGTGCATTGGCAAGTGCTTCTTCCGTCAGTTTGGATCCGCTCAACATACGGGCAATCTCTTTGACACGCTCCTCTCCCTCTATGTATTTTATTTGGGTACGGGGTTCGTCACCCTCATCAAATGTCTTATAGACCAAATAATGGGCAGAGCCTTTACTGGCCACCTGCGGCAGGTGAGTAATGGCAAATATCTGCATATTTCGTCCCATATCCACTATCTTGCGTCCCATCTTGTCTGCAACGCTACCTGAGACTCCCGCATCTATTTCATCAAAAATCATTGTGGGCATTCCTACATACCTGGCCAACAGTCCCTTGATAACGAGCATTATCCTGGAGAGTTCACCCCCTGATGCGCACTTTGAGAGCTCTTTTACTTCACCTCCGTTGGCGGAAAAAAGGAAAACTGCTCCCTCACGCTCCACTTTGACTGAAAACAGAGCAAAAGGCATCTCCAAAGCCCTCACAGCATCCTCTATCTCCTTTGAAAGCATCGGGGCCGCCTGTGAACGTTGATTGAAAATAGCCTCCGCACGAGCATCACAACTGCTTTTAAGTGCATCTCTACGTTTTTCGGCACTCTCCTTTTCCAATGATAGGTCCATAGTCTTCCCCAATTGAGTTCCAAGCGACTCCCTAAGGGCAATCAACTCGCTAATACTACCTACAGCATGCTTGCGCATGAGGTCATATAGTAATGAAAGACGCTCATCCACAATCTGAAGACGTTGCGGGGAGGTAATTACGGAGCCCCCCTTACTCATAACCTCGGCCTCTATATCTTTTAATTCAATTCGAGAAGAGGAGATGCGCTCCGCAAGCGGTCCAAACTCATTAATGAATGCAGAGAGTCTTTCCAGCAGCGATTCTATCTCCTTTAAGCGGGATGCTATGCTACCCTCCTCCCCTTCGAATAGTGATTCCATGCGGGAAATGCTCTGCAATATCTCTTCACTATTGGCCAACTGTGCCTGCTCTGCCTCAAGTTCTTCAAGTTCTCCTTCGACAAGAGAGGCCCCCTCCAACTGTGTAAACTGGTACTCCAGATAGTCACGCGTACGCTCTGCTTCCGCTATTTTCTGCTCCAGGTCCGAGATTTCACGGCAAACATTCAAGTATTCGGCATGTTCTGCTTCATACTCACTTACCTGAAGAGTCAATCCGGCAAAGTGATCCAATATTGAAGTTTGAAATCCGGTTCGGGAAAGGAGCAGGTGCTGATGCTGCGAATGGATATCCACAAGAGATTCCGAAAGATTTTTAATCTGTTCCAAAGTGGCCGGTTCGTCGTCAATGAAGATGCGTGAACGACCTCCGGGGGAGATAACCCTCCTCAAGATATATTCTTGACCCCTTTCCAGAGTAAAAATTGCCTCTACCACGCAATTGCGTGTCCGGTCTTTAAGTGTGGAGATGTCCGAGCGACCACCCAGCACTAGTGATAAAGCCCCAAGTAGAATCGACTTGCCCGCCCCGGTTTCACCGGTGATGATGACAAGATTGTCCGGAAAAGTGATATCCAGACTCTCAATCAGGGCATAGTTCTGTATTGTCAATCTACTGAGCATACGGACACTCTATGCGAGGGCAGTAGTATTATTCTTCTGCCTTGCGGTAATAGATCCGGTTTTCCTCAAACTCGTTTATAGCTACGAGAGTGGGTTTAGGCTGAGCTTCGTAATACTTGGAGATTTCCGCCTGCTCTTTGTTTTCAAAGGTCTCTTCGAGAGCATCTGCATCACTCTTGAACTGTGCGAGCTTTTCGCTAAGTTCCTTTTTTACTGAAGCAGCAATTTGGTTGGACCTGATGGAGATGATCTTCACGGACTCGTATATGTTGCCGGTAGGCTCGGCGAGTTCGGAAAGATTGCGTGTTTCCGTGTTGTTGCTTATAGGTTTAGTGTTGCTCATTATGGAATTATTATTAATTATTTTCGTCGGGAGAATTCTTTTTAAGAATTGTTTGGACCCTGGAATAGAGTCCGTCGAGTTCTTTTCGGTACTTTGATTCAGGATATTCACTTATAACATTGAAATAGTCGTCCACAAATGTGAGGTAGCGTTCACGCTGTTTTTCCGGCACACTCATAGAAGCGTATTTGTATGCCGACATTGCCGTGTAGTAGAGTACCTCTTCGCGATAACGGTTGTCAGCATTCTCCTTGAGAACATTTTTCAAGGCAAAATGGGCTGCCAGATAATCCTCCATGTGATAGTAGAGGTAGGCCGACTTATAAGACTTGAGTTCCAGCCGACCGTTGAGTTCGTCCGCCATCTCATGGCATCTGGGAATATAATCCGACTTAGGATTCTCTACCACAAATTCATGGATGGCGCTAAGGGCTTTGTATGTCGGACGCTGGTCAAGTTCATAACGGTAAGTGCCCCTGTAAAGACAGTCCAGGCGGTAAAACTTGGCTTTCTCCGTAAAAGGACTTAGGGGATAGATGCTTATGAACTGATTAAAATTGCTCTCGGCAGTTGTAAAATCACCATAGTAGTAGTTACTCAAGCCCCAGTAATATTGTACAGTATCATCCTGAGGTGTGCCATTTGTAGCAATTGTCAGCGATTCGAAGAGTTCCGCTGCCTTGAGATATTTCTTGGCTTCAAACATTTCGAATGCCAGCGCATATTTGGCAGGAACGTCATTACTGCGAAGAATGGTGTCGTACTGCGACTTGCATGCGCTAAGACCAATAACAGCCCAAAAAGCGAGAGCCAGGATAAGTCTGTACTTTTTTATCATATTACTTATTTTCCAAAATAAATTTTTCAACATCGAGGGCAGCCTTGCAACCACTGGCTGCTGCCGTAATCGCCTGGCGATAGTGGGGGTCTTGAACGTCTCCGGCTGCAAAAACTCCCGGAACATTGGTTTTGGTGGAATGTCCGTCTGTAATTATATAACCCTCTTCGTTGGTGTTGACCCACTCTTTGAAGAGATCCGAATTGGGATGATGACCGATAGCCAGGAAGAAGCCGTCGATGGCCTTTTCATACACTTCGCCATCCTTGCGGATAAGGCGCATGCCATTTACACCCATTTCATCTCCAAGTACCTCCTGGGTATTGCTATTCCAAAGTACTTCAATATTCTCAGTGGAAGCAATCCTTTCCTGCATGGCTTTGGATGCCCTGAAAACATCTCTTCTCACTACCATATATACCTTTTTGCAAATAGAAGCGAGGTAGAGCGCCTCTTCACAGGCAGTATCCCCGCCTCCTACAACTGCTACCGTCTTTCCACGATAGAAAAAACCATCGCAAGTAGCGCAGGCCGAAACTCCCATACCCCTGTACTTGCTTTCTGAAGGCAAACCAAGATATCTGGCAGTAGCGCCGGTGGCTATAATCAAAGTCTCTGCCTCTATAACTTGTTCTTCATCAATGGTTATCTTGAAGGGCCTTTTGGATAGGTCTGCTTCTGTAACCATGCCATATCTGATATCCGTACCAAAACGTTCGGCCTGAGCGCGCAGGTCCGCCATCATCTGCTGACCTAATACGCCTTCAGGATAACCGGGAAAATTTTCAACTTCAGTAGTGGTGGTAAGTTGACCCCCTGGCTGCATCCCTTCATATAAAACAGGCTGCAAGGCAGCCCTGGATGCATAAATCGCGGCAGTATACCCTGCGGGGCCGCTACCTATTATAAGACATTTTACTTTTTCGTTATTCATAAAAACATTATCTCAATTAATTCAAACTGCAAAGTTACGATTTTTTCTTTTGGCAAAGGCATCTTTGATATAAAATTCCAATTTCAATTCCCATACCAAAACCATGGCCATGGCCCACCTTATCAGTAACATTACCCATCCTATCGCTCCCAAAGCCACAAGTAACATAAGATCCTCGAGATTGCTGTGCGCTATGCTAATATGGGTATTAATGAGCAACACATCACGACGCTCCAGTTTTCCACGAGCAATTTCATCCAACATAGCTGCAGCGCCATAGGCCAGACCTATGATATTGGCAACTATCCAGAGAAATGCCGTCTTGGGCGGAAGTCCGAAAAAGAGCATGACCGGTTTGAGAAATCTCGATATGATCGCAATGATGCCAAACGCAGAAAGAAGTCGCTGTATAATATTGAGAGCGTAGATTATCACTGTAATCAACAGCACCAACTTAAACGTAGCCCATAGCCAGTTGCGCAGAGTCAGCCAAAAGGTGAGCTGTTCTTGTGCTACTGCCTCTGTTACCACTTCTCCACTACCTGCCGGAAGGATTAGATTGAGAAACCAACCGAGAATTATTGCACTCAAGGTCCTGATAATAATCATTCTCAGCCCCGGAACACCTGTTTTTTTGAGTACCGCCGTCTCGAGTATCATAGAGTGCGAACAAAGCACCATCGTACTTAGGATAGTAAGTTCACGTGCATCCAGTGCAAGGGTACTCATAACCGCTATTGCGGAATATACATTGATGAAATAGCCCGACAAATAGGCTAAGGCAGCCGACCCGGGTAAACCGAAATAACTAAATACCGGACCTACGGCATCAGAGATATAGGGTAGTATATTGAAATACTTGAGCAGCATCATCGCGAAAGAGATGCTGACCGTAATTTTCAATATCCAAATGCAGGTCTTGGTAGTTGTGGGAAGTACCTCTTTAATACAGGAAATAATCTTCTGTTTGGTCTCCGATTTCATATTAAAATTTGATCTTGTAGCCATATTTCTTATGGAAGAAATGAAGCATACGTTTTGGAACAATGGGCAATATCGGCAGAAATATCCAGTTGATGAGACCGGGCATGACATTGGCTCTACCCCGGAAGGTGGCATTGAGGGCTTTACGGGCAGCTTGTTCAGCAGAAATCATAATACCCAGACGGAATGCCCGCTTGCGCATGCTCTCCTGCAAAGGAAACAGATTGGTTGAAACAGCGCCGAAATAGGCAGTAGTCACCGAGACTCCGCTCCCCATCAGCTCTACCCTTAAGGAACGTGAAAAGGATTTTATGAAACGCTTCGTGGCGGAATAGACAGAGAGCACTGGGTAAGGCATCCAACTGCAAAGCGAAGAGATATTGAGTATGTAGCCGTATCCCCGCTCCTTCATACCGGGGGCAAAGAGGTTACAAAGTTGCACCAATGTGAGATTGTGAAGGACCATAACCCTGGAAATTTCCTCCTGCGAATATTCGGTGAAGTCCCCATAAGGCAACACGCCGGCATTGTTGATCAGGATATCTACTCTACGGTCTCCCACTTTTTCAGCTATAATGGCAGCAGCGCCTACTAAAGCAAGATCAACTCCAATTGCAATCACCTCGGGGCGTCGCCAGGAAGGATTCGCCTTAAGGCCCTCCAGCTCCTCACGAACCTCATCGGCAAATTTCTGATTTATGTCTATCACAATCAAATTATGCCCGAGAGCGTAGAGCTGTCGGGCATATTCTCTCCCCATTCCGGACCATGTACCGGTAATTAGGGCATAACCTTTTCTGTCAGCGGTCTTTATTTTCATGACCGCAAAGGTATTAAAAAATTAGTAATTGTTCTTCTTAACCTCGAAATAGGATTGGGCATGTTTACAAGCAGGACACTCATTGGGTGCCTTCTTTCCCTTGAATATATATCCGCAATTGCGGCACTGCCACTCTATCTCGGTATCTCTCTCAAATACCTTACCTGCCACCACGTTGGCTAAGAGCTTCAGATAGCGCTCTTCATGCCCCTTTTCAGCGGCGGCAATATTCTTGAATGTTGCAGCGATTTCAGGGAAACCTTCAGCTTCGGCCACTTTTGCAAACTCAGGATAGAGCATGGACCACTCTTCATTCTCACCCGCTGCTGCCGCTTTCAGGTTGTCAGCAGTATTGGAGATGATGCCTGCGGGGAATGAAGCTTTAACTTCCACCATACCCCCTTCGAGGTATTTGAAAAAGGTCTCCGCATGCTCCTTTTCTTGCTCTGCCGTCTCTGCAAAGATGGCTGCAATCTGCTCATAGCCCTCTTTCTTAGCTCTGCTCGCAAAGAAAACATACCTGTTGCGCGCCTGGGATTCACCTGCAAATGATTGTAGCAAGTTCTTTTCTGTCTGTGTTCCTTTTAATGATTTCATTTTGTTTATTTTAAAAAAGGTTGGTTTAATTGATGGTACCGTTTAGTACCAACATTATTTTGATCTGTTAGATTGACTGCTTCTACCCACCAGCTGCACATCTATTCGATACAGGTCAAATCCTCGTATTTTCTTGTTACGAAAATGATTATGTATCATTAGCATCAACTCGGGGTCATCATAGTCCTTATAGGTGTGAGTCTCCTCGCAATAGAGATGACAATGGTTGTAGGTGTTGACATCCATATACATCTTATTATTGGAACTCATACGACGCTGTAGTAGTCCAACCTCAACGAAGGATTCCAGAACATTGTACACAGTGGCAACAGTCAATGTGGCTAATTCTGAACTTGCCCGCTGATACACCATGTCAGCTGATGCATGCCCCAACTCTCTCATCGCAAAATATACGACAATTCGTTGAGGGGTGGCCTTTAGTCCATACCTCGTTAGGATTTTCTTTATTTCTGTGGTTATTGAATTATCTATCATTTTTGTTGAATTTATAGCGGCGAAGTTAATTATAATTATTCAAAATCAAAAAGAAAATTATAGTAAACTAATTTTTTTATAAATTTGCAAACACAATAATAGTACAAATATTGTTTATTATGAAATTTTCATGGTCTTTAGTCGCTTTAATTCTACTGTTTTCACTCTCAGGATGTAAAGAGAATAGAATTGAAAAAATGGTAGACCAAATGGTCGGCACACAAGTGATTGCCCATAGAGGTTACTGGAAACAGGAAGGTAGTGCACAGAATTCAATTTCTTCTCTTCGTAATGCACATAGGGTGGGGGTATACGGTTCGGAGTTTGACGTACAAATTACCGCAGACAGCATACTGATCGTCAATCATGACAATGACTTTAAGGGACACATAATCAACCTTACAAACTATGAAGTAATCAAGGACTCCCTGCTCTCCAACGGGGAAAAACTTCCTACACTTGAGGAGTATCTGGCCGCAGGTAAAAAACTAAAGGGGCTCCAGCTCGTACTCGAACTAAAACCGGTCAAAGATAATCCGGAACTTGAGAAGTATGCAGTTGAGAAATGCGTTGAAATGGTAAAAAAATTTGGGCTGGAAAAACGGGTTGATTATATCTCGTTCAGCCTTGAGGCCTGTAAAGGGTTTGCAGCTCTGATGCCAAAGGCATCCGTTGCCTACTTAGGCGGATATTATATGCCGATAGAACTGCTGGAAATGGGAATCAACGGATTTGACTACCACTATAACGAAGTCCTTGCCAATCGTTTCTGGGTGGATGAGGCACGCAATTACAATATGACTTCCAATGTCTGGACGGTCAACGATTCGATGCTCGTAGAGACTCTTCTCGTAGGAAACCCTACTTTCCTAACCACCGACAATCCGGAAGAGGTAACACGCCAAATTGAGGCCCTAAGAGAAAGGGTAAGGGAGCGACTCTCGGGAAAACAATAGAGTGTTATCACTGAAAGGGATCCACGTCAATATTGATGGAAGTCATCCCATTATATTTACGGATCAAGAGCTCTGTTTCCAAATAGAGAGCTTTTTTTATACGAGTGAGAGAACTATTTCTACTAAGTCGCAGTTGGAACTGAACCTGATAATAGTTGCCCATTTTCGCTATCGGCGGCACCACCGGACCATTGAATTCTTTAATACCGATGCCTCTGATTGCATCACTCAAATCATAAGCGCAACTCCACATCCTCTTTTCATTTTTATCCTTCAGGGTAATCCCCACTAAACGCACAAATGGAGGGTATCCAAACCTTTTCCGTTCCTCAAGGGCAGCAGAAAGATCGTCCGGATCACTCTCACCGATTAGTGCTTTCAATACAGGATGCTCCTTCTGCTCAGTCTGAATTATCATCCTGGCCCCATCCTCTCTGCGACCTGCCCTGCCACGCAACTGCCATAGGAGTTGGAGGGCGCGTTCATCCGCTCTGAAATCCTGTACGGAAAAGAGAGAGTCGCAGCCTACAACCGCTACCAGAGATAGGCGGTCGAAGTCAAAGCCTTTGGTAATCATCTGAGTTCCTACCAACACATCTATTTTTCCTTCAGCAAAGCTTCTGAGGATACGCTGCTCTTCGCTTTTGCCCGAAATAGTATCGGAATCAAACCTTTCTATAACATAATCCGGATAGTATTCGCGTAGCAACTCTTCAATCTTCTCGGTCCCGGCCCCACGATCGACAATAGAGGGCGAGGCACAACGGGGGCATGTGGGTTCAAAAGGTATCTGATATGCGCAGTAATGGCATTTGAGCATATTATCAAACTTATGGTAACTTAAAGCCACATCACACGATGGACATTTGACTACCGTCCCACACTCCGTACATTGGGCATAGGGAGCATAGGCTCTCCTTGAGCGGAAGACCATTACCTGTCCTCCACCGGTTACTACCCTACCTATCTCGTTGAGCAAACGGATAGAGAAGGGACCTTTGACATTGCGTAGCCGCCTGGCACTGACCATATCCACAATTTCCACCTGAGCATCCTCTGTCTTATGGTACTTTTCCAGCAGATCTACTTGAGAGAGTTTACCTATGGAGACATTGTAAAGCGACTCGAAGGAGGGAGTGGCGCTACCCAGCACCAGATTGGCTCCGATCTGAGAAGAGAGCATCAGCGCACCGTCACGCCCGTTATACCTCGGTGCAGGGTCAGACTGTTTGTAGGATGCGTCATGCTCCTCGTCCACAACTATCAGCGAGAGATTGGGCAGTGGCAGTAGTAGTGCCGACCTTGTGCCCAGTACGACATATGGACGTTCGGAATTTGTCAGACGGTGGTATATGCGCTTTTTAACAGCGGCAGTCTGCTTTGAATGGTAGGGCAGCAGGGCACTACCAAAGACCTTCTCAAGCCTGGAAGTTAGTTGTCTGGAGACAGCAATTTCGGGTATTAGAAAAAGTACCGAACCTCCGCTTTCAATGGCATCCCGCATTAAGTGAAAGTATATTTCGGTCTTACCGGATCCCGTCACTCCGCGCAGAAGTACCCTGCGACCTTCGGCAAAATGGAGTCTTATAGTATCACAAACCTCCTGTTGCATAGGAGAGAGCGAAGGAATCGCTCTGAAGTCGGGGTCCTTGATATCCTTGTTCAATTTTCTTGAACGCACCTCCTGCTGCTTTAAAAAGGCTGTAGAATAGGCTGCTTTAAAAACCTCACCCACACTACACATGTAGTAATCGGCTAAAGCACGCCAAAACTCCAACCGAACTGAAGTTACGGGCGGCATATCAGGGAGTGATTCCAAAGCCCTGATTTTTGATGGAGCCACATCCGTAGGTGGATGCTCCGATATCTCAATTACTATGGCATAACGACTCTTACCCTGAAGTTTTACCTGTGCCCAGCTACCCACAATGATCCTTCCTTCATACTCGTCGGGTATTGAATATGACAACTCCTTGCTCATTTTCAGAGGCAAGAGTACCTTAGCATATAATCTCTTCTTTTCCATATCCAGGATGCTAAAATAACACTTTTTTTTGCAGATATGGAATAAAAACATACCTTTGCAGTCCCGTTGGTTAGAAATGGCTAACACAAGGTGCCATAGCTCAGTTGGTAGAGCAACGGACTGAAAATCCGTGTGTCCCTAGTTCGAATCTCGGTGGCACCACAAAAAAGCGTCAGACTTCTGACGGTTTTTTTGTGGTACAGTCGCTACGCTCCTTATCTACCCCTCCTTTTAATGGTTCCCACAGGGAACCAAAGCAGCGCAGAAGCGCTGCGGGGTCGCTGCACTCCAATTGAGCGACTTCTTAGGTCGCTTTTTTGGTGGTGCCGGTCGCTACGCTGAATTAATGAGCGATCAATCTTGCACAATAGTTGCAAATTAAACTATTATTACTATATTTGCGCATTAATAGTTTTAAATAAAGCCATTATGGATAATATCTATATGCTTTCGGATGCAACAATTTTTTCCAAAATTGGGGCAAAGATTAATAATCTACGCCTGAGACAAAATATTACACAGAAAAGTCTTGCCGAAGCTGCCGACATATCATTGTCATCGGTAAAAAAAATCGAGAACGGCGAGATAAAATCCTTTGATTCGCTTTTAAGAGTTCTAAGGGTCTTAGGCAAGTTGGATGTTTTTCAGCCATTGATAGATGATGAGCTATTAAGTCCCGGCGAATATTATGAACTCATCAATTCAGCTCAGAGAAAAAGTCGTAAGCGTGCTACCGGAAAGTTGAATAAAAATAAAAAGGAGAAGTCGGAATGGTAGATGTAGCAAAAGTAAATATTTTTGGCATCCCGATGGGAACATTCCGTTGGGATAGCAGATATGATTTGGCTTTGTTTGAATATGACAGGGATTTTATCGGGCGAGGACTGGAACCGTCTCCGATGATGATGCCTGTGCAAGCAGGACGCATCTATTCATTCAGTGATTTGGAAAGGGGAACTTTCAAAGGACTACCCGGCTTGTTAGCCGATTCATTGCCTGACACATATGGGCGCGCGATGTTTGACAGGTGGCTCTCTCTTATCGGAAGAACAAGTAGCAACCCTATTGAAACTCTTTGTTTTTTGGGAAAAAGATGCATGGGGGCATTGGAATTTGAGCCTGCAATAGATGTCAATTATGATTTCAACACGAAGGTAGAGATTGACTCTTTGGTAGATGTGGCGCGAGAGGCACTCAACAACAAATCGGCATTTGAAGCCAACTTAAACGAAGACAAGAAGGCTGCTATTGCCGCTATTCTTAGCCTGGGCACCTCTGCCGGGGGACAGCGTGCAAAGGCAGTTATTGCATACAACAAGCTTACGGGGGAAGTTCGCTCCGGACAAATAGATGTACCGGATGGATTTGATTACTACATCATTAAGCTTGACGGTGTTTCGGCAACTGCCGGTTTTCTCGAAACTGAAAACTATGGACGTTTGGAGTATTCATTCTATAAATTAGTCAAGGAATGCGGAATAGAGATGTCAGAATGTTCATTGATAGAAGAGAATGGAAGAGCACATTTCCTTACAAAAAGATTTGATCGTGAGAAAGGCAAAAAAATTCACATGCAGACGCTGTGCGGCATTGCTCACTATGACTATCGCTTGCTTAGGGCTTATTCCTATGAGCAGGCATTCAATGTAATGCGAGCCCTTATGCTTCCCTATTCGCAGGCACAAGAGATGTTTCGCCGAATGGTATTTAATGTTGTTGTCCGCAATCAAGATGATCACACGAAAAATATCTCATTTCTAATGAATGAAGCCGGCACTTGGAGGTTATCACCTGCTTATGATATGGGATATGCCTATAATCCGGTTGGTAAATGGACTGCAACTCATCAAATGTCAATCAATGGCAAATATGATGATATAACTCGAAATGATTTACTCGAATGTGGTGCAAAAAACAACATCAAGAATGCTTCACACATAATTGATGAAGTTTGTGAGGTTGCATCTCAATGGCCGTCAATTGCCCAAGAATGCAATGTGCCGCAGGATATAATTGATGTTATAAGTGCTAATATGTTGCTAAAATTATAACAACAACTATCAGATTGCTGTCGGCAACAATGACGGTACCGCCTGATTATATAATCATAAAGAAAATACCATAATAGTTGTATATTAAACTATTATGCCCATATTTACGCTATAACAGCTTAAAACATAGCCATTGTCATTACCGGATTGGCATTACAAAATCTTATAAAATAAAATTACGGGGTGCGGAATTTTAAGTAACCCCGCAACTCGTAACCCACACCGCGTAACACTACACACTCAGAACTCGGAACTAAATCACGATTTTCACTTAACATATCATAAAATAAAGAAATAGTATTATATTTGCATATTATATGATATGTTACCATTATGGCAAAAAACACTATGGGGACTAAGTTGCCCCGAAAATTAGAGCAAAAAATGCAGATTGTCGGCGAGCAGATAAGACTTGCACGATTACGCCGCAATTTAAGTATTGCACAGGTAGCGGAGAGGGCTACTTGTTCACCGCTTACGGTTGCGCGTATAGAAAAAGGGAGTCCGACAGTAGCGATAGGGATATATTTGCGTGTGCTATATGCATTGCAGCTTGATGACGATATTCTCCATTTAGCAAAAGATGATAAGCTGGGTAGAGCCTTGCAGGATATGAATCTAGCCCCACGCGAAAGGGCCTCTAAAAAATAGTTTAGGCTATGAAGAAATTGTATGTATATGCAGATTTCGATTGGCTCAAGAGTATAGAGCCGGTTGGAGAACTTGGCTACGAGTCACTTCGCGGATCAGACAGTTATAGTTTTAAGTTTGCCGATAGTTGGATAAAAAAGTACAATTCCATCAACCTCAGCGACGATCTCAACAACTATCCGGGTTCACAATATACTCAGCCGGGTAAAGATATTTTTGGCTGTTTTGCTGATGCTTTGCCCGACAGATGGGGTCGCACTCTTTTGCTCCGTCGTGAACAGATAATGGCGCAAGAGGAGAATCGTCCGGTTCGTCCTCTTTCATCGTTTGATTTATTGATGGGTATTGATGATTTTTCCCGTATGGGTGGCTTTCGTTTCAAAGAGAGACCTGATGGAGAGTTTATAAATGCCGATGACTTTTTGCGAATACCGCCATTAACAAAGATTCCGGAACTTATAACGGCAAGCAAAGAGATAGAAAAGAGTGAGGAGGGGAATGCGCTTCCTGAAAAAAGTTGGATTGCACAACTTGTACAGCCGGGTTCGTCGCTCGGAGGTGCTCGCCCAAAAGCAAATGTCGTAGATGAGGATAATAATCTATATATAGCAAAATTTCCATCAATAAAAGATGATTATGACACAGGGTTGTGGGAGCATTTATGCCATTTGTTGGCTAAAAATGCAGGAATAAATGTTGCGCAAACAAAGGTGGTTAGATTCAGCGACAGACATCACACCCTTCTCTCTCGCCGTTTTGACAGAGTTTACGATGGTAGAAGAGTACATTTTGCATCTGCAATGACTTTGCTTGGATTAAACGATGGTGATGGTGCTGCAACAGGACACGGATATATTGATATTGTGGACTTCATCATAAGTGGGTGTTGCGATGTAGATGCAAACTTAAGAGAGTTGTTCCGTAGGGTTGCATTCAATATATGTGTCGGCAATAGCGATGATCATTTCCGTAACCACGGATTTTTGCTTACCGCAAAAGGATGGACACTTTCACCTGCATATGATATGAACCCCACACAAAACTGCCATCAAAGCCTGCTCATAAATGGAACAACTAATAGTGCCGACCTCACTATCCTTTTGAACTCTTGCGAAGAATATCTGCTGACTTACGATATGGCAAAAGCTATCATTAACGAAGTCATAGATGCCGTGAAAGGTTGGTCTCTTGTCGCTCACAAACTTGACATTGCAAAACGGGAAATAGGTTTGTTTGAATCAGTTTTCCGGGAAAGGATTACTAAGCATAAATGAAT
The DNA here is from genome assembly GCA_002305275.1 of Bacteroidales bacterium UBA1392. Lineage (GTDB taxonomy): Bacteria > Bacteroidota > Bacteroidia > Bacteroidales > UBA932 > Cacconaster. The sequence goes on along the minus strand of DBQO01000028.1, from coordinate 38,170 downwards.
AGATACATCTTGCACAATAGCTGCAAATTAAACTATTATGCCCATATTTACGCTATAACAGCTTAAAACATAGCCATTGTCATTACCGGATTGGGCGCTACAAAACGGTTTTTTTTGTTATGTACAGGTTACTTTCTTCCCGCATCCTTCCAACTTCCTTTTACAATTACCGGTGGATGGAATGGAATGAAGTTTTTGGGTATTGGAGCAAAGGCCGCTTTGGTGGTCGCCTTGGTTAGGTTGGGAGCATCGAATGCGGCAAACTCTGCAAAAGTGGGTGTTATGCCCTGTGAGAACTGCATAATACGTTTGTAGATTTCAAATCTTGAGGGAGCGTTGAAACCATCCGTATTTGCGTTCATTATACTGTTTGGAGTGGGACGCCATGCACCGGTAGCATAGGTAAGAGCACCTTCATAGATTCCAACAACTTTGGAATAATTAGGATCACTCAACATAAAGGACCATTGAATGGTGGCAGGGTCTGAAGTGATATCGACATTGGCTCCCCAGCCCCAACTGTTCCTTTGTTGATTAAACTCTGCTTTCGCTTCTTCAGTTATTGCTCCATGTCCGGAGGAGGTATACTCATCCAAAAGTTTGCCAAAAGCATGACCTCCGCTCTCATGCAGCACTACTTTACCAAACTCGTAGACTGAATTGGCAATCATAGCACAATAGCCTATAGCCGCATTATCCGAATACATGCTACAGGTACCGGAGTAATTAGGTGCGTTTATTATGACGGTAATCACACTCTCAGTCATATCTGCTCCGGGGACCTTACTGGCATATTGAAAAACTTTTGCGTCATTGCCTTCAACGAATGTTCCTTCACCAAAACGACAGCTAAAGGCTGTCTGAGAGTCGTCAGCTATCTCTTTGTTTTTGGATACTGCTGCTACGGAATATACGTCAAAACGATTACGTAAAGATTTATATGGCTCCTCACTGAAAAAGGCAGCAACAGCATGATTGACCCATGTATCAAAAGTACCATTGGCATGATCCTTATCGGTAAAGGCATCCCCTGTGAATATCAACTTTATACCACTTCCTACCGTATGAGTTTGTAAAGTTTTCACCATGCCATCGGCAGAGTAGTCGGTTGATTCATAGTAAGAGCCTCCTCCACCGGAAGCTTCACCGAGTTTGCCTTTAATGAAGTTCTCAAGCTGATTCCAGTCATCTCCAAAAGCAGCAGTGGAGAAGATCACATTGCCGGTTTCATCAACGACATGGATATTTGGTATAGACATTTGATACAACAGAGAGTTATATACATCTGCTGTGGGGTGGATAAGTATCGTCCTCCAAGGCATACCCAGGTTATCGGCAACTTGTTTGAGCTTGGCATCCGTCATACCCATTGCACTATAGTTTCCTCCATACATGGAACAACCAATTACATCCAGCCCTTTCGACTTATATGCATTGTAAAGAGAGATAAGTTTAGGTGTATAATTGGTACAGGATGAACACCATGTCTGCCAATCAAACAGTATCGTATATTTATTTGATGAATACTCATTTCCGAGGTTAATTGGAGCTCCCGTAACATCGTTAAAGGTAAAATTCGGTGCAGGGAAATTGGTAATGCCGGAAAGATCAAAATTGTTGTAGCAAACTATTCTTGTCCAGAATTTTCTCCAAAAGGCGGTGTTGTTGCGGATCGATGCCGGAATAGTACCCGACAGATTATTATTGGTGATATCAAGGCCGTTAAGATTTGTTAAACCGGCTATTTCAGCAGGAAGCGTGCCGGTTAGTTGATTGTAGAAAAGGTAGAGTTGTTCCAACGCTTTAAGTTTACCTATCTCAGGAGGTATACTTCCGTTAATGGCATCATAACAGAGTTGCAAAAACCTCAATTTGGATAAATCCCCAATCTCGGCAGGGATATTGCCTGAGAGATTATTATCAGGAAGATTAATTACAACCACATACCCTTGCGAGTCAACTCCTATCCCATACCATTGGCTAAGTGGCTTATCACTTAGCCAATTATCCTTTCTTGTCCATTGGCTGCCATTTAGTGAGTTATATAGCGCAACAAGAGCGGCACGCTCTTTTGCCATTGCCGGAGAACCTTCATTGGCTCCTTGATTTATATTGATAAAGCTCTCTTTGCCGGCACCGGATATTTTAACCTGGCCGACCCTACCGTCATAACCCTCGTTCTTAGCGATCTGAAGGATCAGATTATACCCCTCCAACCCCTTAGTCTGTACCTGAGAGATCCCAATCCAACTTCGGGCATCCCCAAGCACAGTTGCGGTATAGTTTATATTGGTCAAGACAGGAATCCTTAACTCGCCTCCCTCAACTCCTATTGTAAATTCTTTCTGTGTTAAAATAATCTCATCTTTCTGGCTCTGTGCAATGGTGACTACTATGCTCTTATCATCATAACCGATGGTCAAAGTACCGCTTCTTGGATCATAATTTTCATTCTTGGCAACGGAGAGAATAATATTGTAATTATTCAATGCCTTGGTCTGAATAATAGAACACCATGATTTACAATTATCTGAGAGGGAACAACTATAATCAATATTTGAACGAAGTGGTATGGTAATGGTACCGCCATCGCTTCCTATCGAAAACTCTTTCTGTTCTATAATAAGCGCATCAACCTGTTTCTGGGTAATGGTAATGAAACTCTCCTTACCGGCACCGGATATTTTAACCTGACCTACCCTGCCATCATAGCTCTCGTTTTTGGCAATCTTGAGCACTATATTGTAATCTTCCAAACCTTTTGTCTGAGCTTTTTCTATTGTAATCCAATCCTGAGTTCCCTCAACAACAGCGCAACTGTATTGTATATTAGCTTGAACGGGAATCCTCAGTTCACCTCCCTCGCTCCCTATTATAAACTCTTTCTGCGTTAAAATAAACTCATCTTTTTGACTCTGGGTAATGGTGACCACTATACTCTTATCATCATAACTGATGGTAAGGGTACCGGTTCGCGGATCATATTTTTCATTCTTGGCAACGGAGAGAATAATATTGTAATCATTCAATGCCTTGGTCTGAGTAATAGTACACCAGGATTTACAATTATCTGAAAGAGAACAACTATAGTCAATGTTGGAACGAAGTGGTATCGTAATGTTACCGCCATCACTTCCTATCGAGAATTCTTTCTGTTCTACAATTAGTGCATCAACCTGTTTCTGCGTAATGGTAATGAAACTCTCCTTGCCGGCACCTGAAATTTTTACCTGACCTATTCTACCGTCATAGCTCTCGTTTTTAGCAATCTGAAGTACCAGATTATAATCCTCCAACCCTTTTGTCTGAGCTTGTTTTATGGTTATCCACCCCTGAGACCCTTCCATAACGGCACAACTGTATTGTATGTTGGTCGAGACGGGAATCTTCAGTTCACCTCCTTGAGTACCTACTATAAACTCCTTCTGAGTTAAAATAAGCTCATCTTTCTGGCTCTGAGTAATGGTGAGTGCCGTACTCTTATCACCATAACTGATGGTTAGAATACCGGTTCTCGCATCATAGGTATCATTCTCCTTCACAGAGAGAATAATACTATAATCATTCATTGCCTTGGTCTGGATAATGGAACACCAGGATTTACAATTATCTGAAAGAGAACAAGTAAAATCAACGTTAGAACTAATGGGGATTGTAAAAGTACCACCACCACTTCCTATTGAAAACTCTGTCTGACCTTGATCCTGGCCCTGATTTACAATAAGTTCGGGCTCAACACACGATGCAATGCATAAAATTAAGCATGATGCAAAAATAAGTCGGGAAATTAACAGTCTCATCACAATCTAAGGTTAAGTATTTGAAAAAACGAAAGAATGCCAAAAGTTATAAATAAAATAACTATTTACAAAATTTTTAGCCATATCGTAACTCTCAATCCATACCCCACAACCGACAACTCGCAACTCGCAACGTGCACCCCGCACCACTATACACTACACACTCAGAACTCAGAACTACCCACTACTCCACTATCTCAACTTCATCTAGAATGCGCTGAGCGCCGGCAAGTTTATCGATAATGAATAGTGCATATCTTATATCTATGGAGATATTGCGGCATACATCGGGATCGAAGTCGATGTCACTCATGGTCCCCTCCCATACCCTGTCGAAATTGATGCCGATCAGATTACCGTCTGCGTCAATAACCGGGCTGCCTGAGTTGCCACCTGAAGTGTGGTTGGTCGCTATAAAACATACAGGCATGGTACCATTTGCCCCCCATTTACCATAATCTTTGCGTGCATAAATATCCCTAAGTTCCTGAGGTATATTATAATCGAAAATGTCCGGATTGTCCTTCTCCATTATGCCCTCGATGGTGGAAACGGGCTTAAAGAAGATCCCATCCGCAGGGGAATAACCCTGAATATGTCCATAAGAGACTCTTAGAGTGGAGTTGGCGTCCGGAAAGAAGGATTTTTCGGGGGAAAACTCCATCTGACCCTTCATGTAGGTACGATAAAGCAGAGTAATCTGCCTGGTGATCTCGGTAAACGGCCGGTTGATTTCATTCAAATAGTGCTGCCTGAATTCATTTGAAAATGTAAAGGCAGGATCAGCCAGGAGTACCTCCTGGAAATCTTCTACATTAAGAGCTTTATCCACCAGAGCTCGCGTTTCCTCTTCGGAGGTAAGGGCAGAAGTGTTAAAAATGTATTCTATCCAGGCATCTGTGCTTCCAAAAGCCATCAATTGCTCCGAAAAATAGGGCGGACGAAGATTCTTTGGTACATTCTTGTCATATTCGGCAAGGAGAAGGTGGAAGCTCTCCTTATCGATGGGAAGAAAATAATCCTTGAAATATGCCTCTATCATCCGGTCAAGATAATCCTTACCACGATTGCGACTAAAAGCTGTAGTGATATTGTCGGCGAAGCGAATAATCTCATTTGCGCGGATGCTCTCATTGTAATAATCGGTAGCGAAAGCATAGCCCTCAAGCTCCTCATAGAGTTTGTCAAGCTGTGGAATAATATCCCTATACTCCGGCTTATCGGCCGCCCACTTATGGAATTCCTGTTCGTAAACCCTCTTTTTCTCATAAGTCTTGAGTTTTATAATGCCATTCATCTCACCGAGCCACTTTTTCCATGCATTGGAGACACCGGAATTTTTGGCAGAGTACTGTATTCTCACTTTCTGGCTTTGGGACATATATTTCTCCTGTACGTCGAGACGTTTTGTGCGGAGTTTGCGTTTATGGGGGTTTGAGATGTCGGAGATGTATCTAACTGCTTCTGAGTGTATATATTCCTGTGTTCTTCCCGGATAACCGTAAACAAAGGTAAAATCACCCTCTTTACGCTCTTTAATGGAGAGTTTGAAATATTTTTTAGGCTTGTAGGGCACATTCTCCTCGGAGTATGCAGCTGGATTGTTATCCTTATCAGCATAAATCCTGAAAAGAGAGAAATCTCCGGTATGGCGAGGCCACATCCAGTTATCGGTATCACCGCCAAATTTACCTATCGATGAAGGCGGAGCCCCCACTAGACGTACGTCGGTAAAAGTCTGGTAAACCCATATAAAATACTGGTTACCGTAATATAGTGGCTGCACGGATGCGCTATATCCGGCCCCTTCCTTTGAAGCAGTTTCAATCAGAGGTGTGCTGTTGGCCTTTATGAGTGAATCACGTTGAATCTCGGTCATTGAAGGATCATAGCCCTTGAGTACCGTTTCAGTAACATCATCCATTCTTACAAGAAATCTTACATAGATGTTCTTGTTGGGCAGTTCCTCTTCTATGGTCATAGCCCAGAATCCATCCTTTAGGTAATCATGCTCAACGGAGCTATGTTCCTGTATCCAATCGTAGCCGCAATGGTGGTTGGTAATCAAAAGCCCGTTGTCGGAGATCAATTCGGCAGAACATCCTCCGTTGAAATGGACCGAAGCATCCTTAAGGGAAGCCTGATTGATACTGTAAATATCTTCAGCAGTGAGTCTGAGACCCTTGGCCTGCATATCTCCGATTCTTTTGGCGATCTCGGAAGGTAGCCACATCCCGTTGTCCGCAAATGCAGGGCCGGCAAAGGTCAAAGCTAGAACAAGCAATAATACTCTTTTCATCATTCTTAAATAATAATTGGTGCAAAGTACAAATATACAAAAAATCGGGACGACACGTGGCCGTCCCGATTCGTATCTATTTCATCAGACTCTATTCTGTAAGAAATGCATTATATTTCTCGTATGCTGCCATGTGCTCGGGCGACTTGTCACGGAAACGGAAATAGATGAACTTAAGGAATTCCGCTGCATTCCTCTTGATTTCCACATTGCTGGAGATTGAGAATGCTTTCTCGAATGGAGGTATTGCCTTTTCGAGGGAGAGGTTAAACTCTTCCACGAGAGCATCATATTTTACCTGATCAAATTCCGAATCAGCTTTCTCCGCAATATCCATTGCCTGTTCGTAATAGAGAACACCTACACTCAAAACACCGTATACATAGTCAGGCTGAATTTCAGTCGATTTATTATAAAGCTCTACTGCCTTTTCAATGTTTCCCAACTCTTTGTAAACATTTCCTTCAGCATAGTAAAGGGAACCGTTGGTGGGTTCATTCTTCTGTGCAGTATGGATAATATCGAAGAGCTTCTGAGGATCCTCTTTTGTGGCAGTGTAGAGGTTGATCAGACCTACAAGAATACCCTGGTTGTGGGGAAACTGTTCAAATCCGGCCTCAAGTATCTTTTTTTGGCTGAGTGTGTCGGCGTTGAGTCTGTAAACCTCAGCCAGGTTGGAGAATACGTTGCCTTCGGAGTAGTAGCCATAGTCAAGACACTGTTTGTAGTATTTCTCGGCTTTTGCATTGTCGCCACTCATACTTGAAAGAAGGGCGGTATTGTAGAGTACCATTGTGTCGACCTTCTGCATCACCTGATTGTTGTAATTACCTAGGCACTCTTCGAAAAGAGTCGTAGCCTTTTCATAATCGCCAAGGTTGTAGTATGAAGCAGCATCCTCATAGTTGTAATTGTGAATCTGCTCAAAAATGGCCTGGATGTCTTTCATTTTGGAGCCTTTAGGATCAAGCTCTGCTGCCTTGAGGAGGGCATCTTGAGCTTTACCCAATAGATTTTCACCTATGGGCTTGGTAACAATTAGGAAAACGAGCTGACCAAAATCATTGTAGTAAAGATCCTTGTCATCATAAGTGTCAACGGTGAAAGTACCCTGAGGAAGGGTTTTCTGCGCAGAAGAGAGTACCTTCTGGTCTTTGAGGATGGTCTTGAGCAGCATTTGGTCAAAGCCGGGCTCTATACCCTTGCTGGGGAGCTCGTATGCCGTGATGTATGCTTTGGCAAGAGAAATCCACGTAGCGGGTTTTGTTGCCTTTTTGGGATTCTGGGTTGCTTCCACCGCCTTATCAATCGCCTTGAGGGCATCTGTTACCGCTTTAGATTGCGCACTTGCAAAGGTAACAGAGAGGACAAGTGCCATTGCTAATAAAACTTTCTTCATAGTCTTTAAAATTAAAATAGTATTTATTGTTAATTATTCGTTTTCATTTGTATCTGTATCGTCAGCTACAATATCTTTTATATCCGTAGTAGTTCCCTCCATTTCCTCTTCTTCTCTTCTTTCTACAGAGCAGACAGCGGCGATGCTGTCGCCATCCCTGAGGCTGATGACCTTGACTCCCTGCGTGGCCCTGCCTGCAACCCTGATGTCGGCAACCGATACCCTGATGGTAATACCTGACTTATTGATAATCATCAGATCATCGTCGTCCGTAACAGACTTTATCGCTATCAAAGAACCTGTCTTCTCAGTAATATTTATGGTCTTGACACCTTTGCCTCCACGGTTGGTCCTGCGATATTCTTCCAAATGTGAGCGCTTGCCAAAACCATGCTCGCTAACCACCAGAATATGCTCCTGTGACTCAGCTTCCTTACTACCGTCCACACAAATCATACCAACCACCTCGTCATCCTCGTCTATCCTGATACCACGCACCCCTGCTGCCGTACGGCCCATTGCGCGTACGGTCGATTCGTGGAAACGACAGCAGCGACCCTTACGGCCTGCCAGCAGGATGTCTTTTTCTCCATCTGTAAGCAGAGCCTCAATAAGCGAATCATCCTCACGGACATTTATTGCGATGATACCGTTTGCTCTGGGGCGTGAATAAGCCTCAAGGGAGGTCTTTTTGATGGTACCCTTGCGTGTAGCAAGAACCACATAGTGATTATTGATATAGTCGGAATCATCCAGATTCTCCACATTCATATAGGCTTGTACTGCATCATCCGGCTCAATATTGATAACATTCTGAATGGCACGACCCTTTGATGCCTTTGATCCTTCGGGTACGTCGTACACCTTGAGCCAGTAACACTTGCCGTTCTTGGTGAAAAACATCATCGTGCTGTGCATGTTGGCGACATATATGTGCTCGATAAAGTCCTCCTCACGGGTGGTACTGCCCTTTGCACCCACCCCACCACGGTTCTGCAGGCGATACTCTGTTAAAGGAGTCCTCTTAATGTATCCCATGTGTGAAATAGTGATGACCACATCCTCATTTGGATAGAAATCTTCGGGATTGAAATCTTCGGCTGAAAGCTCGATTTCAGTGCGGCGATTGTCACCATATTTCTCTTTAAGGGCAATCAGCTCCTGCTTGATGATATCCATCTGAAGTGAAACATCGGCAAGGATAGCCTGAAGATGGTTAATAAGCGCCTGTAGTTCATCGTATTCTTCCTGAAGTTTGCTCCTCTCGAGACCTGTGAGCTGGCGAAGCCTCATCTCCACGATAGCTTCAGCTTGCTCGGGAGAGAATCCAAACTGCTCCACTAAGCCTTCTCTTGCCTCCTGGACACTCTTGGATGCCTTTATTAGAGCGATAATCTCGTCTATTATGTCCAAAGCTTTAAGTAGTCCTTCCAAAATGTGAGCCCTCTTTTTGGCCTTTTCAAGCTCAAAGCGGGTTCTGCGGAGTACTACCTCATGGCGGTGACGCACAAAGCTCTTTATTATGTTTTTAAGATTGAGCAAACGGGGGCGGCCATCTACCAGCGCAATGTTGTTAACCGAGAAACTGGACTGAAGGGGTGTAAACCTGAAGAGGTTGTTGAGTACCACGTTAGCCACCGATCCCATCTTGAGTTTTATCACTATGCGCATACCGCTACGGTCGCTCTCGTCATTGATGTATGCAATCCCGTCGAGTTTCTTGTTCTCTACCAGTTCGGCAATTTTCTCGATAAGCTCGCGTTTGTTTACCATATAAGGAATCTCGCTGACAACTATGGTCTCGCGTCCGCTATCTGAGATCTCGATATCTGTTTTGGAGCGGATGACTACACGACCGCGACCTGTTTCGAATGCATCCCTGATGCCTTTGGTACCCTGAATAATACCCCCTGTCGGGAAGTCGGGTCCCTTTATATGCTGCATTAGCTCATCAAGCGTAATGTCATTGTTGTCAACATAGGCGCATATGGCATCGCAGCACTCGGTGAGATTGTGGGGAGCCATATTTGTAGCCATACCTACTGCTATGCCGTTTGCTCCGTTAAGCAGCAGCAACGGAGCTTTTGCCGGAAGCACTTCAGGCTCCAGAAGTGACTCATCAAAATTGGGTTTGAAGTCAACAGTATCTTTATCAAGATCCTCTATGATCTCTTCTGCAAGTTTCTGAAGTTTTGCCTCCGTATAACGCATTGCCGCAACAGGGTCACCATCAACGGAACCGAAGTTACCCTGACCTTGAACAAGCATATAACGCATATTCCAGGGCTGGGCAAGTCTGGCCATGGCATCATAAACACTGGAGTCACCATGCGGGTGGTATTTACCAAGCACCTCTCCCACTATACGGGCCGATTTCTTTACGGACTGATTACTTGTCAATCCCAGCCCATACATTCCGTACAAAACCCTTCTATGTACCGGTTTCAGACCGTCTCTCACATCGGGAAGCGCACGCGATACAATCACCGACATTGAATAATCAATGTAGGCGCTCTTCATTTCGGTCTCAATGTTTATAGGAATGATCCTACCTGCGTTCTCTTCTAATTCTTCCATTCTTTCTACTTTCTACTTTATGTAAAAATTAACTCGTAAAAGTACAAAGAAAAAGTGATTCGGCCAAAATTTTTCACTATCTTGGCACTTTGAAATAAAGCACTAAAAGATTATGAAAAATACCCTTTCCAGAGAACTTTCAGCCCTGCTGGAAACAGCCCGCGAAGAGGCAATGAGAATGGGTAGCAAAGCCATTGATGCCGACCACCTCTTTCTGGCAATTCTCAGGGATAGCAAGAGGCTTGTCAATTCCATCTCTGACCGTATAGGAAGTGATATTTCAATAGTCAAAACGGCCCTGGAAGAGACAATTTCCCAGCCGGAGCCAATTCCCTTTGAGAACATTGGTTCGGTGACCATTTCACAGGAAGTTAATGACATTTTTGGAGAGGCATTTGCCGGAGGTCGCGCTGCCAATGTACAACCCGGCGTAGCAGAGATATTGGAATCCGCACTCACCCTTCGTAAAGGAAGATTCATTCCCCTAATGGAAAAAATTGGCATACTGCCCAATACCGTGCTTTCTGCAATTGAAGAGATATCACGTAGATCAGACCGTAGAGAGAAAAAAACGACATACATACTGGTAAAATATTGCCGGGATCTTAAATCAGTCTCCGATAGTGAAAATTGCGATCCTCTCATAGGGAGGGAATCCGAAACACTGCGTGTTAAACAGATACTCAACCGTCGCAAAAAGAATAATCCCTTGCTGGTAGGTGAATCCGGGGTAGGTAAAACCGCCATTGTGGAGGGACTCGCCTCAACACTTGAGGGCAAAAGGATATTCTCTCTCGATATCCCGGCACTTATTGCAGCAAATCCCCACCCTTCCTCGCTTGCAGAGAGCATAAGACAAATAATAGCAGCTATAGAGGCTACCGGAAACTCAATCCTCTTCATAGATGACATCCATGCCTTGGTTGGGACAGGTGGAATGCGCGGCTCTTCCGACATAATCACCTTACTCAAACCGGCATTGGCAGATGGTACCATACGCTGCATAGGAGCTACTACCAACGATGGCTACCGCAATTATATAGAAAATGACAAAACGCTGGATAGAGTATTCCAGAAAGTAGTGGTTAAACCCTCCACCGAGAGTCAGACTCTGGAGGTCCTTAAGGGCATTAAAGAGAAATATGAACGTTTTCACAACGTTATCTATACACCTGAGGCGCTAAAACACTGCATCACTCTCTCCCAACGATATATATGTGAGAGGCAGCTACCGGATAAGGCCATAGACCTGATGGATGAAGCAGGATCAAGAGCACATACTTCCGCCAGGGATCGGACATCCTCCACTGACACCGACACTGATACGCACCAACTTTTGGAACAGACCCGACATGAAAAGCGTCAAGCCATCCTCGCCGGCGATTACTCAGCCGCCGCTGCATTGCGCCTTCGTGAAAAGGAACTAATCAGGAAGTTGTCCGTTGAAGAGAGTTTTATAAATTCCGCCACCGTGACCATTACCGGAGATGAGATAGCCCGAGCCGTATCACATATGACAGGCATACCCGCTCATAAGATAGCCAGCGATGAAAGTAAAAAACTTCTGGCAATGGAGCAGGAGCTAACCAGACGAGTCATCGGTCAAGATGAAGCTGTCAAGACCGTGACCAATGCCATAAAACGTGGCCGTGCCGGTCTTAAAGACTCTCGCAAGCCCATAGGAACATTTATCTTTCTCGGTCCTACCGGAGTAGGAAAAACCTTGCTGGCTAAAAAAATTGCCGAATATATGTTCGACTCCGAAGAGGCCCTCATCAGGATAGATATGAGCGAGTACATTGAAAAGCACTCTATAAGTCGCCTCATAGGCTCACCTCCGGGCTATATCGGCTACGACCAAGGAGGTCAGCTGACGGAGCAGGTGCGACTCAAGCCCTACAGCGTTGTTCTTCTGGATGAGGTGGAAAAAGCTCATCCCGATATTTCCAACATTCTGCTGCAAGTATTTGACGAAGGAAGGCTTACCGATAGCAGCGGCCGTACGGTGGACTTCCGCAACACAATTTTGATACTCACTTCCAATATTGGAAGCCGTAAATTACGGGACTTCGGAGGAGATGTGGGATTCTCCACCAGTACTACCGACAGGGAGTTCCGGCGCAAATCCATTATAGATAAAGCTCTGGAGCGTCAATTCTCTCCGGAACTGCTAAATCGTCTGGACGATAGAATCTATTTCAATTCCCTCACCAGAGAGGATATTTTCCGTATAATAGAGCTCGAATTGGCCGATCTGGCTGACAGAGTCGGACTCCTTGGATATGAACTTGAGGTAGACCAAAGTGCCCGTACCTTTGTAGCAGATGAAGGTTATGACCCCGAACTAGGTGCAAGGCCTCTCAAAAGAGCAATCCAGAGGTATATTGAAGACCCACTTTCAGAACTTATCATAGGAGACGGATCATGCAGCGGAGTATTAAAAGTGACCTTTGACGAAAAAACCGGCGAGTTGGCGGTCACACATATTGCTTAAGATATTTAGCGCTGCCCCTATTGGATATAATGGCATATTTTTCCTTCGGGAAAGTCTCTCCGCGGAATCTCTTGTCTGCGGAGACTTTTTTTTCCGAAATCCTCCTGAATGTGGTGCGGTCTACATAAAAGCGCATCGGAGGCTTTTCGCCTACCTTCCGGAATCCTAGTTGGAGATAGGCTTCCCCATAGGACCATTCATAATCAGAATATGACATAACCTCATCAGGATTGACATCATTGACGAAGGCCTCCAGGAGTCGTCCCATACCTCCTACAATACGACAGTCGGGTAATGAAGCATACCTGACCCATTCATAACTATCAAGGGTGCGCTCCTCTCCTCCTAGAAGACGTCTCATAGGCCTGCCTGCGGAAAATGTCGCCACGGCCACTAACTTTTCTTCGTAAAAAAGCCCGTAACGATACCTGCATCTTGAGGTGCCATAAGTGTGATATTTTTCTAGAAATTCCGTCGCCTCCTGCGCTTTCAGCGGTTTTACTTCACATTTCCTGGCGAAAACGGATTTAAATTGGCCCAGATGGGCAAGAATCCGCTTACGAAGCATTTCCCCTCCGCTACGCCAGCGATCTTCGTAAATATAAATGCATCTGTCGCCACCATCTGCGATCTTTTCCGTAGCATTCACGGCAACACTCGTCAAATCATCCGCCGCATCATTCTCCACACCCGGAACGAGATTAGCAGTATCGAGCCTCTTGAGCGGCACCAGCCGAATGGTTACATCCCTGCCGGGAAATGAAAAGAGAGTTCCGCAGCGCTCATAACGCACTGAGAAACTCTCCAGAAATTCTGAAAATTCTGCAATCACTTGAAGATGTTTTTAAGCACCTCTTCGGTTATCTTTCTGGTGGCTGTAGTGGTAGCGGTTTTGGCTGCTCTTCCAAGTGCACTGTCACCGCTCTTTTTGGATGTACTCTTTTTGCCGGTAACTTTCCTTGCCGCCTGAGTACCCAGACTGCGTATGAAACTTGTAGCACCTGCTACTACCATCGTACCCAAAACGGTTCTCGTAAAATCTCCCTTTGTACCGGAAGATTTCTTCTTCTCCTCTTTCTCCTTTTCGGCTTGTATCAGAGCTTCTTCTTCAGCCTTCGCCACCTCTTCGTAATAAGCACTCAGCACTTCATAGGCGCTTTCACGGTCAAAAAACTTGTCATAAGCCTTAATGTCAGCCGGTGCCATGTTGTTTATATCGAGACGTTGCCCCTCTGTAATAGGCCCGATATAACTTAATGGGAACAGGATTCTTGCCCTTTCCACTATAGAAGGAGCTCCTTTCTCGTCCAAGAATGAGACAAGTGCCTCTCCGGTAGCAAGCTCCATTATGGCATCTTCCGTTTTAAACTCGGGATTTGCACGGAAAGTTTGTGCCGCTGAGCGAACCGCCTTCTGATCTTTAGGGGTATAGGCCCTTAGAGCGTGCTGGATACGGTTACCCAGCTGTCCAAGGACAATTTCGGGAACGTCTGTAGGCGATTGTGTTACAAAGTAGATACCCACTCCCTTTGAACGGATAAGTCTTATTACCTGCTCTATCTTCTCCACAAGAGCCTTGGAAGTACCTTGAAATAGCATATGAGCTTCATCAAAGAAGAATATCAGCTTTGGAAGGGGTTGATCTCCAACCTCGGGAAGCTTGATATAGAGTTCCGTGAGTAGCCATAAAAGAAAAGTGGAGTAAAGTTTGGGATTATGCATAAGTTTATCGGCAGCAAGTACATTCATCACTCCGCGACCATTCTCGGTGGTAATCAGATCCTCCACGTCAAATGCGGGTTCGCCGAAAAATTTATCTCCGCCCTGGCTCTCGATTGCAAGAACAGCCCTCTGGATGGCTCCTATGCTGGCTGCTGAAATATTGCCATATTCGGTAGTGAACTGTGAGGCATTTTTACCTACAAAATCCAGCATCAGACGCAGATCTTTTAGATCTATCAGCAACAATTCTTTATCGTCTGCAATGCGGAAAACAATGTTGAGCACTCCGGCCTGCGTCTCGTTTAGCTCCATCAGGCGCGCAAGGAGTTGGGGACCCATTGCCGAAACGGTAGTGCGCATTGAGTATCCCTGCTCTCCGAAAACATCAAAGAATCGTGTGGGAGAGCCTTCGAAAGGAGGATTTTCAATACCGAATTCAGCGCATCGCTTCTCAATAAAACCGTTCATTTTTCCAGCCTGGCTGATACCTGAAAGGTCTCCTTTCATATCTGCCATAAAACAGGGCACTCCCGCCTGGGAAAATGTCTCCGCCAGCACCTGAAGTGAAACGGTTTTTCCCGTGCCGGTGGCACCTGCTATCAGTCCGTGCCTGTTTGCCATCTTGCCCTGAAGATATATAGGGCCGTTTACCGAATGGGCTACATAGAGTTTGTCGTCTTTATACATAATGGTTTTGTTTTTTCCGGTTAATTTTTACATATAGGCATCTTCTCATCTTCCAAAATTAGTTTCCAAAACAATTAGCAAATTTAACCGTTTTTTGGAACTTTTTTCTGTTGTTCCCGTTACAGGATTTTTTCTGTCCAATTTGCCATAACATTATAATTTAAATTGTTATTTATTCAATTCGTTTTCAACTTCTTCTATACTTGGCAGGCTGCTTTTGTAGTTATCGGGAAGCAATTTTGATAATTCATATTGAGAGACACCTATCGGTCTGTCTATATGCTGCAAAGCATATCGTACAGTGGTTTCTTTTTTACTTTTGCAAATAATCAAACCAATTGTTGGATTATCATTTGCTTGTCGAATAATCTCATCAATAGCAGATATATAGAATCCGATTTTACCGGCATATTCTGGTTTGAATTTTCCGGTTTTGAGTTCGACAACAATATAACATCGTAGCATCAAATGGTAAAACAGCAGGTCTATTCGGTAAGATTCGCCATCAATTTCAATGGGATATTGCCTGCTGACAAAAGCGAAACCTGAACCCAGCTCCATTAAAAAATTTATGACGTTAGCAGATAAAGCCTCTTCAAGGTCTCGTTCTTTATAGTTTTCAGTCATTGAAAGAAAATCAAAAATATATGGGTCTTTCAATGTCTGTTGTGCCAAATCGCTTTGAGGATCCGGTAATGTTATATCAAAGTTTGTTATAGCCTTGCCTTGGGCAGAATACAAATCTTGTTCTATAAAATGAATCAAAACGGCTCTGCTCCAATTATTTTGGATTGTTTTGTCAATATAAAACACTGCCTCATCAATTGTTTTACTATGAGCAACAATTTCAATATGATGTCTCCAAGGAATTCGTAACAATTTTTGCAGAAATTGGCCACCAACTTGGTGGCTAAATGTGGATTCCTGACTATAAAATAAATAAACCTGTTTACAATACTTCAAATTGGAGACTGAAAAACCTTTCATGTTTGGAAAGGTATATTTCAAATCTTTGCTCATTTGCGTAATAAGTTTATCTCCCCAGTTACATTGCGACTGGACTTCAGCGATAGATTTTCCTAAGCTCAAATTAAAAGCAATCAACTCACTATTTATTGTAACTGCGGCCTTTATCTGACTTTGCCTGACTCTATCCCTAATGGAAGCGATCCATTCAATATAATCCTTATTACTAACAAGCGTATTCATCCGTTTGCTGATTTTTGTGATCTTTCAAAGATAATTATTTTTTTTGAGTTCCGGGTACCAAGTTATGAGTTAGATTTTTTTACCTCGATATTTTGTCGTTTTATTTTTTTATTTAACTTTGCCTTCTAAGACTCAAATAGATCAACGGATAACTTTATCTATGAGTACACAACAACTTAATACAGCCTTACATCTCTTCGGGCAATCGTCCGAAGGCTCGCTTTATCTTCCTGATATAGAGATATTTAGCACCCCCCCCCCACGCGGAAATTAGTAACTTTTCTAACCAACTTTCATGTTTTGTTAGCCTGATAGGAGCTGACAGTATATTCTTTTGTCAGTAGCAACCGAATCCTTCAGTTTGTATCGGCTATCAGCTGTTGGCCATTGGCCGTTTATTCTCAACAATAAGCAATTAATAAATACGCATAGATATGAAATTCAAACTTTTTATTATCCCACTACTAACCCTATCGGTGGCAAACTGTACGCTTGAGCCTATTCCCAAGCCTGAGAAGGAAGGGGAAAAGATCGTGACAATAAGCGTAAATATTCCGGCGGAAACCCGTGTGGCATACAACGGTGAAACTGGCAATAATGCACTTACTTGGGAGACCGGCGATCAAATCCTGCTTGCCGGATATGACGGTGCAACTTTTAAAGGGAGCCAGGTTTTTAACTATTCGGGAACCGGTAATAAATTTACGGGGACTCCGGTAGTAGATGCTACTACCTACAAAGCCTATTATCCCGGCAATATCATTACACTGGATGGTAACGGCAATATGAATCCTTTGGCCGCCGACTTCTGGCAACAGAGCCAGGATGGAGACGGTACGAGGGGACATCTCAAAAACAAACTGCTCCTGTTCGACGAAATACCCAACCCTATCAATCAAACCTTTTCCCTGACCTTGAAGAGCAGCATACTTAAATTGGATATTAGTGGCATCCCGCAACAGGTTGGAGAACTGGATCAACTGATTTACACGGTAGAGACTGCAACGGGAGTCTTCAAACCCGTGTAGCTTGATGTAACAAATGTCACATTCTCTGCCGACAAAAACGATCTGACCGCTTACATAGCTTTCAATCCCACCGTTGTGACCGGAATCGTTGCAGGTGGAACGGTGAGTATAACTTTGTCAGGCAACAAATCGTACAAGTGGGGTGCACAGGTTTCAACCGCGAAGACCTATAGCGCAGGCAGTCGATACACGGGTACAGTGACCACCGGTTGGAAAGAGATGATCAACCCGCTCAGCTACTTTGCCGAGCATAACATGTCAGACCTTAACGGCACGTTCGAGACAGGTCACGACGCCTCAGGGCTATACCTCTTTAACTGGAGTGACGCCATGACAGCGTACAATACCAATCCGGCCACGCTTAACGATAAGAGCTACTATCCGCCCACTATCCAAGAGTGGCGAGCCATTATCCCGGAATCGAGCGATTATGTATATTTCAGCGGTAGCGGTACTCGTACTCTCAGTGGCGCGGCTGTAACTATTGGCGGTAAAAATTATACCATGGGCGGTACTTTTGACAATGTCGGCAACGTGGTTTACGCCACGTTTACCTACACGAGCCAATCCAACCCGACTTTATACGCGATAGCTCGTTACCGGACGGAGAATATGAGTGCAAATAATCCGAATGCCCGAATGGTGGTCGATATGCAGTTAACCGCTACACCATACACGATAGACCAGGTAAAGAATGTCGTTTGGAATGGTGCTGGTGTGTTTTCGCGCCTGTTCCCGGCGGCGGGGTGGCGTTTTCCCAGTGGCACGCTCCTAGGCCAAGGCACGACCGGCGTATACTGGTCGTACACGGAGCTCGATAGCGACACAGTTAAGGACATATACTTCTACAGCGGATTCGCCCACAGCGACGACAACGCCTTCAAGACCTACGCTCTTCCCATTCGTCTGGTGTCTCGGAATTGATTTGACCGGGCATATTGCCGGATTGTTCCGACTTGAGAATTGGGTTGGGGCTATACAAAGTCCCAACCTTTTTTGTTTCATCTCCTGGTAAAAACTCTACTTTCATCGATAATGCACACAAAAACACTATATTTGTGTAGGTCAAGACAATATACCTTTTTCACACATAGACCCTTTTTGAGACTGGTACCTCTGTACAATATAATACAATTGCCTTATGAAAGGCAAATATCTACATAAAGATAGGTAAGTGGTCTTGAATTTTATTAGGACCGGAATAAAATTTGAAGTTTTTTTGTAAGTTTGCGAGCATTGAATGAAAATAGATGAATAATGAAAGTTAAAAAATTGCTTTTGGGTGATGAAGCCGTGGCGCTGGGAGCGATAAATGCCGGTATAACCGGGGTTTATGCCTATCCCGGTACACCCTCAACCGAGATTACTGAGTACATTCAGGAGAGTGAGACGGCACGCAAAGCCGGTATCCACAGCACATGGTGTACCAATGAGAAGACAGCGATGGAGACAGCCCTTGGTGTCTCTTATGTTGGACAGCGCGCCCTTGTATGTATGAAGCACGTAGGTTTGAATGTAGCTGCGGATGCCTTCGTTAATTCCGCAATTACAGGCGTCAATGGAGGAGTGATAGTGGTGGTTGCGGACGACCCTTCGATGCACTCTTCTCAGAATGAGCAGGACAGCCGCTTTTATGGGAAATTTGCCTTTATTCCCATACTGGAGCCCTCCGACCAACAGGAGGCCTACGATATGATGGAGTATGGCTTTCGTCTCTCGGAGGAGAACAATATCCCTGTGATGATGAGACTTACCACCAGAATGGCTCACTCGAGGGCAGTGGTTGAGGTGGATAAGAGTCCCACCCCCCGCAAAAAAGAACTCTCATTTCCCAAAGACCCCTCTTCGTGGATATTGCTTCCTGCCAATGCGCGCCGCAAATATCCTAAGGTGATATCCGGTTATGAAGAACTTGAGCGAATAGGCGCATCGAAGGAGGGTTGGAACCGTTTTTTCGACGCTCCCGACAAGAGCCTCGGAGTAATTGCTTGTGGAATTGCGTACAACTATCTTAGAGAGAATGTCGGGATGAACTATCAACATCCGATTCTAAAGATTTCACAATATCCGGCACCGTCTGATCTGATTCGCAAAATGGCCTCAGAATGCAACTCGATCCTTGTCATTGAGGAGGGACAGCCGCTGCTTGAAGAGCAGATAAAAGGTATCCTACCCACTCCGGTTAAAGTGATGGGACGCTTAAGTGGAGACCTGCCGAGGGTTGGGGAACTCAATCCGAACTCAGTCAGAGCGGCTCTTGGCCTGCCGGCACATGATACTCACCAACCGAGCAGCGTGGTAGTGCCAAGGCCTCCCGCACTTTGCCAGGGTTGCGGGCATAGAGATGTTTATACCGCACTCAACGAAGTGTTGGCGGATTACCCTAATCACAAGGTCTTCAGCGATATAGGCTGCTATACCCTCGGAGCACTGCCCCCATTTAGGGCCATCAGTTCCTGCATAGATATGGGATCCTCCATAACCGTTGCCAGAGGAGCAGCAGATGCGGGGTTATGGCCCAGTATAGCGGTAATCGGCGACTCCACATTCACTCACTCGGGTATAACCGGTTTGCTTGACGCCGCCTATGTCAATGCCAATATTGTGGTAGTAATATCCGATAACCTTACTGCCGGTATGACAGGAGGACAAGATTCTACGGGTACAGGTAAACTGGAGGCTATTTGTGCTGCTGTGGGAGTTGACCCCGCCCACATTCGTACCGTTATACCTTTGCGAAAGAATATGGAGGAGATCACGCGAATCATTCGCGAAGAGATAGAATACGAGGGGCTTTCGGTAATTATTCCCCGGAGGGAATGCATTCAGACTGCTAAACGAAACAAAGAGAAGAAACAATGAAAAAAGATATAATACTTGCCGGCGTGGGAGGACAAGGGATCCTCTCCATCGCCGCCGTAATCGGAGAAGCAGCCCTCAAAGAGGGTTTGCACATCAAACAAGCTGAAGTCCACGGTATGAGCCAAAGAGGTGGTGACGTGCAGTCCAACCTCCGCATAAGTTCCAACCCGATTGCTTCGGATCTGATTCCGAAAGGTTGTGCGGACATAATCATTTCGCTTGAACCGATGGAGGCGCTAAGATACCTTCCCTGGCTCTCCAAAGAGGGTTGGATTGTAAGCAGTACCACTCCGTTTGTCAATATTCCCAACTATCCCTCCATAGAGTCTATAATGGAGGAATTCCAAAAAATAAACAACAAAATAATGGTGGATGTGGAGAGTATTGCACGTGATGTGGGCAACCCCCGTGGAGCCAACATTGTCCTCCTTGGAGCATGCAGTCACCTTTTGGGGATGGAAACTCAAAAATTTGAGGAGGGTATTCGCAGAATATTTTCCAACAAGGGAGAAGATATCGTGGAGGCTAACATAAAAGCTTTCAAGGCGGGCCAAAGTGCCGCATTTTAATAAAAAAATCCAATTTTAATTAAATACATTTATGAAAAAAATTTTGACACTACTCCTTGCAGTTGCAGTCACTACTACTGCAATGGGACAAGGCAGACTGGGCGGTTTGCTCAACAAAGCCAAAGAAGCCATTTCAAGCGAAGCAAAATCCGACAACAAAGAGAACAGAAACAACCCTATTTTCAGTAGCGGAAATGCCATCCATGTCAGTGGGCTGACAGGCTCAAACAGAAATGACGGCAGCAAGGCTAAGCCATACAAGAATCTCCAGAAAGCTATCGACAATGCAAAGCCTGGGGACGTTATTCTTGTGGCACAGGGCAATTATTTCGGAATGCTCAACTCCGGCAATATAATTATTGATAAACCTATAAGCATCTATGGAGGCTATTCCGATGATTTCTCCAGCAGAGATATTCTCAAATATCGCACAATGGTACAGCCGGATGCTACCTCCAATGGTACTGCAAAGGGTGGAGGTACCATCCAGATAAAAGGCACAAGTGGTGGTGAAGTGGTGATTGACGGCCTACTTATTGACAGAGGTAACTCTGTTGCCTACAATCCTGCCGGCAAAGGCAAGCCTGAGGGAGTAGAAAGCCCTATGATGCAGCCTATCGGTACTGCAGGTATCGGCGGGGCTAATTTACAAGAGAAGGTATATACCACCGAGACAGCTCTGATATATCTCGACAACCCCACTTACGATATAAAGATCCGCAACACCGCATTCGTCAATAGCCCCAACTATGGTATAAGGGGTATGTTCAAGGGCAAAATGGAGGTTGACAACTGCATTTTCATCAATATCCGTATGGCTGCCGTAGAGGTATCAGGAAGCTATGCAACAGAGTATAGTGAGGTAAAATTCACAAATAACACAGTCCTTTTCACCTGGTCGCGTCTTAAAGATATGGCTGATATGGGTTACGGCTATCGTTATATGAACGGTGTACACAGCTACCTGGATCACAATATTATCGGGTGCAGCATTTTCTCGGGACTTGACCGCTGCCGCATTGACAGCAATGCCGCCAGGGAGCGTGAGAAGATAACGACTTGCGAAAACTCGCTTTTCTTCCTCAACAAACAGGCTGACATCTGTCTCCCGGGAGGCGGTATGTTCCTAAGAGTATGGGTAAAAGACTTTGACGACGTGGAGCAATTGGCAGAGGTTTCCGGCAACAAGTCCGTATCCGATCCCTCTATTTTCAACGGCGCCCTCAATGAACCCTACCTCAAAGGCTTTATCGAAGCTGCATATAATGAGAGGACCAATTTCGATCCCAACTCAGGTGCCAATGTTTTCCGTCAAGCAATGGGAATGAATATGCAGGGTACCATAGACTCTTCCGCTTCCATGTTTGCAAATAGATATCCCTTCGAAGATGCACTAAAATTCTTCGGTGCAGTTGAGGGTTACGGAGCACAAATTCCGAGCAACGCGAAAAAATAAACAGAATAAATAAGCAATTTAAGCCCCGAAAGCCAAAAAAACTTTCGGGGTTTTTGTTACAACCTATAAGTAACCCGTAACACTACCGCTCTGCTTTTAAAAGCTGATCAAGTAGGGTGGTCGAGTAGCCGTCGTAGGTCAGGAAAATTCTTCCGAAGCTATCCGCCATCACCACAAAAGGCATTTTGAGATGCCTGGGGTCCAGTTTCATCGCATCGCAAATGGCTGTCAAAATGTTGTTGTCATCGGTGGCAAAGGAGACCTTATGAGGTATCTGAGGAAACATATCCATATTTAATCGGGACATTTCCCATTCAGACTTAAAAAATAATATCACAGGGATGCTCCAATCGTGAGCAAAGAGTGCACGAATAATATGGTCACTTGGTTCATGGGAGGGCCTTACAAATGCAAGAATATAGATTCCCCTGCCGGTTAACGGCAACAAAGGATCAGCGTAAAAACTGCCAAGCACCTGCAAATCGTCATCATCTTCCCTTAAACGAAGATCGATGGTAGTCGTACCACCCTCCTCTATATTAAAGAAATGCATTTTGGAGAGAACCTTACCGCTGGCCATTCGCGTACCCGTGGTCATCAAATAGCTGCCACAATCCAGCTCTACCGGCTCTTTGAAGACATTTCGTACACTCATTGTCCCCTCTATACCCTCTTTATCACGGAAATTCAGAGTATTTATACGACCGTCTGCAAGTAAAGCTATGGTAAAATGTGATTCAAATTTGGGATCGTCAATATTGTCAAGAGGACTATCTTGTATCATTAAGAAGCCGGAAGGCCTCTTAGCCTCAGGCTCACCCACAATTTCAGAAGAGAGCTCAGCAGCCGCATCTATCCAATATCCGGAATCATAGTACTGCACCTTGCCACTTATCTCCTCTATCCTTGCAGGGATGTTAAGAGCGCGACAGAGAGCCACGAAATAACAATCCCTAGATAAAGCATCGGCAGCTTTCAGGGAATGTACTCCCAGGGGAGTAATTGGGATGCGCTGGGGATTATAGCGATCCAGAACCTTTATGTTATTTCGCACATAAGCGGCAATATCCCTGCCCGAACTCAGAGTAAATGAGAGTTCGATGGTCCGGAATTCTCTTCTCCAGCTCTTAAGCAATTCATTGCCAATCCGGGGATTTAACACGTAACGATACCATATCTCCTGCTGCTGCGGATACATTCCCTCCACTCCTGAGAAGTTATTCAGGTGATCGAGAAGTACGTCAGCAGGCGTATCACGCAGGTCTTTTTCACTAATGAGGTTCAGTAAACGCAAACCGTCGCGATAACGGGGTTTACTACCCGATTTAATCTGCTCCAGATAGGAGTAGATTTCCCTCCAATTGCCTCTGGATGCCACAAAAAAGCTATTTTCGGGATCATTGGCCGAAGGCTTGACAAAGGTAGAGACATAACTGTTGCGAAGGGAATCCTCATAGGAATGACGCAGATCGTTGGCTGCTTTCTCTTCGAGAGATATCACGACAGGAACATCCCCTTCAGCCGGAGGTACAATATCCACTTCATCTTCAAAAACATCCCCTATCTTATGATCAAGCATGATTGTCACTTCACTCTCCTTTTCCCCCGCACGCGCCCTGACATATCCATAAGCACCATCTTTGGAGGCCCACACCAGTACATCTCCCTTGCCGAGAACTGCCGAGGCGCATCCACGGGCATCGGAGAGGACTTTTATCGCACTGTAAAACTCTGCGTAGTTGTATATCTTAAACTCTACCAGGGCATCCTGTACCGCAGCACCGGACAAATCCTTTACACATACAGCCAAACGCTCTGTCTCAGTATAGTTTGCAGTCACATTGATCTCTGTAAAGCAATCGGTATGCTGTATCACATCCTCGCTGCCGGAATAGCGTCCAAAAGTGCGATTATGCATCAGCAGAGCGCGCAGGGCAGTAGAACTAAACCAAGCTACGTCCAGACGGGCTTCCGGCTCGCAAGCTCCAAGATAGTGCCACCCGCCATCCACCCAGGCCTCAACCCATGCATGATTGTCATCGGTATGGGCCCAACGCGGAGTATAAACCTGCCTCGCCGGGATCCCCACGGCACGTAGAGCGGTAACGGTAAAGGTGGACTCCTCACCGCAACGACCGTATGCGGTACGCATTGTTGCCAGTGGAGCTGAAGTACGGGCATCACTCGGAGTGTATGTCACCTTTTCATGACACCAGTGGTTGACTTCAAGCACTGCATCGTACATTGATAGTCCCTCCACTCTCGGCTTAAGTTCGCGGTAAAAAACGCTCCTCGCCGAATCGAGATTCTCATTGTTGACTCTGAGCGGGAGGACATAGTGCCTGAAGAGAAGATCAGGTACAGTTCTGCCCCAAGGCATCTCTTCACGAGCTTTAAAAGCACTTCTGACACCCTCTATATATAGTTCCGGGTCATAATCGGCAATATCGCCAAGCGGCATATATGCGTAGAGGAATTTTATGGCATTACGCTCCTGGTCGGTTGCACAGAGTTCCATCAGAGTTTTAAAATCCGGGTGGTATCCCAGCAAATCCAACTTTTCTGTAAGGTCACGCTCGGTGAGAGCCTGTAAACGAACTTCAGGAGAGGTACAGAAGGTAAGTATTATTGCGGTAACGGCAACAATCGTTGCTTTGATAATTGTACTGAGGATTTTCATATTGCAGTATTTAAGTTTTCGGTAATTATGATCCGGCGCTCTCTTTTTTCAGCTTTTGCAGAAACACGCCTTTAACATAACTCTGCAATTTACGAAAATTGACCTATATTTGTACCATGCTCATAGAAATTTGTTCGGAAAATATAGATATTGCGCTTAAAGCGCAGGAGAAAGGAGCTCTTAGAGTAGAACTTTGCAATGACCTCTCTGTAGGAGGCATAACGCCTGCTTACGATGAGATAGAGCAGGCGCGTACGCAGTTGAATATCGGCCTTCATGTACTGATAAGACCGCGTGGAGGGGATTTCTACTATTCTGCTGCAGAAATTTCCCGTATTCTGCGGGATATCGAGTTCTGCGGCTCTTTAATTACAGAGGAAGGAAAGGTGGTAGATGGTGTGGTGATCGGCGCTCTGTCGCGTGATCGCTCCATAGAGCAGGGCGCTTGCCGGGAAATGTTCGCCGCCGCGCGCCAATACGCCCTTTCGATTACATTTCATCGTGCGATCGATCGTTCAAGAGATATCTTTAAGGCATTGGATAGAGTAATTGATCTTGGGGCAGATCGCGTGCTGACTTCGGGAGGAGCAGAGTCGGCATTTGAAGGGCGCGAGACTATTGCCAGTATGGTAAAAATGAGTATAGGCAGCGGTACATTGATAATGGCAGGAGCCGGGATTACTCCCAAAAATGCCGGACAACTTATTGCAGAAACCTCCGTTCCGGAAATTCACGGATCCCGTCTAAGTTTGTTGGACGGTTTTGTCTGAAAAAATATCTGTCCTATCGGAATTCCTGCGAATACAACTATTCTATGCGAAAAAAGCGGCGGGTGGCAGAGATACCGAATTTGCGACCATTGACATAAAGGAGACCATCCTTTATCCAAAGAGTACCCCTTGCTACCAATCGATGGTCGGGTGAGTACATATAAGATGTTCTCCAGGTACTGTCGGAAGGGTTGTAGTGCATATCCTTAATGAAGACAAGATTGACGCGGTCCTGCTTTTTAGGATTCACATGCCAGAGGACTTTCGCACCGAAAGTTCCGTCATCATTGCGATAAAACTCAGACCTGGTTTCGCCCTTTTCGTCCATCCATATACCGAGTATCCTATTTTCTGCCAGATCCTGACCATAAGTGATATAGGGCAGAGTCAGGACTAACGCCAAAACCACCGATAAGAGCCTTAAGAAAAGTCGCAGATTCATATTCCCTCTACCCTGCTTAGCAATTGGTCTGTAGCCTTTAGCCTTTAGCCATTAGCCATTAGCCTTTGGCCTTTAGCCATTAGCCATTAGCCTTTGGCCTTTAGCCTTTAGCCATTAGCCTTTGGCCTTTAGCCTTTAGCCATTGGCCATTAGCAATAGCCAACGGCCAACAGCCAATCGCCAATGGCTACTCCTCGGGGTTCATCACAATCTTGACAAAGTTGCCTTGGCCGATGAAGTCCGCAACAAAATTCTTCACCTTTTCAGAGGTGAGGGAATTGATTACTGCTTCGCGCTCAGTATCTAGGTCCACACCTGTAAGATCAAACTGACGCAGGTTGTTTGACCAATAACTGTTGTTGATACGGGATTCGGAGACATTTTTGAGGAAATTCTCCCTTACTTTTACCATCTGCTCTTCACTGGGACCATTATTTGCCAGATCCTCAACACCTTTAATTGCCAATTTGATCATATCTTCAGCCCTGGCGGGATCCGTATCAAACTGAATGAGCATCTCACCCCTGTTTTGAGGTATTGCTGAAACGGAACCCTGTGTGCCCACACCATAAGTTGCACCCTCCTCTTCCCTGATAGTTTCGGTATAAACCAGATCGAGAACATAACGGAAGGCCTGCATTGTAAGCACGTTTTCAAGATCATATTTTACATCACCGCTATATATCAGCAATACGGTACTCTTTGGAGTAGTCATAGGGGCATTGAAAACATTCTCAACTTTACCTGGCACAACTTGGATATTGTGATCGATATATGCGCTTCCCCCACCGATAGCGGGGAGAGAACCGATATATTTCTCTACCAAAGGCTTGATGGTCTCAAGGTCTACATTGCCTGTGATATATACGCTGGCACCTGCCATATTGGAGAATAGGGTCTTGTAGGATTGTTCAAGTGACGTCACGGACATTTTGCTTACCATGTCCATTGAGATCAACTGTTTGCGAGGGTTATTTCCGTAAGCAGTCTTCATGTATGCATCCCCGAAGATGAAGTTGGGCTGTTTGGAAAGATTAGGCACTATGGCATTCATCTGGGCAAATGCAGGGGCAATCTCTTCCGCAACAAACCTTGGCTCAGTCACCTGCAGATAGACCAATTGCATGAGTGTCTCGAAATCCTTTGGTGAACTTTGACCGGTTATTCCGTGGAATTCATCACCGATGAAGGGTGACTCGGAGACTATTTTACCGGTAAGCATCTTACTCAAAATAGTTGAGGGAAAATGAGAGACGCCTGACAAATTGCCATATAAAACCAACATATTGTCATCAAGTGAAGGAAGTTCCGACTCTGCAATCAAAGATTTTCCACCGGGCACCTGTAGACGGAACGTTACCTCTTCCTTTTTATAATCCGAAGGTCTTACAACGACATTGATACCATTCTCAAGTCTCCATACAGTAGAATTGAAAAGACCCTCTTTCTCTTGTTTCACTTTACTGCCTAAAAGAAGCGCTGAATCTACCAGCTCTCCAAACTCCTCTTCCTTAATATCAGACTCCATTTCAGCACTCTTCACCTTTTCCATGATAGCTACGAAATCCTGCTCTTTCGGGTGCACAAGACCCTCACGTTCAGGAGCCAGATAGAGAACCACTGCATTTTTATCATAAGAGATACTCTTGAGGAACGCATTGATCACATCTATGGAAAGAAATGGAAGATAACCTTTTATCTGCTCTTCTTTATATGCAGGAGTCATAAAAGGCCAACCCTGGAAGAAGTCAGACATATAATCCCGTACATATTCACCATTCTTACGACTTTCAGCATTGGAAGTAGCTCTTTCGGCATTTGCAATCATATTGGTCTTTGCACGCTCGAGTTCACCCTCCGTAAATCCGAACCTTTTAGCCTTCTCTATTTCAATCAAAGCTGCCTCAAATGCATTTAAAGACTCGCCATCAGAGAAGACCACGTTTGCCATAAATGCATCCGAAGTGGTGATCAGATTCGTAAATGCAGCGAAGCCGGCAAAGAATGGAGCGTCGGCCTTCTTTCTAATATCATCAAATCTCTCGGAAAAAACAGCATTTACCAAATCTACGGCAAGGTCATTCATAAAGCCTGCACCATACTGGCGTGCCATCCTCGGAGTCAGAAGGGGGTATTTTACCACAAACTGCACCTGACTCACTCTCTCTTCGGGATCGGTGATAATACCCACTATGGGTTCTTCATTTTCCGGAAGGAATATCTCCTCCTTGGGTTTGGGATTCTCTCGTGCGGGAATATCCTCAAAAAGCGCCCTCAGCTTCGCCTCAATCACTTCCGGGTCGATGTCTCCAACTACAACCACTGCCTGAAGGTCCGGACGGTACCAGGTGTGATAGAAATCCTGGAGTTCGCTTGCGGGGAAGGTTTCGAGATTTTCCTTGGTACCGATGATATTACAGGTGGCATACTTTGATCCTTTATAGAGATGCTCCCAAGCCTTCTCGGTACTTCTCCACTCGGCGGTGCGGCGTGTACGCCACTCCTCTATGATTACGCCCCGCTCCTTATCTATTTCGACCGGATCATTTGTTACAAAGGCAGAATAGTCGTGCATTATAAGCAGTGCTGTGTCAATAATGCCTTCCCTTGTGGTAGGAATGTTGTTGAGCATATACATTGTTTGCTCCACTCCTGTGGAAGCATTGATATTTGCACCGAAACTTGCTCCGATACTCTCGAAATAATTGATCATCATCTTGCCGGGGAGATTCTTAGTGCCGTTGAGCGCCATGTGCTCAAGGAAGTGAGCAAGGCCATTTTGGGCAGGAGTCTCCTGGATTGCACCCACATTGGTAAAAAGATAGTAGTCAGCTCTTTCAGCGGGCTTATCATTGTGTTTTATATAATAGGTCAATCCATTATCAAACTTGCCGTATCTCACGGAAGGGTCTCTCTCAATGAGGCCCTGCGGATTGACCTGTGCGAAAGAAATAAATGTCACAAAGAGTGACAGAATCATTGAAATTAAATTTCTCATTTTAGGTAAATATTATAATTGTGTTTTTTAAAATTGAACTAAATCTTACAAATTTATTCATTTTTGCTAAATTTGTGCCATTATGATAGACAAAAGATTGCAAGTGTTTGCCGTAGCTGCCCGTCAGTTGAGTTTTGTAAAGACGGCAAAGATTCTCGGCATATCCCAACCGGCTGTTTCCAAACATATTGCTTTACTCGAAAAAGAGCTTGGCGGAGCATTGTTTCTAAGAATAAGCCAGACCCTCGTTCTGACGAAAAAGGGTGAAGAACTACTGGAAATAGCTGATAAAATACTTGCGCTATACCAATCTATCGAGACAATCAAAGATTGATGGAGTACTTTAGAGATTTTTGAGCTTGTCAAAAGTGATTTTTCCACGCGAGAGGTAAAATTGCAGCACTATGCTATAAGGGTAATAGCCCTTATTGTTGATCTCTTCAGAAAATGGAGAAGGGTCAAGCTCGCGTTTCATTCGGTAATAATCACGATGAGCTCGCCATACGGCCTTTAAATTTTCAATTTTGCCGGTAATGAGATATATAAAGGCAGAAACTCCGTCAAGACATTTACGAACTAACATTCTCCTCCGGCGAATCTTTTCGGGAAGGTTTTTCCATAGCATCAGGAGACTGTTGCGGTAATTAAGATAGAGCTTGTGGGGAGATTCATTGGGAAGAGTACCACCGCCGACATGGTAGACTTTTGAGGAAGGGATAGCCCATACCTCATACCCTAACAGTTTTGCTCGCCAGCAGAGGTCTATCTCCTCCATGTGGGCAAAAAACAGTTCATCCAGACCACCTAGATGGTGATAAAGAGAAGATCTGATCATCAGACAGGCACCGGTAGCCCAGAATACCTCTTTCGGCTGGTCATATTGTCCGTAATCCTTCTCTATATTGGAAAGGATGCGTCCCCTGCAAAATGGATATCCGTATTTATCTAAAAAGCCTCCTGCTGCACCGGCATATTCGAAAGAGTCTTTGTCTGCCACTGAAAGTACCTTCGGTTGACACACACCTACCTCGGGGTGCTCCTCCATGAAGGAAAGAAGGGTATCTGCCCAGCCGGGAGTTACCTCGACATCTGAGTTGAGCAACACATAATAATCGGCCTCAATTTCGGCCAGGGCACGATTGTAGCCACCCGTAAAGCCCCAATTGCGATCAAACTCTATGACTCGTATGTCAGGATGATTATTTTTTAGCCACTCCACGGATCCATCTTCCGAACCGTTGTCTGCCACAACCACAAAACAATGATCACCTGTCATACAATTAAGAAGGGTCGGAATATACCTTTCAAGATAATTCCGACCATTCCAATTAAGTATGACTATAGCACAATCCATACAGGAGGATTCCGGAGTTATAGGGCTAGAACCACCTCGAAGTAGAGGGCTCCGTCTATAACCGTCACTTTGTAGAGTGCATCTTCAACCTGATAATAGGTCTCGCCACCTATTTCCACCTCAACGTAATCTTCCGGCAACTGAGTGATGAGAGCCCCGATTGGAGGTTCTATTACATAGTAATGGCCGTCTGAAAGGGTGTAGAAAACTCCATCCTGATAGTAATATTCTTCATTTTGGTTCGCTACGTTCGTCACATAAGAGTCAACGTTCCTTATATTGTAGGAGGTATTGATCCTTGAGTATCTCTCAGCCAGTGCAACTGCACGATTTGCGCGATATACGGCATCGTTTAGGGCATTTATGACCGCTACTGTAAGAGCCACGTTGAGCATGGTGTTGCTAATGTACGTACCTACCGGTGGACGGGCAATCACATATCCTCCTCCATAGTAGGGGCGGTAATAGATGCCATCATAATAGTAGTAGTGGATGTGGTTATGAATCCGGAGTACCGCTCTATAAGGAAGGTATTGGATTCTGTAACCGAAGTAGTGATGACCGTAGTGATAAGAAGGAACCGGCTTGTAGTGCTTCTTGATATAGGGTCTCACCCAATTTTTATCCCTTGGCGGAGGTACGCTGTTATGATATTGCACGGCTGCGGGCTTACGGTCAGTCGCAGGTGTATTAACCCTATCAGTGCTCCTCCTTGGAACTGTGCTGTTTACACTGGTGTTATTCCTGCGGGTGGTAGTTGAAACAGATGATCTGCCGGTACTTGAGCTTGCATCAGATCTGTTTCGGTCCGTAGTTACAGCCTGTCTGCTTGAGGTAGAACTCCTTCTGGTAGCAGCGTTGTCCGAACCTGTCACTGCAGAAGAGCTGCTTGAACTACGTCTTGTGGTGACTGTGGAGCTGCGGGAGCCTGCATTGGAACCGGAGCTGCCTCTGTAATCCTGCACCTGACGGTCAGAAGTAGTTGTAGTCCTCCTGCGGGTAGTCGTACTCTGTGACTGAGTACTTGAGGAGGGTGACTTGTAGTTGGGATCGACTTTGAAGTCGAATGTATTGTCCGATGAAGCCTTCACTCCCGTCCTTCTCTGTGAAGAACTTGAAGTACTACGCTCCTGTGAGCTGCCGGAACGGCTGCCGGAAGTGGTTCGGCTCTGCGAACTACTAGAGCGGCTGCCGGAAGTGGTTCGGCTCTGCGAACTACTCGAACGGCTGTCGGATGAAGAGCTACTTGAGCGACTATTGGAAGAGTTGCTGCTCTGAGTGGTTTTACGTTCGCTCGAACTGCTCGAACTGCTCGTTCTCCTATTTTGTCCCCATACCTCACTCGGGCTAGCCAACATCATTATGATGCTAAGGACTAAAGCTACTTGTGTAAACCTCTTCATTTTTTAAAAATTTAAATGGTGAGTATTCACCTTAATGATTATCAAATAACGGACCAAATATAACTCTTTTTTCTTATTTTTGCATCAGCTTAAAATTATGGTAATATGAAGCAAGGAGTATTGGTTACCGGAGGAACGGGTTATATAGGCTCACACACCGTTGTGGAACTGATTGAAGCGGGTTATGAGGTGATTATTGTCGACAATCTGTCAAATTCCGAAGAATCGGTAATTGATGGTATAGAGGCCATTACCGGCGTCAGGCCGGATTTTGTCAAAGCTGACTGCCGTGATATTGTAGCGCTTGAAGAGCTTTTTGATAAGGGGAAATTTAACTCAATTATACACTTTGCAGCGGCAAAGGCAGTAGGGGAATCAGTTGAAAAACCCCTCGAGTATTATCACAACAACCTTCTCTCCCTTATAAATATTATTTCCCTGATGCGTAAGTACAATGTGCCAAATCTGGTTTTCTCCTCATCTTGCACCGTATATGGGCAGCCTGATGTACTACCTGCTACCGAGCAGACCCCGCGACTTGAGGCAGAGTCTCCCTATGGCAACACAAAACGCATCTCCGAAGATATAATCCGTGATAGCGTCAAAGCCTACGGAACGATCAAATCCATCGCTCTAAGATACTTCAACCCCATAGGAGCACATCCCAGTGCACTCATTGGTGAATTGCCGCGAGGCGTACCCAACAATCTTCTCCCCTATGTTACCCAGACGGCAGCAGGTATACGTGAGGTGTTGAGCATCTTCGGGGACGATTACAATACTCCTGACGGATTTTGCATCCGCGACTATATCGACATCAATGATCTGGCGGCTGCGCACGTAGCTGCGCTAGACAGAATGATTGGCTCCAAAATGAAAGAGAGCTATGAGGTTTTCAATATCGGTACGGGACGCGGAGTCTCCACGATGGAAATCGTAAAAACCTTCGAAAAGGTTAACGACTTGAACCTCAACTACCGAATAACCGGCAGAAGAGCAGGCGATATCGAAGCGATGTGGGCAGACCCCACCTACGCCAACGAAGAACTTGGCTGGTATGCACGCAAAAGTCTCTACGAAACTCTCCGCTCAGCCTGGAAATGGCAGCAGCGTCTTAGCGGACTCGAAATTTCAAAGGATTAGTTTTAAGGCAAGGGTCAGCTCTTCTCGGAGACTTACTTCTTCTCAAATGATTGGCTTTTCGACTCCAGACCCAGTTCAGCGGCCTTTGACTCCATCAGACGGTAAGCTGCCTCAAATTCATTAGGTATTTCTCCGTCCAGAATGGCATTCTTGATATACTCTTTAATAACACCGATTGTGGCACAAGGCGGCAGGCCATATTTTTCCATAATCAATTCGCCGGTGATGGGGTTCTTGAAGTTACGGAGGGCATCTTTGGCCTCAACCTCTATCAGTTTAGCCTCAACAATTTCAAAATTACGGTGAATCGCCTTGACCTTATACTCATTCTTAGAGGTAACATCTGCCCGACAGAGAGTCATCAGATCATCAATGTCATCTCCCGCATCAAAGAGCAGACGGCGCACTGCGGAATCTGTCACCTCTTCGGTAACCAGAGCTATGGGTCTAAGATGAAGCAGAACCATCTTCTGCACAAATTTCATCTTATCGTTTAGCGGCATCTTGAGCTGCTTAAATATACCCGGAACCATCTTACTACCCACGTATTCATGTCCGTGAAATGTCCATCCGGTACCTGCTTCAAACTTTTTGGTGGCGGGCTTGCCCACATCGTGAAGCAGCGCAGCCCAACGCAACCAGAGAGCTCCACCCGCAGATGCCACATTATCCAATACCTGAAGAGTATGCTCAAAGTTGTCTTTGTGACCACAACCATTAACCATCTCTACAGATTTCAAATTGGAAATGGCAGGGAGTATCAAGGGCAAAAGTGCACATTCATCAAGCAGACGCAAGCCTATGGAAGGAGTCTCCGCCATCAATATCTTGTGGAGTTCCTCGGCTATTCTCTCACGGGCAAGGATATCGAGACGTCCTGCATTGCGACTTATGGAGTCAAGAGACTCCGGAACTATTTGGAAGCCTAATTGTGTGGCAAATCTGATTGCCCGGATCATACGTAGGGGATCGTCTGAGTAGGTAGCGTCCGGATCGGCAGGGGTACGTATCAGGCCGGCATCCAAATCCCGTATACCTCCAAAAGGGTCTATCAAAGTACCGTAGTCCTCTTTTTGGAGGCTGAAAGCAAGTGCGTTTATTGTAAAGTCACGTCTTAACTGATCATCTTCGAGGGTACCCTCTTCGACTACTGGTTTTCTGGAATTTCGACGGTATGATTCGCGTCTTGCACCGACAAACTCCAATTCTATCCCCTCGTATTTGAGCATCGCCGTACCAAAATTACGGAAGACTGTGACATTTGTATGAATTGCCTCTGCAACCGCCTCTGCCAGCGCAATACCGCTGCCCTCCACTACAATGTCTATGTCGGTACTCTCTCTCTGAAGAAAATGGTCGCGCACATAACCGCCAATAACGAAAGCTTTGAGCTTTAGTTTGGCAGCTTGTGTTGCTACTATCTCAAAAATCTTATGGTCAAGTGGCCCGGTCATAACATCTCTTCATATTTAGGAATCCTGTCGAGAAATTCATATTGCCCGGTTTCAGGATTACGGCCACAAAGATAACTGCTTTTGCCGTTTGTTATCAAAATGTACTTCACTTTGAGCGAAAGGTTGTATCTGATGACCTGGTCTACCACCGTCCTGTCAATGGGAATATCAGGGGCCTTGCACTCCACCAGCATAAGAGGCTGCAACCTACGGTCAAAGACCAGCACATCTGCCCTGTACTGCATTCCGTTGAATGAAAATGCCCATTCGCTGGACATAAGCGGAAGAGGTACTTCCCATTCTTGCCCCAGCCAGGCAATGACGTTTTGGCGTACTTCCTCCTCAGGTGTAAGCCTGACATACTTCTTCCTCAATGGATCAAAAACCTGCATTTATCTCCTATCTTTAATGCGAAGATAGCATTTTTCATTAAATTCAATTAGCCGGTTTTGCTCAAATAAGAAACTGAGACTCCGCTGCTGACTTACACCGGTACCGATTGAGAGCAAAAAGCGAGGGTGACACTGCTGCCACCCTCTAGTAATTCAAACTTTTGTATCCTACCAAGTTCCCCCATTGGTAGGCCACAAAGGTAATTAGAGTAATTATAACTTACAAATTTCTAAAATTGACGAAGTTCTGCTATGCAATAATTGCCAATTTTTAAAAAATCACGATGATTGAGCATTATAATAGTTTGATTTACAGTATATTATAAATATCGAAATCTAAATGGGGGGATAAAGTATCATTTTGTAAGCAAAAAAAGGCCTTTATATGACAGATTACAATAAGGATTTACTTTCAAAGTTAGTATTTTATAAAAATTACCATCGGAATTCTCTGATTTCCAGCTCTTTATTATCAGCCTTGATTTCACTGTAAATTTATTTGACACCAATTAAAATAGCTTTCATTTTGAAAGTATGCATTTTTTTAAAAAAGTTAGGTGGGTACTCATGAAGAGAGTAAAAAAGCGGGATACTGCATAAAATTGGCGGAAAATTGCACATAATTAACCGGATGCTTAGCTCCGGAATTTGTGTTTTTAGTCAAAAAACGAACTTAGCAGATATGGATATTTCTTAAAAATAAATACCACGCGGATAAAAAAATAAAAAAGCCCGATAAAATATGACATGAACCCCGAAAGTTTTTTGTCTAACTTTCGGGGGTCATGTCAATAATCGAGCTTTAATAAAATCCGGAACTGTCACAAGAAATGTTAAACAGTTCCGGACCTGGATTTCAGGGTCACATCAAGAACTTTTTGGGTATATGTTTATTATGAGTCCAACAAAAACTACAAAGGACTTCTTGAAGATAACCCTTAGATCTAATTAAAACAGGTAAGCGATTGAAATGGCAAGCTTGGTAGGGCCGATATAATGGTGGGTGTTGACACCATCATACACATTGCCATTCTCATAGCGCTTGAAATCATAATCAAAATAGAGGTAACCTACTGAGGCCTCCAACTCCAGATTCCAATGACCACCGAGTCTTATCGCGTAACCGTAACCTACTCCTCCTCCAACGCACCATCCCATAAAGTTTTTGTTCTTAAAGTTTCTGAAGTCTGTTAAAATAACCTTAAAGGGAAGATTGGTGCCTCCAAGAGTATAAGTACCGGTAAGCGCATGCAGACCTACAAAATGACCTTTGAAGGCATCTTTGAAGAAGTACCTTACTTGAGGCTGGATGGTCTTTTGCATCCATTTGGGATCTACTGTCTTAGGATCTGCATCACTGGCTTTCGACCAGGAATTCCAATTACCCAAGATATCAAGTGTCCAATGGTCAGCCAACTTAAACTCCACTCCTGCAGTAACTGTAGCTGAGGCATCGTAAAGCAAGTTTGTCTTAACTGCAAACTTCTGTGCAGAAGCACTATACGACCCAATCACTGCCGGCAAGCTGCTCAGCAGTAATACGAGAGAAATAAAATTAAATAATTTTCCTTTCATAGTTGGTATGTTTATAATGTGTAATAAATTTCGTTCAATATCCAATAAATTTCCTCTATTGAGGTTTATTTGACTACATAATCCCGATAAGAAGGGCATCTATGTTTAACATCTACATTGCATTCATTCAAAAGAGGGTATGTGCAAAACAAGTCCTTGGTAAGGAATATGATACAACTTGGCAATATCGTTGTAAAGGTAGTATATTTTTTTAAAAGTCAACAACTTTTTACAAAATAATTCAATTTATATCTGTTTTTTTTCTGACAACCCTACCGGTTTCTTATACTTTTTGCTATAAATAGCGTAGGTAATGATGGATATAATACCAACTATAAGCATCTGAATCACCTGTGACTCGTGGGAAATGGTAGCGTAAATCAATCCTTCCGATTGGGTAAATCCATAGACGGGAACAAGTGTCATTGCAACTATGAAATGATATGCTCCAAAACCGCCTTGTACAGGAACGATCCAACCTAAAGAACCCACAACCATTAAAAATAGTGCATCCCATAGGTTTAGTCCAGCAGATACCGGAAAGGCATAAAGAGTAAAGAGACTCATTGCCCAGTAACCTATCCAAATAAGGGCGGAGTAACCAAAAAATGCCCATTTATGCTCCATTCTAAATCCCGCCTTAATACCCTCCACGAGTCCTTTCCAAACCTTAATAACCTTGGCCCCTAAAGGTGTGGATGCAATCTTTTTGCGGTATTTACGAAATATCATCACTAGTCCGATAATAAAGAGGATAAAGACAATAACAAGCCAAACCGCACTGAAAGGAAGCGACTTTACAGCCGGATACCACATCTTCTCAATTATGAAGTCTTTGAAAGTACCGAAAAAGAAGAGAGGTAGAGTAACAATCACCACACACATCAAATCCCAGGTCCTCTCCAGCACTACCGTACCGAGAACCCCTTCAAAGGTGGCCTTGCCGCTATTTGCAATCATGCCGCACCTGACCACTTCACCCGAGCGCGGAAGCACCAGATTTGCCAGATAACAGATATTGTAGGCATCGTAAGCCTCTAAACGAGTAATTTCTTTACTGAGCGGGCGCATCATAAGACGCCACCGCCATCCCCTTAACACCACAACAATCCAGGATATTACCATCGAGAGAAGTATCCACCAGTAGTTGCAGCTACGCAATCCAGTCACAAATTCATCCCAACTTATATTGCGGAATGCAAAATAGAGCAAGAGAGCTGCAAGTGCAAGCATCAGCAGATACTTTATAACATCTTTTGTCGTTACCTTTTTAGTTATCTTCTTCATCTTAATCTCGGTTTGTAGGACAAAAGTACAAAAATTCTTATGTTTGTAGTCAAACAAAGAGAAAACACCATATCTGATGAAATCTATTCTTGGCATAGGCAACGCGCTCACGGACATACTTGCGCTACTTCCCGACAACACACTCCTTACAAAATTCAACCTGCCTGAAGGCAGTATGCAACATGTTGATGCCAAAACCGGCAACATAATCTGGGAGAGTCTCAAACAGATAGGTATTCAATATGTAGCAGGAGGTTCTGCAGCCAACACTATCTCAGGAGCTGCCATCTTTGGTATGCCGGCGGGGTTTATAGGCAAGGTGGGCGATGATGAGCTGGGTTCTCTCTTCAAGGCAGAACAGGTACAAAACGGTATCCGCTCCAATCTTCTCAAGGGTACCGCAGCTTCAGGTCGGGCTATGGTTTTCATCACTGCTCCCAACGCTGACAGGACCTTTGCAACCTACCTTGGAGCAGCCCTTCAGCTGGAACCCGAAGATCTAAAGCCTGAATATTTCGATGGATATGATTACCTCTATCTTGAGGGTTATCTGGTGCAGAACCAGCGTTT
>DBQO01000031.1 GCA_002305275.1 Bacteroidales bacterium UBA1392 | reverse complement strand
AAGGCTATTTTGCTTACAAAAAAACGACATTTTATTCGATTTTTCAAATAAAAAGCGAAGCGCTCTCTACCTTCTCCTGAATTCGGAACAGATAATGGCGGTAGCGAGGGCGACATTCAGGGAATCGGCTCTTTTTTCCGTAGAAGGGGAGAAGCTCGGAATGGTGATGCGATGAGTAACGAGGCTCTCCAGAGCCTTAGAGATACCCTTAGATTCGGAGCCCATCACTATTAGTCCGTTGGAGCTTAGATCCTCTTCATAGATGGATTTACCATCCAGGAAGGTGCCGAATAGAGGCATACCGGCAGCACGGAACTCTGAGGCGATCTGCAGAAGGTCGCAATATATGATTTGCGTGCGAAATAGGGATCCCATGCTGGCCTGTACCACCTTGGGATTGAAGCAATCTACGGTATCCTGCGATGCGAAGATCGTCCCGATGCCAAACCAGTCGGCGAGGCGGATTATAGTTCCCAAGTTGCCGGGGTCACGAATGGAGTCGAGTCCCAGCGAGAGCGGGCGCAGGGCAATCAGATCGTTAATTTGCGATGCATCGGGCAGTTCGGGTTTGCGCACCAGTGCCAGGGCGGGAGAGGGGGAGCTAAGCAGCGTGATGCGGGACATTGCCTCTTCACCGATCTCAGAGATTCTGAATACTTTGATTACCTCAAAACCCGATTGGAGAGCTTCTTCCACGGATTTTTCGCCCTCTACGACAAAAAGTCCCTCTTCGTCGCGGTATTTCTTTTGGTTCAGTGAGCGGATGAGTTTTATTTCCTTCCTCGAAATCATATCCAAAGGTAACAATTAACCTGATTATAATAATATTTTTATCTAAATTTGCAAGATATGAAGAGGAGAGTTGCATTTCTATTGATTGTGGCACTGGCTGCCGCTTCTTGCAGTACCACAAGGATCCTGCAGGAGGATGAATGCAGGCTCGTGGAAAACAAAATTGTCATTACAAATGATGATGACTACTCCGCCTCTTCGCTGCAACCCTATATCAAACAGAGGCCAAACGACTACTTCATCGGTCGCTGGAATCCCTTCCTGTATGTCTACAACTGGAGTTCCGGAAGAGGTACGGGCTGGGACAGGTTTGTGGAAAAACTGGGAGTGGCTCCGGTGATCTATGACTCTACCTCTATTGATGCGAGTAAACAGGGTATGCTCTCACACCTCGAATATTCGGGCTATTATGGTTCGGATATTTCGCACTCGGTGCTCAAAAAAGAGAAGAAAGCGAGGGTTAAATATGATGTTACCCTCGGTAAACGTTATCGGATCGATAGCATAAGTTATAATATCCCCGACCCGTATATGAGGGAATTGATGGCTGCGGATTCCGCCAATTATACTGTAAAGGTAGGCGACATTCTGTCCGAGAAGGATCTGGAAGAGGAATCGGAGCGCCTTGCCTCTCTATTTCGTACCAACGGTTACTATGGTTTTACCAAAAACTATTTCTTCTTTTACGCAGATACTGTAAGACAGCGGGATAAAGCCGACCTGATGGTTGATCTCGAAAATTATACCCGTAATGAATCGGAGGAGAGTGCGCGTCCTCATAAACAATACAAGATAGGTTCGGTCTCCATCGTCCCGATGGGAGGCCTCAGAGTACGCAACAAATTCCTCTGGCAGATCAATACCATAAAACCGGGTGAGCTCTACAACGAACAGGTAATCAACACCACCTACGAACGCTTTGCCAGTATCAGGCTCTTCAGCAGCGTCAACGTACAGCTCAGTGAAGCCGACTCCTCTTTGGTGGACTGCCGTATAATGCTAACTCCCTCCAAACTTCAAGGGGTAAGGGCCAATCTAGAGGGATCCTTCAACTCCTCGGGACTCTTCGGAATAACACCTTCGCTCTCCTATTACCACAAAAATATTTTCGGGGGTGGGGAATACTTTTCCCTCGGATTCAGAGGCAACTTTCAATTCAAATTTAAAGACCCTACGCGTTCCAACGAGTTTGCAATCTCTTCCTCAATTACATTTCCGAGATTTCTGATGCTCCCTACGGAGTTATTCCGGCAAACACTCCCGCGTACCGACATCAATCTCTCCTACAACTTTCAAAATCGTCCTGAGTATACACGCATAATCATCTCCACTGCTTACGGCTACAACTGGAATCGCAACAAGAGGTTTTATTACCAGATCAATCCTCTCCAGTTTAACGTGGTGCGTATCTACAATATGGATGACGATTTCTACTCGAAACTGAATGACCCCTATCTGATAAACTCATACCGCAACCACTTTGACTTCGGCGGAGGCGGAATGCTCTATTATACCACCAACAGCGCTACCAATCCCAAGGATACCTACTTTTACCTCAGAGTACAGACCAATTTTGCAGGCAATATGCTTTCGATTTTCAACGGAGGGCTTAAAAAGGATGAAAAGGGCTCTTATATGATATGGGGAGTACCCTATTCACAATATGTGCGTACCGAAATATCACTGGTGGAAACTCTGCGATTCGGAAGGCAGAATAGGATGGTGCTGGCAGGAAGATTCCTGGCCGGTGTGGGTTATGCCTACGGAAATTCAAATGTGCTTCCTTTCGAGAAATTTTTCTATGCAGGCGGCTCCAACAGCATGAGGGGATGGCAATCACGCTCCGTAGGGCCCGGAAATGCGCCGGTAAGCTCCTCTTTTGCCATAGCCAACCAGACGGGAGATATGCGCCTCGAGGCGAACCTTGAGTTTCGCTTCCCTCTCTTTTGGAAAATGCAGGGGGGACTCTTCATTGATGCCGGTAATGTCTGGAATTTGCAGCGTGCCTCTATTGACGGGGTTGCGAGAGATGAGCGCGGTATTTTCACTGCGGAGAATTTTGGCAAGAGCATAGCGGCCAACTGGGGCTTGGGCTTGCGTTTGGACTTCGATCTGTTGCTGGTGCGCCTGGATGCCGGTATCAAGGCCTATAATCCGGTTACGCAACAGTGGCATTCTCCCGATATGTGGTTCCGTAAAAACGGTTACGCCATCCATTTCGGTATCGGCTATCCTTTCTAATGTTTAATCTTAATTCGAAACAAAAATAAAAAAATACAGAGATCATGAATAACTTCAAACTTTTATTAGTCGCAGCTGTCGCATTCATCGCATTTGTTGCGGTTTCCTGCAACACCGAAAGGGGAGTGGCGGACTATGGTATCGTCCCTCTTCCTCAATCCATAACCCTTCCTGGAGGAGAACCCTTCGTGCTTAATTCAAAGACAAAGATTGTCTATGATGCAAATGAGCCTCAAATGGAGCGCAATGCAGCTTTTCTTGCGGAATATGTAGAGCAGATCTCAGGGTTGAAGATTAAATGTGAAGTCTCCGATGGCACCAACTTTGATAACAACATTGTTATATCGCTTACTATTGAGGACTTTATAAAAGGTAACGAGGGGTATATGATCTCAATAGGCAAAGAGGGTATAGCATTGGTAGGATTGACTCCTGCAGGTGTTTTTTATGGCATACAGACACTCAGGAAGGCACTTCCTATCGGGAAATTCGGTAGTGTTGAGTTCGAGCCGGTGGAAATCAGTGATGCTCCACTCTTCGGTTATAGGGGAATGCACCTCGATGTCTCACGCCATTTCTTCGATAAGGAATTTGTCAAGAGATATATCGATATCATTGCTCTTCACAACATCAATACATTCCACTGGCATCTTACCGATGACCAGGGGTGGCGCGTGGAAATTAAAAAATATCCGAAACTGACTGAGATCGGCTCGATGAGAAGCCATACTGTGGTTGGAAAGGATTTCGAATCGAGCGATGAAACTCCTCACGGCGGATTTTATACTCAGGAAGATATAAAGGAAGTGGTAGCCTACGCTGCCGAGCGTTATATCACCATTATACCGGAAATAGATCTCCCCGGCCACATGCTGGCAGCTCTCGCTGCATATCCCGAACTGGGTTGTACCGGTGAACAGTATGAGGTGTGGCCCCGTTGGGGTATTACCGAGAAGGTGCTCTGCCCGGGCAAGGATGGTACAGTGCAATTTTTAAAGGACGTGATGGATGAGATCATGGAGCTATTCCCCTCGGAATACATACATATAGGAGGTGATGAGTGTCCAAAGGATCATTGGAAGGTTTGTCCCGACTGTCAGGCCCGTATAAAGGAGGAAAAACTCTTTGCAAAGGATGGCCATACTGCCGAGCAGCGTCTTCAGAGCTGGCTGACATCTGAGATTGAGAAATATATCAACGACCATGGCCGTAGAATTATAGGTTGGGATGAAATCCTCGAGGGTGGACTTGCACCCAATGCCACTGTGATGTCCTGGAGGGGCATTTCCGGTGGAGTTACGGCTGCAAATATGGGCCACGACGTGATCATGGTGCCCTATTCTCACTTCTATTTCGACTATTACCAAAGTGAGGAGAGAGATAATGAACCTCTCGCAATCGGTGGTTTTTTACCTGTGGAGAAGGTTTATGAGTTCAATCCTTTTCCCGGGGAGGTGGATCCTTCATTGCACGGTCATATACTTGGCGTGCAAGCCAACGTGTGGTGTGAATACATAAAGACCACGGACCATGTCGAATATATGGCTCTGCCCCGTATGGCAGCCCTCAGTGAAGTACAGTGGCGCCCCGCAGAGGATCGTAATTATGAGGAGTTTCTCAACCGGATGAAGCACCATCTGGCCATTTACGACCATTTGGGCTACAATTATGCAAAGCATATTGTTACTAGTCTGTAGTTGGGAGTGTGTAGTATGTAGTCAGGCGGTGTGGGGTGTGCGATGCGAGGTGCTGGTTACGGGCTTATGGTAAGTTTTAAATTCAATTTATTTGTCAAAAATTTTCAAGTCTATTTGAAAATAACTATATTTGTAGAAAATTTTCAAACATGATTGAAAT
>DBQO01000022.1 GCA_002305275.1 Bacteroidales bacterium UBA1392 | reverse complement strand
ATATCCCGAACACTTCGCTTGGACAGGAATTTATGATCATCAATGGTATGTTTACATACTATGGTCACAAATTTCAGCAAGATAGACAGTTGTTATTTCGTTATCTTTCTCAAAAGATATATTGGCTCGGGCATTTGTTCCACGGAACGAACCCCAATATAAGAGTCAAGCCATTATTAAGGTGGTTACAGCGGTGAGGTTCCACCTCTTCCCATCCCGAACAGAGAAGTTAAGCTCACCAACGCCGATGGTACTGCTATACCAAGTGGGAGAGTAGGTAGCCGCCAACTTTAAAAAGCCCCGACAGCAACAGCTGCCGGGGCTTTTGTATTTGATTATGGTTTAGAGAGAATACAAAAATTTAAAGAATATTTTAACTGCTTTCTTTATTTGATTTTTTGAGGTTTGATTTTTTATGGTTCTCATACATTTCTATTTGAAGCTTCAGATAACCCAATAGACCTATGGCCAAAATCAGAGAACCGTAAGAAAACTCTTTGAAGATATTTTCCTTCATAATAAATCCGAATATTCCTGCAAAAAAGAATATAACTATAGTGAAGATAGTGACTATTATCAAAACTTTGGCTCTTTTTGGATTTTGCCATATTCGCTTTTCGTAACGCAATGATGTCTTACCGGAGTCTTGCAGGGAAGCAAAGCTAAGCGTTAAACCGAAAAATAT
This sequence comes from Bacteroidales bacterium UBA1392, assembly GCA_002305275.1. Taxonomy (GTDB): domain Bacteria; phylum Bacteroidota; class Bacteroidia; order Bacteroidales; family UBA932; genus Cacconaster. The sequence goes on along the minus strand of DBQO01000022.1, from coordinate 115,003 downwards.
CAGTACGTTGCTATAAGTTTTAAACAGGAATTCCGGATTGGAAAAGAGGTAATCAAACCCCCGGAAAAAGGGCTTAAACAATAAAAATAATCCGATCAGCAAAAATGGATATTGCAGGTAGCTGAGTGCGTGAAATACTTGTTTGAAATTTTTCATTTGTGTTCTATAGTGTCAAATCTGATTTGGCACAAATTTAATAACATTCTATGACATGACGATCCGGCGTAGCGGAAGATGCAATTATTATATCACATTTTGCATCGTATAACAGTAATGCCGGTTTTATTCAAAAAAAGATCATTTCTCTTTGAGTTTTTGAGGCTGTTGCATATCTTTGTCGGTCAAACACACAAACTATTCATTATGAAGAATCAGAAGAGAATCTTTCTGAGTGAGAAAGATATTCCCACACAATGGTACAATATTGTGGCAGATATGCCGGAGAAGCCCCTGCCAATCCTCAATCCCAAAACCAAGGAGCCGATAACCGTAGATGACCTTGCAGTCATATTCAACAGGGCTTGTTCCGAGCAGGAACTCAACCAAACCGATGCATTCATAGACATTCCCGAAGAGGTGAGGGAGATGTATAAATATTACAGGCCCACTCCTCTCGTAAGGGCCTACGGATTGGAAAAGGCACTCGATACTCCTGCACACATCTACTTTAAAAATGAGAGCGTAAGTCCTATTGGTTCGCACAAACTCAATACGGCCATAGCTCAGGCATACTATTGCAAACAAGAGGGTGTAACCAATGTGACTACTGAGACCGGAGCCGGTCAATGGGGAGCAGCTCTTTCATACGCTGCAAGAGCATTTGGTCTAGAACTGGCTGTCTATATGGTTAAAGTCAGTTATCATCAGAAGCCCTACCGTCGCTCACTTATGCAGACTTATGGTGCACAGGTCATTGCATCTCCCAGTATGAGTACCCGTGCCGGAAAGGATATCATTACAGCACACCCCAACCACCAGGGAAGTCTTGGTACGGCCGTATCGGAAGCCATCGAACTGGCCTTGATGACTCCAAATTGCAAGTATTCGCTCGGTAGCGTACTCAACCATGTTGCCCTCCATCAGACTGTTATCGGCCTTGAGGCTGAGAAGCAGATGGAGATTGCCGGAGAATACCCCGATATTGTGATAGGCTGCTTCGGTGGAGGATCCAATTTCAGCGGCATAGCTTTCCCTTTCTTGCGTCACAATATCAAAAAGGGGCTCAAGACTCGTTTCATTGCCGCAGAACCGGCCTCCTGTCCCAAACTTACAAAAGGAGTATTTAAGTATGATTTCGCTGATGAGGCGGGATACTCTCCTTTGCTCCCCATGTATACGCTTGGCCACAACTTCTCGCCGGCCAACATCCATGCAGGCGGTTTGCGTTACCACGGTGCAGGTACTATCGTTAGCAAGATGCTGATGGACGGGATGGTGGAGGGGATGGACATCAATCAGCTCGAGACATTTGAGGCTGCCACTCTTTTCGCCAGAGTAGAAGGAATAGTTCCGGCTCCGGAGTCTTCACACGCTATTGCGGCCGCTATCAGGGAGGCCAATAAGGCAAAAGAGGAGGGTGTATCCAAGACCATTCTCTTCAACCTTTCCGGTCATGGCCTTATGGATATGTCTGCCTACGACCAATATCTCGCAGGAGACCTTGTCAATTACGAGCTCTCGGAGGAAGAGATCCGTAAGTCTGTCGGAGAATAAAGTTCTATCCCTGGTCAGGCAACCCGGGCTTTGCTAGGCAAACATAGGCTTTACCACTCCGAAGATCACATAAGCAATCACAAAGGTTACAATGATATTGAAACCTTGAGCGCAGAGGAATGCCCACAGGATCCTGCGATTTTCCCGGGAAATGATCTCTTTCAGACGTGTGCCTAGTCCTATGCAGACAAAGGCAAGTGAGAAAAAGATATTTGAGAAATTTTTAGCAACGCCAGGTTCTAGGAGTTTTCCTTTACTGTCCATTGTAAAGAGGTCATTGGCCTGAAAGATGCTGAATACTAGCGAAGCTACAACAAAACCTATGATAAATTTCGGGAATTTTTCCCATACAATACTTATGGAGGGGCGCTGAGAAGTGCCCTTTTCGCTTCTTGCGGAGAGATAAACAGCTATAAAGAAGGCAACTACGCCTATCAGTACATTTTGCGCAGCTTTAATGATAATAGCGTTCTGATTGGCAACCTCACTGTGAATGGCACTGGAGGCCGCAACTCCCGAAGTAGTATCCACAGTACTTCCTATCCAGGCTCCAGCCACCTCCTGCATCAGCTGAGTATCATCGATCAGCAGCGGCAGTATCATATTGGAGAGCCATGGCATCAGGTAGATCATAGCAACCACTACTATCAGTAGCACGGAAACTATATAGGAAAGCTTCTTATCTTCTCCACCGGCAACCCTCGCAGCGGTGATGCAGGCGGAAACTCCACAAATTGAGACACCACTGGAAAGAATCAATCCACTTTTCTCGTCAACCCCGAACTTGCGGGAGATCCAGAAAGCGAAAAACCAGACACTTGATACCACAAGTACCGCCTGTATGAGGCCAAAGACACCCGACTTCATCACTTCACTGAAAAGTATGGTGGCTCCAAGGCACACGACACCTATTTTTATGAAGAACTCACCTTGTATGGCTGGCTTCATCCATTCAGGTATCCTGAACAGATTTCGGATCAAAAGGCCCAATATTACTGAGAAGAAAACCGACTCAAGTCCGTAAAACTTTACTATGGGTATCTTGGCGATAATTTGAGCTACAAGTGAAAGGGCGAATATTACGATAAGTGAAGGTAGCATGCCCCTCAACTTGCGTCCCATAAGTGCCTGGCCTGCATAGAGCACTACAAAAACTATAGCGAAGATGATGCCTATCTGGCCCCATGCGGCAAGGGTGGTGAGAGTGGATGGGACGCTTGGGATATATTGGGGTATGATAAATGCCATCAGAAGCAGAGGAATACTCATCCAAACGGTTACCCAATCCTCTGTCCTGAGGTTTTCTTTTAATTTGACCATGTAAGAAAGTGTTCGGATGTTAGAACAACGCAGTTGCCATAAAATTGAAGAGGCTGCTGTATGATTTGTCAACCGGAGTTGTAAACTCTTTCAGAGTGTAGTTGAGCTGGAGACGAAGGTTCTTCCAGGGCGTATAAATCAATCCCAGCGTGTAATACATTTCTTTGTCTTTCAGTGCTTTTTCTCTTTTGAAATAATCTGCCCTGCCCAATGCCATCACTTTATCAGTAACCCAATATCCTGAAGTCAGGTAGATTCCCTCCGATAGCATTTTGCCTGTGTAGCCACTTATATACTCGCTTCGACACATCAATTTATTGTTGTCATAAGAGATGCCGCCACCATATCTTGTAAGCAAGTTTCCTTCAATGTGATCCGCCTTAACGGTACCGTTCTGGTAGTATCCGGCAATCGTGAGATATCTTATGGGTGAGATTTTAAGGCGGGCAATAAGATCTTTACGTCCGTCATTGTCTCTTCTGTTTGTACCGTTACCATTAAAGAGTCCTATATCATAACTCACTATACTGTGATTTTCCTGGTGAAACAGGCTCCCGTATACCTTAAAACCTATATCACGGCCTGAGGTATTTATGCCGGTAACGTCGCCTCCGCTCCTGGCCAGTCTCTCTACCGGCAAAGAGTATTCAATCATTTCTATCGTAGTAGGACTGTAATCGGTATTTTCAATGGTAAGGGGTATCTTAAACTGTCCTAACTGCATGCCAAATTCCTTGATTGGAGAGTATCTCACCCACATTTCCAAAATAGAGGGCGAGCCGGCCATATTGACCATGAGTAAATAATCAGCCTTTGAATCATTTTTTTTGAAAACATCGCCGGAAAGAGTGAGTACTGCTCGTTTCAGGTAGAATGTGTTGTCTCCATCGTCATCGATATTGAATCCTCCCTGGAGATAGCCTTTCAGTTTGAAATAATCCTTATTTAGGTTATCCTGGGCATAAACTGCAAAAGAAGCGACCAGAAGAGTGGTCATAAAAATTAGTCGCAATAGTCTCATTAATTCTATCTTTTAGGTTTTAATTTGCGAATATATTAATAATTGCTCAATGATAGGTGCTTTTCTATGAATAATTTACAAAGGAAAATGTTCTTTATTCTCATTTTATGATAAAAAAACATCCTTTCTTGAGGTCATAAGCCTCTTGTTGATAGTGGAAAAAAAGGGGATTTTCATATTTATTTTTAAAAATTAAAAATAATTTCAGAAAAATTTGGATTATGAACAAAGGTTCATTATCTTTGTAGAAATTTTACAGATAACAAGAAGAAATTTATTAATAATTAAACATTTAAATCTACTATTATGGATACAATTCAAGACATTAATGTAATGCCGCGCATTGGTGATAAGGCACCTGCATTCAAAGCCGTTACCACTCAAGGTAACATAAATTTCCCCGCTGATTTCGAAGGGAAATGGACAATCCTGTTCAGCCACCCCGCTGACTTTACTCCCGTTTGTACTTCGGAGTTCATGACATTTGCAACAATGCAAAAAGAATTTGATGATCTTAATTGTCAGCTGATCGGTTTGTCAATTGACGGTCTATACAGTCACATTGCCTGGTTACGTACCATCAAGGAAAAAATCGAGTACAAGGGAATGAAAAACGTGGAAGTTACTTTTCCGCTCATAGAAGACATTACTATGGAAATTGCTCAAAAATATGGCATGGTGCAACCGGGTGAAAGTACTACCAAAGCAGTTCGCGCAGTATTTTTCATCGATCCGAAGGGAATAATCCGCACGATTATCTATTATCCTTTGTCATTGGGACGCAATTTTAAGGAACTGAAACGCGTACTTATCGGTCTTCAAACAGCCGACAAATTTGGCGTTGCTTTGCCCGCCGATTGGCATCCGGGTGATGATGTTATCGTACCGACTGCCGGTTCTTGCGGAACGGCAAAAGCCCGTATGGAGGGTAAGGATGGAGAAATGACCTGCTATGACTGGTTCTTCTGTACCAAGAAACTTTCAAAAGAAGAAGTAGAAAAGAAACTATACAAGAAATAGTTGACTTAATTAACTTTCATAACCCGTACATATGTGCGGGTTATGATTAATATTTTATAGTAATAATGTCGAGACCTAAGAAATGTCGAAAAATACGAAGTTCACCGGAAGTGATGTGTTTCAAGCCGGTTGGAGTTCCGTTGAGAGACTTGGAGAGAGTTATTATCGAACACGATGAATATGAGGCGTTCAGATTGGCTGCTTACGACAGATTGTTGCAGGAAGAGGGTGCGGAGAGGATGGAAATTTCTCGACCCACTTTTACGCGAATCTATAATTGTGCAGTTCAAAAAATAGCACAGGCAATTATAGAGGGTAAAATTATAGACATCAATTGTTGTGAGGAAGTTCTTAAACAAATAAAAGGGAGTGATAATAGTGCCCCTGTGATGCCTGTGAAGTAGATATAATTTATTAACAATTTAAAATAGGGAGTTTATATGCCACGATTTGATAAAACAGGACCGATAGGGGAAGGCCCGATGACCGGTCGTAACAAGGGAAAATGCAAAAATTTTGATGATGATAAAAAAGGTTTTGTAGAAGAAACAGAACTTGAGAATATAAATACCAACCAAGGACGAGGTATGGGCAGAGGTTTGGGCCGAGGTAGACGCGGATGCGGTGGAGGAATGGGAAGAGCATCCGGACGCCGGTGCGGATCCGGACTGAGATCAGGAGCAGGTCCCGGTCGCGGAGATGGAAAATGCCGTGAATAATACTATTCAATATATGAGAATTCAACACAGACTTGAAGATAATAGGAGAGGATCTTTCTTCATTATGGATAAAGAGAGGCAGATTGCCGAACTCGATTACGACCTGAATAATGGTGTTTTAAATGCATATCATACTGGAGTTCGTCCTGAATTGGAAGGACAAGGCATTGCAGGAATGCTTTTCGATGAATTGGTAAAATACGCAAGAGATAATAACTATAAGGTAATCCCCACTTGCTCTTATATACTGGTGAAATTCAGACGGAATCCCGAAAAATATAGCGATATCTGGTTTCGCATGGACAATGAACCCTCAGGCACTTGTTGTGGGGTCAGACCCAAATAATTTTTAAGGATCCAATTATATTACAAAACATTTAAAATATTTAACGTAAAATAATTATGGAGAAAAAAAGGATTATTGTTATCGGTGGTTCTGCTGCTGGCCCTAAGGCTGCTTCCAGAGCACGTCGCCTTGATGAACATGCTGAGATTACCATGATTCAAAAGGCCCCTGACCTCTCGATGGCTTCCTGCGGGTATCCCTATTATGTAGGTGGTTTCTTTGACGATCGCAACCAACTCTTGACCTCTCCGGCCGGAATAGTTCGCGATTCCAAATTCTTTTGGAACGCCAAGCGAATTAAGGCTCTGGTCAATACGGAAGTTACCAAAATTGACAGAAAAAACAAGAGCGTAGAGTACAAAGATTTGGTTACGGGAGAAGCTGCTTCGTTGGCATACGACAAACTGATAATTGCAACCGGAGCTACTCCCCGCAAACCGCCTGTGCCGGGTGTTGATTTAAAGGGAGTTACCACGTTACAATCAATGGCTGATGCAGATTTCCTGAGACAAGTGGGAGATGAAGGTGAAGTCCAAAAAGCCGTGGTAATAGGCGGAGGTCTCATCGGTATTGAGACCTGTGAAGCTTTGCATCTGTCAGGAATCGAGGTTACACTCGTTGAGATGTTGCCGCAATTGCTTGCATTCCTTGATAAAGGCATGGCACGAATCGTAGAGAAATATGTTCAAACCAAGGTGAATTTAATTCTCCAAAACGGAGTTTCCGAGTTTCTTGGAGAGAATGGAAAACTAAAAGCAGTAAAACTTTTGGATGGTTCCGAAATAGCATGCGATATTGCAGTTGTGGCTACCGGAGTCAGACCCAATTCCGCATTGGCCAAAGAAGCAGGATTAACAATAGGAGAGTTTGGAGCCATTGAGGTTAATACCTATATGCAGACATCCGATCCCGATATTTATGCCATAGGTGACTGTATTGAGATTCCAAACCTTATTTCCGGTAAAAAAGTTCACGCTCCCTTTGGGGACTTGGCCAATCTGCAAGGTCGAGTTGCAGGTACCAATGTGATAAATGGAAACTCCGCTCAATTCCCAGGAACTATCCAAAGCGGTATCTGTAAAGTATTTGATTATGGAGTGGGCTCAACAGGACTTTCGGAACAAAATGCTGCCAGACACGGATTTGATAATATTGAAACGGTTCTAAATGCAAGTCCGGACAAACCCGGCTTCATGGGAGCCAAACTTCTGATTACCAAATTGGTTGTGGATAAGAACACTAACCGTATCCTAGGTGCGCAGGTACTTGGCCCGGGCGATGTCGGCAAACAAGTTGCTACATGGGCGATGGCCATTAAAGGTAAACTTACAGTCGAGGATATGATAAATGCCGATTTGCCGTATGCTCCACCTTTCTCTTTGGCGATAGATCACAGCATTGCCACTGCACACATAATGCAAAACAAGTTGAATCGCCTTTTTGTAGGAATTACGGCAGAACAACTCAAAGAGAAATTGGATAAAAAGGATCCTATGTTTTTGTTGGATGCCCGTAATCCGAATGAATACGAAGCGCAAAAGCTTGGAATAGGGGAGACGCTGATCCCTCTCGGACAACTGAGAAATCGCTTGGCAGAATTACCGGCAGCTAAGAATACGGAGATCATCACCTGGTGTAAAATCTCCCTACGCGGATATGAAGCAGCGAGGGTGATTATGGCAAGCGGGTATAAAAATGTAAAAGTACTCGAAGGCGGCCTTAATGCCTGGCCTTTTTAAAGTTTTAGATTGTTCTTATTAAAATAAAACCGGCGGCAGACTTTGCTCTGCCACCGGTTTTGTATTGTTATGAATAGTTTTGGAGTTTAAATCAAAACTAATACCGATAGATCAGGGTGTGATCATTTGATATCCAGTTTCCTGTTGATATAGCTTCCGTAGTCCTTGATTATGGGCGTATAATTGGACTCCATCAGCGGTGAACTTATTAAAAAGTCGGCTGTAGAACGATTGAAAGCCGTAGGGATATTGTAAAGCGTAGCCAGTCGCAATAGTGCCTTTACATCCACGTCATGTGGCTGCGGAGTCATCGGATCCCATAAAAATATCAACATATCCACCTTTCCTTCGCTAATTAAAGCACCCAGCTGTTGATCGCCCCCCAAAGGACCGGATTTGAGAAGTTTCATAGAGATCGTAACGGTCGTGTCGATGTCCATCTTCCTTAGAAGAGTTTCATTCACCAACTTTCCGGTAGTTCCCGTACATATAAGATCGTACTTTATCAGTTTTTTCCAGTTCCACTCCACCCATTCCACCATATCGGTTTTACGGTTATCGTGAGCAACTAGGGCGATTCTTTTAATTTTTGTCATTATATCACTGTTTTTATTAGGTTTAATCTGCATACAAAAATAACCAAGAAATTTGAATTATCCCTACTCAATGCCTTTTGTCTCTGATGCTATATACAGTTTCACATAAAGTTGTAAATTTGCGGTTTATATTTAAATGACTATACAAATGAAAAAAGAAAAAATATTCGGAATACAAAGAAATCCCTTTTTTACAGGGCTGACGAGCTTTTTCACTGATACATCTACCAAGATGATATACAGTGTCATGCCTCTGTTTCTACTCTCTATAGGTGCATCCAAAACCACAATTTCACTAATTGAAGGAGTTGCGGAGAGCACAGCTTCCTTTTTAAAGGCCGTTTCGGGATATTGGAGTGATAAAATCGGTAAAAGCAAGCCATTCATGATTATCGGATATGGCATCACTGCAATTATAACTCCTCTATATGCACTTGCAAGACTGCCTATTCAGATTCTCTTTTTTCGCTTCTTCGAACGGGTTGGAAAGGGGATAAGAACTGCTCCGCGCGATAGCCTCATAAGTAGCTCCATTAAAAAGAATGAAGCAGGAAAGACATTTGGGTTTCAGAAAGCGATGGACAACAGCGGCGCCATTATAGGTCCCCTGATTGCTTTCTTATTGTTGTCCATTTATCCCTTAAAATATTCCTACATCTTTTTAATTGCAACCATCCCTGCAATCCTCGGTGTTTTGACTATCATCATTTTTATAAAAGATGTAAATAAAGAGAAAAAGGAGAGCTCCCATAAAGTTTCACTAAAAGCTTTGCCCAAGAAATTTTATTTCTTCCTGGTCATAATCTTCGTATTCACTTTAGGCAATTCGGCAGATGCGTTGTTGCTGGTAAAAACAAGCGAAACCGGTATTGATAAGTCATACGTACCTTTTGTCTACATGATATTCAACACAGTGTCGGTACTGCTTGCCATACCGATTGGGAAATTATCCGATAAGATCGGTCGCGAAAAGTTGATTCTCATGGGATTTATAGTCTATGCGATTACCTATTACCTATTTGGAAGGTTCAATAGCATAAATGTCTTTATTTTCCTCTTTATAATGTATGGATTTTACAGTGCATTGACCGATGGCAGCCAAAAAGCAATCATTTCCGATATTGTGAGTAAAGATTTGAAAGGGACCGGATTTGGTATTTATCATGCAGTCCTCGGTATTACTTTATTGCCGGCGAGTTTAATTGCCGGAGTGCTCTATGATAAGGTCAATTCAAATGCTCCTTTCTATTTCGGCTCAGCAATGGCATTAATGGCCACTATCCTGATGGTAATATTTATTATTTGGGATAGAAGAAGACAAAAAATTGCTCATGTTTAAAAATTAATAAGTTAAATAAAAATGTTCCGGAGGAGCAATTTTCCGTGATATTGAAGCCCTGCTCTTCCGGAGAAAAGATTAAATTTTAAAGAAATGGACTATACCTGGCATTATGATTCCCCGCTCGGCGGGATGACGCTTGCAAGCGATGGAAAGGCCCTCGTAGGACTCTGGTTTGACGATCAGGACTATTTTGCGGAGACGCTGGAAGGCGAAGGAGTTGAGAAGAAGTTGCCCATTTTCGAAGAGACAATGCGCTGGCTCGGGATATACTTCAGCGGTAAGGCGCCGGACTTCACTCCAACCCTCAATCTGCGGGCAACTCCATTCCGCAAGGAGGTATGGGAGTATTTACTCTCCATCCCTTACGGCAGCACGATGACCTACGGTGAGATAGCGCAGGGTATTGCCAAACAGAAAGGTGTCGATCGTCTCTGTCCGCGAGCGGTGGGTGGTGCGGTAGGTCGCAATCCCATCTCACTCATCATTCCCTGCCACAGGGTGGTCGGCGCAGGCCGCTCGCTTTCTGGTTATGCAGGTGGAGTTGAAAGGAAAATAGCCCTGCTCGAGCTCGAGAAAGTGGATGTGGGGAAGTCCTCTGTACGGAAGTAGAGAGTGGGCTTGTAAGTGATAATTTATCTCCAGGTGGCGAGTGGGTTGTTGGGGGGTCTTAAAATAGTGAAAGTTGTGTTTTGTCCTCTTTAGGAGGATAAAACACACCGATTATAATGAAAGGGTTTGGCCCCACATTGTGAAACTTTTGAGTAGTGCCAAGGAAAAAGTGCAAGTTGCATTTATTCACCATGTGGTCAAAATACTTTTCTTTTACCTTTTGACAAGCTATCACTTCATTACCATTTGCTGCTTTTAAGCAATTCCAGTATAAAGCACCTAATTCCCAATCTTCTACCATTAAAGTGCGTTTTATATCATCATCGGTAGTAAAAACATAAGAAAATCGATAGGGTAATTTCTTGGCAACCCTGAAGATCTTTTTGGTTTCTTCATTGTCAAACAGATTGCCTTGTGCTTGTTTTGCAATGATGGTATCAAGTTTCTTTTTGTCCCATTCCCGTTCGCATGGCTCCCAAATAAAGTCGATAATATTTTTGGGTTTTAGCACAGCTAATGATGTTCCGATATCCTTATCTTTTGCTTCCCCGATCAAAACCGACATATCTGTATAAACATTTCTAAGTGCAATTTCTTTTCGAAGAGCCCAATTTTTCGTAGTAGGAACTTTTTCACCGATAATAATATCTTTGTCGAGATCAGCAGGACGATAACTCTCCTTCCGGAAATCTTTTGTATTGCGGACAATATCCATTTCTATCCATTGCCATTTTTCATATTGGTCGGCATAATTCAATTTCCTGTAGGGAACAGGATAAATTCTGACCCACGAACCGTCCTCTTTAAATCCGGCGGTGCAAACCAACTCATCATAAGTGGCAGAAAGTGTAGGATATGTTTTTACTGAGATAAGAATACGGGTAAGAGCCATAAACCTATAAGCATTGTAATTTATAGTCGGTTGCCGGTAATTGCATCAGTGCATTTGCTACACAAGTGCGGTGGCACTGTTTTGGGTCTTTTTCAAAGCAAGTTAAGGCAACTCGTTTACCTTTATCTAATAAACTGCGGATAATAAGGAGCGAATCTTTGTTTTCTACTAAAGTAGTGTCCGTATATTCTTGAAATAAAGAATCATAATCTGCTTGCGAACGCAAGTCTTGTCTTTTGTTAGAAACAATGCCAAGGGCTGGAATGTGAATGTATTCTATGTCAGCACCTTTACAGGCTAAATCAAGAGTTTGTTTAGAAAAACCGTACTTCTGACTATAAGCGTTTTTTCTAACATCGCAGAGCACATTTACATCATTAAGTATCAACTTGTTGATATAGGTTTCAAGCGAAATTCCTTCGTAACCAATAGTAAAAAGTTGCTTTTGTGTATAATGTGGCCTTTGTTGTTCGATTGTCTTGAGCTCTTCGTCGTTTAGCAACTTCTTTGCGATAGTGCTTTTTATAGCGTAATAGGGATATTGGCGGTAGGTGTAGCGAATTAAATCTGACTGGCTTAACTTACCAAACTGCTCTTTTATTTCGAGAAGACTTTTTCTGTCTTCCAGTTTAATTGTGTCAATATAATTATCGTCATTTAGTAGTCTGTAAAACCTACCTTTTTCCGTTTCTACAATTCCACAATACCCGTATTTGGTAAGCGTAGCAATATCATGATTAGCTTGAAAAGAGAAACAGCCATAACGATACGGAATAAAATCAAACGATTTTATTGTCTGCTCACGAGTAAATAAAAACAAGTATTTTTGAAATTGTTTTGCGGTTAGTTGTCCATCAAAAATACTTAACAGAGCCAATATTATTTTTCTCCTATAATACATATCGCAAATGTACAAAATAATTCTTGTAGAGCAGTAATGTTTTGATCGATTAAATTTCTTAGGGATTTCTTATTTATTTCGGGTAGTTTCTTGGGTAGTTTCCGGGTAGTTTTCGGGTAGTACTACCTATTTTCTTGGGTAGGATCTGGGTAGTGCCCTCGTTTTCTTGGATGTTTCTTGGATGTTTTTTGGATGTTTTTCTTGGGCTTTTCTTGGGCTTTTCTTTGGCTTTTTATAGACAGCTTATTGTTCAATAACTTCTTTTAAATACCTGTATATCCTTTCTGTTGTGCTCAAGTTAAATCAGCTCTATTTATATTTTCTTAGCGCAGAATAAGGAGCAGAAGAGGGTCTGACAGTTTCATCTGAAATCTTAGTATCAATTAACTTTATTTGGAGTGCACCTTCAATCTTACAAATAGTTTCAAGAGTGAGGTTCTCCTTTCCTTGAAGAATTCTATTGATATATTGCTTTGAGACTCCAATCTTTCTGGCCAATTCCGCCTGATTGAGCTTGTACGCATCCTTGTATTTTAGCAATGTCAACGCAATGTCAAAGGCCTTATCTTGCCACGATTTATTGCGAAGTCTTTCCTCGACATCTTTGTGCCAACCGGATACCTGATTGCTTACATGGGCTTCGAATTTTTCAACGTTGCGATTCATAATCTTTGGGATTAGTACTAGTAAATCATATTGCAAATATAATAATTTTTCCAATATGGTCAACTTATAGGTTGACTATGTTTTTACAACATAATTACAACTACTCTCAATAATTTTGTATTTTTGTAAAACAACCGCCAACTCCGCCATCCCCATGAAACCCCTCTCATTCTTCCTTATCACTTCCTTTTTAACTTTCACTTCTCCACTCTTTGGCCTCCCTACCCAAGAAGACATTAAAATCACCACTTCCACAGTAATTCAGGACAACAATTTCTCCGGTAGAGGTAATGATAACGAGGAGATTCTGCGGTTGGAATTACAGACGACAGGGGGCGGGGAAGTGGCATTTGAGAGTTTGGTGATGAGTCTGAATGGAACTACCGATATCAATGATATTGAAGAGATAAAGATTTATTCGACCGGAACTTCCGTTAAATTCGATCCACGCAATCCGCTTGCGCAAGGTGCACAACTGCTCGCTACAGCCGCTCCAAAAGAGGGTGAAATAACCATCCCTCTGAAGGGAGAGACCAGCCTGGGGATCAATAATATCTGGATAACTTTCAAAGTAAAAGAAACTGCAAAAGAGGGGAACCAGCTGGATGCGGAGGTGATTTCTATTTCCACCGAAACTGAGACTCATGGGTTTGAGAATGGGAATCCTGAGGGGAGTCGCGAGATTTTGCTTAGGAGGACGCTGGTCTATGGTCCGGGCGATTATGGTTCGGCGAATTACCGTATTCCGGCTATAACGACGGCTGCCGATGGTTCACTGGTGATTTTGACGGACAAGAGGAAATATAATTCAATCGACCTGCCGGAAGATATTGATATTGTCGCCAATCGAAGTACAGATGGTGGAAAAACCTGGTCGGAGCCCTTTTTATTGGCTGAGGGTCAGGGATATGGCAAAGGTTTTGGTGATGCAGTTATTATTAGATCAAATATAGGAAAGCTGGTTGCGCTGTTTGTAGGGGGGCCCGGACTTTGGGGTTCTACTGCTGAAAATCCGCAGCGTACCTATATTTCGACAAGCGATGACCACGGTCAAACCTGGACTCCGCCCAGGGATATTACGGCTCAAATCTATGGCGCAGAGTGTCCGGATCCCGTTCGCTCGCAGTGGCAAAGTTTATTCTTCGGCTCGGGTCACGGTTTGTGTACTCGCGCCGGCAGATTGATGGCCGTAATGGCTGTGCGTGAGACTTTGGAGAATAGGCGACTACACAATTATGCGGTTTATTCGGATGATGATGGGGAGTCGTGGCATGTTTCGGAAAGAGCGATTGTTGATGGCGATGAGGCTAAAGTGGTTGAGCTAAATAATGGCGATATTCTTATGAGTAGCCGCACAAAAGGGAATCGACTTTGGGCCAAATCCTCCGATGGAGGCATTACATGGGGCCCGAAAAATAGTTGGGAAGAAATATGGGGCAATGCCTGTGATGCCGATATTATCCGCTACACATCCACCAAAGACGGCTACGACAAAGACAGAATCCTGCACACTTTGCCAAATCACAGCACCCGCAGAAACGTAACCATGTGGCTAAGCTACGACGAAGGTGCCACCTGGCCGGTCAAGAAAACCATTGCCCGCAACGAATCAGCCTACTCCTCCATAACCATTTTACCAGACGGCACAATCGGCGTTTACATAGAAGAAGACGAAACCACCCCCTACAAAATGTATTTCCTGAACTTTTCGCTGGAGTGGCTGACAAATGGGGCGGATAGGTTGACGCCCCATATAAATAATACTATTAATAATTGTTGTATATTTGCTTTGTAAATAAGATTCAGATTGCAATGCTTTAAGACCACATAATCTGACAACTTTTCCCTTTTTCCAAACTTTAAAATGACATTTTAAGTAAATTTGAAAACTAATATTTTAACAGATAGATGAGTAATATAATAACACCAAAGGCAATACTAACAAGGCAGTATTGGGTTGAAGAAATCCGAAAACTGAGTGGTAATTTTGGTAATGATACAGACAAATTAGAGAAAGAATTGGGAGTCGAAATTAAGAGAAACGGTGTTTCTTCACTAATTGACCATTTACGCCTTTGCGGAAACATTCCTGAAAGTTATGGGCGTGATACAAGTGAAGAAAAATTATATTCAAAATATACCGACTGCTTACTTTCATTGGCTTATTCAGCATTAGGACTTAAAAGTTTTGTACTTAAAGAAAGAGCAGATGCAGCAGATGTTGAAGTATTTGCAGATGATTACAGCTTTGTAGCAGACGCAAAAGCATTCAGACTAAGCAGGACCGCAAAAAATCAAAAGGACTTTAAAGTTCAAGCAATGAACAGTTGGAAACGTGGCAAATCTTATGCAATGGTTGTTTGTCCGATTTATCAACTCCCAAATTCTTCAAGCCAAATTTACCAGCAAGCGACGACGTTAAATGTTTGTATTTTTACATATTCACACCTTGCATTGCTACTTGCATACTCTGAAAAAGAAGGACAAGCAAAAGCTCAACAGCTTTTAAAGAAAATATTTGAAACAGTTAATGCTCTCAATCCCTCAAAAAATGCAATCGACTATTGGTTAGCAGTCAACAAAACAATTCTTTCCTTTTCCCAAGCAGTTGAACCATTGTGGAGTATTGAGAAAGGTGTTGCGACTGAAAGTATCGCTATTTCAAAAGAAGAAGCCCTTACATTCTTGGCACAAGAAAGGGCAAAGATAATGAGAATGAACCACGAAGAAGCATTGAAAGAACTTATCAAAGTTCACAAGATCGAAAGTAGAATTAAAACTATCAGGGCAATTTCCGACAACGGACTATTTGCACTTAAATAATAAATGGAAAATTTCATAAATAAAATAATTGAAGGTAACTGCGTAGAAGTAATGCGACAGTTTGACGACAATGTAATTGATCTTACAGTTACTTCACCGCCTTATGACGATTTGAGAAACTACAAAGGGTTTATTTTCCAATTTGAAGATATAGCAAAGGAACTTTATAGAGTTACAAAAGAAGGAGGCATAGTTGTTTGGGTTGTAAACGATGCAACTATTAATGGTAGCGAAACAGGAACAAGTTTCAAACAAGCATTATATTTTAAGCAAATTGGTTTCAATCTTCACGACACAATGATATTTCGTAAGGCAAATCCAATTCCCCAAATCTATCGAAAACGCTATAATAATGAGTTTGAGTTTATGTTTGTTTTCAGTAAAGGTAGGGTAAAGACACATAATCCTATTATGGTTGATTGTTTGCACGCAGGATTGGAACTTAATGGAACGACTTACAAAAACTTTTCTAAAAATGAACAGAAAAGGGAAAAATTAGCCAAGCCGGTCAAGAACAAAAAAATCAAAGGAAATATTTGGGAATATGTTGTAGGCAAAAAAAAGGAAGACCAAGAAGCCAAAGGACATCCGGCACCTTTTCCTTGCGAACTTGTAAGAGACCATATAAAATCTTGGACAAATGAAGGTGACTTAGTATTTGACCCTATGAGTGGTAGTGGGACAACGGCAAGAGTAGCTTGCGAAATGGGTAGACAATATATCGGTATTGACATAAGTCATGAGTACTGTGAAATTGCAAGAAAGCGAGTACAGCACATTGATAGTACACCGACGCTTTTTATTTTGTGTGAATCGACAGAAGAAGACTATACAGAAGTAGAAAAACCACAGTAGTTGTAACAATGTAACAATGTAGCTAAGATATGATGAAGGCTCCACCGGGCCTGTCAAGAAAACCATTGCCTGCAACGAATCCGCCTACTCCTCTATTACCATCTTAGACGACGGCACAATCGGCGTTTACATAGAAGAAGACGAAATCGCACCCTACAAAATGTATTTCCTGAACTTCTCCCTTGACTGGTTGACAGATGGGGCGGATAGGGTTAGGCCAACTTGGACAAAATAAATAAATTATTGGGTGGAGTGGTTAGGTATAGTTTTTTTGTTTGTAAAGTCAAAAGAACAATGTGGGGAGATATATTAAAGAATGTTGTATATTTGTATGGTAGATAAGAAGCTTTAGGTACAAGTAGGTATTAAGCTCGTCGTACAATCTATCATAGCTAATTAAGAAGAAAAATGGAGAAAAGAGAATATGAAGAGCAATGGCCTGGATTGCCAATAAAATATTTAATTGTTGCCTCTGACGATTACATTGTTTTTTTAGACAATGAAAATGATATTGATTGGAAAACATCTGATGAATTTGATGCTAGAGAATTAACAGTAGAAGACAAGAATAAATTCTTTGCTGTAAAAAATGAGATTGATAGTGCTGAAACTATTGCAGTAAATCATATTGACGATAAAGTAGTAATTGCTTTTAAAAGACAGCTTGGTGAAGCATTAGTCCGTTTATTTGAAGGAGAATATGAAAATGCTTCAAATATGGTGAAGCGTGCACAGGATTATATTTTGAGAAGAAATATAGAGCAGTCAAGATATATGTTTTTAATGAGTTGTGGTTTTACAACTCTAATTGCAATATTAGTTTTTATTATATTTTGGTTGTTTCAAGAATCAATAATATTAATTATTGGAAATTCCGTTTTTTATATTGTCTTGGCATCATTGTGTGGTTCTATCGGAGCTCTACTTTCCGTCATTTTAAGAACAGGGAAAACTACCTTAGATTATAATGCTAGTAAAAAACTTCACATTATTGAAGGTGCCAGTCGGATTGTCGCAGGGATGATTTCTGGATTGATTGTTGCAGTTTCTATTAAAACGGGAATAATACTTCCAATTTTTGCAAAAATAGAATCCACAAATATTGCTATGTTATTAGGTGGTTTAGTCGCAGGAGCCAGTGAGAGATTTGCACCATCTATAATTAGTAAACTTGACGGTGTAAGTAATTTAAAATCAAAAAATAAATAATAATATGAAACGAAGAGTCATAATAATAACCAACGCAGGAAAAGTTGGTTCTGAAAACTATTGTCAAGGAGTATACAAAGATAAAGAAAATTATATCTCTTTTTTAAAGTCAGGATATGGAGGTTATTATTCAGATTCTGAGATTAGATATTTAGACAAACCTAGCAGAGAAAAAGTTAGAGAAGAATTATCACTTTTAACAAAAAATGAAATTGAGTTTTCAATAATCGTCTTTTGTGGACATGGTTGGTATTCAACTATGAGTGAATCAAATATTTTCGAATTGAATGACAATGGAGATCTAATAGACTCTTTAGAGTTAAGAACTAATGCAAAGAAAAGAATTATAATTGAGGATAATTGCAGAGAACCATACTCTGAATATATAACTGATAACTTAATTAAAAGTTTTAGTGCAGGAGGCTTATTTGAAGAATATCACAAAAGAATAAATCCGGAAGAATGTAAAAAATACTATAATAAAAAAATATCTGAATGTCCTGAACAGGTAATTATTGGACAGGCATGTAGTATCGGCGAAACAGCAGGAGATAGCAGTTCTACAGGGGGCTATTATTCAAGTTGCTTGTTGAAAAAAACAAAAGAAATGGTTGAAAGTGGCTTAATAACAATTGACTTATCTAGTAACTATAGTACATATAGTTTCCCTTTTATTCACAATTTAGCTGTTCCTGTTGTACAAAAACGTAGTGGTAATAAACAAAATCCTCAAATTGAGAAACCTAGATATTCTGTATCGGATAATTATTTACCTTTTGCTGTAATTGCTTGAATATAGACGGAATAATAATGGATGTCAGCTGCCAATAGACATTATCCTTAGCCCCTGTCATATTCCACTCAGGTAGGTTTATTAATTGCTAATAACTCCACCTTACACGCACCTGCAGAATTAATAACCTAATCAAAGAATTTTGTATATTTACTTCGTAAATAACATATTTTAGCCCATTTTAAAATCACACATAAAGACAATATCAAATGAATGATTATGACTTTCTAATACTGTCGCCACATGAGTTTGAAAACTTAACAAGGGATTTATTGCAAAAAAAACTTGGTGTCTTTATTGAAAGTTTCACGACAGGAAAAGATGGTGGAATTGACTTAAGATGTGCAACGGACAAATCTGAAAAAATAATTATCCAAGCAAAAAGATATGAAAGACTTTCCAATTTATTAACGAATTTAAAAAAGGAAGTCAAGAAAGTTAATGAGCTCAAACCTGACAAATATATAATTTCAACGACAGTTGGCCTATCACCTGAAAACAAAACTAAAATATTAAAGTTATTCTATCCATATATCTTAACGACAGAAGATATTTTAGGTAAAGACGACTTAAATAATATTATATCCACTTCAAAAGAAGTCGAATTAAAATATTATAAACTATGGCTTTCCAGCATCAATATTCTGGAAAAGGTCCTACATAGCAAAATTTATAATCAATCTGCATTTGAATTAGAAGATATTAGAGAGCAGGTTAGACTTTATGTTCAAAATGACAGTTTCAATATTGGTGTGCAAATATTAAAAGAACACAAATATGTCATAATCTCCGGCATCCCAGGAATTGGAAAAACAACATTAGCAAGGATTTTGACACTATATTTGTTGTCTAATGGCTTTGATGAATTTGTATATTTAAACGACTCAATTGATGATGGATATACATATTACCAGGAAGGGAAAAAGCAAATATTTTTCTTTGATGATTTTTTAGGTAAAAACTTTTTTGAAGGTAAACTCAAACCAAATGAAGACAATAAACTAGTTAGGTTTATTGAGAAAATTAAAAAATCACCTGATAAGCTTTTAATATTAGCAACAAGAGAATACATTCTCAATCAAGCAAAATTGGCTTTTGAAGCATTTAGAATTAATAACATTGAAATAGCAAAGTGTATTCTCGACCTTGACTCATATACTAATGTAGTTAAGGCTCAAATTTTATACAATCATTTGTTTTTTGCTGATGTTCCTAAAGGTCATTTAGAAGATTTGATCGAACCAAGAAAGCATTTAATAATTGTAAAACACCCTAATTATAATCCTAGGATTATCGAAACATTAATCAATAGAAAGATTTGGCAATCTTGTGAAGCAAGTGAATTTTCGAATGTTATAAAATCATATTTCGATAACCCTGAAAGTGTTTGGCTATATGCTTATGAGAATTCTTTGAATAAATTTTCACAATACACTTTACTTGTTCTTTTAACAATGGGACCCCCTGTTAAAATAGAACATCTTGAAGAAGCATTAATTTCATTTCTAAAAGTAAATCAATATAAATTTCAAATTCCATTTGACTCAATTATGTTTTCACGTTCGCTCAAAGAACTAGAAAACACTTTTATAAAAACTCAAAAGGATTCATATAGCACTATTGTTGTTCAGTATCAAAATCCATCCATACATGATTTCTTAGTTAATTATTTAAGAGATAAAAAGGATTTAATTTTAAGTTTAATCGAGAGTGCAATATTCAAAGAACAATTCTTCACCATATTTACTACTATTAATAGTGATGAAAATATATTAAAGAGAAAAATCTTATTAAGTGCTGAAGCCCAAGAAACAATATTTTCAACGATTGATGAAAGATTTACCACACTTCAGAATTGTAGGGCTACGAGATACAAGTACTCTAATAATGAGAATTTCACTTGGGGTATAAATTCCGATACACAATATCATTTTCTCTATAAAATTCAGTCAGAACTTAGTGGACATAATGAAGTTGTCAAAAATTTCGTGAAAAATAAATTTAAAGATATTATTTACCTTAATAACTTATCATATTCAGAACAAAGTGCATACATAAACCTTTTGTCAACTCTTAATATTCATGATTTGGATTTAAATGACGAAAGATTAATTGATTCCTTTTTAGACAAAATATATTCACTAGACAGTATTGAACTGTTTTTAAGTTTAGAGCAACATTTTCCGATAACTTTCCGAGACACAGTAAATGATATTTCATTTTTAGAAAAAATTGAAAAAGTGATAACAGATGAAATTGACAGAGCTGAAGATTCTGATATGGACTATATAAAGAGCCAAATAGAATTAATTGAAATTAAATATAATTTTGACCTTAGCGAGTATGTGACGGAATTAGAAAAGAAAATCAGTGACTATAATGATTATATAGATTCTCAAGTCAATAGTTACATTGAAGACAGAATTGATAACATTGAAGACAAAGGATTAATTGAAGAGGATGATTTAATAGAAGAAATTTTTAAAAGTTTAGCATACGAATGAAACAAACAGGTAATCACAGCGCCTACTCAAAAGTGGCGGTTTAGTGGTTTAATCAAGGGCAGCGCTCAACATTTGTGCTTGGTTGACAGTGAAGTGACTTAAAATGTTAAACGCTTCTTAATCCTCTCAATCCTCAGGACTCCACCCCGCACCTCACACCCAATAGCCCTAAAACAAACAATCCTTATTATAAATTGCGTATATTTGTTTCATTAATAAAAAGTTGTGGTGTGTTATAAAAAATACACTAGTATGAAACAAAAGATTTAAATATTAAGTGATATGAATAAAAATCAATTATGGATGGTTAGGGCAGGTGAAGGCGCCTTTTTAGTGGAAGACTTCTTGACAAAAAATATAGTTGCAATAGGGTGGAATGCAACTGGAGATTTATCGAAAGTTGAGAACATCGAAAAACTGAAAGAGCTTGTTAGAAAAAACTATCCTGAATATAAAAATGGTCAAGTAATCAGTAGTGCGGGCCAGATTCACAGGTTTTTGATTGACTTCAAAATTGGAGATTGTGTAATGACTTACAATCCTTCAGAACGAACATATTCAATAGGAGAAATTGTGTCTGGTTATAAATTTGATGAAACTTCATGTGAATATTTTCATACTCGTGAGGTTAGATGGATCGGAAAAGTACAACGGGATGATTTATCAACTTCAACGAAAAACACACTTGGTGCGATCATGACAATTTTTGATATTCCAAAACAACCGCGAGAAGAATTATTTTCTCTGTTAGCTGGCAAGCCGTCAAAAATAATTGAAGAAGAGTCTGAGCAAGAATCACTAGAATCTATTAAAGAGGATTTTATCGCCAAATCGCATGAGTTTATAAAGGACAAAGCATTATCACTTGATTGGGAGGAAATGCAAGAACTTGTTGCAGGCATTTTAAGAGCAATGGGATATAAGACAAGGGTTAGTCCAAAAGGGTCGGACAGAGGAAAAGATATAGTTGCTTCACCTGATGGATTAGGATTAGAAAACCCAAGGATTGTGGTAGAAGTCAAACACAGACAGGGCTCAATGGGGGCACAAGAATTGAGAAGTTTTCTCGGTGGATTAAGGGCAAATGATAAAGGATTATATGTATCGACAGGTGGATTTTCTAAAGATGCGAGATATGAAGCGGAAAGGGCAAATATTCCTATTACTTTAGTGGATTCTGATATTTTAGTGGAATTGATTATACAGTATTATGATAGTTTTGACAACGAAACAAAAACACTAGTTCCACTTAAAAAGATTTATTGGCCCATAAGATAAAATGAACGGCTAACCTCAGCTAGTAACCTCAAACCCTGCTAAACCCCACTCCGGCAGGTTTTTTTATTACTCCTCACTCCCCACTACAGACTCCTCACTCGGAACTCCTCACTACTCCCCATATTCCCAATACAGCATCAACAAGTGTGCGGCGCTCCAGCTGAAGTGGGGGGCTTTGAGTTGTTTGCCGGTGAGGGCGTCGTAGTTTTCGTGGATGGCGCCACCTTCCCGGAGTTTGTCCAATCTCTCGAAGACCTGTACGGTGTATTGGTCGGCTTCCTGGTTTTTTCCATATTTGCGGATGCCGCTGATGGCGAAATAGGTTTGGTCCAGCCAGATGGGGCCGCGCCAATAGCCGTTAGGTGTAAATTCGGGTTCGTCGGCACTGACGGTAGGGAAGGGGATGTATGTGGAAAACTTCTTTTCGTCACTTAAAATGGGGAACATTTGGTCAAATTGCTCCTTTGTGGCTACCTCTGTCCAAAGTGGAATATAGGCTTCGCTGCCTTTCACTTTTACAAAAGAGCCGTCCTGAATGCGTTTGTCATAGAAAAATCCATCCTCGGTATTGAAGAAATAATCTTCCGGATTGCCGGCCTTTTCTTTAAGCTCGAATGGCACGCCCAATATTTCCGCAAACTTCTTAAGCAGCCTATTTTCCAAGGCTAGGAAACAATTCAAATCCACGCTCTCCTGATCGAAACTCCATGCATCGGGATGATTTTGTAACATTTGTGCCTCGTCAAAACGGATGGCATTGTCCATGCCGCTTTCCCATGCTGCTGCTACAGTGGTCCCGTCAGTAGAGCCAAACTCGCAGTAACCGTTTTGGTCGTGATCCCTTTTCCAATACCACCATTCGTGATATTTTACTAATTTGGGATAGATCTCGCGCATGAACTCCAAATCCCCCGTTTGAGAGTAGATTGCATCCACCGCCCAGGCAGCCAAAGGAGGTTTGCTGTCGCGGGCATTATTTTCCGAGCTATCGGGAAATATACAGTCGATCACCATTCCATCTTCCAGTTGATAATCAAACATGGCTCTGACCTGATTTTTAGCCAGTTCCGGCGCAAAGCGCGAAAGAGCAACGGCATGTTTCCATGAATCCCACGCCCAAAAGCCCACAAAATAGTAGGCTGCGTGGCTCGGCACAACGCCTTCATGATACAATGCCTCTCTCGGCGACCTCCAGTTGGAAATAAGAGTCACGACCGATTTGGCTGCAATTCTATCAAATTCGGGCGGCATATCATCTCTCAGCGCAGCTGAAAGATAACCCTCCCATCTCTCTTTATTCTCCTGAATATACCGTTGAGGACGCTCCAAAATAGAGTTTGCCCTCTCAATCAAAGCCGTTCTTTCAGCCTCATCCTCGTCTCTAAAAGTCTGCAACACAGCCAAGTAAATTCCATTAGGCGATACATCATTACAGATAGCTTTCCCCTCTTCAAATGTCGTATTTTCGGGGAAACAGAGGATATATTCCTCCTTTTCCGAGGAGACAAAATGGAGCCTATTTTCCTCCTGAATGTGCTCTATGGAGTGCTGCTTCTGCCCAAAATCCTGCTCAATCAGAAGAGTCGAAGTGCTATTTGGACGAATATGGAGTAGTGCTATGGAAGCATCGATGAAAATGAGTTCTTGTTCTATCTTTTTGTCCGCCGCCGAAGCGGAAATAAAGATTCCGCCAGGATAATAATTAATGGAGTCGGGAGTAAAGAGTTCGGAGCTGTTTTCCCCAAAAGAAACTCTCGCAATGGAAACTGCTTTCCATCCATATTGGTAGAAACTGAAGGGGCCGCAAAAGCCATTGATCCATTTATCTTTTTGAGGGATAGTGAAGCCCATCCATGAGCCCATATCTGTAAAACAACCGGGCGTATAACGATAGAGCGAATCCGGCGTGTAGGCAATATCCAGAATATTGTCAAACAGGGGATTTCCTACCTTGTGCCTCTCAGAGCTGCATCCCGCAGTAAAAAGTAAGGCCAAACAAACTATAAACGGGATGTATCTTTTAATTCGCATGATCGTTATCTAATTTTAGGTTTCAGATCAAGTTAATTTGTAGCTCGTTACTCTCTTAGGGATTTCAGATCAAGTTAATTCGCATGACCGTTATTCTGTTTTGTGTTTCAAATCGAGATCGTTTTCAAGCAAAGAGATAGTGAAGGAATAGGAGATCGCCTCCGGAGTAATGGTATATTCGGGATGGACTTGTGCACCCCAGGTGTTATCTCCACCTACGCCCATCTGTGCATTATCTATGTTCAGCCACACAAGCTCTTTCAGTTCGATGCTTCCGCCATGTTTCCGCTCAATATCGAAAGGTACATAGTCGATATCATCCTGGGTAAAATTCCAGGCGCTTACGCTCAATGGTTTATCTCCTTTTACGAAGATTCCCTCACCGCTTTCGTTTTGCAGAGCCAACCAGCGCACATCGCATCTGTTTCCCGTCTCCTGCGGACGGATATAACGGTGGAACAGCTCACTCACGTCGGCCCTATATTTCCCGATGAGTGCGGAAGTTTTCCTATCGGAATAGTTCTCATGAGGGCCTCTTCCAAACCAGGAGAAGGTATGATATTCAGGAGCCAGAATAAGGTACATTCCAAAACGTGGCATCTCCGGTAGCGGCTCCGACCCGGGAATAAACTGCATGGTTACCTTTATTTCGCCGGAGGCGGAAATGGCATAAAGCATATTGAGGGTCGAGCTCTGCCCTGGCAGTTTATATGATGAGGTTATGGTGATGTTTTGTTTGTCGGTATCATCGATTGTAAAGTTGTAAAGTTGCATCTGTGCCTCGATGTTACGCCAGATGCCGCATCTCTCAAGGGTTCCGTTGGCCACATCGTTGTCGGTTAGTGCCCTCCAGAAGTTGGGTGTAAAGCCTTTGATCAGCAATTCTTTGCCCTTCCGTTTCAGGCTGTTGAGCGTTCCCGTTTCCGGAGAAAAGCTTGCGCTGAATGCCTTTCCTGCTCGTATTGTAATAATCTCGGCCGATTTTTCTACGATTAAATCGGCAAATTTTTCGTCCGCAGCCTCGGGCTTAATCCCCATTTTTGGTGTATCTATCGCCCATTGTTCTATTGCCACTTTGTGGCTGGCAGGTATCAGCGGTGATTCTGCTTTTGTAAATGCCTCTATTGTCAGGAAATACTCCCGATGGTCGGGTTCGAAAGGCTTGATGGCCAATTGTATTATTGCACTTTCTCCCGCCACGATTTCAGGGAAATCCGCAATACCTGACTGTACCGCTTCGCCATTGGCCTCAAGTCTCCATTTGTAATAGTAATCGTTGAGCGACTTGAAGTCGAAACGGTTCGTCACCCTTATTTTATCCGAAGAAAAATTGACCGGCTCAAATAAAATATTCTGATAGACCTTTTTTACCTCCATAATATGAGGTCTCAGTGACCTGTCAGCCAACACCAATCCGTTTGCACAGAAATTCGAGTCATTGGGGACTCCCACATAGCCCAAATCTCCGCCATAAGCCCATATATCGCGTCCCTTTCCATCTTTACTCTTGATGGTCTGATCTACCCAATCCCAAATAAATGCACCTTGCAATTGGTCGAACTTGTAGATCAGATCCCAGTAATCCTGCAGATTGCCGACACTATTTCCCATCGCGTGGGCGTATTCGCAAAGTATAAGCGGACGAGTACGCCGCTGATTGACATGCTCCCTCAGACGCCAAATTCGGGCGTACATCGGGCAATAAATATCGGAGAGCCCTTCCTGGCGGGAGCCTTCATACTGAACGGGGCGTGTAGGGTCGTAAGCTTTTGTCCGGTGATACAATGTTTCAAAGTTCTTCCCATATCCCGATTCATTTCCCATTGACCAGGTAACTATCGAGGTGAAATTCCTGTCCCGCTTTACCATACGTGTCATTCGCTCCATAAAGGGCAATTCCCAGTCGGGATAATTGGCGAGCGTACGATCTTTGTGAAATTCCATGCCGTGACTCTCGATGTTGGCCTCGTCAATCACATAGAGGCCAAGTCGGTCGCATAGGCTGTACCATTGAGGATTGTTGGGATAGTGGCTGCATCTGACCGCATTCATATTGAATTGCTTCATCAGTCCAATGTCCTCTATCATGCTTTCGATGGTTATGGTTCTTCCGTGCTCAGGGTCGTGTTCGTGACGATTTACTCCTTTGAAAGTGATGGCCTTGTTGTTCAACAGGAACAAACCGTTTCTGATCTCGATGGTACGGAAGCCAAAAGGATGGCAGAAGGATTCCAGCTGCCGATTGTTTTTATCGCGATAAGTCACCAATATCTTATAGAGGTAGGGGCTCTCTGCGCTCCACGGCTTAACCTCCGCAATAACTTCGGAGAATGAAACCACCGTATCTGCGGGAGACTCGATTTTCTTCCGGAATTTTCTAATAATGCCATCACCATCCATAAAAGTCACCTCCACGGAGTGCCCTTTTTGAGGATGATGCAAAAAGAGATCGGTCTCAAATTGTCCATCTTTGTAACCATTGCACAATGGACTTCTCAGCGTGAAATCCTTTACGCGACTCTTAGGGCGCGCATATACGTATACGCTGCGTTCGATACCGCTATATTTCCAATAATCCTGATCTTCAAGGTATGAACCGTCGCTATATCTGAATACCTTTACCACAAGGCTGTTTTCTCCCTTTTTCAGCAGATGCGAAATGTTGAAGTGAGCCGGCAAACGACTGTCTTCACTATAACCCACCAATTTCCCGTTCAGCCAACAATAAAAGGCCGATTCCACTCCCTCAAAATCTATAAAAATATCCATTTTGTGCCACTCCGCGGGGATAGTGAAGCTCCTGTAATAGACTCCCACCGGATTATAATCTTCCGGAACGAAAGGGGGATTTGCCGGAAAAGGATAACGGACATCGGTATAAATGGGAGCGTCGAAGCCCTGAAGTTCCCAGCTGCCAGGCACGTTTATCTTTTTCCAACCTGATGAGGCAACAGGAGACTCTAAAACTTCACTGTCGTTGCATTCCGATGGGTTTTTAAACCATTTAAAGTACCATACGCCATCCAAAGAAATCCTTCTTTCATTTTTTTCGTTAAGGACAAAAATTTCCGAAAGAGGTTTATTGCTCTGTTCTATTGCTGCCTTTTCCGAAATAAAAGGAATGAAATGGGCCTGCATGGGTTCCCGATTGATGGAGTTAATCAGGGGAGTTTGCCATGGTTTTTCTGCCGTTGTCTGTGCCTGCAATCCGGTTGCGGCCAATAAGCACAGCATCAATGCTATGTGTATTTTCTTGTAGAGCATGGTAAGAATCAGTTAAATCGAACAAAAGAGAGTCACCAAAAACGGCACGCTGAGATCCGTCACAAATCCATGGAAGACGGAGAGAACCATAAATTCCTTTCCGGAGAATTTCATAATGATGGGTAATGTGGTATCCATTGTGGTAGCGCCACCGGCGGAAATAGGAGCCAGTTTTCCAAAGTATTTTACAAAAAGGGGAGCTAAGAGCAAAGCGAGTAGTTCTCTGGAAATATTTGAAAGCAGGGCAATGGTGCCCAATTCAGCTCCTTTAAATTCCGTAATGAAAATACTGGATAAAGAGTAGTAACCCAATCCGCTGCCGACGGCCATACTATCTACAACTGAGCGGCCGGGTAATAACATACCGACTATCGCAGCTCCCACCAACGTACCCACAATCGTCAATAAAGGCAAAAGGAGGAGTCGGGGATTGATCTTTTTGAAACTTTTCAAAGTTTCAGGGTCGCTTCCAAGGCTTATGCCTACGCAAAACATTAAGGCACCGAGAGCATAGAAGCTGATATCCCCTTCGAGAAATGAGGTCGGTACCACTCCAAAATATCCGAGCAATGAGCCGAGTATGAAAAACCCAACTATGATAAGACTGCTTCTCATTCCACCTTTGATTTATTGACAAATTTCCAAAGCAAAGCAGCCAAAGTTATACTTCCCAGAAGAGCTCCCACTGTGATAAGAATGGCATCCACGCCCAATTTCCCCAAATTGGAAACGATTTGCGGATTGCTGCCCACTTCCAATCCAAGGACAAATAAGAGTATCCAAATAAGTACGGTAATCACTTTGGAAATAAAGGAGAGATTTTTTTTGCGAAATATATATCCCACTCCAATTCCAAGCAGCATGAATGCTAATACTTTAAACATCTGTCGAAAAAATTAGAAGAGTTGGCAAAATAGTAAAGTCTCTGAAAGGTATCGCTTCCCAACAGCTGCTCAAGAGCCATAAAAGCCACTTTGGGCTCGCTGTTGACAGCAACAAATATAGTATAAAAATTGATGAAATAAATTAATGAAAAACCTTTCCGGCCAAAACTGCTCGATTCGAGAAGGTATTATCAGATAGTTTGCTATTAGAACCTTATAATCCTAAACAATCCCATCAGAACTAATCGCATTCCCTTAAAAACAACAACAGCGGCCTAAAAAAGCCGCTGTCGTCGATATATAGATTATAGTAGTTTGTGTCTACTTCACTTCCTCAAAGTCCACGTCGGTCACCTCGCCGTCCTGACTGCCGCTGCTGCCCTGACCGCCTTGACCGCAAGTGCTGTGGTCGCAGTCCGGTCCGCATGAGGAGCCGCCCTGGGCTGCCTTGGCCATGTCTTCGCTGGCTGCGTGCCATGCCTGATTGAGGGCTTCTGTAGCGCGGTCGATGTCGGCGATGTTCTGAGATTTGTGAGCCTCCTTGAGCTGTCCGAGGGCATTCTCGATGGCGCCCTTCTTATCAGCAGGGATCTTGTCGCCATACTCCTTGAGATTTTTCTCGCTCTGGAAGATCATTGCATCTGCGCCGTTTATCTTGTCAATGTGCTCCTTCTCTGCCTTGTCGGCAGCCTCGTTGGCCTTAGCCTCGTCGCGCATTCTTTTGATCTCCTCTTCAGTGAGTCCTGTGGAGGCCTCAATACGGATCTTCTGCTCCTTGCCGGTAGCCTTATCCTTTGCAGTCACGTTGAGGATGCCGTTGGCGTCTATGTCAAATGTAACTTCGATCTGAGGAACACCGCGGGGTGCAGGGGTGATGCCGTCTAGGTGGAACATTCCGATCTGCTTGTTGTCACGTGCCATTGAACGCTCACCCTGGAGTACGTTGATCTGTACTGAAGGCTGGTTGTCGCTTGCAGTAGAGAAGGTCTCGGATTTCCTGGTAGGGATGGTGGTGTTTGCGTCGATGAGTCTGGTCATTACACCGCCGAGAGTCTCGATACCGAGGGAGAGTGGAGTTACGTCGAGCAGGAGTACGTCGGTTACGTCGCCTGAGAGTACACCGCCCTGGATAGCTGCTCCAACTGCCACCACCTCGTCGGGGTTTACGCCCTTGTGGGGGGCTTTGCCGAAGAATTTCTCTACAATCTGCTGTATCGCAGGGATACGGGTTGATCCGCCCACGAGGAGTACCTCGTCAATATCCGATGCCTTGAGTCCGGCATCCGAGAGTGCCTTGCGGCAGGGCTCAAGAGTGGCCTGGATCAGGGAATCACAGAGCTGCTCAAACTTTGCGCGGGTGAGGGTCTTCACAAGGTGTTTGGGAATACCGTCAACAGGCATGATGTAGGGGAGGTTGATCTCCGTCGAAGTTTGGCTGGAAAGCTCGATTTTAGCCTTCTCCGCAGCCTCTTTGAGTCTCTGGAGAGCCATGGGGTCCTTCCTGAGGTCAATACCTGAATTATCTGCCATAAACTCCTCAGCGAGCCAGTTGATGATCTGGTAGTCAAAGTCGTCACCTCCGAGGTGTGTGTCACCGTTGGTGGATTTCACTTCAAATACACCGTCTCCCAGTTCGAGGATGGAGATATCGAATGTACCGCCGCCGAGGTCGAATACGGCTACCTTCATATCCTTGTGCTGTTTGTCAAGACCATAGGCGAGAGCTGCTGCCGTAGGCTCGTTTATAATTCTCCTTACCTTGAATCCTGCAATTTCACCGGCCTCTTTTGTGGCCTGGCGCTGAGAGTCGCTGAAGTATGCGGGCACTGTGATGACTGCTTCTGTCACTGTCTGTCCCAGATAGTCCTCAGCTGTCTTTTTCATCTTCTGGAGTACCATTGCCGAGATCTCCTGTGGAGAATAGAGACGTCCGTCAATATCTACGCGAGGAGTATTGTTGTCGCCTTTTACAACTTTGTATGATACTCTCTGAGTCTCTTTTGCTACTCTGTCATAAGTTTCGCCCATAAATCTCTTTATAGAGAAAATGGTCCTTTCCGGATTGGTGATCGCCTGTCTCTTGGCGGGGTCACCTATTTTTCTTTCGCCGTTGTCGGCAAATGCAACAATCGACGGAGTGGTTCTTTTGCCTTCACTGTTGATGATAACAGCGGGTTCTTTACCTTCCATAACGGCTACGCACGAGTTCGTGGTGCCAAGGTCAATACCGATAATTTTTCCCATAATTCCTTTTCTTATTCTTTAAATATTTTTACAATTACTATTATATACTTTTCGTTACGACATTCAATAGCGCCAAGATTGTGCCAATACCATAAATGGGGTTCTGGACTGACAATGTGTCAGACCGGCCCTCTTTTTTGCCTGAAACAATATGGAATGAATGTCATTTTTTACTATATATCCGGGAGAGATATAATAGCATCAACAAGCCGGCCCGCTTGTGAATAATTAGGGTTAAAATGAGATATATGAGCCTGTTAAGAGGGTTATTCTGAATTAATAAAATGAACTGCCTCTGATTTGCCACACCTATGTGCGACAATGTATACTCTCATCGGAGATTTTATAGATCGAACTCCAGTCCCGACTCGAAAGCTCCTTCTTTTTGTTTGCGGAAGTGATATTCCCAATAGGTGCCTTTTGCCATACGGTCGACTGCGGGCATATCCATTTGCGCCATAGCGGAAGAGATCTCATTGAAGAGTCGCTGCGAGGCGATTGATATACCGAATTTATTGGGATTGACACCGGCAAGGAGCAGTGCCTCCTCATAGTGGCGAGGAATGCGATCCCACTGAAAGATGCTGAATGCCTCCACAAAGTACTGCAAATCCCCTTGCAGCATCAGATAGCAAAGAAACCGTTCTTGTGCAATAGGGGAGTTGATGCCTGCGAGTGAGAGCTGCAAGAGGTCGTACTGAGGATTGTTGGTGGTGGTACGCGCTCCGCTGCTAAGATGACCCGCGGGTGGAATGGAGTCTTGCGCTCCCTCAAATCTCTTCAGCAGTTTACGAGCCGATGGGGAGTATCTGGGGTTGTGGCTCAATATCTGAGCATATTTACGCACCATCGTGTAGTTGCCCAGCGCATTATTGTACCGTATCATCTGCGAGAGGGAGAAATTGGTCATCCCGTGCGGAAAATGGCAGGAGTACTGAAAAATATGGTGGAGTGCCTCATTGTAATTGCCCATGTAGTAATTTAGCAGGGAGTTGAAAAAGTTGCCCTCTATGCTTTGTATTCCCTCCATATCAAAATCTTCGATCTTTTGTATGGGATAGGAGAAGAGGCGTTGCCCCAGTTCACCTGTAAAACCCATGGCAAGGAAGGCGTAGGGCATCATCTCCGGCCGGTCTATGGCACTTTGAGGAGTAACATTTTCCAGCACTGTGTTCCAATCTCCCCTCCAGGTGGCGTAGCGCACTTTAGCGGTGGTCTCTACGCTTCGTATCTCTTTGCTTAGAGATATAAAGAGGGCTGACATTATGATGAAAACGCCGACAATCGCAATCTCCCATACTTCGGCTCGTCTAATGTCTCTTTTCTTTAGCAGAAGTGCTGCCGGGGCCACTCCCGATGAGATAAGAAGCATCTTATAGAGTAGTAGAGGAGTAGTGGCCATTGCTGCAAATATCCAACAGACGCAGGCTCCGGCAACGGCTATCAGGTTGTGGAAAGGGATTTTTATACGTTGTAAAATAAAGTTGAAGAGCAGAAATATCAGAGTTGTGGCCAGAGCATTTATCAGCGGACCTACCATGGGTATCTCATAAAACTGCATGAAGAATGACTCCAGAAGATGGGAAAGGGGCCAGGGTGCGGCAAAGGTCTCCCTGAAATAATCTCCTGTCAGCAGGAAGAGGCTGTTGTGTCCCTGAATTATCGCCGTATATCGCTGGAAAAGGGCTCCGATAGCAAATACAACCAAAAACAGTAGCGCAGGCAATATATATTTTTCTCTATTTTTCATCATTTGAAGAGTTTTGAAACAGCTTTTTCGTAATCTTTTACCTCACCCTTTATGAACTCCGGGATATTGTAGGATTTCAGACGCAGCGTATTGTGTTTGAAATTTTTCTGCGGCAGCAGGAAGGGCTTGTCGAACTCTCCGTTACCCTTGTAATGGGCAATATAGAGCCGGGTGTAGCGTCCATCCAGACGGCGACTGCCAAATATGACCCATTTGCCGTTGGAAGACCAGCTGTGATAACTCTCGGCCTTGTCGCTATTTAGAATTTCTGCCGGCAATGCCTCTTTGGATCGGGTGTCGTACATCCAGAGGTCGGCCTCATCATGCCAGATGGGGAAGGTGCCGAATGCAGTATGGGTAAAGAGTACATAACCGTCATTGTAACGGGGGAATGAGACCGAACAACTGTCGTCGCCGAAAAGTTCTTCCGGTTCTCCCACGAAAACACCATCCTCAAATTTTGCGGACATCAATCTGTAATGCACCTGACCTCTGTTGTTAGCCACATTTTCGACTGCTTCTGCCGAGCAGACATAGAGGGTGGATCCATCTTGTGACCAGGAGGGGAAGGTCTCCATGCGACTTTCCAGGGAGAGCTGCGGTACCAGCATCACGGAGTCGGTCTGCAGGTCCATCAATATTATATCCGAAGCTGTATCGTAGACCTCTATAGGTTGGAATTCGTTGATGGTGAAACATTGCAGGGTGCTGTTGGAGGAGAAGACCACGTAACGGCCGGAGGGGTGCCAGGCAGGATAGGTGCCTTGTCTCTTTACCCCGATTTGAGCAAGGTTGATCAATCGAACCTGATCTCCATCCATGAAGAGAGTGCCGCCTCCTTTCCCTCTCGCATGGAGCAACATCTTTTGCGGGTCCCCCGAGTCAAAGGTATGGCAGTTGACACACCCCATATTGTTGGCCCGATTGGAGACGATACGGCTCTCTTTGTAGGATGCGAGTTCCCTTTGAGCGATCACTATGTTGTGCCAACTCTCATACCCGGGTTCTATCAATCTGTAAGCAATATAGGGGTCTATCGGGTCGGAGGAAACATATACGGGGAAAGGTTTGTAAAGAGTGCCTTTTTTCTCTCCCCTGCGCCACGAGGTGACGGTGTACCATAGAGTGTCACCCTCTCTCTCCATCTCGTAGCGACATTTGCTGCCGTCAGCCATTTCGAAGGTGAGTTTTGCTATCCCTTCGGGAATGGTTACTCCTATATAATCGGGAATGATATCGGGATAAGAGTCGCTTGGAATGCTTTCGGAAGGTGCTCCCGAGCAGGAGTGAAGCACTATCGCAATCAGGGCAACTCCCGTTATATAATGTCTCAGTTTCATCTTATGTAAAATTTATCTCTTCAATATCGGTGTCCAATCCACAGGTGCCTCAATTGTGAGAGGCTCCCTGGTTACAGGGTGAATCAGGGAGAGGCGTCTTGCATGCAGCGAAATACCGCCGTCCGGATTGGAGCGGGTAGCGCCATATTTGAGATCCCCTTTAATCGGAGAACCAATGGCGGAGAACTGGCAGCGTATCTGGTGGTGACGGCCGGTGAGCAGTTCCACCTCTACAAGCCAGTAACGCTCGGTCTGCTCCAGGGTTTTGTAGCGCAGACGGGCCTCTTTTGCACCTTCAGGAACTCTGGCTCCTGCTCCGACAGGATAGGCATAGCTGCGGTTTTGCTTTTCATTTTTTAATAGAAAATGAACTAATTCGCCCTCAAGGGGCTCAGGCCTGATAGCTGTCAGAGCCCAATAATATTTCTCTACGCTCCCTTCTCGAAACATAGCATTTAGTCTTTCGAGAGATTTGGATCTCTTGGCAAAAATGGTTACACCGCTTACCGGTCTGTCAAGACGATGCGGTACTCCCATGAAGACATTCCCCGGCTTGGAGTCACGTTGAGCCACAAATGCCTTCAAAGTCTCGCTCAGCGGCTCGTCTCCGGTCTTGTCTCCCTGCACAATCTCTCCGCTACGCTTATTGAAAATAAGCATGTGGTTGTCTTCGTATAGAATCCTCGAAGCAATATCTTCAAACTCCGTTTCTGAAACTCTCCTGTATACCATTTTTCTCTCCTGATCAGGCTTACGCTTTTCAATTTCTCACAAAGTTAACAAAACTCGTTGAGATTTTTCTCTCCGCAAAACGAGCTAAGGGAATATGAGCCTGAATCCCCATTCGTAATTTTTTCCGGCAGGGATCATGGCATAGTCATCCGGCAGTGAGCCCCAACTGTCATATCCTCCCACTCCCATCTGTCGCCAATCGAGACAAACCTCTACATAATTCCTAATATTGGAGGTAATATCGTTTACATGGCTCTGTTTTCCCAGATCGAAATCCTCTACAGAATTGCGCAGGGCATTGAATTCCATATAATCATCCGCCAAAATGATCATATCTGCGAAATCTATCCTGCGCACGTCGCAGTGGTGACCACATTCCTGTGGTCTGACATATTTGACATACTCATCCTTTGCGCTGCTCTTATAAAGTCCGATAAGAGAACCCTCTTTGCGATCAACATAGTTTTCAGCCGGTCCGCGACCGAAATAGCTGAAGCTGTCGTTGGAAGCTGCAAGTCTGAAACGCACTCCCATTCTGGGAACAAATAGGGGAGAAGTCTGCTCTCCGGCCTCGGTTTCAATAGCGTTAAAACGTGTAGAAACGTGTATTACACCATTACGACTCACACGGTACTCCATTTCGAAATTATTTCCTGCAGGAAGGGAATAGATGACTTTTAGAATAGCATCCTCGCCATCCATTGAGACGCTGGCCGATGCATTAAAGTTAATTGAGGCCTCCTTCCAAATAGCATTTTTACGGTTCATTCCATTGCCATAATCATTGTCGGTAGGTGCTCTCCAGAAATTGGGCCTGATGCCCCAGCCTTCGGCAAAACGCTCCCTGCCATCCACTTTCAGCGAGGTGATGGTACAGAGTGATTTGTCATAAACCATTTGAACGCGTTTATTGCCGATACGGATTAACTCCTCATTTTCATCGATCACCAATGCATCGCCTTTTTTCATTCTTGGAATAGTAACATTCTCGCGAAGCGAAATGGGAAACTGAGCCGAAGCCACCTCGTGGCCCGCAGGAATCAGCCGCTCCGCCTCTTTCGTCACAGCCGAAAAGCGGATATAGTAGTCCACATCCTCCTTGAACTTCAATCTCTTATAGGAAATATCAAATGACTCCACACACTGGGGTGCAGTGGAGAAATGGAGTTTTCCTTTACGAACAATCTTACCGTCTCCCTCTATGAACCAGTAAATGTCATATCCCTCCAGAGAGGTGAAATAGTGGAGATTGGTAATGGTAAATCCTTTGCCTGAGGCGGGATCATCGGCTTCGAACAGGATATTGCCATACGCGTGACGAACTTCAGCCATGGAGGGATGCGGCGTCCGGTCGGGAGCTATAATACCGTTGCAACAAAAATTGCCGTCGCTGGGCATATCTACACCATAATCCCCTCCGTAGGCCCAATACTCATATCCCTTTTCATCCTTCTCGAGGAACCCCTGATCTACCCAATCCCAGATAAAAGCCCCTTGCAGTTGGGGATAGAGGCGGATTTGTCTCCATTGTGCACTTAGACCGCCGTTGGAATTGCCCATTGCATGAGAATACTCGCTCGGTACTACGGGGCGGTCGCATCCCTCTTCGCCCATCTTTGCAAACCAGTCGGCAGAGGGGTATTGAGGCACATACATATCGGTGTTCCACTCCAGCAGCGCCCTTTCATAGACAATGGGACGATTCATTCCGGGATTTCTCTTTTCGCGCTCCTCTATCCATTCGTAGGCCTTGTACATATTGTACCCGTTGCCCGCCTCATTGCCCAGAGAGAGGATTGTGACACATGCATAGTTTTTACATCTCTCATACATATTTATTATGCGGTCCTGGTGCAGTGCATAAAAGTCGCGGTTGTTGCCCAGAGTGCCGCCCTCCCGTAAATTGTATCCCATCCCATGAGACTCGATGTTGGCCTCGTGATAGACATAGAAGCCCAACTCATCGCACAATTCATAGAATAATCTCGGCTGGGGATAGTGTGCTGTCCGGATTGCATTGATATTGTGCTGACGCATCAGTTCGAGGTCCTTGAGCAGAAGTTCCCTGCTAATATAGTGTCCGGTATTCTGGTCGTGCTCGTGGATGTTTACTCCCTTAAATTTGATTGGTTGTCCATTGACGAAGAAAAGGCCATCCTTGATCTCCAATCTGCGGAATCCCACTTTAAATGGGGTGTATTCATTTTCAACCCTCATTATCAGATTATAGAGGTTTGGATGCTCCGCCGACCATGGCTTCACATTTTCTATTTTAGCATTAAAACTCACACTGAGATCGTTTGTAGCGCTACTTCCGGAGGCAACTGTGACTCCATTCCGGTCAAGCAGCTCAAACCCTGCCTCCACCTGGCGGGAATCGGGATTGAATAACTCCATACGGAGCGTAAGCTGACCCTCACCGGACTCGCTGAGGATTGGAGTAACTGTGAAATCACGAAGCGAAGTTTGCTCCTGAGCCGAGAGATAGATATCTCTTTCGATACCGCTGATCCTCCAGAAATCCTGACACTCCAGCCAGGTACCGGTACTCCACCTCATAATCTTTATTACCAGATGGTTGGCTCCGGATTTGAGGAAGTGGGTGATTTTCCATTGCGCCCTATCCTTGGAATTTTCGCTATAACCAACTTCCACACCATTTATATAGAGATAGACGCCGGATTTTGCTCCGTCAAGATTGAGGTATATTTCCTTGCCCTTCCACTCTTGAGGTAGTGTGAAGGTGCGCTGATAGACCCCTGTCGGAATTGCCTCCGGTAAAGCTGGTTTCACGCTCCTTGTATAGGGAAATTCGTAAGGATGATTGACATAAATGGGAATACCGAATCCCTGTCTCTCCCAGTTGCCGGGGACCTTGATGTCGCTCCACTCTGCCGTGGAAAAGGTGGGTTTCTCGATACCGGCGGGTAAATCCCTGTAGTCATCTGTATAGAGGAATTTCCAGGTGCCGTTGAGGGAGAGATGGTAAGGAGAGGATTCGTATGTACCATTTAGGGCCGCCTCACGGCTGCTAAAAACGGAAAACTCCGTCCTCGGATACTCTTTACCGACTCCGGTAGTCTGAAGGTCGTTCCAATAGGGAATATGAGCCGCTGCATTTATGCAGAGCAGCGATGCAATTATAAGCAGGTATAAACGCTTCATTATAGGATATAAATAGTTGTATCTGCAAATTTACAAAAAAGTCCTGAGCTAATTATTATTAACTCAGGACTCTAAAACGTACCGCGCAACAGGCAACATGCAACCTGTACCTCGGGAACTATTTTATGAAGTGAAAATGTGGGCCGAAACGCTCAAATGCAGCTTTGTCAAGCTCCTCTCTCGCATCGGGATGAGCGATGCTGATGATAAGCTTTGCCCGCTCCTGAAGCGACTTGCCGTAGAGATTTACTGCTCCATACTCCGTGATAAACCAATGTATGTGGTTGCGTGTAGTGACTACACCTGCACCGGGAGTCAGGATCGGGGAGATCTTGCTCACACCTTTATTGGTGGCTGAAGGCATTGCAATTATTGCCTTGCCGCCCCTGGATCTGGAGGCGCCGTAGGTAAAGTCCATCTGTCCACCTACGCCGGAGTAGAATTTGGTGCCCAGAGAGTCGGCGCACACCTGACCTGTGATATCCACTTGGAGTGCCGAGTTGATAGCGGTAACCATAGGATTCTGCGCAATGACAAAGGGGTCATTGGTGTAACCGACATCCATCATCAATACCATCGGGTTGTCATCTATGAAGTCGTAGCAGGTCTGCGAACCCATCAGGAAGGTGGCTACCATTTTGCCTTTGTCCAGGGTTTTGTTGGCTCCATTGATTACCCCTTTTTCCACCAGGGGGAGTACACCATCTGCAAACATCTCCGTGTGGATGCCGAGGTTTTTATGATTGCCAAGCTGAGCCAAAACGGCATTTGGAATTGCCCCTATTCCCAACTGGAGAGTGGCACCATCCTCTATGAGGTTGGCACAGTGCATACCGATTGCCTTCTCTATCTCCGTTGGCTCGGTGAAGTGAGCCGGCTCCAGTGGAGTATTGTCTTCCACAAACAAATCTATCATGGATAGTGGTATCATCGCATCTCCCCAGGAGCGGGGTACATTTTCGTTGACTACAGCTATGACGTGTTCGGCGCACTCTATTGCAGCCAAAGTAGCATCAACCGAGGTGCCGAGGGAGACGTATCCGTGTTCATCAACCGGAGATACCTGTATCATTGCCACATTGCAGGGGAGATAGCCGCCCCTGTAGAGCTTCTGTGTCTCGCCCAGTAAAATGGGAATATAATCGGCGTAGCCGGCCTGAACGCTCTTGCGTACATTGCTTCCTACGAAAAATGCCTGATGGAAGAAGATACCTTCGTATTTGGGGTCAGCGTAGGGGGCTTCACCCTCGGTATGGAGGTGATGGATGCGTACATCCCTGAGTTCGCCCGCATCACCGCGGCGACAAAGTGCCTGTATCAGGATTTGGGGAGCGCTTGCAACGCTGCTCAAATGGACGTGGTCACCCGATTTTACCACTTTTACTGCCTCATCGGCGCTGATAAACTTGATATTTCGCATTTCAGTACTGTTTTTTCCCGTTACTTTCAGTTAATGATTAATGTAGGGTGCAAATGTATTAAAACATATCCGATTTGGGAAACTTTTGGTAATTTTGCCGATGTTTAACAAAAAAGCCAATGGAGAAAGATATCAGATTGCAGGCATTTGAGCGGTTGCTCGACATCATGGATGAGCTTCGTGCCAAATGTCCCTGGGATAGGGAACAGACAGTTGAATCCCTTAGACCGCTCACCATAGAAGAGACTTACGAGCTGAGTGAAGCCATCCTTGCGGGTGATTCGCGCAATATTGCAAAGGAGTTGGGAGATATTTTGCTCCATATTGTTTTTTACGCCAAAATAGGCAGTGAAGAAGGTACCTTCGATATCACCGATGTGATAAACATGCTCAACGAAAAGCTTGTCTATCGTCACCCGCATGTCTTTTCAGCCACTTCCGTGGAGGATTCCGCTCAAGTGATACGCAACTGGGAGTCCCTAAAACAGACGGAAAAGGGTGGTAACAAGACGGTGCTTTCCGGAGTCCCGGAATCCTTACCTTCGCTGCTAAAGGCTTATCGTATGCAGGACAAGGCAAGGGCAGTTGGGTTTGACTGGGAGGAGCGATCGCAGGTATGGGATAAGGTGGCCGAAGAGATAAGGGAGTTTCGCACGGAGCTCGACTCTATGGAGGCTTCCGATCCGGAGTCGGTTGCAAGGGCTGAAAGCGAGTTGGGTGATCTGCTATTTTCAATTGTAAATGCGGCGCGTCTATACGACCTCAATCCGGATACTGCTCTGGAGATGACCTGCCGTAGGTTCAAGGAGAGATTTACCTACCTTGAGCTTAAGAGCAAGGAGCTTGGACGCAATTTAAAGGATATGACCCTCGACGAGATGGAAGAGATCTGGGATGAGGCAAAAAAGAAGGGACTTTGATATGTGGCAGGAGAGGACAAGATTGCTCCTCGATCCGGAGCAAATGCAGAGGCTGCGCGACGCCCACATTGCGGTCATAGGGCTTGGAGGAGTAGGCGCTTACGCCGCCGAAATGCTGACTCGTGCTGGTGTGGGATCATTGCTGATACTCGATTCCGACAATGTTTCCATTTCCAACCGCAACCGTCAGTTGCTTGCGCTGGAGTCTACCACAGGCAGACCCAAGACTGAAGTGATGGCTGAGCGCCTGCGGGATATCAACCCCGAAATTTCTCTGACTATAATAAATGATTATATAACTCCGGAAAATGTAGAACAGCTTCTCTCCGGACACCGGATAGACTTTCTCGTGGATGCCATTGATACCCTCTCCCCAAAGATAGCACTCATTTGCTACTGCATGTCCCATAGAATACCTCTCGTCTCCTCCATGGGTGCCGGAGCCAAATTTGATATGACCAGGGTCAGGATTGCCGATATTTCCAAATCCTTTAACTGCCCTTTTGCCTACATTATACGTAAAAAACTTCGCAAGGAGGGCATTTTAAAGGGTTTTAAAGTAGTCTTTTCGGAGGAACTGCCCGACCGCGAAGCCATTATCCCGGTAGAGGAAACCAATAAGAAATCCCAGGTGGGAACCATATCCTATCTCCCGGCAGCTTTCGGACTTGCATGTGCTCAAACAGCAGTTGCATTTTTCATTTAATGATGCTATATTTGTCGCCTGACAAACATAATAACAGCCCTTTAATTATATATTTTTTATGAAACTAAAAGAGATAGTCGCCCTTGTTGAAGGAAAGGTTATATGCGGAGAGCAAAACCTTGACGAGTCAGTTGAGTATGCCTTTTCTTCCGATTTGATGAGTGATGTGCTGACACTGCGAATTACCGATTTCCTGCTTGTGACGGGACTTAGCAACATTCAGTCCATAAGGACGGCCGAAATGTCCGACCTTAAATATATTCTTATCGTGCGTGACAAGAAGGTTACCCAGGATATGATAGAACTGGCGGATGACAATGATATGACTATCATCACCACCGAGTTCTCCATGTTTAAGACATCCGGTCTGCTCTATAACGCAGGTCTTAAGCCTGTATATTGATTATGGAACTTGTTTACACAGTTGTAGGAGGCGATTTCAATAAAGCCGGCCATGCTTCATCGCAGATCAAGCGTGTACTCAAACAACTCGGAGTACCACCTGATATAATTAAACGTGTGGTTGTTGCGATGTATGAAGCTGAGGTCAATATTGTCGCCCACGCATGGCGGGGAGTTATCACCGCAGGTGTCGATGAATCCGGCATCCGGGTGGTTCTTGATGATGAGGGCCCCGGCATACCCAATATAGCGCAGGCTATGGAAAAGGGCTATTCCACTGCATCTCAGGAGGTGCGTGACATGGGCTTTGGAGCAGGAATGGGACTACCGAATATACGTGCCAATGTAGATGACTTTAAAATAACCTCGGAGGTTAACAAGGGTACGGTCTTGGATTTTTTCATTAGATTCTGAACTTTATGGCAGAGGGTGCACATTGCAGATACTACCGTGGATTGGAGATCATGACTGATCTTTGCGTAGGTTGTTCACACTGTATGAAAGTGTGTCCTACTGAGGCATTGAGGGTCAAGGGTGGCAAGGCTGTAATCCATAGTGACCTCTGCATCGATTGTGGCCGTTGCTATCGTGAATGTCCAACGAATGCGATACGTGTGGTAGATGATGATTTCGACCATATTTTTGCTTACAAACACCGCTTGTTGCTGGTGCCGAGCCTCTTCTATTCCCAGTTTGAGGATAGGATAGAGATGAACGAAATCAACCGTATTATAGGCTCGCTTGGATTTACGGAGGTAAGTCCGGTGGAACTGGGTGTAGATTATCTGATAGAGGAGATGAACCGCTATATAGAAGAGGCTCCGGCTGATTCCAGACCTTTAATTTCCTCTTATTGCCCTGCCATAGTTCGCCTGGTACAGGTGCGTTTCCCTTCGTTGGTGGACAACATAATGACTCTTTTACCGCCCTTGGAGATTACAGCTCAATATTACAAGAGCAAATATCGGGATGCAGGTATTCCGGAAGAGGATTTGGGCATATTCTATCTCACACCCTGCGTGGCGAAGATTGCGGCGGTCAAAGACCCTGTCGGAGGATATGTATCTCCGATTACCGGAGCCATCAATATGGATCTGCTCTATAGCAAAGTGATGATGGTACATAGAAACCATAGTTGTACGGAGAATAACATTCGTATTAATGAGGAGATAACCTCAAATGCCATCCGCTGGTCCACCACCCGCGGCGAGTCCAATGCCATACGTGGCGTAGCTCTCGCTATAGATGGTATGGACAATGTGATAGAGTTTTTGGAAAAGGTAGAGAATGGGGATATAGAGGGAGTGGACTTTTTGGAACTCAGATGCTGCGATGAGTCCTGTTCGGGGGGTATCCTTGTAAGAGGCAACCGTTTTCTTGTAGCTGACGGCCTCCATAAGAGGGCATCGACCGCTCCATGGGTTAATCCATACATCAAGGATTTTCGCAAATATTGCGCTGATTATATGGTATTCAGCAGGGTGCAACCACGCGCCTTTATGAAATACGGAAGGGATATAAAGGAGGCCATCCGCAAGATGGAAGAGGTGCGTAAGCTGAAGCATACGTTACCGGGCATTGATTGCGGTGCCTGCGGTTCTCCCAACTGTGAGGCTCTCGCCGGAGATATCGTCAATGGTGAGAGAAATATTAACAATTGCGTCTTCATGCAGATTGCCAATGAAAGGAAAGGCACGCTGAAGGTAGACGAGGCCATCGCTCTGATGGAAGAAATATGGGGCAAAAGATATGACTATTAGACAACTTGTGCAAGAAATGAACTTGCAGGTATTTTCGGGAG
Source organism: Bacteroidales bacterium UBA1392 (assembly GCA_002305275.1). Lineage (GTDB taxonomy): Bacteria > Bacteroidota > Bacteroidia > Bacteroidales > UBA932 > Cacconaster. Next base: position 71,998 of record DBQO01000022.1, on the reverse strand, counting down.
AAAATGGACTTGACAGGGAAATTGAGGGCGGATATGTATCGGACCTGCTCTCTGACGTTATGGGCTTTTCACAGGAAGGTGAAGTTTGGGTCACTCTTCAGACACACAAAAACATAATGGCGGTGGCTTCTCTTAAAGATCTTGCTGCCATAGTTTTGGTCAAAGGACTGAAGCCGGATGAGGATGCAATGGAGGTTTCCAATGAGGAGGGCCTCCCCATTCTCGGTACCGATAAATCCTGTTTCGAATTTACGGGTAAACTCTGGTCTCTCATAAACTAACCACCGTGGAGCTTGGGTCATACAAAGGGGATCTGCATAATCACACTTTTCTCTCCCCCTGCGGTGACATCGAGATGACTCCGAGATTCATCGTCAGCCGCGCTCGGGAGAAGGGGTACAGTATTGTGGGCATAACCGACCACAATAGTACCCGTCAATGTCCCGAGATACGTGATCTTGGTAAAGAAAACGGCATCCTGGTGCTCTGTGGAGCTGAAATTACCACACGGGAAGAGGTTCATTGTCTCGCTTTTGTAGAAGATCGGAAAAGACTCGATATGCTACAGGAATATCTCACCAAGCACCTTCCTCCAATACCAAACGTTCCTGAAAAATTCGGTTACCAGATGTGGGTAGATCGTGATGAAAATATATTGGGTGAGGAGGAATATCTCCTAATATCTGCGATAGACCAATCGTTGGAGCAGGTGGAGGCCTTTATCAGAAGTCTGGATGGCATTTTTATATTGGCGCATGTGGATAAAAGCCGTGATTCGGTGCTGAGCCAGCTGGGATTTATTCCCTTTGACTTAAAGCCTGATTCCCTGGAAATTTCATCCCGATGCGATCTCAACAATTTGCTTCAAACTCATAAATATCTTTCAAAATATCGTTTCATCCGCTCTTCGGATGCCCATTATCAGGAAGATTTTCTCTCTTCCGGATGCACTTTCCATCTCCGCGAACTCACCTTTGCGGAAGTAGCGATGGCGCTGAGGGGGCAGGATGGGCGGTATGTTTCACTTGATTGAATCTTTACAGTATGAACGATCTTGCTATGCATATTCTGGACATAGTCCAAAACTCCATTTCGGCGGGAGCCAAAAATATATGGATAGAGGTGCTTGTATCCATTGCACGCGATCTGCTCTCAATTTCCGTTCGTGACGATGGAAAGGGGATGACCCCTGAAATGGTGGCAAAGGTGACCGACCCTTATTGCACCACCCGAACTACCCGTAAGGTGGGACTCGGACTCCCTCTTTTGAGGCAGGGCGCCGAACAGGCGGGAGGCTCCCTCACTATCGACTCAACTGTCGGAGTGGGTACTACGGTCAGAGCGGAATATGGTCTGAGTCACATTGACCGGCCTCCGATGGGAGACCTGGCAAATGCCTATGTCCTGCTGCTCGGAGCCAATCCTGACATCAATATAGTTCTGCATTACATTACAGATGAGAATGATTTCAGCATAAGTACGAAGGAACTGGACGAGGCCCTGGATGGGCTGCCTCTCAACGATCCGCAGGTGATGAACCTTGTATATGAGATGGTGAGCAGCAACATCTGAAAATTTCTTTTGTTTTTGAGAAATAATATGGCTATGTTTGGACTTTATTTCGGGAAAACCACGTTTATTCTGTCACAACAATAAACATTTTATAATAAAAAACTCACAAATATGAACAAAATTAAATCGCTTGATGATTTGCGTAAAATGAAGCAAAGCCTTAAGTCGGACATCTCAATTCGCGAGAAGAGTGATAAAGCGGAGGAGATGGTCAGAATTAGGGTAGCAATGGCAACTTGCGGTATTGCTGCCGGTGCGCGCGAAGTGATGAATACGCTTCTGCGGAAGGTTGAGCAGGACTCCCTCCCTGTCGTTGTTACCCAAGGAGGTTGTATGGGCTACTGTTACGCAGAGCCTACCATCGAAGTTGCCGTCCCGGGTAAAGATCCCGTAGTTTTCAGTCATGTTGATTCAGCCAGGGCGCTGGAAATCGTTGACAAATACATTATCGGAGGAGAACTCTTAGACGGTATCATTCCGGTTAATTATCAGTCAATCCAGGAAAAGATTTAATCTTATGGTACAGATCAAGATGCATTTACTGGTATGCGGCGGTACAGGTTGCCGTGCATCCGAGAGCGCGATTTTAGTTGAACAGTTCAACAAGCATTTACAGCTCAATGGGCTTGCAGATGAGGTTAAGGTGGTTACTACCGGCTGTTTCGGCTTCTGCGAGAAGGGACCCATCGTTAAAGTGATTCCCGATAACACATTCTACACCCAGGTCAAGCCCGAAGATGCGGAGGAGATTGTAAAGGAGCACGTTCTTAAAGGTAGAAAAGTTGCACGTCTTCTCTATGAGGACCCTGAAACACTGGAACATATCAGTGACTCCAAACACATGGAGTTCTACCAGAAACAGGTGAGAATAGCACTGCGTAACTGCGGATTCATCGATCCCGAAAACATTGACGAGTACATTGTACGAGATGGCTACGCCGCTCTCGGTCAGGTACTCGCATCAGACCCTAAAGAGACTATTGAACTCTTGAAAAAGTCTGGTTTGAGAGGTAGGGGAGGCGCAGGTTTTCCGACAGGTCTCAAATGGGAGATTGCAGCCGGCAATAAAGCCGACCAGAAGTATGTGGTTTGTAATGCTGACGAGGGCGACCCGGGAGCATTCATGGACCGTTCCATACTCGAAGGTGACCCTAATTCCATAATCGAAGCCATGGCTATCTGTGGTTACTGTATCGGAGCTACAAAGGGTTTGATTTACATCAGGGCTGAGTATCCTCTCGCCATACGCCGTCTGGAGATTGCAATACGCCAGGCCCGCGAATATGGCCTGCTTGGCAAAGATATTCTGGGCAGCGGATTTGACTTTGATATTCAACTTCGTCTCGGAGCAGGAGCATTTGTTTGCGGTGAGGAGACGGCATTGATCAGCTCCATGCAGGGATCTCGCGGTGAACCCACAATCAAGCCTCCATTCCCGGCACAATCCGGGTATATGGGTAAGCCTACCAACGTAAACAACGTTGAAACTTACGCCAATATTCCTCCCATCATATTAAAGGGATGGGAGTGGTTTAATTCCATAGGCTCCGAGAAGTCCAAAGGCACTAAGGTGTTTGCATTGGCAGGTAAGATCAACAACGTGGGTCTTATAGAGGTTCCCATGGGTACCACCCTTCGTGAAGTTATTTTCGAGATTGGCGGAGGTATCAAAGATGGTAAGCGCTTTAAGGCTGTACAGACCGGAGGCCCTTCCGGCGGATGTCTTACAGAGCAGCATCTCGATACTCCTATTGACTATGAACATCTTACCGCAGCCGGCTCTATGATGGGATCCGGAGGTATGATTGTGATGGATGAGGATGACTGCATGGTATCGGTAGCCAAGTTCTATCTGGATTTTACAGTAGAGGAGTCCTGCGGCAAATGCGCACCTTGTCGTATTGGCAACAAGCGTTTGCATGAGACTCTGGAGCAGATTTGTCACGGCAAGGGTACATTGGAAGATCTGGATTATCTCGAGAATCTTGGGAGGGTAATCAAAGATACCGCTCTTTGCGGCCTTGGCCAGACATCACCTAATCCGGTGCTTTCCACTATGCAGTACTTCAAAGATGAGTATCGTGCTCACGTGGTAGACAAAAAGTGTCCTGCCGGACAGTGTAAGGCTCTTAAGAGATACATAATCGATCCTACAAAGTGTATCGGATGTACCCTCTGCGCCCGCAATTGTCCTACTGATGCCATCACCGGCGACAAAAAAGTACCTCACGTTATCGACCAGTCGAAATGCATCAAGTGCGGTGCCTGCTATGAAAAATGTAAGTTTGGTGCAATTCTAATACGCTGATAATTATGGATAAAATAAAACTCACTATAGATAATAAGCCTGTAGAGGTAGCTAAAGGAACGACCATTTTGCAGGCTGCACGCCAAGTGGGCATTAAGATTCCTACTTTGTGCTATATGAATCTGGAGGGCATGGGTGTTGAAAATCGCCCCGGTGCCTGTCGCATTTGCGTTGTGGAGGTTGAGGGACGCCGCAATCTGGCCCCTTCTTGTGCCACCGATTGTACCGAGGGTATGGTAGTAAGAACCACCACCCCGAAGGTGCTCAATGCTCGCAGAACCGTTATGGAACTCATCCTCTCCAATCACCCCAAGGACTGTCTCGTATGTGCTTCCAACGGTGACTGCGAATTGCAGGATCTCGCTGCTACTCTCGGTATAAGAGAGATACGCATGGTTGAAAATGCTGCATTCTCTACTTACCGTAAAGATTACTCGTTTTCTCTGAAGAGAGATATGGATAAGTGTATCATCTGCCGTCGTTGCGAGTCCATGTGTAATGATGTTCAGACAGTCGGTGCTCTTGGAGCAATCAACCGCGGCTTTACGTCGGTAGTCGCTACTGCTTTCGAACAGAATCTTTCGGATTCACCCTGTGTATTTTGCGGTCAGTGCGTTGCAGTATGCCCTACGGCAGCTCTCACCAGGACAGATGACACCGGTAAAGTATTTAAGGCACTTGCAGATCCTACGAAGACTGTAATCGTGCAGACTGCTCCCGCAGTTCGTGCAGCACTGGGAGAGGAATTTGGACTTGAGCCCGGTACTCTTGTTACCGGCAAGATGGCTGCAGCCCTGCGCAGGCTCGGTTTTGATAAGGTATTCGATACCGATTTCGCCGCCGACCTTACAATCATGGAGGAGGGCTCGGAACTCCTCGGACGTATCGGAGGCTTCCTTAACGGCGATACTTCGATCAAGCTGCCGATCTTTACCTCTTGCTGTCCTGCCTGGATCAATTTCTTTGAACAGAATTATCCCGATATGCTGGACCAACCCTCTTCCGCAAAATCACCTCAGCAGATGTTTGGAGCTATAGCAAAGAATTATTTTGCCAAGAAGTCCGGTATCAAGAGGGAGGATCTGGTTGTGGTATCCGTGATGCCTTGTATTGCTAAGAAATATGAGCTTACCAGAAATGAGTTTTCATCGGATGGCAACCGTGATGTCGATATCTCCATCTCCACTGCGGAACTTGCATCCATGATAAAGATGGCAAATATCGATTTCATGTCGCTGCCTGATGAGGACTTTGACCATCCTCTCGGAGAGTCGACTGGAGCTGCCGTTATCTTCGGAACCACAGGAGGTGTGATGGAAGCTGCCGTGCGTACGGCTTATGAGGTATTTACCGGCAAGACCCTCGAACGCCTCGAGTTCAAGGAACTCCGCGGCTTTGAAGGTATCCGTACGGCAAGTGTGGACTTCAACGGTACTGCTATAAATATCTGTATCGCACACCAGTTGGGTAATGCCCGCAAGGTGATGGATGGTATCCGTAAAGGAGAGCTAAGCTTCCATGCAGTTGAGGTAATGGCTTGTCCCGGAGGTTGTATCGGCGGAGCCGGACAGCCTTATCACAAGGGTAATGCATCAATACTAAAGGCGAGGTCGCAATCCCTATATCGTGAGGATGCTGCCAAGCCTTTACGTAAGTCTCACGAGAATCCTTATATTTTGAAACTTTATGAGGAATTCCTGGGTCAGCCGATGAGCGAACTTGCACACCATCTGCTCCATACACACTATTTTGACAAACACCATAAAATTTAGGATATGAAAATAGAATTAAAGGATAGCCACATTAGGCAGATTAAAGATATATGCAACTCGTTTAATAATGATCCGGGTGAGCTGATTACTATTCTGCATAGGACACAGAATCTGTTTGGATACCTCCCTGAAGAGGTTCAAAGGGCTGTGGCTCATAATCTTGGTATTTCCGCAGCAAAGGTTTTTGGTGTTGTGAGCTTCTATTCATTCTTCACTATGACTCCCAAGGGTAAATACCCTATATCGCTCTGTATGGGAACGGCTTGCTATGTGCGTGGAGCTGAAAATGTGTTGGATGAGTTTAAGAAAGAGCTGGGAATAGAGGTTGGCGGAGTGACTCCCGATGGAAAATTCTCACTGGACTGCCTACGTTGTGTAGGAGCTTGCGGACTTGCTCCCGTGGTTATGATAGGGGAGAAGGTTTATGGCCGTCTCAGTCCTTCCATGGTAAAGGAAGTTCTTGCAGAGTTTAAATAGATGATGGAACGGCAGGACCGTTTCTAATCGATCCATAGTTTGTGGCCGGATGGCTTGATGACGATGAGTTGTCGAGTCATCCGGCTCCATTTTAGCCATCTCTCAATGTGTGAGGTCAGTCAGTTTGTCACTATTTTGGGATAGCATATTCGGTGGCATGATATTGGGAATGTCCTATACGGATTTGCTCCAAACGCACCTCTTTTCTTCAAAAATGATTAAATTTGTATTATGAATAATATTATAGAATTACAACGCAACTATTTCAACACAGGAGCCACTTTAGGCTATGATTTTCGACTAAACCAGCTCAAGAGACTCAAAAGCATCATTCGTAAGTATGAGCCTGAGATTCTGGAGGCATTTCTAAAGGATTACAATAAATCTGCATTTGACGTACTCTCCACGGAGATAGGATATTCGTTAATTGAGCTGAATTATCTTATAAAGCATCTTAAAAAATTGATGAAGCCTAAGAAGGCTAAAACCACTACGATTAACCGTCCTTCAAAAGGCTATATTGTACCTGAGCCCTATGGAGTGACCCTCGTAGTAGCTCCATGGAATTATCCGTTTCATCTCTCCATAGTTCCTTTGGCGGCTGCCATGGCAGCGGGTAATACAGTAGTGCTGAAACTCTCCACCAACACTCCGACTCTCTCAGGACTTCTTTATACCATAATTATGCAGCACTTTCCGAGGGAGTATATCTATGTTACCTGGAATTCCCCTACTGAGAGGGAAACTCTTTTCGGAGGCAAATTTGACTATATATTCTATACGGGATCTCCTGCAGTCGCCCGCGAATTGCAATTGAGGCAGGCACAGGATGGTCGCCTGACTCCGATGACGCTCGAACTTGGAGGCAAGTCTCCCTGTATAGTGGATAAGGATGCGGATATTGATGCAGCTGCACGCAGAATTGTATGGGGTAAATATCTCAACGCGGGACAAACTTGTGTGGCTCCCGATCACGTTTATGTGGAGCGGAGCGTCAAAGATGAACTCGTGTCAAAGATGATTGCATATATCAAGGAGTTTTATTACAACAAGAATGGAGGGGAATACACTCTGCGAGATGATTATACATACATAGTGAATGAAAAGGCGGTTGAGCGTTTGCAGGGGTATCTGGAGGATGTAAGAGTACTTTGGGGAGGCAAGGCAAAAGGTCGCAGGATGGAACCCACAATAATAGATATGGTTACTGAGAAGAGTCCCATAATGCAAGAGGAGATATTCGGTCCGGTGTTGCCTGTTCTGGCTTTTGACGATATATTTGCCCTTATTCGTACTATTAAGGGTCAGGAAAAGCCTCTCGCCTTCTATTTCTTCGGAAAAGAGTATGCAAATATGATAATGAGGGAGTCTCATTTTGGCGGAGGATGTGTCAATGATACAATAATGCATCTGACAGAACATTCAATGCCCTTTGGCGGTGTAGGCCAGAGCGGTATGGGAGCCTATCACGGAGATAAAAGTTTTGAAACCTTCTCCCACTACAAGAGCATACTGGTAAAACACCCCCGAAAAGAACTCAAAATCAAATATCCGCCTTATAACGCCCTAAAGCTTAGATTACTGAGAAAATACATAGGTCTATGAAAAAAATAGTGTTGCTGCTGGCCTTTACAATGCTCTCTTTTTGGGCTATCGCTGCTAATGAGGGGAAGATTGATGCCGCTTTGGAGCGTATCAGTTCCGAATATGAAATTGAGTCGGTAAAGATGGATGGGGCTTTTTTCAGAATGATGATGCCTTTGATGAAAATTGACCGTAAGACCAGAAAAGCCTTCAAGGCAATGAATATTAAGGAAATTGTCATTACCGATTTTCAGGATGAGCCGCCACATATTGCAACAAAAGTGATTGCAGAACTTACTGAAGCCGTCAAGTCCGACGGCTATCTCACAACACCGCAACAGTCTAATCAGGCCTCTGAGGATGAGGAGATTAAGGGGGATGCTTACTCCCTCATAGAGGGAGACAAGGTATATGGCCTTGTGATTATTACCTATTTTCCTAAAGCAAACTTTCTCTGTATACGATGCGATATGAATGTTTCAGAACTCGAACAAATGGTTAGTGCGATAATGCCGAATAAATAGTTACCTTTGTAGGTTGACAAATAGAGATTAAAATGGCAATTTTTGGAATATTCGGCAAGAAGAAAGCTGCTCAGGATGAGTATGAACAGAGAGATGTTGCTCTTGACGAGGGTCTGAAGAAGACCAAAACTTCCATATTCAACAAAATAACCTATGCTATTGCAGGCAAAAGCATAGTCGATGATGACGTACTTGACTCCATCGAGGAGGCACTTATAACATCCGATGTGGGAGTGGATACTACTCAGAAGATTATAGAGCGTCTTGAAGCGAGGGTGGCTAAGGATAAATACCTCAATACATCCGAACTGAATCAGATCTTATGTGAAGAGATTGAGACGCTGCTCGATGTCGCCTCAGGATCGCAGGTTGAGCCCTTTGATTTTTCCAAAAAGCCCTATGTAATAATGGTGGTGGGAGTCAATGGAGTAGGGAAGACCACAACTATCGGTAAACTTGCATCTCAACTCAGAAACGCGGGGAAAAAGGTAGTTCTCGGCGCTGCAGATACCTTCAGGGCCGCCGCAGTCGACCAGCTGGTAATATGGAGTCAGCGTGCCGGAGTGGATATAGTCAAACAGGAAATGGGGGCGGATCCCGCTTCCGTAGCCTTCGACAGCGTCAAGTCTGCCGTGGCTAAGGAAGCAGATGTGGTCATAATAGATACGGCAGGTCGTTTGCACAACAAAATCAACCTGATGAACGAGCTTACCAAAATACGCAACGTCATGAGTAAGGTTGTACCGGATGCTCCCCACGAAGTGTTGTTGATAATAGACGGTTCCACCGGTCAAAACGGATTTATCCAGGCAAGGGAATTTGTCAAGGCAACAGAAGTGACCGCACTGGCAGTTACAAAACTTGATGGTACCGCCAAAGGTGGTGTGGTCATTGGTATAAGCGACCAGTTTCGTATCCCCATAAAATTTATAGGGGTGGGTGAGAAGATTGAGGATCTCAAACTATTCGACAAAAAGGAGTTCGTGGGATCCCTTTTCAAATAGAGAAAAAAGATATTATATATGACAGTTTCCTATAATTGGCTTAAAGATTATCTCAAATTTGATCTAAAGCCTTCAGAAGTTGAAAAGATATTGACCTCTACCGGTCTTGAGGTGGAACAGATGAAGCACGTGGAGCAGGTTCCCGGTGGACTGGAGGGAGTAATCGTTGCTCAGGTAGTTGAATGTGTGGAGCATCCCGACTCAGATCACCTGCATGTGACAAAAGTAAATACCGGTGCTCCTGATCTTCTACAGGTGGTTTGTGGCGCCCCAAATGTTGCGACCGGACAGAAGGTCCTCCTTGCAACTGTAGGTAGTACGTTGCCTGGCGAAGATGGCAGTGGTTTTAAGATCAAAAAATCGAAAATCCGTGGAGTAGAGAGCCATGGAATGATCTGTGCCGAAGATGAACTCGGTATCGGTACAGACCATGAGGGTATTATGGTGTTGGAACCCGAAGCCGTCGTAGGCACTTCTGCTAAGGATTACCTCAAACTAAAGACAGATACCATCTTCGAGATTGGTCTTACACCCAATCGTATCGATGGTGCATCTCATATTGGAGTAGCTCGTGACCTCTATGCCTATTGCAAACTGAGGGATATACCTGTAGAGTTTGTGCTGCCTTCGGTAGAGGGTTTCACTAATGTTGAGGGAGAGTCCATTCCCATAAGGGTTGAAGCACCTGATCTGGCTCCCCGCTATATTGGAATCACTATAAGGGGTGTAAAGGTAGGCCCATCTCCGGAGTGGCTCAAAGAGCGTCTTATGATGATCGGCCAACGCCCTATCAATAATATTGTAGATATCACCAATTTTCTTCTCAATGAGAATGGACACCCTTTGCACGTATTTGATGCATCTAAAATAGAGGGTGGTGAGGTTGTAGTGCGCCGTAGTACGCCAAACTGCAAATTTGTGACCCTTGACGGAGTGGAAAGAACCCTTTCATCGGAAGACCTGGTTATCTGTAATGCAAAGGATCCTATGTGCATAGCCGGAGTATTTGGAGGAGAAGACTCCGGTGTGACGGAATCTACGACAGATATATTTCTTGAGTGTGCCTATTTCAACCCTACAACCATTCGCAAGAGTTCCAAGAGACATGGTCTTAAGACCGATGCCTCATTCAGGTATGAGCGAGGAGTTGATCCGCTTAATACAATGTATGCCGCAAAACGCGCCGCCATGCTCATAACAGAGGTTGCGGGGGGTGTGATAGTTGGAGATATACAGGAGTCCTATCCCAATAAATTCCGGGAAGTGCAGCTTGAACTCGATTATTCGCGTATGGAATCCCTTATCGGTAAAAGAATAGAGAGTCAGACTATAAAGGATATCCTGGCATCGCTCGATTTTAATATCAGAAAAGAGAGTGCAACCGGTTGTTTGGTGGATGTCCCTTCATATAGGGTGGATGTCACACGAGAGTGTGATGTGGTGGAAGAGGTGCTTCGCATTTACGGTTACAACAATATAGAGCTTCCCCTCAATATGAAGGTGGCTATAAACAGGACTCCCACTCCTGATCCAGAAGCGCTCCGTTCGCGCATATCGGAATTTCTTGCCAACAATGGTTTTGTGGAGACAATGAATAACTCCCTTACAAAGAGTGACTATTATTCAAAACTCCGGACCTATCCTCCGGAAAGGCTTGTCCGGTTGCTCAATCCGTTGAGCCATGATCTTGATTCCATGCGCCAGACGCTTATACTTAATGCACTTGAGGTTGTAGCATATAATCTTAACCGCCAGATTACTGATTTAAAGATTTTCGAGATGGGAAATGTCTATTCTTTTGTTCCAAAAGAGGGTGATGATGACCCCGCTTCCAATCTAAAGTCGTACAGGGAGGAGATGCGACTCTCCATGGCAATTACAGGACATGGGGCCAAATCGTGGCGGAATGAGACGGGACTTGGGCACTATTTCTATCTGAAAGGTTATTTGGAACTGCTTCTCAAGAGGCTGGGATGTAATATATATGATCTCGAGAGTGATGCAGCTCCATCGGATATTTTCAGTGAAGGGCTGGAATATAGACTTCAAGGTAAGCAAATAGCAGTTTTAGGTACGATTCAGCCTGCATTGGCACGCCGGTATGGCATCAAACAACCTCTTTTCGTGGCAGAAATTATGTGGGATGGAATTTTAGAATTGCTGAAACGCAATAAAGTGAGGTTTAAGGAACTTCCCAAATATCCTGAAGTGCGTAGAGACCTTGCACTGCTTCTGGATGAGAGTGTCTCTTTTGCCGAACTTCGCAAATGTGCTTTCCAGACGGAAAAGAGTTTGCTTCGTCAGGTGATCCTGTTTGATGTCTATCGCGGAGATAAGATTCCTTCAGACAAAAAGCAGTATGCATTGGGTTTCACTCTTCAGCATCCCGACCAGACTCTTACCGATGCTGATGTAGAAAAGGCTGTTGACAAGCTCTTAAAAGCCTTCCAGACAAAATTCGGTGCTATTTTGAGATAGTTATGTACGGTTTTTATAAGAAGGTTGTCAACTATTTATCCTTTGTGAAATTTTCACATACCATCTTCGCGCTCCCTTTTGCGTTGATTGGGTTTGTACTTGCCCTTCGGGAACCGGAAATAAATTTCGAGTGGCTAACCCTTTTAAAGATAGTGGGTTGTATGTTTTTTGCGCGCAACAGCGCAATGGGATTCAACCGTTATGCCGACAGGGAGATAGATGCCCGTAATCCGAGAACCCTCTCCAGGGAAATTCCTTCAGGGAAAATCTCTCCGCGGCAAGCCATCATATTTGTGATAATCAATGCCATACTCTTTCTTTTGACTGCTTTAAGCATTAATCTGCTCTCTTTTATATTGGCATTCCCGGCATTGGCGGTACTGCTTGGTTATAGTTATATGAAACGCTATACCTGGTTTAGCCATTATGTCCTCGGAATAGCCCTTGCCATTGCCCCTTCGGCTGCTTTCGTGGCCATTACAGGCTATTTCACACCGGCTATTCTTGTGCTTTCGCTTGCTGTTTTTCTCTGGTCGTCACATTTTGATATCCTCTATTCTCTGTCGGATGAAGAGATAGATCGTGAATTGGGGCTGCACTCTGTGCCTCAGAAGTTCGGGCGTGTGAAAGCAATGCGGATTTCCCTGGCGGGACACCTTATTTTATTTATCTTGATACCCCTTTTCGGCCGGCTTATTTCAGGCAGCTGGCTCTTTATAATAGGTGCATGCCTATTTCTTGCGTTGCTGGTTTATCAGCACGCAATCATATCTCCCACAAATCTGAAAAGGCTCAATGCCGCTTTCTTTACATCAAACGGCATTGCATCACTTCTCTTTATGCTTTTTGTGGTAGCTGACCTTCTATTATTGCAATAGAGTATTACTCCGGCTTTGCCCTGAGAAATCTGAATGCTTTGGTAATTATCCTTGGTAGCGGCTTGCGGTCATCTTTTCCGGCAAGGTTGAGATATATGCCGAGTTTCTTGTGAATCGGCACTTTATAGGTCTCCACAAACTCAATCAACGTACCGTCAGGATCTTCGATGTAGGTAAAATGGCCATTGGCTTCACCCATACCGAAAGCCGATCCGCTATCACAGACAAATGGATGTCCCGCCTCTTCGCTATCTTTACGGATAGCTTCCATGTTGCGCACGTCGAAGCAGAGGTGGATAAATCCCGGATCACCCCAGAAACGATCTTTATAGAGTTTGGTCGGGGTACGGTCGAGCGACTGCACCAATTCTATATGTGTGGTGCCGAGTACATCACTGAAAGGACCTTGTAAGGGTTGGGAACGCTCCAACATCACGCGGCGCAACTTCTGCTCCGAACCCGGGACTCCCTGCAGATCGTCAAAAACTCCTTTTTCGTCAGCACTCTTACAGTCATAGCCGAGTAATTTTCCATAAAAATCGATGGATTTCTCCATGTCGGAGACTCCAATTACAACTCCGTTTGAGCCACCTGTAATGGAGCCTTTGACCTTCGTAAACTCAAAGTAATCCTCCTCTATTTCGAAAATGTTGCCCCACGGGTCTTTCATATAGAAGTGTTCCAGTCCGGCAAATGACTTGCACGGAGCACCCAGCAGGTCAAGTCCCCTTGACTTATAGGTGTTGTATGCCAGTTGAACGTCGGGACATTTTACTTTGCAGATGAAAATACCGGTATCACCCAGAAGTGGGGTAGAGGCGGGCCAGTTAAGCTCCCTGCCTCGCGGTTCCCAGATTTCAAATCCGCCGCCCCCACGAAGGTTGAGAGCCAGAATGGCAAATCGTGGTTGAGGTTTACCTCCCGTGTAGGGCAACATGCTCTCGGCTACTCCTTCGGCTGCCAGTACCTTTATATCTATTCCGAATTGTTCAATATACCACTTCCATGCGGTCTGTGCGTCAGGCACTCCAATGCCCACTTGCTGGATTGCACTAATTACTTTTACTCTTTCTTTCATATCTTTAAAGGGTATCAGGTGGCGGAAACTTTTTTGGCCAGTTTCCAGTAGAGCCACGGTGTATATTTGTATATGTAGGCCATCAGCAATTCGATGCCTCCAATGAGTTTCCTGTGTCTTCCTTTTGCAATAGCCCTTACTGCGATCTTACCGCAGCGGTCCACATTCATACCATTAGCCTGACCCGGATCCATTTTGGCGTAAGGCTTGCCATCAGCCAAAATGGCGCTTTTGCTGATCTGGGTATTGACGCGTCCGGGAATTATAAATGTAACTTTGATATTGTCGTTCTCCAGGTCCAGGGACTCGAAAAAACCGAATAAAGCCCTTTTAGATGCACAGTATGCCGATCTTAGCGGAAATCCGAAGAGTCCGGAAATGGAGGTATTGACACCAATGTGCGTGCATTTGGCTGCTTTTAGCATCGGAGCAAGTTTTTTAGTCATATAGACTGAACCGAGGTAGTTTATATCCATCAGTTTGAGGTCTACCGAAAAATCGGTGTCGAGTGCGAGCGCTCTCTGAGAGATTCCCGCGTTGAATACTATTACTTCCGGTTTTAGCTCTTCCTTTTCCATAAATGAAACCAGATCATCTATGGTTTCCCTCTTTTCAAGATTGAATTCGAAAGGCCACGCTTTCACGCCATAACCGCGACATATTTCACATACCCTCTCCAGCTCTTCCATACCCAGGCCTGTAACAATCACATTTGCGCCATTTTTAGCCATATTACAGGAAATAGCCTCTCCGATACCGGATCCGGCACCTGTAACAAGAGCTGTTTTGCCGGTATAAAATTTCTTTGTTCTCACTTTGTCCATAGTTTTATCAAAATCACGCAAAGTTAGCAATAATAATTTGTTATTTTTGTAACCGTATCAAAACTTGAGGAAATGAAGAAAATGAAGATAGTTTTTCTAGACTCGGCTACCGTAGGTGAGGATGTCTCCCTCCGGCCAATCTCATCTCTCGGAGAATTGACGACCTACTCTTCAACAGCCCCTGACGAGGTGGTGGAACGTATTAAAGGATATGATGTTGTAATTACCAATAAAGTCTGGGTGGGACAGAAGGAGATAGATTCCAACCCGGCCCTGAAACTTATCTGTGTGGCTGCTACGGGCATGAACAATGTGGATTTGGCCTACGCTGCTTCAAAACAAATTCCGGTTCGAAATGCTGTCAATTATTCCACTGAAAGTGTGGCACAGGTAACCTTTATGCACATTCTCAACCTGGTGGGAAAGGCTCCCTACTTTGATGAAGCGGTTAAAAGCGGCCATTATAGTGCTGCCGGATCTTTTACCGATGTGACAACTCCCTTTTATGAGATCAAAGGCAAACGTCTGGGTATCATCGGTCTTGGCAATATCGGCTCCAGGGTTGCCCGGATAGCCGAAGTCTTCGGTATGGAGATATCCTATTACCCTACATCGGGGAAAGCACATTGCAATGTCTATCCTGCAAAAGAGCTGAAACAATTACTCGCTGAGAGCGATATAATCACGATACACGCACCTCTAAACGAACGCACAAAAGGGTTGATAACCCGCAAAGAGCTGGAGGCTATGAATCCGGGGGGATATATAGTCAATATGGGGCGCGGCGGCATCATCAATGAGGCCGACCTGGCGGAAGCTCTGGATGAAGGAGTGATCGCAGGTGCTGCCGTGGATGTCTTTACAACAGAGCCTCTGCCGGCCGATCATCCTTATCTTACAATGAAAAAGAGGGATAAACTGCTGCTTACCCCTCATATCGGTTGGGCCAGTAAAGAGGCCAGAGAGTTGCTTGTGGCTAAGATTGCCGACAATATAAAGGCTCTCTAAAAATATTTTATCTCCCTTTCCTCCAGTGCCGAAAGGATATTGTTCGCCATCCTGCTTGCTCCAAAACGGAAAAGCGCGGGAGTTAGCCATTTGGTGCCGAGAGTATCGCTCACAATATTGTAATATACGAGCGCCTCTTCGGGCGTGGAGATACCACCGGCTGGCTTAAAGCCAACTTTTCTTCCTGTCTTGGCGTAATACTTTGCAATGGCCTGACACATCACCCGGGCTGCCTCCGGAGTAGCCGCCGGTGTGATTTTGCCGGTAGACGTCTTGATGAAGTCAGCTCCGGCCTCCATTGCGAGCATTGATGCCTGCTCTATCAGACCGGCATCTTTTAGGACACCTGTCTCGAGAATTACCTTGAGATGGACATCGGAGTTTATCGCCTTTATGGCCTTGTTTATCTCGTAAATCTCTCTCGAAGCCTCTTCCGGACGATTGTCAAGAAATGAGTTGAGAGCAAGGACTATATCCACCTCGTCCGCTCCGTCGGTCACCGCTTCGGTACACTCAAGCAACTTGACTTTCAGAGGACTCTGGGATGCCGGAAAAGAGCCTCCGACTACTGTGATACGAATATCCCTGCTTCTGCGTGTGGCGGCTATTATTCCGGCAAAATTGGGGTAAACGCATATAGAAGCGGGCTTTGGATAGTCCGGGAAAACATTGTTGAAATTGTTTACTTTGTCTACCATAGCTCGTACTGATGCCGGAGTATCGGTAGCATTGAGAGATGTCAGGTCGATCATCCCGAGAATATTTTTGTAAATCTCTTTCATATCACTTTTAATATCGGTTTTTGCTATCAATAATTATGGTTACAGGGCCATCATTCACCAAAGCAATCTCCATCTCTGCTCCGAATTCGCCACACTTTACCTCTTTACCGATGCTTTCGGAGAGGACTTTCTTAAACTTTTCGTATAGAGGAATGGCAGTTTCAGGCTTGGCTGCAAAAATATAGGAGGGACGGTTGCCTTTCTTTGTAGAGGCGAAAAGCGTAAACTGGCTTACTACCAGCACTTCACCGCCGGTATCGGTCACGGAAAGGTTCATAACTCCATTTTCATCGTCAAAAATTCGCAAGGCCGCAATTTTTCTGCACATCCAATCGATATCTTCCTCTGCATCCGCCTCTTCAAAGCCCACAAGTACCATCATGCCGCTACCTATGGCAGCTACTACTTTACCGCTGATAGTGACACTCGAAGAAGATACTCTTTGTATTACTACTCTCATATTGTTTATTTTTAGTTCCTTCAGTTAATATTCAAATAACACGGCTTCGAAAAAATAAAAATTTTCTACGCTCCCCACCCCTTATCCGCTAATACGGATCTTTATTCCCGCTTTTTCCAGAGGTTCGGCTGCTTGCTCCATCTCCTTTACCGACACCTTCTTCAATGTAGAAAGAGGCGGCTCACGATCAAGAGTATATAACATAACCTCGCGGGGACGCAGTGCCAGGACCATTTTCTGCCATCCTTCAAGCAAGTCGCTCCTCATCGAATCCACCTCCACACCATCCACCACTCCCCGTAAAAACATAGTCTGCAATATAAAATTCCCCTCAAACCACTCCAGCTGCGAAATTACTTCGCTAATGCTATAATCAGGATTTTGGGGACGGTCGATTAGCCTGACATAAGCCTCATCCACGCCGTCAAGTTTGAGGATGGGATTATCCACTTTTCGTAGCGCCTCCTTTATCCCAGGTCTCCCAAGCATTGTCGCGTTTGAAAGTACTGAGATAGCTGCTTTCGGGAAAAACTTATTTCTAAGGGCTATAGTGTAATCTATGATCTCAGGAAAATTGGGATGAATGGTAGGCTCTCCATTACCGGAAAATGTTATGGAATCCACCGGAATATTGTCCCGGTGGCACTCTTCCAATTTATTTTTAAGTGCTTCCCGCACCTGCTCCACTGTAGGAATCTTATTATCCGATCGTCCATCCGCATTCCATCCGCACTCGCAGTAGACACAGTCAAAAGAGCATAACTTTCCCTTAAGAGGGAGAAGGTTGACTCCAAGTGAACTGCCGAGTCGTCTGCTCCTGATCGGTCCGAAAACTATTGTGTTAAAATATATCGCCATAATTAGTGATTACATTATTCTCCTGGATTTGCTCTCTTTAGTGAGCATCATCCGCTTATAATCTACATTGTCAATAAGAACTATGCCAGGCTTTTTGCCGGGTCTGAATGATCCGAAGCGCTCTTCTGCACCCACAGCGCAAGCGCCGTTGAGGCAGCACCATCTCAATATCTCCTCAAGCGGTATGTGAGGATAGTACTCTTGAATGCAACGGATTTCCTCTATCATTGATAGTTGCAGGTTGCTCGATAAGCTATCTGTACCGACACAGATGGTCAGGTTGTTCTCCCTCAAAAGGTCCAGCGGAGGTAACATCCTGTGTATGAATATATTGGAAAGAGGACAAATTGCCCAGTAGGGGCTTTTCAGTACCTTTAGAGCTTCATCGATGCTCTCCTGATCGGTAACCGTATTATGAACCAGCAACAAACGTCCCTCTATAGGTGCTTTAATCTCTTTCTGCAGATTGTCAAGAAAATATTTTAGTGCCGATTCACCGGTTACCGGAGGCATTGAGCTGCCACGCGCTTTATAATCTTCTGCTAGTTCTCCGGTGCCGTATCTGATCATATCCTCCTCCTGGTCACTCTCCTGGTTATGGTAGGAGAGATATCCGGACTTGAGTCCCTCCACAGCAGAGAGGCGATTGAGCAAAGGGCTCATTGTATAGGGAGAGTGGGGGGTAGGGGCAGCGTCCAGTTCCATCCTTGTAGCTTTCTCTTGTAGTTGGAGTGCTTCGGCGAGTATCTGCGGAGCATCTTCCGGTTCCGTACCGAACACTTCCAAATAGGTGCGGGTGTAAATGGGTGAGGAGGCCTTACATTCGAAGCTCTCGTCGCAGTTGCTGATATCTCCCATAACCGAAACACCGGCTTCATACATCTGTTCCATTTGTTCCGTTAGAGCGGCAATACGTTCTTCCCGGTTTACCGTCAGACGCAGTGCGTTGATTTGTTGGATAAATCCATCCATTCCCGTACCCTGACGGAAAAGACCCTTCATGTGGGAGAGTTCGACATGGCAGTGGGCATTGGCAAATCCGGGGATCAGTATGCCCTCAAGATATTCTGCAGATGCTTTTCTTTGTGCGTCCAGACTATCCGAAGAACCATAGGATAGAATGATACCCTCTTCGTCAATCTCTACATATCCGTTTATGATGGGTTCTCCCTCAATGGGGAAAATATGGTCGGCTCTATATATCATTTGCTTTTCTGTTCCTTAAATTTTTTGCTCAGTTCAATGAGTTCCTCTCTGGTCACACGCTTTTCGCGAGTAGTAATCCGACGATTTTTCGTATCGGGTAGTTCTCGAACTATGGTGTCATTCGGCAAAGTATCCTTGACAGGGCTCTCCATGACAGGGCTCTCCCAAGCTGAGCTCTCTTGAGACAAAGTATCAGATGCTTCAAAGGCCGGATACTCTTCTACCGGCGCACCCTCATCAAAAGCAACTGCCTCTTCTATCATCCTTTCATCCTCAATTCCATCAGCTCGCTGCAGATCGGAGAGGTATTGCTCGCGCTCCTTAAGCTTGGTTTCAACTGCTTCGATAATCTTTAGGAATCGCACGGGATCCCCTAGATAAAAATTGATGGAATTGATGAACTCCTCTTCAGTATAGCCATACTTGTCAAGTAAAGGAGCATAAACCTTCATTGAATCACTCTGTGCCCTCATTTCCGGATTATGGTCAACATAGCTGTCGAGAAGAGAGATCTCATAATATATCTCTATCATCTGTTTCTTAGGGATATCCGCTCTGGGACCACAAGATAGAGCAGTAAGCAAGAGAGAGAGTATGAGTATGCCTGAACGTTTCATCGTAGAAGATTTGCCATTTAAACTCCAAATATAGCAATTTTTATACCTATCTTTGTCAAAATTAGTTTCAACCTATATGAATGTCCTTGTATTGGGTTCGGGCGGGAGAGAAAGTGCTTTAGCCTGGAAAATAGCCGGTAGTCCTCTTTTAGAGCATCTTTACTGTATGCCGGGTAATCCCGGTACAGCATCTTTTGCAACAAATGTGGATTGTAGTCTTTCAGACTTTGAATCCATTGCACGCCATATTTCCGATCTTTCCGTAGATATGTTGGTCGTAGGTCCTGAAAATCCGCTTGTAGATGGTATTACCGATTTTTTTCGTGAGAGAATACCTTCACTTATGGTTATAGGTCCCGGTCGTGACGGAGCAAGGCTTGAAGGGAGTAAGGATTTTGCCAAGGCTTTCATGTCCGGACACTCTATTCCTACTGCCGCTTACAGGACTTTCGAGGCCTCTCAGATTGAAGAAGCTTCGGCTTTTCTGGAAGAGATAAAGCCTCCGTATGTATTAAAAGCTGACGGTCTTGCAGCTGGTAAGGGAGTTATTATCACTCATTCTTTGGAGGAGGCTCGTCAGGAGCTTGCTTCGATGTTTGGAGGTCGTTTCGGCGATGCCGGTGCAAAAGTGGTGATAGAAGAGTATCTCTCCGGTATCGAGCTCTCGGTTTTTGTGCTGACCGATGGAAAGGATTATCTGATGCTTCCCCATGCCAAAGATTACAAACGTATTGGTGAGGGTGATACAGGTCCGAATACAGGTGGAATGGGTTCGGTATCCCCGGTTACTTTTGCTGATGAAAGTTTCATGGCAAAAGTTGAAGAGCGCATAATAAGGCCCACCATACGAGGTATACTATCCGAGGGTATGAACTACTGCGGCTTCATATTCATCGGCCTTATGAATTGCGGCGGGGACCCTTATGTTATAGAATATAATGTCCGTATGGGAGATCCTGAGTGTGAATCGGTAGTAAGGCGCATAGACAGCGACCTTTTGGAACACCTCCGGGCTGCTGCAACAGGTACTCTCTCATTGGAGAAAATAGAGGTCTCACCGATGAGTTCCGTCACGGTGATGGCGGTATCCGGTGGTTATCCCGGTAGTTATAAGAAGGGATTTACGATTTCGGGTCTCGATGTCAACTACGGAGAAGAGAATACCGTTATATTCCATGCCGGTACTGCGGTTTCAGGCAATAATGTGGTGACGTCCGGTGGAAGGGTACTGGCAGTAACATCGCTGGCGGCCTCTTTGGATGAAGCGAGAAAAGCATCCTATGGAAGGCTTGCCAAAATTGGGTTTGAAGGCATCTTTTACCGCAGCGATATAGGCTGCGATTTGTTGGATTTCTGATAATGGGAGGGTGGAGTAAGTATGTCAAAGATCAACGGAAGGACAATTGCGCTGCTGATTTTGGCACTTGTACTCTATGTGAGTGCCTTTTTTACCGCTTCTGAGCCAATGGATTTTGAGGCAGTATTGCCTTTTGGCTCTCCGAAGTTTCTCAATGCATTATTCGGTGCTACCACCCTCTCATATATTCTTTCTGTAGTTTTTCTTATACTTACAGCCG
The DNA here is from genome assembly GCA_002305275.1 of Bacteroidales bacterium UBA1392. Classification (GTDB taxonomy): domain Bacteria; phylum Bacteroidota; class Bacteroidia; order Bacteroidales; family UBA932; genus Cacconaster. The sequence goes on along the minus strand of DBQO01000022.1, from coordinate 50,991 downwards.
TCAGCATCTATTCTTTCAATATGATGTATACTACAGGTATCAACTACCTGCTACCGGTGTTGTATATCTTCCTTGCCCTCTACAATCAGAGAGTCATATTCTTCTCTCCACTACATATAGTGGCGTTACTGCTGATCTGGTCGCTGGCCTTCTCCGCTAAATACCGCGATGCCGTCCAAAATTTGAGTGACAACTATCTTTCATTTTTCCTTTTTGGAACTGCATCTCTTTTCTTTCCACCTTTGGTGTGGATTTTTCCTTTGATCACGCTTGTCAATTATAGAGCCTCGGAGGAGAAGTTCAAGTATGTTTTTACCTCATTCCTCGGACTTTTCACACCTTTGGTGATGGTTAGTGCAATATGTTATATTTTTGGCGGAAAGGAACTTCTGAGTAGTTTGGGGGCCTCTTTCTGGAGTTCGATGAGTACTCTTGGCAGATATGGTATCGACTTTAGTACCGTGGAAATAGTTGCACTTCTTGTAATAATTACTTTTGCTTTGATTTCAACATTTCACGTGTTGCGCAATCTTAACCGTTACAAGATCATCCACTCCAATACCTCTATCCGCATCATCTTTTTTGCAATACTGATTACGTTGGTCTTTGCCGTCTTTATTGCGGATAATCACGATCCATACGGGGTAGTGCTGTTTGTGCCTGTATCACTGATTCTTTTTGAATATCTCTCCTCTCCTAAAAACAACAAAGGAGCCATGATTTTCTATTTCATGGTCTCCGGTCTTGCAATAATATCCAGAATTATTGTTTTTGTACGCTAGACTCCCTCTAAAAAGTCGAAGCGACCGTCGTAACGCCCTTTGAGATTCATGGCCTTGTAAATTTTCTGTATTTCACGCAGATCTGCCATAGCATCGTCGGTCAGTTCAAATCGTTCTCCATGTCCTATTATCTTGCGTCCCCAATCAAAATAGCCCAGATAGACAGGGACTCCGGTCGCTTTAGCAATAGTATGGAATCCGAGTTTCCACCTTTTTACCGGTTTCCGTGTCCCTTCAGGAGCGAGTGCCAAGTGAAATTTTTCGCTGGAATTGAAAATCCCGATCATCTGTTTGGTGACGGCTGCCCCACTTTTGCGGTCAATGGGTACCGAACCGAGTTTTTTTAGCAGCCAGCCCAAAGGCCATACGAACATCTCTTTCTTGATCATGCATTTTGCTTCCCCTCCAATTGACTGGTAATAGAGGTAGGAGATGACAAAATCCCAAATAGATGTATGAGGTACACCCAAAATAATGCATTTATCTTCAGGTACGGGAGCGTCATGGGCAACTTTCCACCCCAGACTTTTTAAAAGAAATTTACAGAATTTGCGCCACATTGTTAAACCTCCTCGCTATTATTTATATCGGAACGGAGATTGTTCCTGATGAATTTTTGTCTTATGGGTGTATTGGTACCCATATAAAACTCTATTATGTCGTTGATGTTCTCTTCTTTTGTCAGGCGTACAGCTTCCAGGCGCATTTCCGGTCCTATAAAGCCCTTAAACTCTTCGGGAGAAATCTCTCCAAGTCCCTTGAAACGGGTTACTTCCGCCTTTTTACCAAGTTTGCTGATAGCCTTATCCCTTTCTGCAGAATTGTAGCAATAGATGTTGGTTTTCTTGTCAGTTACCCTGAATAATGGGGTTTTGAGTATATAGAGGTGCCCCATACGCACAAGGTCAGGGTGGAATTTCAGGAAAAAGGTGAGTAGCAGCAGTCGAATATGCATTCCATCTACGTCGGCGTCGGTGGCAATTACCACATTGTTGTAACGCAGGTTTTCGATATCCTCTTCAATGTCGAGTGCCGACTGCAATAAGCAGAGTTCCTCATTGCGATCTACGTAGAGATCCTTTTTGGAGGCCTTGGCACAATTAAAGGGTTTTCCCTTGAGGCTGAATACGGCCTGTGTGTTGGCATCCCTGCTGGATGTGATTGAGCCTGATGCCGAGTCTCCCTCGGTGATGAATATTGTAGTTTCCTTTGCCAGAGGATGCATCTCACCTTTGGAAGTCTTATCGTTGTAGTGGATACGGCAGTCTCTCAGTTTTTTGTTGTGGATATTGGCTTTTTTAAGACGTTCCCTGGTCTTTCTGCTCACTTTGGAGATGGCTGTCCGCTCCTGCTCAGACTCCTGAATCTTCTTTAGGATAATATCTGCTACATCAAGATTTTTGTGGAGATAGTTATCCAATTCAGTCATAAGAAAATCACTCATCGTCTTTGTTATGGTAGGACCGTGGGTGCCATCTTTTTTATTTTGCCACATATATTTGGAGCCCAGTTGTACCTTGGTCTGTCCCTCGAATTCCGGTTCTTGTATGCGTACGCTGACTGCCCCTATGATTGACTGGCGGATATCCACCGGATTGAAATCCTTTTTATAATACTCTTTGAGGGTCTTAGTGAGTGCTTCCTTAAATGCTGAGAGATGTGTACCGCCAAGAGTTGTGTTTTGTCCGTTGACAAAGGAGTGAATATTCTCTCCATAATCGTTGCCGTGAGTAAAGACTACTTCTATATCCCCATTTTTAAGGTGTATAGGTGGGTAGAGTGGTTCTTCCACCATGGAGTCGTTAAGCAGATCCAGCAGACCGTTATCAGACTTGTAATCGGTACCGTTGAAACTGAGTTTGAGACCTACGTTGAGGTATGAGTAGTTGCGGAGCATCGTATCGATATACTCCAGATTGTACTCGTAGGGTTCAAAGAGAGTATCGTCGGGAATGAAGGTTACAAGAGTGCCGTTTTTCTCCGTTGTCGGCACCGGATTGAAGTTGGGAGTTGTAAGTATACCCTTTTCGTATTCGAGTGCAAGGGTCTCCCCGGAACGGAAAGATTGTACGGTAAAATGTGAAGAAAGGGCATTAACAGCTTTAAGGCCGACACCATTCATACCTACCGATTTCTGGAAGGTCTTGTCATCAAATTTTGCTCCCGTGTGAAGTTTGGTCACTGCCGCGTCCAGTTGGTTGACATTCTTGTCCTTTTCACTGAAGCCAAAGGGTATGCCGCGTCCATAGTCTCTGATGTGGATTTTTTTATCCTCGATCTTCATAGTGATTTGTTTGCCATGCCCCATGGCAAATTCATCAATAGAGTTATCAATCACCTCTTTCATCAGCACGTACATTCCATCGTTGGGTTCGGTGCCATCGCCGAGGCGTCCGATATACATTCCGGGTCTCAGCCTGATATGCTCCAGATCTTCCAGAGTGACTATGCTATCATCGTCGTAGGTGTAGTTGTTCAATTTATCTGTTTGTTCCATCTATCGTTCCGTCATTTTAACAATCTGAGCGCAAATATAGCACTTTTTGTGCCTTTATTGAGAAGAAAAGGTTATTTTTGCAGGATTATTAAAGATCATATTTACAACAATATAATAAAAAATAATAATTTATGGCTAACAAACTTTTTTCTGAATTTCCTCCGGTTCCTACCGAGAAATGGGAAGAGGTAATTATCAAGGACTTAAAGGGAGCCGACTATGAGAAGCGACTTGTTTGGAAGACTCACGAAGGGTTCAACGTACGTCCTTACTACCGTGCAGAAGATCTACGGAATTTGAGGTACATAGGTAGTAAACCCGGTTGTTTCCCATTTGTCAGAGGTACAAAAAAGGAGAATCAGTGGTATATCCACCAGGGTATCTGTGCTTGCGACGGTAATCTTGCAAAAGCTAATTCCGAAGCAAAGGAGCTACTGACAAAAGGCGTCGAATCCCTCGGTTTTTATCTCGACACAAGAAAGGTTCAGACCAAAGAGGATTTTGCACTGCTTCTAGGTGGTATTGACCTGACGGTTGTACCCGTATCATTTTGCGGGTGCTCACTTCAGAATGTTGAAACTCTAAAAAACTTTATCGCTTATGTAGATTTAACTGGAGTTGATAAGGATGCGGTCAATGCTATTTTCGACTTTAACCCTTTGATGACACTTACTACTAAGGGTTATTTCTGCGAGGAGTCTTCTTTTGAAAAACTTGCAGAATGTGTGAAAGCGGCGCAGGAATACAAAAATATACGCGTCATAACAGTTGATGCCACTACTTTCAACGGAGCCGGTGCCTCCTCTACTCAGGAACTCGCATTTGCTCTTGCTGAAGGCAGCGAATATATTGCACGTCTGAAAGAGCTCGGACTATCTGTCAAGGATATTGCAAAGAAGATGGTTTTCGTCTTCTCAGTGGGCAGTTCATACTTTATGGAGATCGCGAAGTTCCGCGCAGCACGTATGCTTTGGGCAAATGTCGTGGAGGCTTATGGTACTGACTCCACCTGTGCAAAGAAGATGACGATTTTTGCCTACACCGGCGAGTGGAATCAGACTGTATACGACTCCTATGTAAATATGCTTCGCGCAACTACGGAGGCGATGAGCGCTGCTCTTGCAGGTGTAGATTATCTGGAGGTAGTGCCCTTCGACTTTGCATATCAGGTGCCGGGAGAGTTTTCCAACAGGATTGCACGCAATGTCCAGAGCATACTAAAGGAAGAGTCAAATTTTGATAAGGTTGTTGACCCGGCTGCCGGTTCATATTATATTGAAAATCTTACAAACTCTTTAGCTGAAGCTGCCTGGAAGCTCTTCACCGATGTGGAAAGTGCCGGCGGTTATGTGGTAAAGTTCAAAGAGGGCTTCATACAGTCTGAGATCAAGGCTGTTTCCGATAAGAAAGATAAAAATATAGCCACCCGCAGGGAAATTCTCCTCGGAACTAACCAGTACCCCAACTTCCTAGAGGTTGCCGACGAGGTGATTACAAAGGAGATAGTTTCCAGAGAGATTCCGACACTCATGGGTATGAAGATGGAAGAATCTTGCTGCTGTCGTGAGAAGATCGCAGAGCCTATAATACCTTACAGAGGCTCACAGGCATTCGAGAAACTCCGTCTGGCTACGGATCGTAGCGGCAAGGAGCCTAAGGCATTTATGCTTACATTCGGCAACCTTGCCATGTGCCGTGCCAGAGCACAGTTCTCATCCAACTTCTTTGCGGTAGCAGGTATAAAGGTTATCGACAACAACCGTTTCGATACCATAGAAGAGGGAGCTAAAGCTGCTCTCGAGTCCGGAGCCGAGATTGTGGTTGCCTGTTCTTCCGATGAAGAGTATGCGGAAGCGGTACCTCAAATTGCAAAGCTCCTTGGTGGCAAGGCCATCCTGGTTGTTGCAGGCGATCCGGCTTGCAGAGAGGAGCTTGTTGCTGCTGGAATCAACAATTTCATTAATGTAAAAAGCAATGTTCTTGAGACTTTGAAAGAGTATCAAAAGATGCTTGGTATCGTAGAACTATAAAAACTGAAAGATATGAGACCGAATTTTAAAGATATCAAATATACCGGAGCCCCTTCAGAATGTTGCAGTCAAGATAAAACAACTTCCTGGAATACTCCGGAAAAGATAGAAGTGAAATCAATCTATACGGAAAAGGATCTTGAAGGGATGGAGCACCTTGGCTATGCCGCCGGTATCCCTCCTTACCTCCATGGACCTTACTCCACAATGTATGTAATGAGGCCATGGACAATCCGACAATATGCCGGTTTTTCAACTGCAGAAGAGTCCAACGCTTTCTATAGACGTAATCTTGCAGCAGGTCAGAAAGGACTTTCAGTGGCATTTGACCTGGCTACTCACCGTGGATATGATGCAGACCATCCGAGAGTTGTAGGTGATGTGGGTAAAGCAGGAGTAAGTATCTGCTCGGTAGAGGATATGAAAGTTCTCTTTGACCAGATTCCTCTTGGCAAGATGTCAGTATCCATGACAATGAACGGTGCGGTTCTACCCATTCTGGCCTTTTACATTGTAGCAGGTCTGGAGCAGGGGGTGAAACTGGAAGAGATGGCAGGAACCATACAGAACGACATCCTCAAGGAGTTCATGGTACGCAATACTTATATTTATCCCCCCGAGTTCTCCATGAGGATTGTGGGAGATATTTTCGCCTATACCTCCAGGTTCATGCCTAAGTTCAACTCCATCTCCATCTCCGGCTACCACATGCAGGAGGCAGGTGCTACAAGTGACATTGAGATGGCATACACTCTGGCAGACGGTCTTGAGTACCTTCGCACAGGTATCAAGGCAGGTATCGACGTTGATGCATTTGCTCCCCGTCTCTCATTCTTCTGGGCAATCGGCATGAATCACTTTATGGAGATAGCAAAGATGCGTGCGGCACGTATGATTTGGGCTAAGCTGGTAAACCAGTTCAATCCGAAAGATCCCAAATCTCTCTCTTTGAGGACCCACTGTCAGACTTCAGGCTGGTCCCTCACTGAGCAGGATCCCTTCAATAATGTTGCCAGAACCTGTATTGAGGCTATGGGTGCAGTACTTGGACACACCCAGTCACTCCACACCAATGCTCTTGATGAGGCGATAGCGCTTCCGACAGACTTCTCTGCACGTATTGCACGTAACACTCAGATCTATATCCAGGAAGAGACCAACGTATGTCGCTCCATTGATCCCTGGGCAGGTTCATATTATGTTGAGAGCCTGACTAAGGAGATAGCGCACAAAGCCTGGGCTCTCATAGAGGAGGTGGAGAAACTTGGCGGTATGGCAAAAGCCATTGAGACCGGCCTACCCAAACTTCGCATAGAAGAGGCAGCTGCACGTAAACAGGCGCGCATCGACTCGGGTATGGAGAAGATCATAGGTGTCAATCAGTACAGACTTGATAAGGAGGATCCTATCGAGATTCTCGACGTGGACAATACCAAGGTTCGCGAGTCACAGATTAAGAGACTCAAAGAGCTCCGTGCCAATAGGGACGAGGCAAAGGTAAAAGCTGCCCTCGCAGCTATCACAAAGGCTGTCGAGACTAAGTCGGGCAACCTGCTCGAATTGGCAGTTGAAGCAGCCAAGGTGCGTGCTACTCTCGGTGAGATTTCCGATGCTTGTGAAAAAATAGTAGGCAGATATAAAGCAGTTATCCGTATGAATACAGGTGTTTACTCTTCAGAGGTAAAGAATGACTCTGATTTTGAAAAGGCAAAAGCGATGGTTGCCGAGTTTGCAAAGAAGGAGGGCCGTCAGCCTCGTATCATGGTTGCCAAATTGGGACAGGATGGTCATGACCGTGGAGCCAAAGTTGTCGCCACCGGCTATGCAGACTGTGGTTTTGACGTGGATATGGGACCTCTCTTCCAGACTCCTGAAGAGGCGGCCAGGCAGGCAGTGGAGAATGACGTACACATAGTGGGCGTATCATCACTTGCAGCAGGTCACAAGACCCTCGTTCCGCAAATTGTAAGTGAGCTTGCCAAACTTGGTCGTGAGGATATTCTCGTTGTTGTGGGTGGCGTAATTCCTGCACAGGATTATGATGCCCTCTACAAGGCGGGAGCCATGGCCATTTTCGGCCCCGGTACCCCGATTGCTACTGCGGCCATCAAGATGATGGAAATTCTAAACCAGAGGTTTTAATAATTAAAGGGTTCGAGTTCGAACCCTTTAATTTTAGTATGTAGTATGTAGTATGTAGTATGTAGTTTAAAAAAAGAGGCTCCCTTGTTACGGGGAGCCTCCAGCTATGAAAACGGTTTATATGATATTTTTGCAAATATCCGAATTATTCGTCGAGGAGTTGCATCTTCTGAACGTAGATGGCCTTTTGTTTCTGGGCTCTCTTTCTTACAGAAGGTTTTTCAAAGGTCTTACGGCCCCTAAGCTCGCGCAAGGTTCCTGTTCTCTCAAATTTGCGTTTGAATTTTTTCAACGCTCTTTCGATATTTTCACCTTCTTTTACCGGCACTATTATCATTGTGCAAACACCTCCTTTTTTTTGAGACCACAAATATAAGTAAAATTTTCGGTTTGACAAATTATTGGAGAAAAAAACTTACTTTTGTAAGTAGCATACTAAAGATCATTAATAAATATGGATAATAACGAATTGAAACGCTTCAGGGAGTTGGTCGTACAGGGAATCCCCAGCCAGCTGCCACCGCCGGCCATATATGACAACGAAATAAGTCATGCGCCAAGACGCAAGGATATTCTTACCAGAGAGGAGAAAGTACTCGCCCTTAAAAATGCTCTCAGATATTTTCCTAAACAGCACCACAAGGAACTCTCTGCCGAATTTGCAAAAGAACTCGAGAGCTACGGACGTATCTATATGTACCGTTTCCGTCCTGAATACCGCATTACGGCGCGATCGATAGAGGATTTTCCCCATAAATCTCGTCAGGCAGCGGCAATCATGCTGATGCTCAGCAATAACCTCGATTATGCAGTAGCTCAGCATCCCCACGAACTTATAACCTACGGAGGTAATGGAGCCGTTTTCCAGAACTGGGCTCAGTATTTGCTCACGATGCAGTATCTCTCCCGGATGACTGATGAGCAAACGCTTGTGCTATATAGTGGCCACCCGATGGGACTCTTCCCATCTCACAAGGAGGCTCCCCGTCTTGTGGTTACAAATGGTATGGTAATCCCAAATTACTCCTCTCAGGATCATTGGGAAAAGTTCAATGCAATGGGAGTCTCCCAGTATGGTCAGATGACAGCAGGTTCTTTCATGTATATAGGCCCGCAGGGGATTGTGCATGGTACCACCATTACCTTACTCAATGCTGCCAGAATGAAAAATAAGGGCAGTGGAGAGATCAGAGGTAAGATTTTCGTGAGTTCGGGCCTTGGAGGAATGTCCGGAGCCCAGGCCAAGGCGGCAGTAATTGCCGGGGTGGTAGGTATAGTAGCTGAGATCAATCCAAAGGCAGTAAGTAAGCGTCATGAGCAAGGCTGGGTAGATGAGGTGTATACCGATTGTGATCTCCTGATAGAGAGGGCGCTCAAAGCGAGTGCCGCTCATGAAGCGGTTTCACTGGCTTATCAAGGAAATGTTGTGGACTTGTGGGAGCGTCTCGCCGATAGAGATATCAGGGTAGACTTGGGAAGTGACCAGACATCGCTCCACAATCCCTTTGCCGGAGGTTATTATCCTGTCGGCTTCTCATTGGAAGAGTCCAACAGGATGATGGCGCAGGAGCCGGAACGCTTCAAGCAGGAGGTTTACAATACTTTACGCAGACATGTGGCAGCTATCAATCGGCTTACCGCTCAGGGTATGTATTTCTTTGATTATGGCAATGCTTTCCTTCTGGAGGCCTCCAGGGCAGGTGCGGATATTCTGAAAGATGATGGAAGGTTCCGTTATCCATCGTATGTTCAAGACATTATGGGCCCCTTCTTCTTCGATTACGGATTCGGACCTTACCGTTGGGTCTGTACCTCCTCGCTTCCTGAGGACCTGGCGGTTACCGATTCCCTTGCAATAGAGGTACAGGAAGAGATTCTGCGTAGAGCCCCGGTCGAGATACAACCGCAACTAAAGGATAATATTCACTGGATCAGAGAGGCGGCAGCAAACAATCTGGTGGTAGGTTCGCAGGCACGCATACTCTATGCTGATGCAGAAGGTCGCACTAAGATAGCCCTGGCTATGAATAAGGCTATCCGCGAGGGAAGGATAAGTGCTCCAATAGTTCTTGGACGAGACCATCACGACGTTTCCGGAACCGATTCTCCTTTTAGGGAGACTTCCAACATCTATGACGGCTCCTCATTCACTGCCGATATGGCGATACAAAATGTCATAGGTGACTCTTTCCGCGGAGCAACCTGGGTTTCGATCCACAATGGAGGAGGAGTTGGTTGGGGCGAAGTGATCAATGGCGGATTCGGAATGGTGATAGATGGAAGTGAAGAGTCGGATCGCCGTATTAAGGCGATGCTCCACTGGGATGTAAATAATGGTATTGCACGGCGCAGCTGGGCACGTAATGAGGGAGCGATTTTCGCCATTAAGCGTGAAATGGAGCGTACTCCATTGCTAAAAGTTACTCTACCCAATATTGCAGATGATGATCTTGTGGAGAGTTGTTTTTGATAGCCCCTATGAAGATAATTGACTCATTCATCGAATGGCTTGGAGTGCAGAAAAGGTATTCTGGGCGCACACTGGTTCTTTACAGGAGTGCGGTGGATGAATTTTATGCCCATATCTTTCCCGAAGGTAAAATTGAGGTAGGAGAGGAGACCTCTGTACTCACCCCGCTAAATATTCGCGGTTTCATTGCCAGCGGACTTGAAAGCGGACTTTCTGCCCGTACCATGAACCTCAAACTGGCGGCTCTCAGCAGCTACTGCTCCTATCTTATGAAACAGGGTTTGATCCCATCCAATCCGGTTAAAAAGGTATTCCGCCCTAAAGAGGATAAGAAGCTCCCGGAGTTCTATACCGAGAAGGCTATGGCTAATTATTTTAGATCTATGACTGAAGAAAGCGGGGAGCAGGAGGGCGAGGAATCTTTTTCGGTTTTTCGCAACAGGACCATACTTTTGCTACTCTATTCCAGCGGGATTCGGCGGGCAGAACTCTGTGGCTTGAAAATCACCGACTTTGATCCGGAGAGGTCGGTAATAAGGGTTTTGGGCAAAGGAGATAAATTGAGAGAAATTCCAATTCCATATTTGATATCTCAGGAATTGTTGTTATATTTGAAGAGAATTAACAGGGAGTTTCCCGGCAATAGTGACGGCTACTTCTTTTTGACTGATACCGGACGACCGCTTTATCCGGCTTTTGTAAACAATGTGGTCAAAAAGGAACTTGAGAAAGTTGAAGGTTTTACAGGGCGCAAATCGCCCCACTTGCTGAGACATTCACTTGCAACACACCTGCTTAACCGCGGTGCCGACCTCAACAGTATCAAGGAGATTCTGGGCCATTCATCACTTGCTGCGACTCAGATTTATACGCATAATTCATTTGAACAGCTAAAGAACGCATACTTAACAGCTCATCCAAGAGCAAAAAACGGAGGTAAAAATGGAAATTAAAGTACAATCAATTAAATTCGATGCAGATCAGAAACTGCTGGATTTCATCGACAACAAGGTAGGTAAAATCGCCAAGTACTACGAAGATATCGTGCGTACCGAAGTCAACCTCTCATTGCTTGCTGACCCACAAAACAAAAACGTAAAGATTATCGTTTACATTCCGGGTACGGAAATTATTGTAGAAAAAAATGCCGACACATTTGAGGAGGCTATCGTAGATTGTGTAGGAGTACTCAAAGGAGCTCTTGTTTCCGCTAAGGAGAAACGATTTAAATAAGATTTAGAAAAATAACGTCATCAGCTCTTCCGGGCTGATACCACAAAAATATTCACCGGCTGCCACTTCATTGAGGCGGCCGGAAATTTTTTCAGGGGTATGCTCCACTCCCCGCATCGAAGAGCAGAATTCCTCCACAGGTCTGTTGAAGAAGAAGTCACCTCTAATTTCGAGTGCTGATATTTTTCCGGAGGAGACGTCAAATGAGATCTCCACAAGTCCTGCTGGGAACTTTACTACCTTATTGAGACCATATTTGGGCGAAGCACCAAAATTCCAGGAATCCCTACGGTATCTAGATTCCGCAAGGGCATCAATTGCGCCGAGGTCCTCTTCACTCCATCTGTATGGAGCAGATCCTCGCCCCACATATTTTGCCAGATATTCCATAAATCCGTTCACGTCAATCTTATCACTCAAATGTTCGGAAATGTTCGTCACTCTGGAGCGGTGGGACTTCACGGCCTTTCCATCGAACTTTTCCGGACGCTCTTTCAGAGCTTGCGCAAGGGATTTTATGGAAGAGCTGAATAGTAGAGTACCGTGTTGCATAATTCGATTTCTTGAAAAACACATCGCATTACCGGAAAACTTTTTGCCATCAATCATCAGGTCGTTGCGTCCTTCTAGGTAGGCTTCCACTCCGAGTGAATGAAGTGCATCGAGAATAGGGCCGGTAAACCTACGGAACATCTCATTGCTCTCCTGACGGGAAATTCCACTCTCGAAAAAGGAAAAATTTACATTTCCCAGATCGTGAAAAACCGCACCGCCTCCACTCAATCTGCGTACCACCGGAATACCTTTGGAAGAGACCCATTCCGTGTCGATTTCGGCATAGGCATTTTGATTGCGACCAATGATAATTGAGTCTGCATTTCGCCATAGGCGAAAAACACTCTCATTAAAGTTCTCAAGGAGGTACTCCTCAGCGGCGAGGTTCCAGTGAGGGTCGGTATTGGTATCGTAGATCAGGAGCATAATTTTTTATAAACACTCTTATAGATGAGCCAGAAGAGATATGCAATCAACAGGCCCAGGAGTGCACCGCCAATAATGTCGGCTGGATAGTGCTTGCCTACATAAATCCTGCTGTATGATATTGAGGATGCCCAGATAAAAATAAGGATAGTATAGAGTCTTTTGCGTATAATCAACGAGGAGAGAGCTGCAAAGCAGAAGGTATTGCACGCGTGGCCGGATACAAATCCGTAGAGGGAACCGTGGGGCTCCAGCATCCTGACACTATCCGCGAGCAAAGGCTCTTCACAAGGCCTAAAGCGGGCCACACTCTCTTTGATGAATACCGATATGTGCTCGCTGGCGAGGTATGCCAGCACAATGGTCACCACTGCTAGCAGTGCCACTTTCCATTTTTTTGTAACGAAAAGATAGACCATCACCGCCAGATAGAGCGGTACCCACACCCATACTTTTGAGAGAAAAACCATAATCGGATCAAAGAAATCCGAATGCCACCCGTTGAGAAGGGTGAACAATTTCATATCAAGTTCGATCAATTTCTCCATCGCTGTTCAGGGTCTTCCAGAGCATATCCTTAAGCTGAGGTATCCCTTCACCTGTTAGAGAAGAGATAAAGAGATATGGGATCTTTTTGGGGAGATGCTTTTTGATCTCCCTTTTAAGTTCGTCATCCAGCATATCGGACTTGCTGACAGCCAGAAGACGCTCCTTGTCCAGTAGTTCCGGATTGTATTGTTTCAGCTCATTGAGTAGAATATCATACTCTCCGGAGATATCCTTGCTATCTGCCGGTATCATAAAGAGCAGCATCGAGTTGCGTTCAATGTGTCTTAGAAATCTAAGCCCAAGGCCTCTTCCTTCATGGGCACCTTCTATGATACCTGGAATATCTGCCATTACAAAGGACTTGTCATCGTAATAATTTACTATGCCAAGATTAGGTTCGAGGGTGGTAAATGCATAGTCCGCTATTTTGGGCTTTGCAGCAGACACTACAGAGAGTAGAGTTGACTTACCTGCATTTGGAAATCCCACCAGCCCCACATCAGCCAATATTTTCAGTTCGAGGACAAACCAGCCTTCAACACCCTCTTCTCCGGGTTGCGCATAACGGGGCGTCTGATTGGTGGGACTTTTGAAGTTGTTGTTACCCAGACCTCCACGGCCGCCTTGCGCAAGAATTGTCTCCTGGCCGTCATCAACAATTTCAAAGAGCACTTCACCCGTTTCACCATCTTTGGCTACAGTCCCCAAGGGTACTTTGAGGATAATATCCTTACCATCTGCGCCTGTCCGTAGTTGTCCGCTACCGTCTCCTCCGTTTTCTGCCTTTATATGTTTGCGATATTTTAGGTGAATGAGAGTCCAGAGCTGCTTGTCACCCTTTAATATTATATGGCCGCCCCTTCCTCCATCTCCTCCGTCGGGACCTCCTTTGGGGATATATTTTTCCCTGCGGAGGTGAGTGGAACCCTTTCCTCCGTGACCCGATTTACAAAATATGCGGACATAATCTATGAAGTTGGAACCTTGATTTCTCATTATTCTATTTGGAAAGCCTCTCAATCAGGGTAGATATTGTGGTGAAAATTTCCTCAATCGTACCGTTGCCGTCAATTTCGTGGTACTTGCCCTGGTTTTTGTAATAATCTATTAATGGCTCCGTCTTAGCGTGGTAGGTGGCTATACGGTTTTGTATTATCTCATCGTTCATGTCATCCTTGCGATCTTCAATCATTGCTCTGTGATGAATTCTATCTTTTACAATGTCATCACTGATTATGATTGAAATCACACCGTTAACATCCATTCCGAGACTTTTTAGATGAGAGTCAAAATCGGAGGCTTGTATGGTAGTGCGGGGAAACCCATCGAAAATAAAGCCTGACACATGCGGATTTTTTGTAATTACACTCTTGATCATCTTGAGAACCATCTCGTCAGGGACTAAGTTGCCGTCATCAATAATGGCCTTGATCTTACGCCCCAGCTTTGTATCGGCTTTTATCTCCGCCCGAAGAAGGTCTCCGGTGGATATGTGTCTTAAATTATGTTTTTCAACAATAAGCTTCGCTTGAGTGCCTTTTCCGGCACCGGGTGGGCCAATAATTATAAAGTGCTTCATGATATATGTCTCTTATGCAATGTTAAGATGATTTGTCGAGGATGTATATGTCTTTGCTATTACGTCCCAGTTGGTTATAGTCCAGACCGAACCCTACGAGGAAACGATTGTCAACCTCCATTGCCACATAGTCAAGACGCAGAGATTTGTGATAGACTTCGGGCTTGAGCAGGAGTGTACATATCTTGATGTCATTGGCTCCGGCTATGGTAAGTGTTTTGTGTATGTCGTAAATGGTAGTGCCTGTATCAACTATATCTTCCACGATGATCAGGTCTCTACCTTTTATGTCAGCGGTAAGTCCGAGAATTGTCTTTGTTTTGCCCGAAGAGAGCGTGCCTTCATAGGAGGCCAGTCTGATGCTGGTAATCTCACAGGGGAAGGTGATCCTTTTCATCAGCTCACCGGTAAACATTATCGACCCGTTGAGTACGCAGAGCAGGATTGGCGGCTTTTCCCGTCCGCGAAAATCCTTGTTTATTTTTTCAGCCACCACGTCAATGGCTTTTGAAATCTCCTCGTAACGGATGTATGGCACAAAATATTTGTCGTGTAGTTTGATTCTTTCCATCTGTAAGATAATTATTTTGCAGTGGCAAATTTAATCATTATTTTTGGGACATGATATAAAATGAGACAATATGAGAGCGCAAGTAAGTATTATAATGGGGAGTACTTCCGATATGCCTGTTATGAAACAGGCTGCGGAGTTTCTGGAAATGATGGAGATACCTTTCGAAATAAATGCTCTGTCGGCACATAGAGTGCCCCACAGGGTTATGGAGTTTGCGGAAGGAGCTGCGGCCCGTGGAATCAAGGTCATAATTGCGGGTGCCGGTGGAGCAGCCCATCTTCCGGGAGTCATTGCTGCATACACTCCTCTGCCGGTTATAGGCGTTCCGATTAAATCTTCAAATTCCATCGATGGGTGGGATTCACTACTTTCCATTCTACAAATGCCTTCGGGTATACCGGTAGCTACGGTTGCCCTCGATGGAGCGAGGAATGCCGCAATTCTCGCAGTACAGATGCTGGCACTCTCCGATGTGGCATTGATGGAGAAAGTTAAGGCTTTTAAGGCTGATTTGGCATCCAAGATATCCAAGGCCAACGATGAATTGGCTGAAATTAAGTACAAGTTCAAAACAAATTGACTATGCATTTTTGATTATCATAGTTTAACTTTTCGGGGAATATGAGGCGAGAGATTGTGGGGTTTGAAAGAGTCCTGATTGCCATCGCCATAGCGGTGGCAATCTTTTTTTGTACAACATCAGACTGTAAAGGGCAGCACCGGCTGCCACATCAACTTATTTCCATGATTGAAGATATTGCCTCCTCGGGAGGAGAGGAGGCCGCTCTTGAGCTTCAGCTCAAATATGAGGAGTTGCTCTCTTCGCCATTGGAGATCAATATGCTTACCAGACGACAGATGGAGGAGTGTGGCTTACTTACCCCTTTTCAGATCGAGAGCATTTTGGATTACCGGAAGGAGTATGGCGATATACTTTCACTTTCGGAGCTATCGCTGGTAGATGGTTTCGGTCAGGAGGCTATTGAATTGGTGAGTTATTTCTTCAGATTTTCCTCACTCCAAGCGATTGCTTCTCCCTTAGTGGAGGAGAGCTTCGGACATCGTTTTTCTACTAAAGTTCGAAAAAAAAGAGACTCTGAAGGTATTTCATTGACCTCAAAATACAAAATCGAATATGGAAAACGTATTAGCGCCGGTCTGACTATAGACAGTGATGCGGGAGAGAAACTTACTCCTTACTATCTACCCGATTTTACCTCTCTGCACCTGGCATATAGTCCGCCCGGCATACCGGATAGTGACAAAAAATTAAGATTGGAGAGAGTCGTGATAGGAGATTATGTTGCCAGATTCGGACAAGGGCTTGCACTGTGGAAGGCCTTTCCGGTCTCTTTTTTCGGGACTCCCTCATCCCTGATTAAACGGGGTGGCACCATTGCCCCTTATACCTCTACCGATGAGTCGAATTTCCTGCGGGGAGCAGGGATAACCTTCGGTTCAAAGGAGATTGAATGTTCACTTTTTGCTTCTTACAACGGAGTAGATGCAAGGGTAGTTGGAGACAGTTGCTATACCTCCATAATCAGAGATGGCCTTCATACTACGGATGCTGAACGTGCCACACGCAACAGCATGCATGAATATCTATTCGGCGGACACTTATCTTACGACTTTAACCGTATGCATTTAGGAGTAACCGCACTCTGCTACGGATATGACAAGTGCAACGCCCGTCGCGTACAAGAGTACAACCGATATCAGATCTATAATGGCCTCTGGGGTAACATGGCACTGGATCTCTACTCGTCGTGGCGTAGTTTCCGTTTCTTCGCAGAGGCTGCCCTGGACTTCCGGCCGGCAGCAGCGCTGCTTTGCGGCCTATTATGGAATCCCGATTACAAGCTGGAGATGGCCCTTCTGTTTCGAGCTTACGGTAAGGGCTACACCGCTACTCACGCCGCTGCTTACTCCACTCTCTCCAATTGCTCAAACCAGTATGGAACTACCGCGAGTCTCAAATATATGCCTTTTAGAAACTGGACATTCTCTCTATCTGCGGAGTATAGCGCCTATCCCTGGTCCCGATATAGGATTGAAGGGCCATCCTGGGACTCCAGAGCACGATTCGACCTAATGAGGGAGTCCCGCAATGGTTCAAAGATTCAGATACGACTTGACTGGCGCCACAAGAGCGAATCCGGATCCACCCTTAAAGGGCGATTACATACATTATTTGTACTTTCCCAATGCTGGTCTCTTTCTGCGCGGATCGAAGGAGGAGTGAAAGGCTTTGCTACTTATGGGGAGCTTGGGTTTCGTTCGAGAGATCGCAGATGGGATCTATGTGCCAGAGGCACCTATTACAATACCGAAGATTGGAAGTCGCGGGTCTACATATATGAAAGGGGAGTACCCCAATCATTTTCTGTGGAGAATTACTACGGAAAGGGTTGGAGCTGGTATTTCCTTATGAAATGGTCGCCTGCGAGGTTTGCAGACTTATGGCTTAAATATTCGAAGAGCTATTGTGCCTTCTTTATCTTGATTACCATCCCCGGATAAATCTTTGTGGATTGTGTAAATCCATTCAGCTGGAGTAATGAGTTTACCGTCACACCGGAGAATTTGCTCGCAATAGCGGTTAAAGTATCATTTTTCTTAACCGTATAGGTTAAATATCCATCTTTAGTATCGGCTCCGGCAGCACTATCGGAAGATGCCGTCGAACTGCTTGACCTTGATGATGCGGCGCTGCCTCCGATGCGTAATTTTTGACCCACACGGATCACATCGCTCCTGAGATTATTCCATCTCTTTATATTGGAAACCGTAGTGCGATATTTTCGGGCTATGGCACCCAATGTTTCACCCGACCTAACGGTATGTGTGGTCATGCTTCCCTCCGTACCACCTTTCTCCTTAACCTTTTTGATAGCCACATCGCTGAAGAAGAGCGTATCTTTATAAGAGTAAATCGACTCCTCATTGCTTACGAATTGCATCGTGTAGTTATGCGGAAGTCTTAGTATATAGGTTTTTTCCTTTCCGGGAATAATATCGTGGAGGTATTGGGGGTTGAGCTGGCGCAGATCCTCCATAGGGATGTTAATCACATCGGAAATTTGTTGGAAATGAAGCATCTTGTTGACGTGTATTGTGTCCACATGGGCCGGAAGTGCACATTGCTGAGGCACTATGCCGTGTTCAGGATAATATTTCAAAGTATAGAGAGCTGCAAAGAAAATAGGTACATATCCTCTTGTCTCTCTGGGCAGATAGTTGTAAATCTCCCAGAAGTCAGTCTTTCCGCCTGAGCGACGTATGGCCTTCAACACATTACCGGCACCACAGTTATATGATGCTATGGCAAGAGACCAGTCTCCGAAAATATTGTATGAGTCCCTGAGGTATCTTGCTGCTGCATGACAGGATTTATATGGATCATACCTTTCATCCACAAACGATGTCATATCCAGATCGTAAAGTCTTGCGGTATAGTGCATGAATTGCCACATTCCCCTCGCTCTGGCCCTAGAAACGGCTTTTGGATTGAATGCAGACTCTATCATTGCCATGGCTTTAAGCTCCTTGGGTAGGTCATACATATCAAAAATCCCCTCGATTATCGGGAGATAATAGGTCGAAAGAGAGATGATGTTGGCAGTCACCCTGGGCATTTTTTCCGTGTAAAGAATGATATTGTTCCTTACGTAGTGGTTGAATTGAATGGGAATAAATGAATTCAATCTGTTTAGCCTTTCAATATAGACAGAGTCAGGAATGGATGACCTGAGGGTATCCCTTTCGAGCATTTCAAAGTCCGGATTGAATGCTTCGGCCTTTTTGTGCAAATACCACACACTGCGGAGAGAGTCAATGCTTTCAGGCGTATAAGTTTCAGCTTTAAACTCCTTCTCCATGGTAGCCTCCACTTCTACATCTCCCGAAACAGGTTCAGCAAGAAGGTTGTATTCGAACGCCAGAGAGTCATAAGCACTCTGAAGCGAATCCAGTCTGCGTGTAAGATCCTCGATAATTTGTTTTCTGGAACGGATCTGTGCTCCTGCATCCGGCAGGAAGCTTAACAGGGAAGTGAGGAGAATAACAATGGAAATTAAGGTCCTTGCTTTCATAAAATTAGAAATTGAGGGTCATTTGAAGTCCGAATGAATGCATTGGAGCGTATGTTGGAGAATAGTAAGGAGTAAGCGGCTGGATTATGGCAGGCTCAAACTGAAGTGTGGCCAGATTGTCGCTCACGTCAAAATCCGCCATATGGGCAAATACATTGGCATCTATGATATTTAGCGCATACACAAGTACAAATGCCACGACCGAGTAATCCCGGAATCGTCTGTAGGTATCTCTGTACCATTCCGCCTGGCCGGATGTAATTTTTCCTATGTAGCCGCTATCAGGGTCATTGTCCATTTTGCAAATATACTTGAAGCGCTTATACTGTATGTCATTTTGGTGAAAAAAGTATCCACATGCTACAAATCCGCTCCACCAGATGGGTATTTTCCAGTAATCGCCGTTGTATGCCTGCCCCAGACCGGGTAGAAGTGCCGAGTATATGGTAGATTTTGCAGCGACTGGTACAGGAACCTCTGTCTTGTATGAGATGGTTGCATCCAGTAGTGAACCCCAGTAGGTAAGTCCGGCGCCGATATACCCAAGATTGCGGTAGAGTTTGTACTTTTGGTCACCTGTTTCCCGGTATTTTAGATTATTGGAAACACCGGTATAGATCCCGGCTCCTATGCCTCCGTAAATAATGGGGACTTTCCACCATTGTTTATTATAAATCTGACCGGCACCCGGTAAAATAGCAGTTCCCAGGAGCATATAACCGGGCTTGAGTGTATCTCTACCCACATAACCGCGAATAAGCGCCTTCATTGAGAAGCCGGCGGTAGTATCGGCTTTGACATCACTTTCCGGATTGACCTGTGTACCTCTCTGCATATTGGCACCCGGAGGACCTCCCATTTGACCCATAGTAACATTACCCGAACGCTGAAACTGTGCTTCAGCGCCGAAATAGAAAACCATGAGTAAAAATATGACGGCAAGAGATCTCTTCACTATGTAAGCTATAACTGTTTATCTTCTATAACCTTTAGGAAAGCATCAAGCTCGTTGTCATTCTTGAAACGTACTGTCATTGTTCCACCTCCATTGTCGGTGCGTTTGAAGGAGACTCCTCTATCAAAATATTTTCCTACAATGTCGGCTATACGGTAGTAGCTCTCAGGATAATTGTCCTGCCGTTTATTGCTCTGCTGCACGGGCGCCGGGATGGAGCTTTGACGTACTTTTTCTTCGAGCTGACGCACGTTGAGGTCCTTGCGTATGGTGAGTTCACATAGTTCGATCTGTTGTGCATGGTTATCCAGCGAGAGCAATGCTTTGGCATGGCCTACGCTTATTTTGCCGGTTTTCACAGCCTTTTGGATCTCTACGGGGAGCCTCAGCAGGCGGAGATAATTTGCTACGGTAGCCCTTTTCTTGCCAATCCTTGAGGACATCTCCTCTTGAGTCAGATTACATTCCTCCATTAGCCTTTGGAATCCGAGTGCAGTCTCAATGGCATCCAGATCTTCCCTCTGTATGTTCTCCACAATAGCCATTTCGAGCATCGAGGTATCATCTGCCTCACGAATGTAGGCAGGGACTGTCTGAAGGTGAGCTAACTTAGCTGCCCTGAAGCGCCTTTCGCCGCTAATAATCTGGTACTGAGAGGGGCCGATCTTGCGTAGTGTAAGGGGTTGAATAATGCCGAGTGTGCGAATGGAGTCTGCAAGTTCCAACAGGCCCTCTTCGTCAAACGAGAGGCGAGGTTGTGCCGGATTAGGTATAATTTGGCTCAGAGGCACTTCACAAATAGATGCAGGGTTGCTCCTTTCTGAGGGAGATACAGGTCTGTATTCTGGTTGTCGGAACTCGCCGGCATCTCCTAATAGCGCTCCGAGTCCTCTTCCTAATGCTTCTCTTTTTGCCATGACTGGTTCTTTTTGATTATTTCCTTAGCCAGCTCCAGATAATTGGATGCTCCGGGTGAGCCTACATCATATAGGATTGCAGGCTTGCCAAAGGAGGGAGCTTCGCTCAACCTTATGTTCCTCACAATAATCGTGCTGAAGACCATCTCCTTGAAATGTGTCTTTACCTCTTCCACCACCTGATTGTGTAAGCGTAGGCGACTGTCAAACATTGTAAAAAGGAATCCTTCTATGTTTAGAGTCGGATTTAGACGATTCTGGACAAGTTTAATGGTATTAAGCAGCTTGCCAAGTCCTTCTAGGGCAAAAAACTCAGGCTGTACAGGTATGATCACAGAGTCGGCAGCAGTCAATGCGTTGACTGTAATAAGTCCAAGTGAGGGTGCACAATCCAGAATGATGTATTCGTAACGGTTACGCAGGACTGCAAGAGCCTTTTTCAGCACAGACTCACGATTTTCAACGTTGAGCATCTCTATCTCTGCGCCTACCAGGTTGATGTGTGAGGTAATAATATCGAGGTAATCCAGCTCTGTGGGCATAATGGTTTGCTCAATATCCTTTTGACCGATAAGAACCTCGTAGAGAGTGTTTCCTGAATCGGCGTCCGGGTTGAAATTGAGTCCCGAGGTAGTGTTGGCCTGAGGATCTGCATCAATCAGCAGGGTTTTCCTCTCCAGCACAGCCAATGAGGCCGCAAGGTTAATAGCTGTGGTGGTTTTTCCCACTCCGCCTTTCTGATTGGCTATTGCAATGATTTTTCCCATAGATGCTCCAAATTTGGTCTAAATAAAATACAAATTTACAAATTCTTTTTCTTAGGAAAGGTATTTATGTTAATTTTGTCAGAAAATGATTTTTGAGCAAGTATGGCAGACTTCTGGAAAGTGATTGTAAGCAGTATGTCCGGCGGCGGCAAAGCTGGTCATGAATGGCCTGAAATAGCGGCCCGCCTCGAAGCCAGAGGCATCACATACTCGGTTTCTTTTACTGAATATCGTTTTCATGCGCAGGAAATCGCTTCTGAAGCCATTAAAAATGGTATCAGGCAGATGATTGTCGTCGGTGGAGACGGAGCATTGCATGAAGTGCTTTCCGGTATTATGTCACAGAGAGAAATTCCATCAAATCAGATTACGCTGGCCATAATTCCTGTTGGTTCCGGAAATGACTGGGCTCGCTTGCATGAGATACCTAAGGGCTACGATGATGTTACAGATGTGATCGCAAGGGGAAAGAGCGTGCTACAGGATGTAGCAAAAGTAGAGTCGTTTATGGATGGCGCCCCTTTTGTCTCTTATATGGTAAATATTGGGGGATTGGGTTTCGATGCTCAAGTTTGCCACAATTTTGGTTTGGAAAAAAAAGAGGGAAAGGCCACAAGTGATGCCCTATATCTAAAGTGTCTTCTCAAGGGTTTTATGGGATATGATGCACGCAAGTTTCGTGTAGTGGCTGACGGTAATCTTTTCTACGAGGGAGATGTGTTTTCAGTTGCCATGGGAATAGGGAGGTATTCAGGTGGTGGTATGATACAGACCCCTAATGCCAAATTCGATGATGGTCTGATCGATTTGACAGTTATCAAATACATCCCGAAATCAAAGATTCTGCGTAAGATTCCCACTCTATTTACGGGAAAAATCCATGATGTAAACGAGGTAATTCACACCCAGGCGCGGGTTCTTGAAATTTCAGCTGAACCTGAGTCTTTTGTTGAGGTTGACGGAGAAGAGGTTGGATTGAGTCCCATCCGTGTAGAGGTAATTCCTGCTGCCGTCAGAGTGATTACCAACCTGTAACATTTATCACTATGAAGAATATTTTTGGAAAATTGGATAAAATGCTGCCATATCTGGTTGCAGCAGCCGTTTTTATTCTTATTGCAGTGGCATACTGTTACCCTGTCTTGTCAGGTAAAGTGCTCCGACAAGGCGATATTTACCAGTGGAAGGGGATGGCGCAGGAAGTATATGAATATTATATTAAGACAGGAAATGTTTCAAAATGGAGCGGATCCATGTTCTCGGGTATGCCGGCTTATCAGATAAGCAATTATCCCCCGCAGAGTGGTTTCGATGGATTCATGTTCAAGGTTCTCCATTTCTTCTATAAAATTGTCCACCTCTTTTTCAATTCGGTACTAGGGCTAATAATAGGATATTTTGTAGGATTTTACATACTGATACGCTCTTTTAATATTGACAAGTGGCTCTCAATTGTGGGGTCCATCGCTATTACACTCTCTTCCTACTTTTTTATAATCATAGTGGCGGGGCACGAGACTAAGGCGATAACACTCGGATTAATGCCTCCCGTAATAGCGGGATTTTATCTGATATTTCGCAAGAAATACCTTTGGGGAGTTTGCCTGACAATGCTATTTACTGCATTGGGGGTATACAGGCATCCCCAGATGTCATACTATATCTTCATGATGATCGGTGTTCTTGCGATTGGAGAGATTTGGCAGCATATTAAAGAGAAGCGCTTCAAGGATATGGCAATTGCCTTCTTTCTTTTTGCACTATCGGTATTCATCGGTGCAGGCACGGGCTACGGCAACTATCAATCCAATGCCGAATATGTGAAGGAGACTATGCGTGGAGGACACTCGGAACTTGTGAAAGAGGAGGCTGTCACTTCAAGCAACGAGTCAGGACTGAGTTTCGACTATGCCACTCAGTGGAGTTACGGTATAGGTGAGACCTTCACCCTTATGATACCCAATTTCAAAGGAGGTGCCTCAAGTTCTGATATCGGTACTGAATCGCGTTTTGCGGAGGCCCTCAAATACAAGGGAGTGGATCCTCAGACGGTAAAATACTACTCCTCCGTTGCACCCACATACTGGGGGGAACAGCCCTTCACTGCGGGACCGGTATACGTAGGAGCTATAGTCTGCCTGCTCTTTGTGTTCGGACTCTGTATAGTCAAGGGACCCTACAAGTGGGGATTATTGATAGCAACCCTATTTTCGATACTTCTCTCATGGGGACATAATTTTGAGTGGTTATCCAAACTCTTTTTTAATTATTTCCCTCTCTATAGTAAATTCAGAGCTGTATCTTCGATACTTGTGGTGGCTCAGATAGCGATGCCATTGCTAGGCTTTCTTGCATTAAGAGAGATTTTTGAGAAGCGAGTTGATTTCCGGCAACTCAAAAGAGCACTTTTGGTCGCACTTGGCATAACAGGTGGCCTTTCTCTGTTCTTCGCACTTTTTGGCGGACTTATCTTCAACTTTACCTCTTCAGGAGATGCCTATATGGCGGCTCAATTTCCGGAGTGGTTTATGGAGGCACTCATTGATCAAAGGGCTGCGATGTTCCGCAGTGACAGTTTTAGGTCTCTCGTGTTTATTCTTCTTGCAGCTCTTCTGATTCTGCTTTTTGCAAAGCAAAAAATTAAACCGGCACTCTTTACCCTCCTGCTTGGAGTACTTATTGTTGCAGATATGTGGCCGATTAACAGAAGATATTTTAATGACAGCCATTTTGTGACTAGCAATGATAACGACTCTTATTTCCAAAAATATGCATACGAAGAGGAGATTCTCAAGGATACCGATCCTCACTTCAGGGTACTGAACCTTACTACCAACACTTTCAACGAGTCGCGCACTTCATACTATCTCAAGTCCATAGGAGGCTATCATGCAGCTAAACTACGCAGGTATCAAGATCTTATAGACGAGCATCTCACGCAGATGAATATGAAGGTGATCAATATGCTAAATACCAAATACATCATAGTTGAGCAGGATGGAACCCCAGTACCTGTGCTCAATGAAGAACATTTTGGTAATGCATGGTTTGTAGATGAGATAATCCTTGTAGAGACCCCAAATCAGGAGAGTGACGCACTCAGAGTCATTGATCCCACCACCGTCGCAGTTGCCGACAGAAAATTTGCCGACTTTGTTACCAACCCTAGAACTTCCGCAGATACCTCCGCGAGCATAAAACTTACTTCATACGCTCCGGATGTGCTGACCTACAAGAGCAATTGCACATACGACAAAACCGCAGTATTCTCTGAAATATATTACCCCTATGGCTGGAAGGCCTACATTGATGATGTCCCGGTAGAACATTTCCGTGTAAACTATCTCCTCAGGGCACTTAACGTTCCTGCAGGAAACCACGACATTCGCTTTGAATTCCGTCCCGATTCGGTGATAAAAGGCAATATGATCTCTGCGCTCTTTACTTTTGTGATGGTAACAATTATTGTCGCTTCGATAGTTTTTTCTTGCGGGAGGTATTGTAGAAATAGAGAGAAAACAGAGTAATTCATTTAGAAATGGGAATTATTATCAGACAAAGTCTCAAAGGAACGTTGGCGAACTATCTTGGTGTTGCCATTGGTTTCTTTACCACTTTTTTCGTTCTGGTACGTTATCTGACTCCTGAAGAGATTGGTCTGACAAGAGTATTACTGGATGCGGCAGTACTGCTTGCCGGTCTTTCGCAACTGGGTACCAGCTCCTCTGCAATGAGGTTTTTCCCCTACTTCAAGGATGAAAAGAATAAAGACAATGGATTCTTTTTCTGGACATTGATAATTCCTTTGGTTGGCTTTCTTCTCTTTACTCTGTTGTTCATTCTATTCAAGACTCCGGTATCCGATTTCTTCCAGGAAAAATCCCCTTTGTTTGTAGAGTATTACCATTTGGTGATTCCGATAGCATTCTGGATGCTTTATAATGCAGTGTTCGAGTCCAATGCCAGTGTGTTGGAGAGAATTGCGGTACCGCTCTTTATAAAGGAGGTTGGCTGTAGGATTTTCTTGCTCGCCCTCTATCTCCTGTATGGATTTAAAGTAATCACTTTTGAAGGTGTGCTGAAAGGCTTTGCCATCGTCTACTTTTTGTGCACATTATTAAATGTTGGATATCTTCTATCACTGAAGAGAGTCTCATTTAAGCCCAACTTCAAATATATAACACCGAAAATAAGGAAGGATTTTACATTTTTCACGCTCTTTTTGGTTACGTCAGCCATTGTAGGACTGATCACGCCGAGTATAAATACCTTTTTTGTTACAGCTAAGATGGGACTTGAATCAACGGGAATTCTCGCTATTGCAATCTATATTGTAGCCATTATCGAGATACCATATAGATCTCTCGGTGTGGTTTCGCTCCCTTCGATTTCACAAGCAATGAAGGATGGGGATTTTCGGCTTACAAATCAATTGTGCAGGAGTGTATCCCTGCATCAGTTCCTAATATCGTCGTTCATTTTTACCTTGATATGGATCAATATAGACCTTTTTTTCGAATTGCTTCCCAATGGGGAAAAATACTCCGGTGCAAAAATGGTTATCGCAATTTTAGGTTTATCTAAAATTATTCACTCTTCATTGAGTATAGGGGCTTCTACGTTGGGATTTTCCAAGCATTACTATTTCCATCTGATTTTTACCTTTATTCTGACGTTTACGGCTATTGTTCTTAACAACAAGTTGATCCCTTTATATGGAATAGATGGTGCCGCTTGGGCTACACTAATATCCTTCTGTGTGGCATACGCATTCCTTTTGCCATTCATCTATTTTACTATAAAAGTCTCGGTTTTCTCAAAGGGGCAGATAATGGTATTTTTTATTTTTCTGATAATGCTGACAATGGATATGTTTTGGAATAAGTTGTTTGAAATGCCTTCTTCACTTGTTCCAAAAATTGCCTTTTATGGTGTGAAGACACTTGTTATCTGTGGTTTGGGAATTGTCGCCGTCTACTTGAATAAAGTCTCGGCGGATGTAAACAGAATTATGGATATGGTTTTTAAGAGGAAGTAGGTCTACTCTTATCGTACAGGCAGCCGTCAATAAATTAATTACTACTGCACATTATTACTTATGGCGGTAGCGGAAATAGGCTATTCTTCGTCTTAATGGGGCTATCGTACCTAGGAATAATTCTCTGGAGAAGGAGGTTTTTTGGTTTATTATCTTCCGGAATTTACGGGCATTTTCTATTCCATCTTTCAGAATCATTCCAATATAACTATGAATGGATGTGATATCTATCCTAAAGCTCCCCAAACCTTTATTTTCAAGGAACGAATTTATCTGCAAATTAATTCCAAGCAATTGCAGCTTCCTATTGAAATCACGTTTCATAAAAGTGATGCTGCCGGGTTGGTTGGTAATGCAATATAGCTGATCAAAAATGATCTTTATTTTATTTGCAGTTTCACTAACTTTTAAGCCGAACATTGCATCGTTTCCAATAGTAATTTCGTCAAAACGCAATCCATTTTGCATTATCATGTTCCTTGAGATAACTTTGTTGTAGGGAGTCCAGAGGCCATATCTTATTATGTTTTCATCCTTTGAAGAGTCATATAGCGAATATAAACGCTGTATTCGTTTTACTCTTCCGGTTAGGGGAGTGTAAGGACTGAATACATTGAAATATAATATCTCTATTTTATCATCCAGTTCATTGTCAAGGACTGAAATAAAATTGTCCGAATAGTAATCATCGGCATCTGCAAACAGACACCATTTACCTATTGCTTTTGTAAGACCTATATTACGGGCATAGCCGGCTCCTTTGCCCTCTTTGGTAAACACAGCTGTAACATCCCTTCTTTCTCTCCCCGGATAGGATTTGAAATTTACAATATCAGGGTCACTATTGTCATCCACCACAATTATTTCGATATCATCTCTGATGGGGATTGAATCGATACATTTTTGTAGAAGATCAGGGGTGTTTTTGTGGGGAATAATAAATGAGTATTTGATCTGCTTGCTCATGGGTTAATTATTATTGAAAATGATTCCGTGTTGTCAATATCGAGGAATGCAGAGGGTGTCATAGATGTTTTTCGATTTTCAATAAATAATTTGCGATTACTCATTAATTTAATCCAATTAGATATTGGCTTAATTGACCTAAATCTTCTACACCCATTCAATGTTTTTATTAGTGTCCGTACCATTCTAAAACGACAAGGTTCAGAAATATTGCTTAGAATTACCCGGTTCCTGACATCAAGCAGATATATCTTTTGTTCGAGAGACATAGTTCTATTAGCTCTGTCGTGTATACCAAAGGAATTTGGCACGATACCGATCTTGAAGTTGAAGTATCTGGCCCGTTGTTCATAATTGGTATCTTCTCCATATAGTGGAAATGATGGGGAAAAACCGCCTGTTTTCAATAAGCAATCCCTACTTATCAGCCAATGTGCCGCCATCACTTCCTCAACATCCACAATTGGTTGATCAAGAGACAATCCGCAGATAATATCTTTGAAGTTCTTATCATAATCTTCCATATTTGCTTGCATTTGCATAGGACTCAAAATGCCATACTCCCTATTGTTCAAATGAGCAGCAACTAGTTTTTCCAAAGTATCCGGAATCAACCAGGCATCTTGATTCAACAGATAGACATAGTCGTATTTATGATTTAGTGCGAATTTAAGACCTATGTTATTGGCTTGGCCGAATCCGAGGTTTTTTTTGCCGGAATAGAAACAAATACTCTTGAAATGCTCTTGTATATACTCACAAGTCCCATCGGTAGAGCCATTATCCACAACGAAAATATCAGATGGCAATGATGAACTGACAACACTATTGATGCATTTGTCGATCCATTTTAATCCATTATAGGATACAATGATGGTAAGTACTTTCATCTAAGAAATTTCACTTTATGGTCTACTCATCCATAGGCTTCTTACCGAATCACCCTACCAAATTCTTCGTCACATTCCATCTGAATCTGACGAGCATGTTGCCTCGGCTTGGCTTGAATTGTATGGCATGCCAACACCATAGTACAAGCGTTCCGCCCCATTTTATCAGTTCTGCGAAAAGGCGTTTAGCGTAGCAACTTTTGGAGATTTTCAGGGTACGAGCCTTTTCACTTGCTCCTATACCGCACGTTAAACGGTTGAAGTAATCTTTTTCAAGTTTATATTTTGGGATTTTGTGGTAAAGGATAGATTGCGGTATATATTTGAAATTCATTCCGGCAGCTATCATCTTGTTGAAGATGTCCTTTTCTTCACCACCGCCAAGATTGGTTCCACTACGGCCGAGTTCTACATTATAGAGTCCTACTTTCTCAAATACCTCTTTGCGGTATGCTGCGTTGCCTCCGCCAGGGTAGTTGTCACCGGGGAAATCCCGTTCTTTGTCTCCGAAATAGAGATATGCGGTAAGGAGTCTTTTTATGAAATAGGTCATCCATTCCGGCTCTACGCCCTCTTCGTAATCGGGGATAATAGGGCCTCCTGCTGCATGAACGTCAGGGTGGGCTTCAAAAAAAGCAGCATATCCTGCAAGATATTCCTTATTGACAGTCGCGTCATCGTCGACATAGATAATAATATTGCCTTCAGCCTCTTTGATTCCACGATTGCGAGCATGGGAGAGTCCCTGATTCTTCTCTATATAAATCCGGAGCTTAACATCCGGATAATCGGCAGCAAATCGCGCAACTTTAGCCTCCGTATTGTCAGTGCTATTGTTGTTAACCAGCACTATTTCATATTTTGATTTTGGATAATCATTGAGCGCTATGCTCTCAAGCACGCCGTAAATATATTTGTCCCTGTTGTAGGTGCAGATTATTACAGAAATCATTGTTGATGCCTCTATTCGTCAAATTTTATATTTATCTTACAAAGGTAACATTATGAATTGATTCAACAAAACGATTAGAGTACTCCTCGAAACCATTTTATATGAAAAATAGTTACCTTTGCGACTTATGATTGAAAAGTTATTAAAAGAGAGGATAGTCATCCTTGACGGTGCGATGGGGACCATGCTGCAGAATTCCAGGGTAGCCAGGCACAATCTACCTCTGAATGATCTGCTCAACGAAATCAATCCCGATCTGATTGAGGATATCCACCTACAATATATCGATGCAGGGGCCGATATCATTGAGACCAATACCTTCAATTCAAATGCTATTTCTCTCGCGGAGTACAACCTGCAGGTTAAGGCTTATAAACTCAATCTCGAGGGAGCACGTATTGCATGCAGAGCTGCTGCAAGTGCCACGGCGAGGCAGAATTCGCGAAGAGTCTTTGTAGCCGGATGCATAGGTCCGACTTCCGTAATGCTCTCTCTCTCTCCGGATGTATCCAGGCCCGATTATCGCGCAATTTCCTTTGAAGAGATGGCCTTAGCATATTCGGAGCAGGTGAGGGGTCTCATCGATGGAGGGGCAGACCTGCTGCTGGTGGAGACTATATTTGACTCCATCAATGCCAGAGCAGCACTTTATGCCATCTCCTCGGTTCAGCAAGAGATGGGGACGAGTTTACCGGTAATGGTATCTGCGACGGTTAACGACCGCAACGGTAATATTCTTACAGGACAAAGCGCGGAAGCCCTTTACCATACCCTTGCCGGCCATAATTTGCTCAGTTTCGGACTAAATTGCTCCTTTGGCGCCAAGGATCTCAAGCCAATTATTTCTTCACTTTCAGGGATACTGCCTTGTGCAATCTCCATATATCCTAATGCCGGCCTGCCAAACGAAATGGGGGCGTATGACGAGACTCCCCGGATGACCGCAGCTCTTCTAAAGGAGATGGCACTCGAGGGAATGCTAAACATAGCAGGGGGATGCTGCGGCACTAATCCCGACCATATCCGTGCCATAGCCGAAGCACTCGAGGGTATCGCTCCGCGAATAATAGAGCCGCGCATGATTGAAGAGAGGTACACTTCGGCTCCTTTGATAGTTACGGGGCTCAGAACAGTGGTCGTGGATAGGCGGGAGCAGAATTTTATCAATGTCGGAGAGCGCACCAATGTTGCCGGCAGCAGGAAATTTGCCCGTCTGATAAAGGAACGGCAATATGAAGAGGCAGCTTCCATAGCTGAAAAACAGATAGAGGATGGTGCCTCGATCATAGATATCAACATGGATGATCCTATGTTGGATAGTGCTGTAGAGATGGGAAAGTTCCTCAGATATATAGCCAATGACCCTAAAATCGCAAAAGCTGCCTTAATGATAGACTCCTCTGACTGGGAGACTCTTCTGGAGGGTTTGCGCTGGTCTCCCGGCAAGAGCATAATTAATTCAATTTCGCTAAAAGAGGGTGAAGAGGAGTTCCTCCGCAAGGCGGCTGAGATAAAAAAGTTCGGAGCTGCCGTGATTGTGATGGCTTTTGATGAGGAGGGTCAGGCAGTCACATTTCAGCGCAAGATTGAGATTTGCCGAAGGGCTTATGAGCTGCTTACGCAGAGGGGCGGGTATGCGCCAAACGATATAATTTTCGACGCAAATATACTTACCATTGCTACCGGTATCAAGGAGCACAATCGTTATGCCGTGGATTTTATCGAAGCGGTGCGCTGGATCAAGTCCAATCTCCCCGGCTGTCACACCTCCGGAGGACTCTCCAATATCTCTTTTTCCTTCAGAGGCAACAATACCATCCGAGAGGCGATGCACTCGGTATTTCTCTACCACGCCATTGATGCGGGGCTGGATATGGCAATTGTCAATCCTTCAATGCTCCGGATATACAGCACTATAGAGCCCTCTCTGCTAAAGGCGGTAGAGGATGTGGTGCTTGACCGGGATTCCGAAGCCACGGCAAGATTGGTGGATTTGGCGGAGAGCCTGAAGGCGGACACACACGATTCAAAACAACCTTCTGCAGGTGCTTCTCAGGTAGAAAAGCGCTCCGAAAAGAGTGTTGAAGAGCGTTTATCTGATGCAATGGTTTCCGGTGACACACTTTATCTGGAAGAGGATATTCGGCAGGCACTGGATAAATACAGTCCCATAGAGATAGTTGAGGGAGCTCTCCTGGAGGGAATGGAGCGTGTAGGACTGCTTTTCAGTGAGGGCAAGATGTTTCTTCCGCAGGTAATTAAGTCTGCTAAGGTTATGCGCAATGCGGTAGCTATTCTCCAGCCATTGATGGAGAGTGATCAGGTCGATATTCCCCGGCTACGCCGGAAAATGATACTCGCAACGGCAAAAGGCGATGTTCACGACATTGGGAAGAATATTCTGGGTATTGTCTTGAGTTGCAATAATATTGAGATCATAGATTTGGGTGTAATGGTAGATAATGAGACTATAATGGAGGCCATTCACTCTCATAAACCCGATTTTGTCGGAGTCAGCGGTCTGATAACACCCTCATTGCAATATATGGAGCAATTGTGCCGTATGATGGAAAAAGAGGGTCTGGAGCTCCCTTTGTTTATTGGTGGGGCCACCACTTCTGCTCTTCATACTGCCGTTAAACTTGCTCCGCTGCGTACATCAGCCGTAATACATACTGCAGGTGCTTCCGATTGTGCCAATATGATAAGCCGTCTTTCACGCGAACCGCAGAAAACCCTAGAAGAGGTAAAGGCTTCTCAGGAGCAGCTCCGCAATTTGTATCATCAAAGCAATGAAACTTTTGTCTCGCTTGAAGAGGCACGTGCCAGGGTAGAAAAATATCCTCTTGAGAGCTACCAATTGCCCGAAGCTTTTGGGGAAGACAATCTGCATGTGCGATTTCTTCCGGTGGAGACTCTTGTCGATAAGATCGACTGGAATATGCTGCTCGCCTTTTGGGGATTCAAAGGAGGATATCCTGCTATCGTATATTCCAATCCGGAGGCAGCGCAATGCTATGAATCTGCAATAGCCGCCATAGATTCAATGATTGTCGACAGAAGTGTAGACATATCAATGGAAGTGCGTTTTTTTGATGCGCAAAGCAGTGGTGAGACAATCATTTTGGATGGTAAACATAGATTTGAGATGCCCCGATCCACTTCGGAGAGGAGCGACTATAGGTCGCTTGCAGACTTTGTTGTTCCCGAAGGATCAGGCTTAGTATCAACGGTAGGTCTTTTTGCCATAAAGGTGGAGGATCTGCAAAGATGTGACGATTGCAGGGATTACGAACATCTGCTTAGGGAAAGTATCTGTGCCCGCCTCGCAGAGGCAGCTGCCGAATGGATGGAAGAACAGGTTAGTGAGGGAACGGTGCTGATAAGACCTGCTTTCGGCTATGCTGCCTGTCCCGACCATTCACAGAAAAATCTTGCCTGCCGGCTTTTGGATGCCTCTGAACGTATAGGAGTGCAATTGAGCGAGACCTCTGCTCTAATTCCCTCGACTTCGCTATGCGGAATGCTCATATCGCATCCGAAAGCCCATTATCCTATTATTAGAAATAAGAAAGAGTAACCGAAATGAAGGTAATAGATATAATTAACAGCAAAAGCGGGCCATTTCCGTCATTGGAATTTGTTCCGCCATTAAAAGGTAGTGACATTAACCGCCTCTACTCTTCCATTGAACCGTTTATGGAGTTCAATCCACCCTTTATCAATATAACCTGTCATAGAGAGGAGATAGAATATAGGGAGAATGCCGATGGTACAATTTCCAGGTATGTCTTGACCAAACGTCCCGGTACAGTGGCCATTGCGGCAGCGGTAATGAAGAGATTTCCCATTGAGGTAGTTCCTCATATTATTTGTAGTGGAACAAACAGGTTTGCCATAGAAAACGAGTTGATTGACCTCAATTTCCTGGATATACAGAATGTCATGGCCCTTCGTGGTGATGCACCCGCAGGTCACAAGAAATTTAAAGCCGAGCCGGATGGTTGTAGCTATAGCAACGAACTCGTTGCACAGATAAAGGCTATGAATGAGGGTAGGTATATTGATGACTCCATTAAGGATGCAGTGCCTACAAACTTCTGTATCGGTGTTGCCGGTTATCCGGAAAAGCACTTTGAGGCGCCCAATCTCGAAGTAGATATCGAAAATCTTAAAAGAAAAGTGGACGCGGGTGCCGATTACGTCATCACTCAGATGTTTTTTGATAACAACAAGTATTTTGAATTTGTGGCCAAATGCCGTGAAAAGGGAATCAAAGTACCCATTATTCCAGGACTGAAACCCCTTTCCACAGCTGCGCATCTGACAAAGTTACCCGAATCCTTTTCTATTGACATTCCGCAGGAACTGGTTAGTCTTGTAAAAGAGTGCAAAAGTGAAGACCAAATCTATCAGATAGGTATAGAGTGGTGTGTGAGCCAGAGCAAAGAGCTGATTGCAAAAGGAGCACCTGCAATCCACTACTATACTATGGGACGCGGCAACAATGTCACAGAAGTTCTCAAAAGGGTCTTCTGAGACATTAAATGCCGATGCCCAAAATCTTTCAGATAGGCCTACAGGTATCTTACTCGTTATTCTTTTTCTCTGAACGCTTTTTAGGAGGGTTCACGGCCACTTCCACATGGATAGGTCGGTTCATGTGTTTGCCGCCGTTAAGTGCAGCGATGGCGGCAGCACCCTCTTCATCATTCATTTCCACAAATCCGTAGCCTCTGGAACGTTTGGTTTGGGGGTCAACTATGATACGTGCGGATGTAACAGTACCATACTGTTCAAACAACTGTATCAGATGTTCTCGCCTCGCCTTATAGCTGAGGCCATAGATAAAAATCATCATCGTTAATTATATCTTGGTAAGGTTGTTTCATTGTTCCGTCCGGTAGTTAAATCACTGACCGTAGCTTGTTCCGTCAAAGCAATGCGTACAGAGAGATTCTTTGGGGAGTCCTATGGCCTGCACTACATCTTTCACACTATTAAAACATAGGGTACTCATATTTAGCTTTTTCCGTATATATTCCACCATACGGGCATGCTCAGGACAACTCTCACAGGAGTATTTGTGCAAATCGGCCGGCCCGGCTTTATCTACCTCATCTATAAATTTACGGGTAATCAACTCCAGTGAGGACCTGGATGATGAAAAGTTGAGAAATGGACAGGGATAGATAATAGGAGGGCAACTTATCCTGATATGAACCTCTTGAGCTCCGTGATTATAGAGGGCTTTGACATTGTTTTTGAGCTGCGTGCCACGTACAATTGAATCGTCACAGAAGGCAACTCTCTTGTTTTTTATTATGGAGTAGTTGGGTATGAGTTTCATCTTTGCTACCAGTTCTCTTGTGCTCTGATTGACCGGAGTAAAGCTGCGGGGCCAGGTGGTATTGTATTTGACCATTGCGGCACGGAAGGGGATACCTTTGCCACGTGCATATCCTACCGCCATACAGGTACCCGAGTCCGGAATGGATGAGACAACATCCAGTGGGGTGTCATCTTTTGCCCCCATTATACTGCCGAGTCTGTTGCGTACGTCATCTACATTGATGCCCTCATAGTTGCTTGTAGGATAGCCGTAATAGATCCACAGGAAGGAACAAATCTGAAGTTCCTTTTGCGGTGCCAGCAACTGTGTTGTGCCATCAGCAGTTAGCAGCACCGTCTCACCCGGTCCGAGTATGTATTCACTTTCAAACCCGATGTTGGGGAATGAGCAATCTTCGGAGGCGACTGCCATAGAGTCTTCGCTTCGCCCTATGATAAGTGGTGTACGTCCATATTTGTCCCTGGCTGCAATAATACCCTCAGATGTGAGGATAAGCATTGTCAGTGACCCCCTTATTCGGCTTTGTGCATACTCTATGCCTTCGGCAAATGAATTCTTTTCGGTGACAAGGTGAGAAACGAGCTCGGTCTGGTTTGTCTTTCCTGAACTTATTTCAGCAAAATTCTTACCTTTTGCAAGAAATTCTTCCTCGAGCTCTTCGACATTGTTGATCTTACCAACCGTGACGATCGCAAATCTGCCGAGGCGAGAGTTGATAAGTATAGGCTGCGCATCGGTATCGCTTATCACTCCGATACCGGAATTACCGTCAAATTTGTGAAGGTCCGATTCAAATTTAATCCTGAAATAGGAATTCCGGATATCGTGAATGGAGCGTGCGAATAGTCCGTCTCGGTTGAGAACCGCCATCCCGGCACGTTTGGTGCCTAGATGTGAGTGATAATCTGTTCCGTAAAAAAGTTCGGTTTTGCATTCGCGTTTGGATATTACTCCAAATAGACCTCCCATAATCTCAGATTTGTAATTTAAGCCACAAAGTTAACATAAATAAAAATATAAACTATCCCAATCCGGCAATAATGGCAATAATTTTATTCAATAATCCCACTGTAAATTGTAATGCCGAAGCTGCGAAATGGCCGGCGTAAGGGATACTCTTGCTAATGAGCGCAGCTGCAGTAAGATAGAGTGATATCCCTGTAAGTGGGATTGCAAGAATGTTGGTTATTAAAAAATATGCGGGAAAACTTCCGAAATAAATAAATGCGACAACACCGGTTGTCATCTGACAACTTAGACTTATGCAGATGCTATTCCAGAGTTTCTCCAAAATTAGTATGCGGGTGTGCATTAATCCTTTTATCGCAGGGTAGATGGTAAAAATCGAAAACACTGCAAGGAACGAGAGCTGAAATCCCACTTCCCGTGGCGCTTCAGGGTTAAAAATAGTGATTATCAATGCACTTGCAGCAAGTGAAGTGAGGCCATCCTTATCGGAGTAGCGCCAACCGGACAATTCGTGGATAGTAATCATCAATACCGCTCTGAAGATAGAAGAGCTCAGTCCGGTGATTACGGCAAATCCCCATAGCAGCACTATTATTAAAATACTCTTAATTCGCTTGGTGGAGATTGATCCGCCTATGAAAAAGAGCATCAGCTCCACCAGCTTATAAATGATGCCTACGTGAAGACCTGAGAGTGCAAGAAGGTGCATGGCACCGCTTTTTCGATAATTCTCTCTCAACTCCCGGTTGATATCACTCTTGTCGCCTATCGTCAATGCGCGTACTATCGCCAATTCCTCTCCCTCGTTAAGTATTTTACCCAGAGATGCTGAAAACTCCGCTTTAATTGAGCCTGCCGCATGACCGATTGCCGATTCTCCGCTCAGGGTAGGTATTCTTGAGATCTGAAGAGTAGCAGCCCCCAGCAAAAAGAGAGTAATTAGAGTTATAATCCTGTGTTTAGTTGTCAGCCCCATTATGGCACAAAAGGCTGCCGTTGCTAAGAATAGGGCAGGTGGCAGAGTCAGCCATCCTCCAAATAAATCGCCTGCGATAAAGGCTAGCGAATAGAAAAAAAGTCTCCTACCTTTCCACATAATCCTTCCCTCCATGTTTCGGATTGCAATGTACAATTATTTTTTGAAAGGTCACCTATAATGACTACTTTTGCCGGATAAATCCGACAATTATAACCAGATATATATTATGATAATACTTGTACTAAATTGCGGCAGTTCCTCTTTGAAATATCAAGTGCTTGATATGAAGAGCGACAATGACTATTCACTCTTGGCTAAAGGCCTTGTAGAACGTATCGGAGAACCGATGGGTATTTATAATCATCAGTTACCGGGCAAAGATAAATTTTCCGTAGAAAAACCTGTGCCCAATCACACTGTTGGTATCTCCAAAGTGCTTGAACTGCTTACTGACAAATCTCTCGGAGTTATCTCTTCTCTTAAGGAAATAGAGGCCGTAGGTCACAGGGTGGCACATGGTGGAGAATATTTTTCAGGCAGTGCAGCAATTGATGATGAAGCCATATCAAAGATTGAAAAGTGCGCAGAGCTCGCTCCTCTCCACAATCCGGCCAATTTGCTCGGTATCCGTGCCGTGCAGTCCCTTATGCCGGAGATTCCCCAGGTAGCTGTGTTTGATACCTCATTTCACCAGACCATCCCCGACTACGCATATATGTACGCAATCCCTTATGAGTACTATCAGAAATATAAGATCCGTCGTTACGGATTCCACGGCACAAGCCATAAGTATGTGGCAAAAAAGGCCTGCAACCTTGTAGGCATGGATATCTCAAATTCAAAAATCATCACTTGCCACCTCGGTAACGGAAGTTCCATAACAGCCATAAAGAATGGACGCTCCATAGATACCTCAATGGGATTTACTCCTATGGAGGGACTTGTTATGGGTACAAGAAGTGGAAGCGTTGATGCGGGCGTAGTTACATTTCTCGAGGAGAAAGAAAAGCTAAGCGCAGCCGAGATCAACACAATTCTGAATAAGAAAAGCGGACTTCTCGGTGTATCGCAGGCCTCTTCGGACATGAGGGATATCGAGTCCGGTGCAGGAAGTGGCAATGCCAATGCAGCACTTGCTCAGGAGATGCTATTTTATGGTATTCGCAAGTTTATCGGGGCCTATGCAGCAGCCATGGGTGGGCTTGATATGATTGTATTTACCGGCGGTATTGGAGAAAATTCCTCTACGACACGAGAGCAGGCTTGCGAGGAGCTTGAATTCCTCGGAGTAGATTTTGACAAGGATGTCAACAGAGCTGTCAGAGGGAAGGATGTAATCCTTTCTACCCCTTCATCCAAAGTGAAAGTTGTTGCGGTCACCACCAACGAGGAGTTGGTAATCGCTCAGGACACAATGAATATCGTAAAAAACAAATAACATAATTCTAAGAACAATGATTACAAGTTTCGAACAGATTTTTACGCAGTTGCGTTCTAAAAGCAGAAAACGCCTTGTCGCTGCTTGGGGTGTTGATGATCACACAATTACTGCTGCCCGTTTGGCAGTTGACAAAGGTATAGTTCAAGCTATTCTTGTGGGTGATGCCGACATGATCTACGAGGTATGCAAGGCAGAGGGTATCAACCCCTCTATGTTTACCATAGTTGACAATAAAGATGAGCTCCAATCAATTGCACAGGCTGTGGACATGATCAATGCAGGCGAAGCCGACATACTGATGAAGGGTCTATGCAGCACCGACAAATATATGCGTGCCATTCTCCACAAAGAGCGCGGCCTCCTTCCTCCCAAGGCTGTATTGAGTCACGTTTCTGTCCTTGAGAATCCAAACTACCATAAACTTATCATACTCGGCGACATGGCCGTAATCCCTGCACCAGACTTCAAGCAGAAAGTCGCCATCACCAACTACCTGGTTCAGACTGCACATGCTCTCGGTATAGAGAAACCTAAAGTAGCAGCTATTGCAGCCACCGAGCAGATGCTCGATGGCATGCCTGCTTGTGTAGAGGGAGCAATGCTTGCAAAAATGGCTGACAGAGGCCAGATCAAAGGGTGTTACCTCGATGGTCCCCTTGCGCTCGACGTGGCTATCTCCAAAGAGGCTGTTGAAATCAAGAAACTTGAAAGCAAAGTGGCGGGTGATGCAGACTGCCTGTTGTTCCCCAACATAGAGTCCGCAAACGTCTTCTACAAGGTAAATTCACAGCTTTCCGTAGGTGTAAAACAGGCTGCCATAGTGGCCGGAGCAAAAGCTCCCTGCGTGCTTTCCAGTCGTGCCGACAGCATTTACACAAAGCTTAACTCCATCGCTCTAGCAGCCCTTACGGCAAAATAGATCCTGCAGATGAAAATTCTTTCCATCAATCCCGGATCCACTTCTACCAAGATTGCCGTTTTTGAAGATGGTAAACAGATCTTCGTCACCAATATCAAGCACTCCGCAGAGGAGATCGCAAAATATGATTCGGTCATAGACCAGTATAAATTCAGAGAGAAGATTATCCTCAAGACTCTTGAAGATAACGGTTTCGACAAATCGCAATTCAGTGCCATAGTGGGTCGTGGAGGGCTTCTTAAGCCGATCCCCTCAGGTACTTATGAGGTGAATGAGGCGCTGCTGGCCGATCTTCGGGCTTCCATTGGTGGTGAGCATGCTTCCAACCTGGGTGGAATAATCGCTGACTCGATTGCATCTGATATTCCCGGTTGTCGTGCATTTATTGCCGACCCTGTGGTTGTGGATGAACTTAGCGATCTTGCCAGGGTGGCGGGCCATCCAGAGTTCAAGCGGATATCCATTTTCCATGCTCTCAATCAGAAAGCCATAGCCAAGCTATATGCAAGCGAAATAGGCGTCCTCTATGACTCGCTTAACCTGATCGTTGCGCATCTTGGTGGAGGGGTTTCAGTAGGAGCACATTGCCATGGAAAGG
Organism: Bacteroidales bacterium UBA1392; assembly: GCA_002305275.1. Taxonomy (GTDB): domain Bacteria; phylum Bacteroidota; class Bacteroidia; order Bacteroidales; family UBA932; genus Cacconaster. The sequence goes on along the minus strand of DBQO01000022.1, from coordinate 11,316 downwards.
TAATTGACGTGAATAATGCTCTCAACGGGGATGGACCTTTCTCGCCTGAGCGTTCCGGTACCTTGCCTACATATCAGTTGGCTGAGCTGTGTTTTTCCGGTAAATATACACTCGACCAGGTAAAAAAGATAATTTGTGGTAAGGGTGGAGTGGTAGCCTATCTGGGAACAAATGATTTCTATGAAGTAGAACTCAAGATGGCGGATGATCCTCGCTTTAAGTTTATAGCCGATGCATTCATATACAATGTGGCTAAGGAGGTAGGAGCAATGGCTGCCGTCCTCAAAGGCAAGGTGGACGCAATCCTGCTTACCGGAGGTGTGGCTAAAGGCAAGGGATTGATGAAGGATCTTACAGAGTATATTGAATTTATCGCTCCCGTTAAGGTTTATCCCGGAGAGGATGAAATGGCTGCTCTCGCAATGAACGGCTTCGCCGTTTTGGAAGGACGCGAAGAAGCGAAGGTTTATAGTTAATAGTTCTGAGTCCGTAGTCAGAAGTAATTTTTAGCTCTGAGTTAGAGGTGGTGTTACGTGTTACGATGTTGGGTTGGTTTTGAGTTGCGTGATGCGTGGTTTTAGGCTAGAATAATCTCGGAACTACACTAAAGTTGATGGTTGGAGAGCTAGTTAGGCTATCCAAATAGAAAAGGGGGATTACATCAAAATCGTCCTCCTTCGTTTTTCTAAAATTCCTCCTGATACCGTTGCAGGATATCGCACATCTGGTTCCTAGCACCCCGTATCCTAATCACACGATACCTAATTGCATAGCTTTTTATCTACACCTCGTACCTCGCTACACTACATACTACATACTACATACTACATACTACATACTACCCACTACACACTCAGAACTCCCTTTGTTATCTCTTCATCAGCGTAGCTGCAATTTGGTGTGCCATCATTAGGAAGTCATCGGCAATTACGGAATCGAATGAGATAACCACATTGAGCTGGATGTTATCTACGATGATGGCCTTCTTGTAGATGTAGGTGTCCTCCTTGTGCCCGATGATGTAAAATTCCTTATCGTAAATAAATGTATCATCAAGGGTATACCCCATCTCTCTAAACCCTTGACACTTTTCCTCAAAGTGTTCGCGAAGGGTCTGGTTAAACATTACGATGTCGCTATAACCGCCGTAGGCATAGAATCTGGCAAGCCCGCTATCCGAAATGAATAACTGTCCATCTCCATTTTCGGGCTCGCCCTGACCTGTGAAGTTAAAAGGATACCTGATTGTAAATCCGAAACGTTCATTGTAGTAGCATCTATCCATAACCAGGTCAAGCTGGTCAAACCCTCCGAAACCATCCCATTCGAGGTGGCCTACTTTCTGGTACTCTTCACCTCTTACATAGACGGTAATGTCTTTACCTTTCTGAGGCAATTCTATGTAGTAACGTTTTGCATCGGGAATGGATGCAGCGAGTTGAGGGAGGGGTTTTAGAGATTGTTCTTCGATGCGGTGCTCATAAAACATTTTGATTACACTATCCTCTTCTCTTAGGATAATTCCGACTATGCGTCTGCCATCAGGCACTTTCCAGTAACACATTTGCAGATTACCCTCCTGCTCACCGGCAATGCCTGCACGCATATAGCCGTTACGTTTATCCATAACAACGTAGCAATTAGGGTCACTTTCGACATCTATTTCGTGGTAGACATTGTATGCCACTTGCAAGACGTTGTTAGAAAATGCTTTGACAATGGCATCAAAGTAGTACTCAATATCCGGAACGGACTGGTCGGGAAGAGTGATGACTTTTTCCTGCCAGACCTGTCCGATCCGGGGAACATTCATCCTGCCGGCACAAAAAGATCCTGAAAGCAGCAGCGCCGACAGTGTGCTGAACAGGATTAGCAGTCGTTTCATGGCATATAGGTATTGGTTGTTAGTAATTTCAGTCAGTTTTTAGCCTTTGGCCATCGGCTTTTAACCTTGCGTGATTATTAATTGTCAATGACAATAATCATCACTATTCGTGTCACCCTCGTTGTATCCTGCTCTCAATTCTCAAATATACAAAAATTTTTCAAATCTTAATGCTTATCTTTGCCCGAAATAGAATTATAATTATGGCAGAGAAGATACCTGTAGAGCTGGGAACGGAAAAGATAGGAACATTGCTGAGACAATATGCAGTGCCGGCAATTATTGCGATGACTGCATCCTCGCTTTACAATATGGTGGACAGCATATTTATTGGCCAAGGAGTGGGACCTCTTGCAATATCGGGTCTTGCGGTGACCTTTCCCCTTATGAATATTTCAGCAGCTTTTGGAACTCTGGTAGGTGCCGGAGGTGCTACGCTCGTATCTGTCCTGCTGGGACAGCGCAACTACGACATGGCTAAAAAAGTGCTTGCAAACGTCTTTATCCTCAATGTCACCATTGGAGTTTTCTTCATCATATTTTCCCTCTCCTTCCTAACCCCAATCCTTAGATTTTTCGGAGCCAGTGACGCGACACTCCCTTATGCCAAGGAGTACATGACAGTGATATTACTCGGTAATATCATCACCCACCTCTATTTTGGACTGAATGCCATACTAAGGTCGGCCGGATTTCCTAAAAAGGCGATGACTGCTACGATTTTGACCGTGGTGCTTAATACTATTTTGGATCCGATATTCATCTTCGTGTTCGATATGGGTATTCAGGGCGCAGCTATTGCGACAGTCCTTTCCCAAGCCGTAGCACTGGTATGGGTCTTCAGAATGCTTTCCGACAAAAGCAGGGTGCTCCATTTTTCTAGGGAACAGTTCTCCCTTGACTGGAAGATTGCAGGTCGTTCGCTTTCAATAGGCATGGCACCTTTCCTGATGAATCTCACCTCCTCTTTAGTGGTAATTCTGATGAATAATCAGCTAAGGAGTCACGGCGGTGACATGGCTATTGGTGCTTACGGTATAATAAATAGGGTCGTATTTCTTTTTATGATGATAGTCATGGGATTTACGCATGGCATGCAGCCTATAGCCGGGTACAATTATGGAGCTAAACTCTATCTGAGGGTGGTTGAGGTCTTCCGGTTGACAGTCTTTTGGGCGACACTTATAACCACACTCTGCTTCATTGTAGGCATGTTTTTTCCGGAAGTTGCGGTATCGCTATTTACAAGAGATCCCGAACTGAAAGCAATTGCTTCGCGTGGTTTCAGAATTGGTGTTTCCCTCTTTCCCATAGTGGGCTTTCAGATGGTTACATCCAACTTTTTCCAGAGTCTCGGACTTGCAAGAAGAGCTATTTTCCTCTCTCTTTCACGTCAGTTACTCTTTTTGATTCCCTCCCTTGCAATACTGCCCGGCTTTTTCGGAGTTGACGGAGTATGGATCAGCATGCCGGTCTCAGACGCCATTGCATCCATAGTGGCAGCACTGATGCTTGCCTCTTTGATTCGTAAATTCAGGGCTGAAACAGCCCTTCAGAATATTGAAGAAGAACCCACCCCGAACCCCGTAACTCGTAATCCCTAACCCACTACATACTACATACTACATGCATAATTTTGTAATAACTATTGGACGCCAGATTGGCAGTGGAGGACTTGCCACGGCACGTATGCTATCCGAGCAGCTCGGCGTAAAGATGTATGATAAGAACCTGTTACTCGAAGTCTCCAAACAGAGCGGCCTGGCTTGCGAATGCTTTGAAAAACGCGATGAAAAAAGAGCCAAGAGGCCTCTTGTGCGTTTTTTTGGACTTAGGTCGACAATGCAGGGAAATGACGCATTCTCTTCGTTTAATGCCATCTCAGACGAAGAACTATTTAAAATACAGAGCGAAGTTATGAGGTGTATTGCAGAAAGAGAATCCTGCATCATAGTGGGAAGATGTGCTGACTATGTCCTTCGCGATCATCCCCGTCGCCTTTCTGTTTTCATTAGTGCTTCGAAAGAGGACAGAGTTGCCAGGCTTGTCTCAGATCAAGGTTTAACTGAGGCCGAGGCCTGTCGCCTGATAGAGCGAGGAGACCGTAAGCGTTCCGATTATTACAACTACTACACCTTCAGACAGTGGGGAGATTGTTCCAATTACCATCTCTCTCTCAACTCCACAAAATTAGGCAGTATAGAAAATGTAGTGAAGGTTATTCGCAATTACATGGAAATAATAAATTTTTAACATATCATGGCTGACGAAAAAATTATCTTTTCGATGAACGGGGTAAGCAAAATTCTTCCCCACAACAACAAAGTAATCTTAAAGGATATTTATCTCTCGTTTTTTTACGGAGCCAAAATCGGCATCATAGGTCTTAACGGATCGGGTAAATCCACCGTATTGAAGATCATAGCCGGTGTCGAGATTCCAACACAGGGAGAAGTAGTGTTTGCTCCCGGATACTCCGTGGGATATCTGGAGCAGGAGCCGCAGCTTGATGACTCCAAGACGGTGATAGAAGTGGTTAGGGAAGGAGTACAGGAGGTAATGGACTTGCTGAGCGAGTACGAAGAGGTGAACCTAAAATTCATGGAGCCGATGGATGATGATGAGATGAACGCTCTTATCGAGCGTCAGGGCGAGCTTACCGATAGGATTGAGCAGGTAAGCGGTTGGGATATTGACTCCAGGCTGGAAAGGGCGATGGATGCGCTTCAGTGCCCGGAGCCGGATGCATCCATTTCTACGCTCAGTGGTGGAGAGAGGCGCAGGGTGGCACTTTGCCGCCTTCTACTCAAGGAGCCGGACGTATTATTGCTTGATGAGCCCACCAACCACCTCGATACCGAGAGTATCCAGTGGCTCGAAGCACATCTCAAGCAGTACAAGGGGACGGTCATAGCTGTGACTCACGACAGATATTTTCTCGACAACGTAGCCGGATGGATACTCGAACTGGACCGGGGAGAGGGAATCCCCTGGAAGGGTAATTATTCATCCTGGCTTGAGCAGAAAAGCATTCGCCTTGCAATGGAGGAGAAACAGGAGAGTAAGCGTCGTAAGACCCTCGAGCGGGAGCTTGAATGGGTCAGAATGGCCCCAAAAGCTCGTCATGCCAAGTCTAAGGCCCGTTTGGGTGCTTACGAAAAGCTTCTTAGCGAAGATGGACGCCAGAAAGATGAGAGGCTTGAAATCTTTATCCCAAATGGTCCTCGTCTTGGTGACAAGGTGATCGACTGCCAGGGAGTGAGCAAGGCTTATGGTGACAAGATATTATTCGAGGATTTGACCTTTAAACTGCCTCCGGCAGGAATTGTAGGTGTAATTGGTCCAAACGGATCCGGCAAAACCACACTTTTCAGGCTGATTATGGGATATGAGAAGCCTGATAGCGGAACCTTTGAGATAGGAGAGAGTGTCAAAATAGCCTATGTGGATCAGCAGCACAAGCAGATTGATCCCGATCTTACAGTTTACGAGACCATTGCGCAGAATTCCGAATATGTAAAGCTTGGCAATCGTGAGGTTAATGCCCGTGCATACGTTTCGAGGTTCAATTTTGGAGGGGCAGATCAGGAAAAACTTTGCGGGGTTCTCTCGGGAGGAGAGAGGAATCGTCTCCACCTTGCATTGACCCTAAAGGAGAATGCAAACGTGCTGTTGCTCGACGAGCCTACGAACGATGTGGATGTCAACACTATCCGAGCCCTCGAGGAGGGTCTCGAAAATTTTGCAGGTTGTGCCGTAGTCATCTCTCACGACAGATGGTTCCTCGACCGTATTGCAACCCATATCCTTGCATTTGAGGGTGATTCCAAGGTCTACTTCTTTGAAGGGACCTATTCTGAATATGAGGAGAATAAGAAACGTCGTCTGGGTAATGCAGAGCCTAAACGCTTCAAATACAAGAAACTTATGGGATAGGTGGCTTTTAAGCCAATTTAGGCGAACTTTATGCTTATCTCAGGCGAACTCTATACTTATCTCAGGCCAGGTCTATGCCGTTTTTATGGCACTCAATGCGCATCTCTTCGGGCCAGATACTACTCTGAATTTCGCCTATGTGAGCTTTTCTGAGCAGGAACATGCAAAGGCGTGATTGTCCTATGCCTCCGCCTATGGAAAGAGGCAATTCTCCGGCAAGCAGCTTTCGGTGGAAGTAGAGTTCAGACTTCCACTCTTCACCTCTGAGAGCAAGTTGGTAACGCAGAGCTTCCTCATCTACCCTTATACCCATGGAGGAAATCTCGAAGGCGCTTCCCAGTACGGGATTCCATAGCAGCAGGTCTCCGTTCAGCCCATTATTCCCATCCGAATTCGGAGTACTCCAGTCATCATAGTCGGATGCCCTCGAGTCGTGAGGTTTTCCATCAGAGAGTTCTCCGCCGATGCCGATTATAAAGACCGCCTTTTTCTCCTTGCAAATTGCATCTTCTCTCTCCTTGGGTGAGAGTCCCGGATATCTTTGCAATAATTCTTCCGAATGGATAAAGAATATTTCTTCCGGCAGTATCGGGTAAATCTGTGGAAAATCCACATATATCTTATTTTCAGTCACCTTGATAGCCTCATATATACGGCGGACAATCTTTTTGAGGAAATCAAGGTTTCTTTCGGAACTCTCAATTACTCTTTCCCAGTCCCATTGATCCACATAGATGGAGTGGATGTTGTCCAGTTCCTCATCAGGCCTAAGTGCATTCATATCAGTATAAATGCCGCTTCCGACCGGAGTTTGAAGCGTGGCCAGTTTCAGGCGTTTCCATTTTGCGAGAGAGTGCACAACTTCTGCGGGGCTATCTCCCAGCTCCTTGATAGGGAAGGTTACAGGACGCTCAACTCCGTTGAGATCATCGTTGATCCCTGTTCCCTTCATAACCACCATTGGAGCGGTCACCCGCAACAGAGAAAGTTGAGCTGAAAGGTTGAGTTGAAACATATCTTTAACCACTTTTATGGCCTTTTCGGTCCTGACGACCGTACCAAGAATATTGCTGTAACCGGTGGGAATAAATAGTGACATAGTCTGTAGTAAGTGTTTTGAGGGTTCAAATCTATCCCAACTCCGACAATTATCCAAATATTTGACAACTTTGCGTATCTTTGGCAATTGTATAATCCCCCGTTTACACCAGTTATGAGGAAAATTTTGAAAACAAAAAAGAAGGGTCGTGAAGATAATATTAACACCCTAGGTAAACTCTATGAAGATTCAACAACAAATTATAGTGATAAAAAACTTTCTGAAATAATAGACGGGGATCTTTCCTATACATACGGTTCATTTAAGAAAAAGAGTGATTCAATCTCAGAAAAACTCAGCAAATATGGCATTGGATCCGGAGATAAGGTAGCAATCCTTTCCCACAATACTCCCAATTGGACGGTAGCTTTCTTTGCTTGTGTCTCCTTCGGCCGAATTGTAGTTCCTATTCTTACCGATTCTTCAGAAAATGAAGTAACCAATATGCTGCTCCATTCCGAGAGTAAGGCGATTTTTATCTCCGGAAAACTCCTCCATAAACTCTCACAAGAATCCCTCTCCAGTGTGCACCTGATTGTGGATATCGATACCTTTGATATTATTAGAGCGGATAAAGTGCCCTTTACCGGCAATGGAAGTGTAACAATGCCTATGCCTGATGATATAGCCGTTATCATCTACACTTCGGGCACTACAGGTAGCGCTAAGGGAATAGTTTTGAGCCATCGTAATTTAACCTTTAACTTAAAATCTTACCATAAAACCTATAAGTGTACGACTAGGGACAAATGGCTCTCAATTCTTCCTATGGCCCATTCCTACGAACTTACCCTCGGAATACTCTATCCATTTTATTGTGGAGCATCTGTTTACTATATGTCCAAGCCGCCGGTTCCCGCACTTCTGTTGGACTCTATGAAAAAAATCCGTCCAACAGTCCTACTAACTGTGCCACTTGTTATTGAAAAGATCTATCGTAATAGTGTGCTACCTGCTATTCGCAATAGTAAGATTCTCTCATGGATGAATAAGCATCAACACAAACTGCTGTGCCGCATTTTTGGCATGAAGCTTAGAATGACCTTTGGCCGCAGATTCGGAATGGGTATTGGTGGTGCGAGGCTTGACCCTACTGTTGAAGAATTTTTTTATAAGGCCCGCTTCAATTATGCTATAGGCTATGGCCTTAGTGAAACCTCTTCTCTTATTTGTTACGCGCTGGGCAAGAATAGGTATCCCGGATCTATCGGAGTCCCTCTACCCGGAGTAGAAATGCGTCTGGACAATATCAACCCTAAGACAGGGGAGGGGGAAATTTTGGTCAGGGGAGACAATGTCATGCCAGGTTATTACAAGGACCCCGAACGCACCAAGGCAGTTTTTACCGAAGATGGATGGTTCAAGACCAGTGATATTGCCTATATGGACAAGAAAGGACGCTACTATCTCAGGGGGCGTCTTAACAATATGATTGTTTGTCCTTCGGGGGAAAATATCTATCCTGAAGAGATAGAGAGCGTAATCAATGATATTGAAGGGGTAAACGAATCGATAGTTCTTGAACGTAAAGGCAAGCTTGTCGCACTTATACAGTTGAGTGACAATATAATTGACTGGGGATGTGATGGTGAAGCCGATTTTTATGAAAAGCTTGAGGCCATAAAAGCGATGGTTATGGATTTCGTCAACGAAAAAGTTAACAAATCCTCCCAAATCAACGATGTTGAGGTGATGAAAGAGCCTTTTGAAAGGACTGCTACAAGAAAAATCCGCAGGTTTAAGTATATGTAGTTTTGAGCTCTGAGTTCGGAGTTCTGAGTTCCGGGCATAGGTTATGGAGTGATATTTGTTGTTTTAAGTCTATTAATGACTTAAATTTCCGTTAATTCCGACAATTAGATGGTTATTTGACAACTTTGCATATCTTTGCAGGCCTTTTGTATACCCCTTTTTACCAAGTATGAAGAGAATTTTGAAAATATTTAAGAGGATGCGTGAAAATTATGTTGACACCCTCGGCAACCTCTATGATTATGCAACCACCGTATACCCCGACAATAAACTCTCGCAGGTAATTGACGGGGAACTTTCATATACCTATGGCTCATTCAAGAAAAAGTGCGATTCCATCTCCAAAAAACTCACCCAGTACGGTATAGGATCGGGGGATAAAGTGGCAATTCTTGCCAACAATACTCCAAATTGGACGGTGGCTTTCTTTGCCTGCGTGCCATTCAGCCGTATTGTAGTCCCCATTCTAACCGATTCCTCTGAAAATGAAGTGACCAATATCCTGCAACATTCCGAGAGCAAAGCGATTTTCATTTCCAGAAAACTCCTTCACAAGCTCTCTCAGGAGTCACTCGACAATATGCGTTTGGTGGTGGACATTGATACTTTCGAGACCATAAAAGCCGATGACGAGGCATTTACCTGCGACGGTAGAGTAGGAGTTCCGATGCCCGAAGATATAGCGGCCATCATCTATACCTCCGGCACCACCGGTAGCGCCAAGGGAGTAGTTCTCAGCCATCGCAATTTTGCATCCAACGTGATCTCCTGCTATCATTCTCACAAGTGTACTGAGAGAGATACCTGGCTCTCCATCCTTCCGATGGCTCACACCTACGAACTGACACTCGGAGTACTCTATCCGATATATTGCGGTGCAACCGTCTATTATCTCTCTACACCACCGGTACCCGCACTGCTATTGGCCGCTATGAAGAAAGTTCGCCCCACGGTGCTACTCACTGTGCCGCTGATTATTGAGAAAATCTACCGAAACAGTGTGCTTCCGACTATTCGCAAGAGTAAAACCCTCTCTTGGATGAATGAGCGTCACAACAAACTGATGTCTCTCATTATAGGGATGAAACTAAAAAAGAGTTTCGGCGGCAAAATCACATTTTTCGGTATTGGAGGAGCCAAGCTTGACACTACGGTTGAAGAGTTTCTCTACAAGGCACGCTTTCCCTACGCTATTGGCTACGGACTCACCGAGACTTCCCCTCTTCTCAGCCATGCCGTTGGCAAGCACAGATACCCCGGATCCATGGGATTTCCCGTATATGGAGTTGAGATGCGTCTGGAAAATCCCAATCCCGAGACAGGAGAGGGAGAAATTGTGGTTAAGGGAGACAATGTGATGCTCGGATATTACAAGGATCCCAAGCGTACCAAGGAGGCCTTTACCGAGGATGGATGGTTCAAGACCAAGGACGTTGCCACTATGGACAAGAAGGGTCGCTACTATGTAAGGGGACGTATTGGCAATATGATTGTCGGCCCTTCGGGCGAAAATATCTACCCGGAAGAGATCGAGAGCGTCATCAATGATATAGAAGGTGTAAATGAATCCATCATCATTCAGCGTAAAGGGAAACTTGTAGCACTCGTCCAGTTCAATGAGAATATTATCGACTGGGATAGCGAAGGCGAAGCGGAGTTTTACGAAAAACTTGAGGCAAGAAAAGCTGCGGTGATGAATATTGTAAATAAAAAGGTAGGCAAAACCTCCAAAATAAACGATGTTGAGGTAATGAAAGAGCCCTTTGACAGGACTGCTACAAGGAAAATCCGCAGATTTAAGTATAAAGAAGAAGATTAGATGCAACCTTTTGGTTTTTTTTGCATCTAATATATAGATAGTTCTTTGACGTCTGCTGATGTCATATATGGGGATGTCTGGTTTTGACAGCATATGATGACGGATGGCAAGCATGCCGAGCTTTGTGACCTGGCTCGTTAATCTCAGATCTCAAGCCATTAACTGGCAACAACAACTATGCACTCGCTGCGTAATCTAGACTAAGTCAGATTCCTTAATCGAGCCGGCCAGGCCGGTATCGACGAGTATCCCGCCGGACTTTAAGCGGACTATGTTCGGCATTTGGGGTATCATCCAAGTTCGCTGCACGCGACTACTCCTCTACATCGCGTTAAGAGACCGAGGATACGGGGGCGGTGGCAGGCCTGCAAGCAGTCTCCTCCCGACAATCAACAGCAGGATAAGCATGTAGAAAACCCTCTGGCGCTATGTTTGGACGGCGGTTCGACTCCGCCCATCTCCACTAAGGCAAGTTTTAGGTGAATAAATTGACGCAGAACTTTACGCCGAAAGGCGTTGGGTTCTGCGTTTTTTTCGTGGTGCGTGTTGCTAGTTACGTGGTTCACTTGATGGCTTGCGTGTTACGTAGTGCTGGTTAAGTAGTGCGAGTTAGGGGTTGTAGCGGGTTAGGATAGTAGGATGATGGTAATGCTCCGAGAACTGTTACAATCTCAATCGTTTAGGTTGCTGATAAGGTAATAATTTTACTTATCTTTGCTTACAAAACAAGTTTCTGGTGATGAAATAGTTGAAGTATATGAAGTAAGAAACTTATTATTTGGAATAATATTATGATCAATGTCACTAGTGTCCGGTAAAAAAACA
>DBQO01000002.1:1921-18774 GCA_002305275.1 Bacteroidales bacterium UBA1392 | reverse complement strand
TCTTCCCGTGCGGATTCGATAATATCATCATATGTGACCGCAAAATAGTGATCGCGATATTCTTGACGCTCCTTTTCGGTAAGTGACGTCAAAGCTGCCTTGCAGATAAGATCCATGAAGTATCTCTTGATTTTGTCTGATACGTCAATGCTATCTACTGCCTCTTTAAATTCCTTATAAGTGATTCCCATTTTCCTGTCAGTCATTAGTTTTAGCAAAACTAATAAACTTTCATAATCTTTCCCACTTTTGGCAATGTTTTTAATATTTACACAGGGGAGCTGTAGGGTTATGATGTGTATTATGCTGCTTATTACTTTCCCTGTTTTCGTGTTGCACATCTTATACTCGTTTTTTATCCGGCCATTTTTTTCAATCTGAAAATTGCTCAGACAGATGGTGAAAACCTTCTTGATATCGCCATACTTTTTCTTGTCTCCGCGACTGACGGTATCGCTTATAAGATCGCAATTGTAATAGATCAATCTATCAAACATGTGCCTATAATACTGATTCTGCATTTCTATCAGGTAACGTACCCCATCCTTGGTACTGCATAGAACGTCTACAACCGACCTTTTTGCAGACTCTACGGAAGGAATCAGTTCCTTATCCAAAAACTCAATCTCCTCTATGGGACTTTCCAGCTCCTCTTTGAGAATGATATTAATAAAACCAATCGTCAAGTCCTTGTTTTTCTCGGTTCCAAAAAGGTACTTAAAACCAAAATCTGTAAAGGGATTCAAAACCATTCCCTCCGACCACACGCTACCTCCACGTGGCAATGAATCTTTGCTCATAATATGATAATTTAAATGTTAGGTAAATAAAATATAGCGTAAATGCTAAAATAATAAGTTATAACGCAAATATAGACAATAAAAACAATAAAACAACAATAGGAACCCCATTTGTCCTCAAGGCGCAACTCGTAGTTCGATATTCAAATGTAAGTAGACAAATAATGTACGGGCTGAGCAGTACGGATACTTTGGACTTGAACTCCAACCCCTAATAGCCAAACACCTAATGCAATAACCAATAGCTAATGGCTAATAATCAGCAGCTCATTCTACCACACTACTATTTCATCGGCGAATACCCAACCTCGTACAGCTGGGTTGATGGTGGCGGTGATGCGGATAAATCGGGCTTGTTGGGAGCCGTTCCATTCGAAGGATTTGAAGAATGTGCCTGATTTATCGCTTGCAATGCTGTTATTAAAAGTAGCAACCAGTTCAAAATTCCCATTTCTGTCGTTGGAAAGTGAAATTGTGATCTCTTTTGGGAGCCAAATTTCGGCATTTGCATTTTGCAAGAAATTGATGCGCACATGACGAAGCGAGTCTGTTTCGTCTAAATCAATAATCACGTCAAAGGGTGCTCCGATAAAGCCTTGCCAATGGCCGTCGCCATGTGAAAAACTGCCGTGCAATCCGTCAATAAGGCTATTTTCTCCACTAGCAGGATAATATCTGTTGTATGGATTGAGATATTCTATCTTTTTCCCTATAGCTTTGTGATAATCAATTCGTTTTTCCAAAACATCACCTAAAGGTGTTCCAACTCTAAAAAGTTGTGTCTTAAGAATAGCCGAATCTTTTACTAAAATCGGGCTTTCATATAGCTGCGACCGACTTGTGACTGCTGAACCATCGGTTGTATAGCCTATCTCTACAGGGCAGATTTCAGAAGATAAAGAGATAGCGATTGCTTTATTGAGAGAGTCATTTTCCATTAAAATTTCAGGCTCTTTGCTCAAAGTAAAGGTATTATAACCCTTTTGCTGCAAGATCGGGATAGATCGGTTTACACGATATTTAAATGACTCCCATGATTTGTTTTCAGGATTTGTCCAGGCCACTTCAGCAAGGGCTAACATGCGCGGATAGAGCATATACTCGGCATGCTCTTCGGTAGGGACATACTCCGTCCACAGACATCCCTGAACGCCCCAAATATTCTCTATATAGTTGGCAGAAAGAGTATCGGGCAGAGGATTGTATGAATATACCTTTGCCAAGGGCAAGAAACCGCCCATAGCTTCGGGCTCTTTTTCGGGAGAACTTTGGTAACTGTTGAAATAAGTGTATTTTCCCGGGGTCATAATAACCTTATGTCCGCTTTGAGCCGCCTCAATTCCTATCTTTTCATTGCGCCAATTCATTACAATGGTACTTTTCTCCAATCCTCCTTCCAGGATTTCATCCCAACCGATCAACTCTCTGCCTTTCGAGTGCAGATATTTCTCTATTCTTCTTATAAGGTAACTTTGCAGTTCAGCCTCATCCTTTAAATTCTCCTTTTTAATGCGTTCCTGACATTTGGGGCACTTTTTCCAATGCTCTTTACTCGCTTCATCGCCTCCGACATGGATGTAGGGAGAGGGAAAAATCTCCATAATCTCATCCAACACATTTTCCAGAAAAACAAAGGTCTCTTCATTACCTATACAAAATTCGCTGCTTGTATAAGGCTTTTCTGTACAGGATAATTGTGGATAGACCGCCAGAACTTCCTCGGAATGGCCGGGCATCTCTATTTCGGGAATAATCGTTATATGTCTTTTAGCAGCATATTCTACCAACTCTCTCACCTCTTCCTGCGTATAATATCCACCATAAGTGTTGGGATTACCCTCGTATGCGTATTTTCGTCCCGAAGCCCACCACTCTTTCCATAACGAATGTGTACGCCATGCGGCGATATTTGTCAATGCAGGATATTGTTTGATTTCGATACGCCAACCCGGTCCATCAGTAAGATGCCAATGGAACCGGTTGAGCTTATAGTGCGCCATCATATCTATCTGTTTTTTTAGGAAATCGAGCGAAAAGAAATGGCGTGAAACGTCAATATGCATTCCTCGATAAGCAAAGCGTGAGCTGTCTTCTATTTCAATGTAGGGTAGTTTATCCGGATTCTGCTCTACAAGTTGTATAAGCGTTTGAATGGCATAAAATAGCCCTGCTTCCGATGCCGCATTTATTTTAACCCCATCTTTATTGACGGACAAAGAATAATATTCGTCCGAATAATAATAACTTGACGGATGCTTAACTGACAAATGAGTTGCAATCCCGGACCCTGAAATATTTAACGAAGTTGATTCTAAATAACTTATGAGATTGTTTTCGATATCTGTAGTAACCTCCGCAAAGTTCAATTTGAAGCCCGAGGAAATCTCAAGAAAACCCCGGCTTACCTTTACTTTGTTTGGCATTGGAATTAATTGAATTATTTCTTCCGGGTCTCCATTCCCTTTTTGACTATTGGCACAGCCGGAAGAAAGAATTAGGACTACAAATGCAATCGGTAGCAAATAGAGTTGTATCGTTTTCATCTGGAAATGCTTTTAATAGCTCAAATATACTTCGGATGTAATTCCTCTTCCTATAGAAAAAATCGCTTAATCGTTGTAATGTCCAATTTAAATGCATTTAAACGCTTTTAAACGCGTTCAAACTCAACTAGGATACACGAAGTAGCGAAAGAGCTCAAAAGAGCTTAAATCGCCTATTTTTGAATCCAATCCTGGATAGGTAGCACTTCCCCGAAGGTGGCTTGCGTGACGGAAGTAACTACGTCGTGACCATTTGCACTATTGGTGAAATAGACTATCCCCCGTTTATCTTCCGGACGGAAGAGAAAGAGTGCCTTGAAGTTACCGTTGTCACCCCAGTGCCAGTAGTAGCGTGGGGCCTCCCCTTTTTCAGCTGCGACAGTATCCGAATAGAGAGAACCAACTCCCAGAGACCACCAAACTGTTGAATCACAGTCACGATGATTATCAGCATAGCGAATGGCGTGTACCTGCGGCTTGAGGATTTCAGTATGCGATGCTGCGCTTAGGCCGGCACCATCCATAAGAGCTATGAGGAAGCGTGAATAGTCGGCAGCATTGGTGCGCAGAGTGTAAGCACTATTCTCACGTGGATGACGCCCCTGACCGCGATTTTCTGCAGCACGGTTGAAACCGTCAAGCGCTATGCTATCGTACTGCGGCAGCCAACCGTATGAGGTGGAATTCATCTCCAGCGGGATAAATACCTCTTTGCGTGCAATTTCATCCAGCGAGGTACCACAAATTGCCTCTACAGCGCGCTGCAAATAAGCAAAGCCCTCTCCTGAGTAGGAGAAACAAGAGTCTGCCGGATATTTGAATTTGATCACACTTGTCGGCCATTCGTCAGATGAGGGGCCGGTTGCCCAGTTGGGTAATCCGGTTGTATGCGAGAGCACCATCCTCGGGGTAAGAATAGCCGCCATCTCTTTATCCTCAAACCGATCCATATCCGTATAGCGGCAGATGGGAGTATCGAGGTCAATCTCTCCCCTATCCACCATCTTCATAACAATGTATGCAAATATAGGCTTACTGAGGGAGGCCGCCTGAAAGATAGCGGATTCGTTGGCAGGTTGAGTGTAGTTGTAAACACTATCCGCAAGAATGACCCCTCCAAGACTAATATCCTCTTCGAAAATACAATATTGGAAGACCGGAATTTTTGCGGTTTTAACATCTTGAGGGAATGCCTCTGTTATCTGAATCAGCTCTGCAATATTGGCCTTAGGCGCGTTGCAGGCTGAAAGGAGTGCGATCAGAATCGAAATAATCACAATTTTCTTCATTTTATTTTGGTGGTTTTAAAAAAGTATCTATATTTGCAATCCCAAAACTAAAGGGAGCATAGCTCAGCTGGTTTAGAGCATCTGCCTTACAAGCAGAGGGTCATAGGTTCGAATCCTATTGCTCCCACGAGAAGAGGAATAACGCAAGTTATTCCTCTTCTTTTTTCTTACCGGTAAATCTACTTCTTAACAGGTTTTTTACCTTTTTTGGTAACAGCCCCGCGACGTGACTTTGATATGCTCCTGCGCAATGCAAATACTACCAGCAGGGCTACAAAGGCACCAATGATGACTATCGTAACAACATTGCTGGATTCGTTGCCTTTGACACGACTCCACATCGAGATCAGTTTGGGAGTCTCATTACCCCAGTCGTGCAACATTGCGCAACGGTCAATAACCGTCTGATCAGGATAAAGCACGGGATTAGTACGTACAGAATCGGCTTCGGGCCCGAAAAAGTACCTCAAATCCAATGGTTCGTACTCTTCATCTTCAATTGCCTCAAGTACATAATCGCCACCAATAGCTGAAACATAACCTGCAACATCCATATTCCTCACAGCATTTTCAGGCATGCAGAGGAAGTTGATAAAGTATTTTGCAGCCTTTACATTTTTAGCATATTTTGGGATTACCCAGCCATCAAACCATACGCTGCTACCCTCATCCGGAACATAATAATCCAGCTCGACACCCATCGGCTCCGCTTCCTCTATTGCCCATACGGCATCCCCGCTCCAGGTGAGATTGATCCAGCCGCGCTCCTGAGTCATCTGGTCCTTACCGAAGTCGGCTTCCCATCCCGCAACGAGCGTCTTAACCTCTTTCATATAGCCTTCAACAGCTGCAATCGATTCATCCGATGAATCATACATCAACTCTTCCAGTGTAATTTTGCCCTCTTTTACCTCATCTCGTTTGAGATAAATCAAAACTGAGCTATACACATCTCTGGGTGCATCTTTTATGAAGATTTTATTGGCATATTTGGCGTTCCGGATAATATCCCAGGTACCCAGATCTTCTTCCGCCACGTGTTTTTTGTTATATAAAATACCTGCCGTGCCCCACATATAACCCACAGAGTAGTCATTGGCGTTTTTACCGCTGCCGTCAATCTTATCAAAGCACTCGCGGATATAGGGTGCAATATTGTCATCGATATAGTTGGGAGTGTCGCCGAAATCCCTGTCAATGGGCAGAAGCATATCCTCGCGGAGCATGCGCTCAATAATATAATCCGAGGGACATACCACGTCGAAGTCCTCCTCTCCCTTTTCGATCTTGGAGAGCATAGTCTCATTGATGTCGAAGGTTTGATAGATGATTTTCACCTCTTCACCGGTCTGTTCGTAATACCACTGCTCGAACTCGCCGATAAGGGACTCGTCTATATAGTCGCCCCAGTTGTAAACTTTCAGATACTTGCTCCTGTCACTTGTGCAGGATACAATGAGCAGCAAAGCTGCCAGAAGGGTAAAAAGTCTTTTCATTTTGCTAGTTGTTTTTCAGATTTAACCTTCCTGACATTGAATATCACCAGAAGGATAAGGATAGTTAAGAAAATTATGGTCATCAGAGGACGCAATTCAGGAGTCAGACCACCCTTGCGCGCATCTGCGTAGATGTAGGTAGAGAGTGTCTCAAGTCCTATCGTTCCTCTGGTAAAGAATGTAACTACAAAGTCGTCGAGCGACATCGTAAATGCAAGTATGAATCCGGAGATCATTCCGGGGCGCAAAAGAGGTACAAGTACCTTGCGTAGCGCCTGGATGGGAGTAGCCCCCAGATCGAGCGCCGCCTCATAGAGGTTTGGATTCATCTGAGTCAGTCGGGGCATCACGCTCAGCACCACATAAGGGGTACAGAAGGTAATGTGTGCCAGCACAACAGTAGTATAGCCCTGCGAAATGTGCAGAAAGACAAATAGTAAAAAGAGTGCCACACCGGTAATAATATCCGGATTAATTATAGGAATACTGTTGAGAAATAGCATGATGCTCTTATTGCGGCTACGCAGGTTATAGATGCCTATGGCGGCGATGGCACCCAGAATCATCGATACGAAAGCCGATATCAGGGCTATTATCAAAGTATTGTAGATAGCCTTGAATAGTGATGTGGCACTGGCTGCCTGCGGCGAAAAGAGATTTGTATAGAGATTGGTGGAAAATCCCGTCCAGTTACCCAACACCCTTGATTCGGAAAAGGAAAAGATCATTATAAAAATGATGGGGGCATAGAGAAGTATCAGGAGAAACCATATATATGTTTTAGCAAAAAACTTCTTCATATCCTATACAAGCCCTCCCTCGGCATTTTTGCGTTCATTTGAAAACAATGTAGTTATACCGATGATCACCAGCATTATCAAGGAAAGTGCAGCACCGTAATTCCACATTGAGGAGTTGATGTTTTCCTGAATAATGGTACCAAAGAGCTTAATCTTGTTGTTTGTCAAGAACTCTGATATGGCAAAGGTGGATACCGTAGGCATGAATACCATCATCACTCCACTGATTACTCCAGGAATTGAAAGTGGGACGGTAACCTTCCAGAACACCTCCCATGGCGTAGCCCCAAGGTCCTCGGCCGCTTCTGCATAGGAATTGTCTATCCTGCTAAGGATGTTGTATATAGGATAGACCATAAATGGAAGGTAGTCGTAGACCATACCGAAGAGCAAAGTCCCCTTACCCAATGTTACCCCTATAACGTTAAAAAGCTCAGCAGTCGCAAGAGTTCTCATTAGGGCATTTATCCACATGGGTAGTATAAAAAGCACCACCGTGACTGCGCTACGATTATATTTCTTGTTGGCAAGAATCCAGGCAGCGGGATAACCCAGCAGAAGACAGATCAGGGTATTTAAAATGGCAATCTCCAGCGATAGACCGAAGGTGCTTAAAGCATCTTTATCAGAGAAAAACTTCGTGATGTTTACAAACGAAAATCGGCCCTGAGCATCCTGGAAGGCATATACCAGCACCAAAATCAGGGGAAGCACCACGAAAATGACCAGAAAGATCAGATATGGCAGACTCCAACTGCTTCGTTTATTCATTGCAACGGGGTTATCTTGATGTGTTTAGCAGGGAAATTAATACCTACCAGGTCTCCTTTGTCCCATACGTCATTGGTATTTACCCAGATATGATGACCTTCATCGGTTAAGACCGTGATATGGTAGTGATTTCCTTTATAGATCATAAAATGCACAGAGCCGGAGAGAGTTCCCTCTTCCTGGTGGTCATAGAGATCAACCTTGTCAAATTCCACCTCTACCTTCACCTTCTGACCCTTTTCAACTCCCGGCTGGATGGGACATTCAAATTCACCCTCAAGGAAACGCACATGGTTTTCATCCACCATCTCTCCTTCAAAAGTATTCCTTGAGCGCTCCTTTTGCATGACCTGGATATCCTCAGGTCTTATGACAAGACCAACGGTAGAACCCACTTCAAAAGCGTTATAGTCCTGTACCATCAATTCATAACCGGTATCGGTCTCGACAAACATCTTATAGTGGACTCCCTGGAATGCGCAGGATTGTACCACTCCGGTAAACTGCGCACCCTCGGTAGCCTTCATTATGTAGATATCTTCAGGGCGTACCACTACATCCACGGGGACATTTTCACCAAAACCCTCATCAATACAGTCGAAATCGTGGTAGATAAAGCCTACCTTGCGGTCGGCAAACATCTTGCCGTTGAGAATGTTGGATTCCCCTATGAAGTCGGCGACAAATGCATTCTCAGGCTCATTGTAGATATCGGTAGGAGTGCCGGTCTGCTGTATTTTACCCTCATTCATTACCACAATCGTATCGGAAAGAATAAGTGCCTCTTCCTGGTCGTGGGTAACATAGATAAAGGTAATTCCGAGCTTTTTATGCATCTCCTTGAGCTCTATCTGCATATCCTTGCGCATCTTGAGGTCGAGTGCTGCCAGAGGCTCGTCCAGAAGTAGCACTTTCGGCTGGTTGATCAGCGCACGCGCAATGGCAACCCTCTGCTGCTGTCCGCCGGAGAGGGAATCCACATCCCTATCCTCATAGTCGGTCATGCTCACCATTTTGAGTACTCTGCGTACTCTTTTGTTGATCTCTTCGCGAGGAGTCTTTTTGAGTTTCAGGCCAAATGCGATATTGTCGTAGACATCCAGATGCGGGAAAAGAGCATAACGCTGAAATACCGTATTGAATGGCCGTTTGTATGGAGGGAGATCGGATATATCCTTTCCCTCGAAGAGAATTTGCCCCTCATCGGGAGCCAGAAAGCCGGCAATAAGCCTCAATGTGGTGGTTTTACCACAACCTGAAGGACCGAGAAACGTTACAAATTCTCCTTTACGTATACTTATACTTATATCATCCAGCACCTTCTTATTACCTAAGGACTTGCTCAGATGACGGATCTCGATGATCTTGTCTGAAGCTGCCATCTATTACCAAAGGTTAATAAGGAAGTTGTATCTGATACCTAATGAGAATGTTAAGTTTGAATCTCCGCCAATTTTGTCATAATTGGCGTATGCATGGATTCTTAGGGCATCACTATCCTTAAGAGGATAATAATGACAGATAAGTCCGGTATTCCATCTGGTTTCTCCCGGAGGAGTAAACTCTTGCAAAGGTCTGGAGTGTAGTCCTCTCCACGTTAACTCAATTTTGTCCGAAGGAGCCCAGGTAAGGGCGGCGTTTATGCCCACCCCGGATCTGAGGTAACTTACGGTTTCATCTTCGTTACCGGCGAAGCAGTTGTTATTTGATAGATCCAAAGTGATCGTCCAGTCACCCAGGTATACTCTTTGTCCAAGAAAGAATACCGGATAGAAGTCGGGGGCTCCGGAGGGTATGGTAGGATCATATCCCAGCATGGAGGCGCTGGCTATCACTTCATAGACTTCTCCATACTTTTTATATTGTGCAGAAGCCGTCAGGAGTTTTTTTGTAAAAAATCTCTCCGCAAAGGGCGAAGTGGTTGCCTGGATAGCAAACTCGTGGCCTTCATTGGGAGTTGTGTAGGTAACTTTTCCTCCCCACTGATAGACGGGAAGCCCGTTCCAAAGGGAAGTTGCGAACTCAGGATGCACGTCCCAGTCCCAGTCGTCATACTCAAAACCTCCGGTAAGGATCATATCTTTACCGAGAGAGATCATCCAATTGCCGAATGTCAGGTCGATAAGACAGTAATCAACCCAGTTGGTCGTGTTGGAATATCCGAGGGAAGTATAGGGCCAGCCATATTCAAAGTCGTCTCCATAGTCCAAACGACCCGTACTGATCCAGTGATTGGCCAGTGTCCAGCTGAAATACTCCGAAGCGGAGCCCTCGAATAATGTGTAGATTGAAGAATTGCCGTGGCTGAAACCCCACGCACCGTCTGCTTTGCTATAATACGGTGTAAGATCAAGACGCGGAATGAGAGTCAGTCCGGCATAATTTGCCGACGACTCAGAGTCCTGAGAGAAGGCCTGGAAGCATAACGTCAAGGCCACGAAGGAAATTAATAGTTTCTTCATTTGAGTCCATAAAAAGAACATTGGTTAATAATGGGGGCGAAAATAGAAAAAAAAATAATACAATGTAACTTTTGTCGGAAAAAAGGGTTATTTTCGCACATTTACAGCATAATTACTAAAGAAATCCGACCCCCTAGAATGAATTATTTTAAACCTGTCATCATCGCAACACTTTTAGCAGCTTCTGTAGCTTCACTCAGCGCACAGGGCATTTCCGACATAGTTCCCGTTCCGCAAAGCGTTACACCGCAAGAAGGGATGTTCAACATAGATAAGCACACTATCATCATACCCGAAAGAGAAGGTAGTTTCAGCGCAACATACCTCCAGCAGCACATAAGTCCTATTTTCGAGTATGGGATTGCACTAGGCAAGGCCTCTGACAACCCTAAGGAGAACGCCATAGTGCTCCGTAAGAGAGAGGGATTCAAGCCGGAGAGCTACTCACTCACTATATGTAATCGCGGAGTGAGGATCAATGCCTCCGATGACGCGGGACTTTTTTACGGAGTTCAAACTCTGCTACAGATGTTCCCTCAGGCGGTCTACAGTGGCGAAAAACTCCGTTTGCGTGAATATACGCTACAAAATGTCATTATTGAGGATTCACCGCGATTCTCCCACAGGGGATTTATGCTGGATGTTTCCCGTACATTTTTTGATAAAGAGTATGTCAAGCGCTATTTGGATTGGATGGCCATTCACAAGCTCAATGTTTTTCAATGGCATCTGACGGATGACAATGGTTGGAGAATAGAGATAAAGAAATATCCGCAGCTGACGGAAAAAGGAGCCTGGAGAGGGCGCAACGAAGTTATTCCCCCTACCTACCTTTCAGGCAATGAGCGCTACGGCGGTTATTATACGCAAAAGGAGATTAAAGAGGTGGTTGCTTATGCCGCTCAGCGCAATATTACCATTATACCGACAATCGACCTTCCGGGACACTCCCTCTCCTCCACAGCAGTATTGGAGGGTGTAACCTGCGGTACTACTACCGACAAGGCAAGTGCTTGCGGAGAGTTCGACAACGTCTGGTGTGTAAGCAAGGAATCCAATTATAAAATCCTCGATAATATCATGAAGGAGGTGGCATCGCTCTTTCCGGGACCCTACATCAGCATCGCAGCCGATGAAGTGGTATGGGATTATTGGGCACAATGTCCCGGTTGCCAGGCACTAATGGAGAAAGAGGGCTATAAAGAGGTTCCCGAGCTTCTTGGTCACTTCGTCCGCAGAATGGAAACAATTATCAATAAGCATGGAAAGCAGCTCGCCGGATTTGACGACATTCAGGATGCAGGCGGAGTGAGCAACAATGCACTCGTAATAGCCTGGAGGGGATATAAGAAGGCGCAGGAGTCGGTTAGTAAGGGTTATCCTACCGTAATGCAGCTCGGAGAGTACTGCTATCTGGATATGCAATATTCACCGGCGGAGAGGGGTCACAACTGGGCAGCAGTAATTCCGCTGGACCGCATATACAATTACGATCCTACAGGTGGACTGGGCGAGCTCACTCCGGAACAGGAGAAGCTCGTACTCGGCCCTCAGGGAGGTCTTTGGACGGAATTGATGCAGTACCCTCCCCGTTTTGCAGAGTATCAGGTCTTCCCGCGTCTGGCAGCGCTTGCAGAGGTGGGCTGGAGCAGCAAGGAGAAGAAGGACTATGAGGATTTCCACCGCAGACTTGTGAGCAGTCACTATGGCCGCCTGGAGAAAATGGGTATTGCATTTCGAGTGGAACCACCCATTGTAAAATATCGGGACCAGCAGATAGAGGTGATTCTCCCCTATCCCTCAGCGGTTGTACGTTATACCACTGACGGTACCGATCCCGTAAACACTTCGAAAGTTTTGAGCGGTACCATAATTACCGATTCGCCGGAGAAATTCCGTTTTGCTACCTTCTGGGGCAATAATTTGCAAAGTATCTCCGTAGCTCCGGAGGGTGTCGTACTGCACCGGTGGATACAACCTACAGTCAGGGTAGAGACCGATATCAAGATGAAATCCAATACTCCTCTGACCAATATCACCGGTTACAATTATAAACTGATCGCCCGCAGCGATAAACGTTTGGAGGCCGGTCAGACTCTAACCTACATTTTTGACGAGCCGGTCGAGTGCAGTAAGATTGGAGTTCCTACAGGTTATGCCCATATTCCATTTTATGGCGTTAGTGACGGCTATGTGGAGTATTCTTATGACGGGGTAAATTTCATCAAGGGAGCTGACTTCAAGAGATATTATGCCGAAATCACCGGCTTCGAAGCACCGGTAAAGGCAGTACGCATTGTTGTCACAATGCCCAACGACGGCTCTACCTGCTGTTTTCAAAACCTTAAAATAGTGTGTAGTGAGTAGTATGTAGTGAGTAGTATGTTTAGAGTGTGTAGTGTGTAGTCTGTAGTTATGAATAAGAAACAAATAAGATTTATCGTTGTGGCTTTGGCCATTTTTGCAGCATTTTTTTCTGGGAAAAAGCAGGAGCGTCCTGAGCGGGACAAGGTGGAAGAGACCATCGCCAAAATGTCCCTCAGAGAGAAGGTAGGACAACTTTTCATAATAGAATACAGCGACAAACATGATCCTGAGGACCCATATTTCGACAAACTTATAAAAAGAGACAAAATAGGCGGGCTGATCCTGATGGAGATGGATATCGACAAATATATAGAGCGGATCAACAGATTTCAAAAAATGTCGAAAATACCTCTCCTAATCTCAGTAGATGGTGAATGGGGAGCCTCTATGCGTTTCGATACCCTTACCCAATTCCCCCGCAACATGCAGCTGGGAGCCCTCTCCTCGCCCGATTTAGTCTATCAGGTTGGTAGAGCTATGGCGAAGCAGTTTGTACGCCTCGGTATCCATATCAACTACGCTCCCACTATTGATATAAACAACAACCCTCTGAATCCTGTTATCGGACAACGCTCCTTCGGCGATGATCGCGAAAAGGTAGCACAATACGGAGCTGCCATCATAAAAGGGATGCAGGATGGCGGCATAATGACCTCAGCGAAGCATTTTCCCGGACACGGGGATACGGAAACAGACTCTCACAAGGCACTTCCGGTGCTTACCTTCGAACGTACACGCCTCGACTCGATGGAGCTATACCCTTTCAGACACGTGATCAAGGAAGGGGTGGCAATGGTGATGGTAGGCCATTTGAGTGTCCCCTCACTCGATCCCACCGGAGTTCCCAGTTCCATCTCTTACCCTATCATTACAGAACTTTTGAAAAAAGAGATGGGATTTGAGGGAATCGTGGTGACTGATGCACTCGGCATGAAGGGTGTTGCTGAATATATCCCTCGTGAAAGAGTAGCGATAGAGTCCTTCAAAGCGGGATCCGATATACTGCTGATGCCTCCAGCAGAGAGACGCAAGTCCATATCTGCCTTCCTCAAGGCTGTGCGAAAGGGGGAAATCTCAAAAGAGCGTGTAGAGGAGAGTCTGCGTAAAATCCTTAAAATGAAGGAGCAATTGGGGCTACTTGATGCCCGCCCGCAAATTAATCCGAATGAAGCTTACGAACAAGTTGAGAGCAAGGAAGTACTGGATATGATCAATAAGGTAGCTGAGGAGTCTATGACCCTTATAAAGCGTCCAAATTGGGGTTCCGGGCAAAATCTGGAGACCCTGACCGCCATTGGAGCGGCAGATACCGTAATTCTTCCGAAGAGGATCACGCAAGATATTCTCGACAATGCGCGAAAACGTACCGAGGGGCTTGAATATGTGGTATTATACCTTCCGGAAATGAGGGCGCCTAAAAATAACAGAGAAAATTATTCAGCCATCCCCCCGCAAGAGATTTACGACTTTATTTCAGCCTGGGCACGCGAACAAAAAATAGTTCTGGCCGTAATGGACAATCCCTACGCGTTGGATAAAATCGACATAGAGGCTTTTGAAGGCATCCTCGTGGGTTATAGTTCATCGGAAGCCAACCTTTCTGCTGCCGACAGGGTGTTCCGCGGAAGACTCGAAGCTCACGGGGTACTTCCCGCAGCTGCGGGCGGCTTCCCCACCGGTTATCATGTAAAATAGAAAATATCAATAATTATGACAAAGTATCCACTTAAAGAGATTGACAATATAGAAGATTTGCAAAGACTGCTTAGGAGCAAAAAGGATGACATAATCGTCCATTGTGTTTTTAATACGCTGGACTTCTTCGAAATATATAAGGATGTCAAGGATTTTAAATTTTCCGACTGTATGTTCCTAGGATGTGACATTCCTATGGAGGTCAAAGACAACGTTGACCAGACCTGCGTTATCTTTCCCAAGATGAATGTTCCCTACAGGATCTATACCGGCGAACTGTACACTCCATATACGCTTTACGAAGGGTACGATATAGAGGATTACGATACTCTTGCCACAAGTTACGACAAACGAGCCTACCAACGCTATATCACTATGGGCAAATATGGCCGTGATATCTATGAAACTTTGGCGCGCTCCATACATGACCATGCCATAACCGATGCAATGTATGATCTTATTGATCAATACGACCCTAAAATGGTAGTTGCCATAATGGGTGGTCACGCCATTCTTCGTAACGCACCTATTTACCGTAGGATTGTCTATTTAGGAAAATTGCTTACAGAAAAAGGGCGACTTATTGTGACGGGCGGCGGTCCGGGAGCTATGGAAGCAGCCCACCTTGGCGCCTGGATGGCCGGCAGGAGCAATTGGGAAGTGGAAGATGCCATAAGCATGGTGGTTACCGCTCCCTCTTATAGAGACAGAAACTGGCTAAAAACGGCATTCGAAGTGCTGGCAAAGTACCCTCAGACAGACTTCCGGAGTCTTGGAGTACCTACCTGGTTTTATGGTCACGAACCTGCCTGTATCTTCTCCACCGACATCGCAAAATATTTTGCCAACAGCATACGTGAAGATGGTATCATAACTATTGCACACGGCGGTGTTATTTATACTCCCGGAAGTGCCGGTACCATGCAGGAGATTTTCCAGGATGCGGCTCAGAACCACTATTTAATGGATGACGAATCGGCTCCTATGATCTTTTTCGATACCGATTACTGGACCAACAGGATCCCCGTTTATAAATTCCTTCAGGATTGTATGGAGATCAGGAGTTATGCCAATTTGCGCCTATCGATGTCTAACGATATCGATGAAGTTTACAATATTTTGGAAGAGTATGTAAAGATGTTGGACTCAAAATAGGAGTTCAAGTCAATTCTGGTCTGCTTTTTGATAACCGAAGAGGACACAATTATTTATCAATTATATAACAATACCTGATATGCATTCAAAGATTCAAAGAATCATCTTACTCTTGTTGGTTACCCTTACTGCAGTTTCCTGCAAAAAAGTAACCATTGAGGAGCAGATCGACAAGATCTACAATTATTTCCGGAACGAAAACACTAGCGCCGTTGCCACTCTCGAAAGGGTTTGTAATGACTATCCGGCTCGAATGTCAGGCAGTCAAAACAATGACGAGGCAATAGATTATTATACATATATTCTTGCAGAGGAGGTAGGTATCAAGCATATATGGCACCAGGAGGTGGAAGTTCCCAACTGGGACCCCGGAGTGACGAAGGTCACGATGAACCTCTCCGATGGTACCGTAGTGGAGCTCCCTGCCATTGCGCTGGGACTCAACACGGGTACATCCGGACAGGATATTACTGCTCAGGTGGTGGAAGTAAAAAGCCGTGAAGAGCTGAAAACTCTCCGCTGCAAAGATAAAATAGTCTTTTTCAACGGAGCCATGGAGGATGGATTCAGTTATGGTAAACATGCCTGGCAACGCTCCAGAGGAGCCTCACTTGTAACCGACAAGGGAGCAAAGGCAGTTCTTGTCCGCTCCATCAGCAATCATCCCGGAGATACCCCCCACACGGGTGCCTGCCACGATCGCGACAGTACGGTAGCCATTCCGGCTGCCGCTATCTCTACAAATGCTGCCGATCAACTCTCAGAGGCTCTTAAAAAGGATAAAAAGCTCACCGTGACTATCAACTCCACGGCACACAATCGTCCCGAACCTGCAATCGGACGCAATCTTGTAGCTGAAATCCCCGGTAAAGTCAATCCCGACCACATCATATTGATTTCCGCTCACGCGGATAGTTGGTTTAACAGTCAGGGAGCACATGATAATGCGTCTGGGTGCGTAGCGGCTATAGAAGTGCTGCGAGCCTACAAAGAACTCCGTATGAAGCCCCGAAATACCATCCGTATAGTTCTCTATCAAGATGAGGAGATGAACCTCTCAGGGCTAAAGGAATTTGCCCGTATTTCGAGGGAAAAAGGGGAATCCTTCCTCTTCGACCTTGAAATTGATTCAGGAGCTGGAAAACCTGTCGGATTCCACATTTTTGATTCTGAGGATTATTTCACAAAGATGGAAGAGGTACTTACCCCCTATCTTGAACCACGAGGTCTGACGCTGACCTACAACGATAGCGATAGAGACTGGCCTCTTAAGACATATTACACACTCGTATCGGACAGGAGTGAATATTTCAAATATCATCACGGCTCGCTGGACAACTTTGAAAACATCAACCCGGAGACCTTTAAGGAGAGTATTGCAGCCATCACTGCATTTGTCTTCCTGATGGACTAGTGAGTGGTTCGGGGTACCGCGTTCCGAGGTACGCAGTACTCCACACTCCACACTACACACT
>DBQO01000002.1:0-1912 GCA_002305275.1 Bacteroidales bacterium UBA1392 | reverse complement strand
GCGAATAGATCGGCAGCGCGTTTTGCGAGATCGGGTTTGAAGAGAAACTCGTCATCAAAGTAGCGTGTAATAAGTATTTTCTTCAGGCGGAAATACTCGGCGTATGGGGAATCCAGTGGAAATCCCTTAGGAATTTTCTTAAGGGCTCCATCCCATTCCAGTTCAAATCCTTTAGCCTTTGACATGGCATTAACCAGTGCCTCCCCGTTGAGCATAAATTCTTCCCTGATGCTGCGCATCACCTTCGGCTCGGGAGCGTAGGCTCCGCAACACATCAGATGACCTCCCAGATAGCCCGCCTGAGGGGATTCTATATGGAAATAATATCCCGAATGACCGCTGCATTTGCCATCCTTGGCTATGAATATGCCGAAATGAGTCTTGTAAGGAGTTTTATCCTTGCTGAATCTCAGATCCCTGTAGAAACGGTAGGTGCAATCCTTGAGGGTGAGGCCCCTCACTTCGGGGTCGAAACCCTGTACACGCTCCAAAAGTTCGGAGGCGAAATCATTGAAAATTGCCTGTGCCTCTTTATAACGCGCCTTGTTGGCATCAAACCAGGGTTTATTGTTATTCGGAACAATATCCGTAAGAAATGATACAACTCTTTGCATAACTTACTCAGAAATTCAAAATATAGTCTTCCAGATCCCACGCAGGTATGTGTTCGATACCTTCATTTGTAGGGATATTATGATCATCCATACTGACCACGTATTTAGAGAAATTATCCTCTATGAGCTTCAATGAACGGTATTCTCTTTCTCTTGTGGGTTCTTCAGCAAGGCTGAGAGTTACTTGTAAATAAATTCGCCGGACACCTTTAATCGCCACAAAATCAACTTCCGAATCTTTTATTGTTCCAACATAAACTTGATATCCTGCACGTCTCAAACATAAATAAACGGCATTTTCCAAAAGATATCCTATCCCGTAACCATATCCGACGTAAAGATAATTTCGGTAACTTAAATCATTAATATAGTATTTACTGTTGCCCGAAATAGTCTCTTTACCTTTTATATTGTATCGCTCAGCACGGTGGACGAGAAATGAACTTTCCAAATAACTGATGTAAGATGACAGCGTTTCGTAGTTTGTTTTTCGTTTTTTCGATGCAAAATAATTGATGATGTTTGTTATCGAGATTAGATTCGATGCACTATTCACCAAATATACGAACAAATCATCCAGCAACTTTACATCTTTTAAATTGAACCTTGATACGATATCACGCAACATAACCGTGTCTTTAATGGACGAAACGTAGTTTTGCCTCGTTTCATTGTTTGGCAAATTGAACAGTTCGGGTAAAGCTCCGGTTTGAAGAAATTCCTTATAACTTTCTCTGCCCTTTTCTTGTTGTGTAACTCCGCAAAATTCAGTGTAGCTATATGGAAGGACCTCAAATTCAACATATCGCCCTGATAAAAGCGTAGCTAACTCTCCTGCAAGCAGTTTGGAATTGGAACCACTGACAAAAAGTTCGCAAGGCTCTGAAAAGTCCTGAGAATGAGAGTTCACAAAGCGCTCCCACTCTTCAATATATTGTATTTCGTCAATAAAAATATAAACTTTACCGGTAGGGTTCAAGACGTCTCTATAGGCTTGGTATAATTGCTCCAATTCCAGGGCATGGCTCAAGGTGGCCAACTCTATATACTCTTTGTTTATATAAAGAATATTTTCACTTTTTACGCCTGTAGATAATAAGTTGGATGCAATTTGGCGCAATATATAACTTTTGCCGGCCCGACGCTGTCCGACAAGCACTTTAACTAACTTGTTGCCAAGATACTGACCAATTTTATCTGTATAAAATGTGCGCGGATAACCCAAATCAATGGGATTGTTATCCCAAAAGTTATACTTTCGTATTGAGTCAATTATTTCAATCATGTTTGAAAATTTT
>DBQO01000003.1:34773-48979 GCA_002305275.1 Bacteroidales bacterium UBA1392 | reverse complement strand
ACACCAAATAATTAATTTATGTTGACGTTAAAACTTTTGAGAGAGCAGCCCGAATTTGTAATCGAGCGTCTTGCAGTTAAGCATTTCGATGCCAAAGAGATAGTGTACGATATCATAGACCTTGATAAAAAACGCCGTTCAGCGCAGCAGGAACTGGACTCCTGCCTTGCGGAACAGAAAATTAAAGCATCCGAGATAGGGAAACTTATGAAAGAAGGACGCCGTGATGAGGCTGAAGGGGTCAAATCTCAGGTAGCATCTCTCAAGGAACGCTCCAGAACTCTTGAAGAGGAAATGGCTGCTGCACAGCAGGAGCAGGATCGTAAGTTGGTGCTGCTTCCAAACCTTCCTGCAGCACAGGTGCCGGAGGGGCGTACAGCAGAGGATAATGTCATTGTGCGTCAAGGGGGCGTTATCCCGGATTTGGGAGAGAATGCAAAACCTCATTGGGAACTGGTTAAGGAGCTGGATATTATTGATTTTGATCTGGGAGTTAAGCTTACAGGTGCCGGATTTCCTCTTTACAAAGGAGCAGGTGCAGTTATGCAGAGAGCTTTGATGGCATTTTTTCTTGAGCGCAATTCATCTGCCGGCTACATAGAGTACCAACCTCCATATATCGTCAATGAAGATTCGGGTTTCGGCACGGGACAGCTTCCTGATAAGGAGGGTCAAATGTATCATATCACCGTTGATGGTTTCTATTTGATTCCTACTGCGGAGGTACCATTAACTAATATCTATCGGGATGTCATCCTGCAGGATTCCGATTTCCCTGTCAAGATGACAGGATATACACCCTGCTGGCGTCGCGAAGCCGGTTCTTATGGCAAAGATGTAAGAGGTCTCAATCGTCTGCACCAGTTTGATAAAGTGGAAATTGTCCGTATAGAGAGACCTGAAAACTCCTATGCAGCGCTGGATGAGATGGTACGTCATGTTGAATCTTTGGTGCAGGCGCTTGCTCTTCCTTATAGGATCGTACGGCTTTGCGGGGGAGATATGGGTTTTACTTCAGCCATTACTTACGATTTCGAAGTGTGGTCAGCAGCACAGCAGAGATGGCTCGAGGTGAGTTCCGTGTCAAATTTTGAGTCATATCAGTCCAATCGTTTAAAGCTCAGATATAAGGATGAAGAGGGCAAATCGCAGCTCGCCCATACTCTCAATGGCAGTGCTCTCGCCTTACCGAGAATTCTCGCCTCTATAATTGAGAATAACCAGACTCCTGACGGTAGGATCGTTGTCCCTGAAGTATTGCGCAAATATACAGGGTTTGAGATCATAGGGTGATGATACGGAGTGACAATCCACAAAGAATAATTATGGGAGTCGACCCCGGCACCTCTCTTTTGGGTTACGGGGTCATTCTTGTTGACAAGAAGAAGGTCCATTACGTGGATATGGGGGTGATAGATCTGCGCAAGGAGAAAGACCATTTTCTAAAGCTCAGAAGAATTTTCAAGGAAATAGGGGAACTTATGGATAAATATGCTCCCGATGATCTGGCTATTGAAGCTCCATTTTACGGTAAGAACCCGCAAGTCATGCTAAAACTGGGTCGTGCTCAAGGCTCTGCAATTGCTGCTGCTCTTCATCGTGGTATTCCCGTTTCGGAATATGCTCCGAGAAAAGTCAAAATGGCAATAACGGGTCGCGGAGATGCTTCCAAGGAGCAGGTGAGAGTTTTAATGGAAAAAACCCTCGGCATTAAGATGGAGAGTGCATTTCTGGATGCTTCCGATGCACTTGCAATAGCCATGTGCCATTTTTACCAGTTAATAAGCCCTCTCGTGGATGTTTCTGCTTCATCCAACTGGAAATCCTTTGTTGAGTCTCATCCGACAAGGGTGAAAAAGTGACTACCGGATTTAACTTTTGTCCCATTTTCAAGTCTAAAATAACAAGCTGACATATTTGATAAATATTTGTAAAAAAAGATATTATATATATGAGACAAAAAGTTTTAAAAGCGGTTGCATTAATTCTGCTTATATTTCCAACATTAGTAAGTGCACAGCGCGGAGGTTTTACCGTAAAGGTTACTCTGACCGAGGCTGCAAGCGGAGCCGGAGTTGAATTTGCGACAGTATCCCTTACTGAGGTGGGTTCTGATAAGGCCTATAAGTATGCACTCACAAATGAGAATGGTTTTGTTGAGATCAGAGGTGTAAGGGCCGGAAAATACCTTATAAGAGGAGAACTTATGGGGTATGTCCCTTATCGGGATACAATTAATGTGGATAAGAATCTTGATCTTGGTAAGAAGAAAATGGATGTCGAGGTGCATTTTCTGGAAGGAGCAACGGTTACCGACCTGGGTAATCCTATTGTAATTAAAAAAGATACCATCGAGCACAACATAGGACTGATGAAAGTTACCGACAATGAGACTCTTGAAGATATTCTTAAGCGTCTTCCCGGCATTGAAGTCTCGGCAGACGGTACTATCACTGCAAATGGTAAGGAAATCAAGAAAATCACCATTGACGGCAGGACTTTCTTCCTCGATGATCCTCAGCTTGCCAGTAAAAATATACCCGCTAAGATAATAGAGAAGGTAAAAGTTGTGGACAAACAGTCGGAGCAGGCTGAATTTACCGGTATTGATGACGGAGAGGAAGAGACCATCATTGATCTGAGTGTTATGAAAGGAATGATGAACGGGTGGTTTGGTAATATTATGGCGGGAGGGGGTAGCGATCTTCGTGGTAAAGATGAGGATGGAGTGGCCATAGACAATGATTTCCGTTTTCAGGGAGCTTCAATGATTGCCAAATTTTCTGAGAGCGATCATATTGCTTTTCTCGGAAACGCCAATAATACAAATAACCGTGGTTTTAATGATCTCGCAGGTAATTTAATGGCGGGTATGCGTGGAGGTGGAATGCGTGGAGGTGGCATGCGTGGCGGTGGGGGTGGTATGCCCGGCATGTGGGGAGGTCGTAGTGGTATTTCCACTTCATATATGGCCGGTCTGAATGCAGGTAAGACATTTGACAATAAATCGGAACTGACAGGCAACTATATGTTCAACGGCAACGAAAGAGTTGTTGAGGAGAGTACTGCAAAGACTACGTTCAAACAGGACGGATCATCTCTCTTCGCTATCGATGACGGCTATAGTATCACCAACTCCTACGGCCATAGAGCCGGAGCTCGTGCCGACTGGAAGATTTCAGAACAGACTTCCATCCTTTTTCAGCCTCAGTTCAACTTTGGCACAGGTAATTTTGAAGAGCGTTCGGATTTTGCTACCGACAATATTTCAGCCTCCGGACAGAAATCCAAGATCAACGATGGTTACAGTTTATCGACAGGTGAAAATTCCAACCAGACTGCAAGAGGCTTTCTCCTCTTCAGACAGCGTCTCGGAAGACCGGGAAGAACCATCTCGCTAAATATAGATTATGATCTCTCCAACAACCAAACGGATGGCATTAACCGCTCTCTGACTAACTCTTATAAGAATAACATACTTGCAGATTCCACACTGGTTGACCAATTCTATCACCAGTCAGCCGAGTCATACGGAGCAGGTGCTCGTCTATCATATACCGAACCACTTGGTAAAAATTTCTTTGCCGAAGCTACCTACTCCTACGATTACAGCTATAGAAACTCCTACAAGACAACTTACGATGATTATGAGACCGGTGCCATCATCAATCATGAATATACCAATGATATAACCAATGAGTCCATGTTGCAGAGGGCAGGTATCAATATAATGAAGCAGGAGGAGAAATATAACATCACCATAGGTGCAACAGCACAACCTTCAAGGACTATCAATGTTACAGAGGTAGGTGGCAATTCGACCACTATTGACCGTAAAGTGGTTAACTGGGCTCCTAATGCGAGGGTAGACTTCAATTTCAGCGATTACGAGATGTTGAGATTCAGATATAGGGGACGTACCACTCAGCCCTCGATTACTCAGTTGCAGACCGTACCTGACAACTCAAATCCTCAGAGAGTAACTCTTGGAAATCCCTATCTCGACCCCTCATTTACGCATAGGCTAAATATGATGTATAATAAGAATAATGTGCAGACATTCTCCTCGCTGATGCTCAATGCAGACTTCAACTACAATCAGCGAAATATTGTCAATGCAAGCTGGTATGACAAAAAAGGGGTACAGTACACTATTCCCATGAACAATGACAAAGGTACATTCTCCACTATGGCAAGATTGACCTATAATTCACCTATTGCAAAGAGCAAATTTTCCGTAATGTCCTTCTTCAATGTGAGTTACTCTACAGGTGTAAGTTTTGTGGGTAAAGATGAATTGCTCGACATCGACAATCCATCAACTTACCTCAATGTGAACAATTTTGAAGAGAATGAATATCAGAACCTCTCTTTCTCCGAAAATCTCAGATTCGTCTATCGTGACGATATTTTTGAGGTCTCCGTAGGTGGAAATGTGAGATATTCACAGGCCTGGTATACCATTACGGCAGAAAACGTAAGACCTACCTGGACCAATACCGTTAATGCAAATGTGATAGCCAATATTCCCAATATTTTTAACTTTTCGACTGACGCAGCCTACACGTTTTATTATGGTTATGAAGAGGGCTATAACGAGCCCAGCCTTGTCTGGAATGCCGAGCTCAGCAGACAAATCCTCAAAAACCTGACAATAAGTATCAAGTGCTACGATATTCTCAACCAGTCCAGGAATACCTTCCGTACGACAACGGATAACTACGTTCAGGATACTCGCAACAATACTCTCGGTAGATATCTGATGGTGAATTTAACTTATCGTTTCGGTACTTTCGGCAATCAATCCCTTGGTGGTCGTATGGGAGGTCATGGTAGAGGTCACGGTAGAGGTGGTGGCCCCGGAGGCATGTATCACTAATCACTCTTCCTCTTCGAGCTCGCGAACGCCGGCATATTTTCGCCACTTTTCAATCAGGGCGGTCATATCCGATGGGATGGGGGATTCAAACCTCATCTCCTCTCCCGTACGCGGATGTATAAATCCGAGACTTTTGGCGTGAAGTGCCTGACGCGGAAGTAAAGTGAAACAATTGTCAATAAACTGTTTGTACTTCGTATAGATCGTTCCCTTTAAAATCCTGTCACCGCCATAGCGCTCATCATTGAAGAGCGGGTGTCCTATATGGTTCATGTGGACACGTATCTGATGCGTACGTCCTGTCTCGAGAATGCACTCCACCATTGTCACATATCCGAAACGTTCTATCACCTGATAATGGGTGATGGAAGGCTTTCCCTGCTCATCATCGGAAAATACTTTGAATCTTAGTCTGTCGTTGGGGTCACGCCCGATATTTCCCTCTATCGTACCGCTATCTGCCTGAATGTTGCCCCATACCAGTGCTACATATTTACGCTCTACAGTCCGGTCGAAGAACTGTTTTGTAAGATGAAATTGCGCATCTTCACTCTTGGCTACGACAAGTAGACCGGATGTCTCTTTATCCAAACGATGAACCAGCACTCCCATCCTTTCATCTTCCTGCTCAATGTTCGGAGAGGTACCCAAATGATAAGCTAACGCATTAACCAGAGTCCCGCTTGCATGACCGCGACCGGGATGCACCACTAGTCCGGGAGGTTTGTTGATTATGAGCAGATCCTCATCCTCATAGATAATGTTTAATGGAATAGGTTCAGGCAGCACTTCAAATCCACACCTCTGGTATGGCATCATGATAGTGACCACATCGAGCGGTTTAACTTTGTAGTTAGCCTTGACAATACGGTCATTTACCAGAACATAGCCCGCGTTGATTGCAAGTTGTATGCGGTGCCTGGAGGTTTGCTCCATACGGTTAGTTATAAACTTGTCTACACGCAGCGGCGTCAGGCCCTTTTCCGCCTCAAAGCGGTAGTGCTCAAACAGCTCCTGTTCCTCATCCTGGAGTAAATCGGGATCAGTAAGCAGGTCAGTCATTATAATTCCTTTTGATTGCCAATTTGGATTGGTCTTTAGTGAGGTAGATGCTCACTTTAGTGCCGTATACGAAGGGTATAGATTCCGAAAAAGCAGGGGACTGACTATAAACTACCGCCTCAAGGGAGTCGGTATAGTTGGTAACAGTCTCATCAAACCTTACAAGACCCACATTTAGAGAGTTGTCTATTAGGTAATCCTTTGCAACCAGATATGTATATCCGGTCAGATGGGGGATATAGGTTTGGGAATCCTCAGGATTGAGTCCCAGCAGAAGATCTATCTCACTTTCGCTTTCCAGAAGCGTATTCGGGGCAATGGGTTTACCCTGGTATCGCTGTTCCAGTACATTATTGGTGGCAATGTCTTCAACATATATCAGCGATCCGAGGCTCAACCCTTTGGAGGTAAGTTCAGTCTTGGCCTGTCTTAGTGAAAAACCAACAAGGGAGGGCATTTCAACCATCTGAGGATTAATTGCATTAATCGTAATCAGTATACGGCGGCCTTTCTTGACTTTACTGCCCGCAACAGGATTCTGTGAAAAAATATAGCCCCTGTCCAAACGCTTTACAAATACCGAATCGGTTACTTCGATGCGTACATGACGTTTTTCTGCAAGATTATGGGCATCCTCAAGGGACATATTGGTAAAATCGGGAACGCTAAGCTCCCTATTGTGTCGTGTGATGATGTTTAAAGAGCCGAAAATAATGATAATAAGGGCTGCAAAAATAGCGACAGCCAGTAGAATATTGCGTACTATCCAATTGTTTTTCATATTGCGAAGTTAAGAAATAATTCTGTAAAAACTGTCCCTTTCTTTAATCTGAAATCCGGAAACTGAAGCAAGCTCTCTAAGCTCTTCCACTGCAAGTACCGGACGTTGTTCTTCTGACCCCGCCATACTGTAGATTTTGGTACTATCCTCTATGGTACCGTCCATATCGTCTGCGCCATACTCCATAGCAAGCAGGCTGGTTCTCTTGCCGAGCATCGGCCAATAGGCTTTGATATGAGGAATATTATCCAGCGCAAGACGCGAAATGGCAATTGTTCGCAAAACTTCCTCCTCAGAGACCTCTCCGATTCCCGACAGGGAGTTGTTGGCACAGGAGTATTTGAGAGGTATAAATGCACTAAATCCACCGGTATCATCCTGAAGCTCTCGCAATGCCAGCAAATGAGCAATCCTGTGCTCCCTCTTCTCAATATGACCGAAAAGAATGGTGCAGTTGGAAGATATTCCCAATTTGTGTGCAGTACGGTGAACTTCCAGATAATGCTCTGCTGAGAGCTTATCCGGGCATATCTGATTCCTTATGTAGCTATCAAAAATTTCAGCCCCACCCCCGGGGAGGGCATCGAGTCCGGCCTCTTTTAGTCGGATGAGTACCTGCTCTAAATTGAGTCCTGAAGAGATGGACATATCCTCTATCTCTACTGCCGAGTAGGCTTTAATCGCTACCTCTTTTGGCAGCAGCTCCCTTACCAGGGAGATGATGGATCGGTAGTAGTCAAAATCCCTCTCCGGATGTACACTTCCCACTATGTGCACTTCGGTAATACCCTCACGATATTTTTGCAGACAATAATCTTTGATTTGGTCAAGATCCATGCTCCAGGCTCCCGGTTGCTCTTCACTATCACGTCTGTAAGAGCAGAAACTACATTTGTGTATGCAGACGTTGCTCGGCTCAATATGAAAGTTACGGTTGAAGAAGATGGTCTTGCCATATCTCGCATCACGCTCAGCAAATGCGAGTGAGCGAAGTCGGACCATATCGCCCGAATAGAGATCCATCAGTTGGTCAAATTCGTATCTATTTGAATTGCGCTTCATACAACCTATTATTGATAATGAAAATAGACCGACCTGAGTCAGTCTATCTCTTTTTAAACCCTATTTCAAATATTACCAGAGTTCTTCGGATGAAACGGAAAGTTTCTTGCGTCCACGACGCCTACGTGCTGCAAGTACTCGGCGTCCGTTCGGAGTGGACATGCGCTCACGAAATCCGTGTTTGTTGCGTCTTTTTCGCTGTGATGGTTGAAATGTACGTTTCATTATTTAATATTTTAATATTTATCGAAATTGGGAGTGCAAAGGTAATGTTTTTGTTTCAAAATACAAATTTATCGGGAGATTATAATAATCTTTTTTTCGGTGAAATACTCTTCTTCAAAAAATGAGGTTATATCGATTATGGTAATTCGCTCGTTTTTTACACGCCAACCCCTTTGAAACTCTCTTATTTCCTCCTGCAGGTCGCCACCCTTGAGAGAGATAATGGCTTTACGGTAGGAATCCTTAACCCACGGATAAAGTTCCCTAAGAGGCGCTACTGCACGTGACACCACATAGTCAAAACTTTCTCCTATATTTTCAGCCCTGCTATTGAGGCATATTACATTCTCCAAGCCGAGTGACTGTGATACACTTTCGGCCACTCTTATTTTCTTTCCAATGGAATCGCAAAGTGTAAATTTTGTCTCCGGAAAGAGTATCGCAAGCGGGATGCCCGGAAATCCTCCACCGGTGCCAAGGTCGAGGAGAGACTCATCGGGAGCAAATGACATGGCCTTACCTATAGCCAGGCTATGCAACACGTGATGCGTCATAAATGAACCTATGTCTTTC
The DNA here is from genome assembly GCA_002305275.1 of Bacteroidales bacterium UBA1392. Lineage (GTDB taxonomy): Bacteria > Bacteroidota > Bacteroidia > Bacteroidales > UBA932 > Cacconaster. The sequence continues at coordinate 40,397 of DBQO01000003.1, read as the reverse complement.
CTCGAAATGACATTGATCTTTGAATTCCATTCTACGTAGAGATGTTCGAGTGCTGCAAATCTATCCCTTTGAAGTGGCGTGAGATCAGGAAAGTATCTTAATATGTTTTCCATTCTCCTAAATTGTTTCCCTCAAAATCTTTTTTGCACGGTTGATTCTGGTTTTCACAGCACCCAGAGTAATCTGAAGTTCTTTTGCTATCTCTTCATAAGCGTAATCGGATAGAAATCTCAATTTTGCAACTTCACGGTATTTTTCCGGCAGGTTTAGGATACGTGTTGTAAACAGATCCATATCCTGCTTTATTATCACCATTTCTTCGGGGCTATATGTCACGGAGATATCTCTCAAATCAGCTTCACCTCCACTCAGAGAGACGGCTTTAAGGGCGTTGCGCGCTTTACGTATATGATCTATAGCCTCATTCTGTGCAATTATGTAGAGCCAGGTGGAGAATGCGTATTGAGGATTGTATCTGCCTATATTCATGAAAGCTTTCTCAAAACTTCTCTGACAAATATCTTCGGCATCTTCAGTTATGGATACATATTTGAGCAGAAATGCAAGCAATGCACTGCGATATTTATCATACAATGCGGAAAATGCCTTCTGGTCACCATTGCGCGCTGCAATTACCAAATTATAATCATCGCTGTTACTGTGCTTCGAGCCAATTTTTGCCATAACTGCATTCTGTCGTCAGTGGAATGGAGAGCTTTATTACACTTTCCATCTCTTGTTTAACTATATCGCAGAGCCGGTTGAGCTCCGAAGGGATAACATCAAATACCAATTCGTCGTGTACCTGGAGTACCATTTTGCTTTTTAGACCTTCACTCTTCATTTTTCGGAAGACATTGATCATGGAGAGCTTGATGATATCAGCCGCACTGCCTTGAACGGGCGTATTGATGGCATTTCTCTCGGCAAGACCCCTAACCACATGATTGCGTGAAGTAATGGCCGGTAAATAGCGCCTGCGACCGAAAATGGTAGTTACATAACCTTTTTCACGTGCATCTGCGATGCATTTGTCCATATAGCGCCGTACCCCCGGGTAGGTATTGAAATATTTTGTAATAAAATTTTTAGCCTCATTGCGGGGAATTCCAAGTCTCTGGGAAAGCCCGAATGAGGAGATGCCATATATTATGCCGAAATTGGCAACTTTAGCCTGCCTGCGATGCTCTTTGGTCACCTTTTCAGGTGAAACATGAAATATTGCGGCGGCAGTTGCGGTATGGATGTCGTTACCATGAAGGAAACTATCGATGAGCCTCGGATCACCGCTAAGCTCGGCCATTATTCTAAGTTCTATTTGCGAGTAATCTGCAGAAAGGATATAGCCCTCATCGGAGGAGGGAACAAACGCCATACGGATCTTTTGTCCCCGCTCTGTCCTGATAGGGATATTCTGGAGATTGGGCCTGACACTGCTTAGCCGTCCCGTAGCTGTGAGTGCCTGGTTGAATGTAGTGTGTATACGTCCTGTAGCCGGATTAACCAGCGAGGGTAGCGGATCGAGGTAAGTAGATATCAGTTTGCGCAAGGAACGGTATTCCAGTACTTTCTCCACAAATGGATGCTTATGCACAAGCTCCATAAGAGTCTCCTCGTCAGTAGGCCAATTATCATTCTTTCTCTTTTTTGCTTGTGGATCAAGGGCCAGTTTTTCAAAAATAACCACCCCCACCTGCTTGGGAGAAGCAACATTAAGTTGGGGTTCATCTGCAAGGACACGTGCTTCTTCCTCGATCGTTGCAAGCTCTGAGGAGAGCTCCTTACTATAGCTTCGAAGTTGTTCGGTATCAATTCTCACTCCATTGTACTCCATATGAGCCAGAACCTCCATCAGCGGCATATCAATGCGTCTATAGAGATCCCAGAGTGATTCTTCATCCATCTCTTTAGCAATTATATCATAGAGTTGCCATACTGCGACAGCTTCACGCATAAGGCGTCTCTCTGACTCAATATCAAGCAGTCCATTTACGGCCTCTTCCGCCTCATGAGCAGAGAAGAGGTTGGGTAACGGCTGATCCTGCTGTGCATTAGAGGGGAGGGGGGAGTCGAGTGATACGTTTAGGTATCCCTGAACAAGAATTTCCAGCTTATGGGTCCTCTCAGGGTTGAGCAAATAGTGCATCAATTCTATATCGAAAAGCTCCCCTTCCAAGGAAATGTCATGCTCTATGAGGGTAAGCATTGTATTTTTTAGATTGAAACCTATCTTCTCTATAGTGTTGTTGCTAAGAATACGTTTTATAATAGGGTCTCCCGGCGGAAGAGTACAGCAATAGTTGCCGTCGCTTAGGATTATGCGTTTGCCTGACCTTAGAGCTACCCTTCCGGAAATATGCTTTTCAAACTCTTCGGGAGTCACCTCCTCAAATGAAATTGTCGCTATATCAGGTGTCTCTTGACCGCAACTCTCCTCTGCCAGTAGCGATTTTAGAGAGTTGAATTCATACTCGTTGAAAAGTTCCCTGACTTTTTCATTGAAACAGGCACTCCAGCGCAAATCCTCTTCATTGACCTCTACTTCCACATCGATCTTGATGGTGACTAGAAATCGGCTCATCCGTAGGTGGTCAGCCGACTCTTCAAATCCCCGGCGCTGTTTTGGGGTGAGTTCATCAATATGCTCCAGAATATTTTCAATCGAGCCGTATTGAGAAATAAGTTTCTTCGCCCCCACCTCACCTATGCCATACACGCCCTTTATGTTGTCGGAAGAGTCTCCCCAAATGGTCAGAATGTCAATAACCTGTTTTGGATCACTTATACCATATTTGGCGCAAATTTCTTCCTTACCAATAATTTCGTTTTCGTTACCCGACTTACCTGGTTTATACTGCCAGATATGGTCCGAAATAACTTGGCCAAAATCTTTGTCGGGCGTTACCATATAGACGTCAAATCCTTTGGCCGCACCTCTGACTGCAATCGTGGAAATCACATCGTCGGCCTCATAGCCCGGGGTAATCAGTACCGGAATTTCCATTGCTTCGAGCAGGCCGATAAGTGGTTCAAGAGAGCTACGCACCAGTTCCGGAGTTTCGCTACGGTTGGCTTTGTAGTCAGGATATATCTTGTGCCTGAATGTCTCTGAGGGAGGATCGAAAGCTACAGCTATATGCGTAGGGTTTTCTCTTGCGACCAGTTCCAGCAGATATTTGGTAAAGCCAAACAGGATAGAGGTATCACGGCCTTTGCTATTAATCATAGGCCTTCTCAGAAATGCATAATACATCCTGAAAATCAATGAGTGTCCATCGATAAGGAATAATTTCCCAACTCTTTCATCCCGTTTCATCTTACAAATGTAAGAAATAAATAAGGTTTTACAGCAAAAGGCTCTCCGGAAAAATATTTGCTGCTATTAAAAATGAGTTGTCAAATATTAAAATGAAAGAAATATCACAAAGTTGCTTATTGTTGATAATAAAAATTTGTACATTACTTTCAATTTGTTATCTTTGCGTAGACTTGTAGAACTAATAAAGTAATAGTAACATGAATATTGATCATTTATTGTCGGCGAACGCAAAGAGTATGAGGCGTTCAGCCATTAGAGACCTCTTGAGTGTGGCAAACAAGCCAGAAATCATCTCATTTGGAGGCGGTTTTCCTAGCCCTGACTCTTTCCCTATTGCAGAGTTAAGACAGATTATGATGGATGTTATGGATGAGCAGGGAGCTGCGGCTCTTCAGTATGGTTCGACAGAGGGATACGTTCCTCTTCGCGAAGAGATTGCTAAACTCTATAAAGAAGAGGGACTAGACATTCCTATCAAGAATATTCTTATTACTACTGCTTCACAGCAGGCTATAGATCTTCTCTCTCGCATCTTCATAGACCCCGATGATATCATTATCTGCGGTTTGCCCTCATACCTTGGAGCATTGCAGGCTTTCTGGGCCTATCAGTGCAAGCCCTATGGCCTCCGCCAGGATGACCGCCTCGAAGAGGCTGTCAATGCACTCGTCGCAGCCGGAAAGAGCCCTAAATTTATCTATTCAATTCCCGATTTCCAGAATCCTTCGGGTGTGACCATGACAGTTGAGGAGAGAAAAAATGTTATTGCAGTTGCCGAGAAATATGACCTTCTCATAATTGAGGATAGTCCTTACAAGCAGATTCGTTTTGAAGGTGAGTCATTACCTTCCATGTACTCCATGTGTCCGGATAGAGTTGTCCTTCTAGGTACATTTTCCAAGATATTCGTACCCGGATTCCGTCTTGGATGGGTAGTTGCGGCTGATAGCATCATAGATAGGCTTATCGTAGCAAAACAGTCTGCCGACCTATGTACGCCGATATTCAACCAGATGGTGGCAGCCCGATATCTCAAGTCGGGTAACTTCCAGGATAACATTATCAAGATCAAAGAGTTGTACAAGCACAAGAAAAATGTGATGATCAAGGCTTTTGAAGACTATATGCCTGAAGGTGTTACCTGGACCAATCCCGAAGGAGGCCTTTTCCTATTCCTCAACCTCCCGCCGCAGTATGACACTCGTGAACTCTTCGAAATCGCTATAAAGGAGAATGTGGCATTTGTTATCGGAGAGGCGTTCCACTGTGATGGAAGTGGAAAGAATACAATGCGTATGAATTTCTCGTATGCTACTGACGAAAAAATTATCGAAGGTATTAAGCGCCTTTCCAAAGCTATAAGAGAGCTTTACGACAGACATTCATAGATTTCTATGATTACATAGTTTGTGTGTTTGGTGGGGCCGACTAAAGAGCCGGCCCCTTTTTTATTGCCAAAAAAAGTTACCTTTGTAAATCATGGCAAAACAGAGTACAGATACCGTTCAACAATTTAATGAGATCTCAAAAGAGATTATCTCGGGAGATATTAAGCCATTTTACCTGCTTTTTGGCAAAGAACATTACTATATAGACAAGTTATGCGACCTTTTGATGGATAAAGTTCTGCCTCCTGAGGAGAAGGATTTCGGTCAGTTGGTCTATTACGGTTCCGATGTCTCTGCCAACCAGGTGGTAAATACAGCCCGTCAATTCCCGATGATGATTTCCCGTCAGTTGGTTGTGGTCAAAGAGGCACAGTTGATGAAAAAGGTAGAGGATATAGATGTCTATTTTGACGGTATCCAGCCCACAACCGTTCTTGTGATTTGTTATAAGACTCCCAACGACCCCGCAAAATCTTCGAAGAATATAGACAAGCGTACGTCGTTTTACAAACGGGCTCAAAAATTCGGCACCGTATTCGAATCCAACCAGATTCCTGATTATAAGATTGACAGATGGGTGGAGGAATATGCCTGCTCTCAAGACCTCTCCATTGAACCCATGGCGGCAAAGTTGATGGTTGAATTTGCCGGAACCGACATCAGTAAACTGGTTCTAGAGTTGGATAAACTCATTAAACTGCTTCCGGAAGCACATAAATCCGTCACAGTTGCCACTGTGGAAGAAAATGTTGGAATAAGTCGCGATTATAGCGTATTTGAGTTGACTAAAGCCCTTTCGATAAAGGATATGCAGAAGGCCTTTAGAATAGTCCATTTTTTCTCCGAATCGGGGAACAGATATCCTATACAGATGATTTTAGCAGCACTCTCATCTCATTTTATCAGAATTCTAAGGT
>DBQO01000003.1:0-34614 GCA_002305275.1 Bacteroidales bacterium UBA1392 | reverse complement strand
CCACAATCACCCTTTTCACCCTTTTTCCTATTGATGTGAATATCTCGTAAGGAATTGTGTTAAGGTTCTTTGCGAGGTCGAGCGCACTTGGCTTTTTCCCAAAGATCGTGACAGTATCGCCAATTTTGGCATCAATTCCGGTAACATCCAGCATACACATATCCATACAGATATTTCCTATTGTAGGGGCCATCTGACCATTGACTTCAAATGATGCTTTGCCTTTGCCAAGGCGACGGTTGACTCCGTCAGCGTAGCCTACGCATATGGTAGCAATCTTTTTGATTCCGGGACCGAGTTTTCCGCGGCGACCATATCCGACGGTACCGTCTTCAGCTTTAAGCTCTTTTATCTGAATAATCGGGCATCTGAAGTATGCTGAAGGGACCACTTTGCTTTGATCAACGCTACTGATGCCGTATATGCCTATGCCGAGGCGTACCATATCATACTGGTATTGTGGAAATCTCTCTATGCCTGCCGAATTGAGGCTGTGTCTCAAAGGTTTTTCAGGTAGAATGGTCATCAGATCGCTACTCAACCTGTCGTAAAGAGATAACTGGCCGAGCGTAAACTTGTCGTGATGAGGCGTATCAGCTCCTGCGAGGTGTGTGAAGATTGATTTAACGAAAAACTCAGGAGACTCCATTAAAAAATCCTTCAGAGCGGGAATTTCATGCTCCATAAAGCCGAGGCGATGCATGCCCGTATCAAGTTTTATGTGTACCGGCCATCTGTTGATGCCTTTCTCTCTGAGTACCTTTCTTAAGAGAATGAAGGATTCGAGGTTGGGCATTGAGGGTTCCAGATCATGTTCAACGATATCTCCATAACTCTCAAGACCACTGTCAAGCACTATTATGGGTAGTTTTATGCCATTTTCCTTAAGTTCTATTCCTTCAATAGGAGTAGCAACTCCAAAATAATCCGCACCCGCCTCTTCCATTACACGGGCAAATTCGATTGCGCCGTGTCCGTATGAATTGGCTTTTACAAGAATCATCAGTTTGGTGCTCTCTTTGAGTAATGAACGGAAATATTTGTAGTTATGAACCATTCCGCTTTTGCTTAGTTGCAGTTGGGCATGGGGTACACTTGTTGACATCTCGTATGTTTTTATTTTTGCAAAGTTAGAAAATAATTCTCCTTGTTCTCATTTTACAGCCTTGAAAGTGGCAACACCGTTTTCATTTTTGTGAAAAATAATAATTCCTTCGTTTGGGGCGAGGATAGTGCGGGGAGTCTCAAATTCTTCTTGCGAAAGTTCCTCCAGACTTCTGCCAATAAAGACGTCCATATTCTCAGCAGAGCGCAGGTCGTAATATCCAAAACGGGTAATGGAGTTTGCTTGTGCTACTTCAAGTGCCTCGTGCGCTACATCTTTGTAACCGAGACGACTGTTGAAACGGGGTATTATGAATCCGGCAATTAAAAAAACACCCAGCAAAGTAGCTGCACAGTAGGTCACAACCTTCCTTGTACCTTCAGCAAAACGAGGTTTACCGCAGTTCTGCAGCAGGATGACGGCAGGATAGGTGAGGAATGTGAATATCGGCATTATATATACTGCAAGTTTAGAGCTTATCAGAGACATTGTCACAAGAAACGAGGCTGCGACAATCAGCATGAATTTCACCAGCGAACTCATCTCCATCTTTTTTACCAAGGCCCAAATAATAACAGGAATGGTAATTAGTGACCACGGTCCCATAGCGTACCAGATGGTATACGCGTAGTACCAGAAGGGAGCTTTGTGGTGGAAAGAGTCTACCGCACGGTTAACTGTCTGGTGGAATAGTAGATTGTTGAGATAGTCGTGACCCCCCTCAAACCACACTCCCAGCCACCATCCCCCGCACAGCAGAGCCAGGATGAGCCAGGTACTCCATCCCCAGTATCTTTCGATACTTCTGATCTTACCTTCAACCAGTAAAAACGGCGGTATGCAGAGCAGAGGAATCATAATTCCAACAGGTCCTTTAGAGAAGATGGCCAGAAAAATATAGACCGGAAAGAGAATCCTTAGCCTTCTCCTGTCATCCCCTTTGTAGATCCTCCAGAATGTGTACATGGCAAGAGTGATAAACATAGTCATCAGCATATCCATCCTCAAAACGATGGCACTGCCTATAAAATAGGCTGTTGTCATCAACGCCAGTTCTGCTGCAATCATATACTTCTTGCCAAGCTCCCCACTGCACCAGCGGTTGAATATTGCGAGAGTGACAAAACTCGGAATCAGGGAGAAAAGAGCGAGAATAAAGGTGTTATGGCTGCCCAGAAGCCATTTGAAAAACATCACAATCCATATATATAGAGGTGGCTTATCAGCATAGGGCTCTCCATGATTGTACATTGTAAAGAAATGGCCGTCACGCAGCGCTTCATCTGCGATGCTAAGATACTTAAGCTCATTGTTAGGCGTAATGTCCCTTTGAAGCATAAGCGGCAGAAGTATCAGAAAGTAAATTATGAAGCGGACGATTTGCTCTCTCTGTTGTTTTTTCTCCATAAAATCAAGTTGCGTGAATACGAAATAAACCCTATGCCCTGACCGAGAATTATTACAGGGTCAAGACGTATTATACCGTAGGTGACTATGATGGCAGATCCTGTGAGACTGATTATCCAAAATCCTGGAGGAAGCATCGACTCCCCCTTGCGGGAGGAATATATAAGTTGATAGATGAATCTGAAGGAAAATATCACTTGTCCTAATGATCCGAAGAGTATCAGCCATATCGGGATTTCAGTATTGTCGAAAAGTCGCGTAATCAGATCCTGTGCATGGCCTGCCATCAGAGCAATTCCTACTACAGGGGTTAGTAGCAGTACCGTTATTATTATTTGTCTCCATCCCCTGTGTATACTCTTCCAGACTCCTTTTGCTCCGAGATTCCAGATATAGACATAATATGCGATCACTTGTCCGAGCATTATCGAAAAGTCATCTCGAAGCCATCCGTATATGAAAAACAGGTATGAGGCTATCAGCGAAAGAACCCAGAATATGGTGGGAGAGACCACTTTCCTGGCTCTTTCCGACATGATCCACTGCACCAGAATCCTTGCTGAAAAGAGTCCCTGGGCCAAAAAACCTAGCGCATATACAAAGGGAGTACTCTCCATCAGCTCTGCTTTTGGTTAAGACTACCGGCGACAACCTTGTAGTCGATATATCTTTTCTTCATCCAACGGAAGGCGAAACAATCCTTGAAAGGTCCAACTAAGCGGTTTCTAAGGTTGTATTTGGCTTTTCCCGCTGTACGGGGGTAGTGTCTGACGGGAATCTCCAGTACAGAGCCTCCAACCATCTGTATCAATGCCGGCAGAAAGCGGTGCATCCCGCTAAAGAAGGGGATCTTGCGGGCATAACTACTCTGCATTACTTTGAGAGGGCATCCCGTGTCTGAGACTCCATCTTTTGTCATCATCCTGCGGAAACTGTTGGCTATACGGGAAGAGACTCTCTTAACGAAGGAATCCCTGCGCTCCGATCTAATTCCAAGTACAAGCTGAAAATTCCCGCGTTCTGCCAATAATAGGTCAAAATCCTCCGGATCTGTCTGCAGATCTGCATCTATATAGCCGACATAAGGTGACTCACAGTGGTCGATACCGGCTTTGAGAGCACCGCTCAGGCCGGTGTTTTTTTCTAGCGAAATAAAGTGGAAGGCATGATTTCTGCTGCAGACCTCCTGAACCAGAATATCTCCTCCGTCGGTAGAGCCATCATTAACAAAGAGTACACAGGTCGATTTGCATGAGGATTTTTTTAGATAATCAGAAAGTTTTTCCTCCAATCTTGGGATATTTTCCCTTTCGTTGAAGAATGGGACGATTATTGTGAATTCATATTTTGAGGTTGGGTTCATTTCCTATTGTTTGTGCAAAGTTAGGATTATGTTTTTTGAAAATTCAATTATTTTTTGTAATTATGTAGTTTTAATTCGTCCGCGTAATTAGTGTATGCGAAACCTCGCCGTAATAGTAACAATGCTCTTTTTATTTGCCTTCGAGGCAGTCGGAGTCAGAAGTGTGCCATATCCCGTCAAGGTGTTTCAGCCTGACGGTTCCTATCTGATGTTGAGGATACACGGTGATGAATCATTTTCCTATAAAACCACCCTTGACGGTTATATTGTGGCTCAGGCTACCGACGGCTATTATTACTATGCCGACTATAATAACGGAGCTCTCAATATTTCAGCCAGACGAGTGGACTGTTATCGTATCGGCGGATACGCAAAATCCATACCTCCCATAAAATATCACTCCAAGAGACACATAGTTTCGGAGTCTTTCAAAAACTTTCTTGCTCCTGATGTGGCTACAAAGGCGGTCAGAACGATCCGAACCGTAGTTATTCCGGTACAATTTTCAGATCTGAAATTTATGACACAATCCATCAGGTCGCGACTCTTTAACCTGTTCAATCAAATAAACTACTCTGAAGATGGTGCTACAGGTAGTGTCAGGGAGTATTTTAGGGACAACCTGGGAGATAGATATGAGCTTACATTCGAGATTACCGACCCCGTTACGCTTCCCAACGGCTACAGATATTACGGAGAACGTACGGCAACGTCCTCCGACAATAATGTGAAGGAAATGGTGGGGCAGGCCTGCGCTCTTGTGGACAGCAAGGTCAATTTTGCAAATTTTGATGCAGACGGTGACGGAGTTGTCGACAATGTATTCATAATATTTGCAGGCTATAACGAGGCTGAAGGGGGCGGAGATGCCACTATTTGGCCGCAGTCCTGGAATGTCTCCTCGTTGGAACTCTATTTTGACGGCAAAAAGATATCCAATTTCTCCTGCTATTCCGAATTTTCAGGCTCTTCAGGAGAGAAATTTGCAGGAATAGGCTCCATCTGCCATGAATATTGTCACATGCTGGGTCTTTTGGATATGTATGATGTCAATGGTGACACGGAAGGATATTCGCCACTCCTTCTCGGTCCGCTATCAATAATGGACAACGGCAATTACAATAACGGTGGTAAAACTCCACCCTATCTCACGGTTTTTGAACGCGAAATGCTGGGTGCGGTATCTCCGAGCCGACTTTATGGTAGTACAAGCATCGAAGTACTGCCCGTTCATCAGGAAACCAGGGCCTACATCATCCCTGCCTACTCCAATGGAGAAAGCTTCTACCTGGAATACAGGGATGGTTTAGGTTGGGATGCCCATATCGGGGGTGAGGGTCTGGTGATATATCATATAGACAAGTCCTATGGGAGCGCCTGCTCCATGAGTGCTAAAATGCGCTGGAACAGCAATGCCGTCAATGCTTGTGCCTCGCATCCCTGCGTGCGTCCCATTGCCTCTTCCGGTAATAGTTACACGGATATATCCATGCTTTTTTTTCCGGGTAAAAACAGCGTCACACATATTCATTCCTCATACTCTTTTCCTCTGCTTGACTGGTCCGGAAAAGGTCACGGATATGGCATAGCAAACATACACAAAGGCTCCGCCGGAATGCTGCTCGACATTATCGCAGACAATGGGTGGGACTCTCCGGTGGTAAAAGAATATTCCATCGAACCGCAGCAGCGTACAGCACTTTTGAAGTGGAGTACTGACAAGGAGGAGTCCCGGGGCAATTGGAACATAGTTTGGAGTTTGGAAAATAGTGTCTATGCCGACACCTCGGTTGTTTCGGTAACGCAAAGAGATTACCTGTTTACCGATCTTAAGCCGGGTAGTACTTATAATTGCCGTCTGTTTTACTCACGTAACAATGTAATAGGAAAGAGTTATCCGATGAGTTTTTCTACGAGGGAGATGTTCTCTCTCTTTCCTATGATTGCAGATATGGATAAATCATATAAGGTGGGTGACGAGCTTCATCTTACCATTCTCAACATTGCAGAGGAGGTGATCTCCATCCGCTGGATCGTGAATGGGGCGGAGGTACCTGACGGAAAATTAAAATTTGACCGGAGCGGACTATTCGAAATAAAAGCTGAAATTTCCTATCCGGACAATTCGGTTGAGTATATTGTGAAGAAAAAAACTATAAGTCAGTAAGATGATTTTGCACAACAGGATACGGTCATTTGTCACAAGGTTATTACTGCTGTTAGTTACGGCAGTGACTATGGCTATATCTTGTCCCGGGCCTGAACCCCCACCCATAGTTGTGCCGGACCCCATAGAGTCGTTCGAGAAAAAAGCCTTTAAGGTCAATAGTGACGAGGGATTATATGTTAAGGGTGCCTGCGTTGTCCGTTATTCGGAGGAAACCTTCCAAAAATCATTCAATGAAAAAAGAAGAACTTACCGTATGCAGAGCGATGATCAGATTAGCTATCTCCATATCGCCTTCATTAGCGATCTTCCGGCTGAGATCGATCAGGAAGTCATTTGTAATATAACTTATACCAGAGAGAAAGGTGAAGAGACTATACTCATCGTCAAATTTGTTCTGGCCCAGATTAAGGGAGGTAAGGTTTGGCTCTGGAACGAACTGCAGAAGACAGGTATAATACTGGATAGGTAAAGTAGTAAAAAATAAAAGGGGTATCCGTTCGGATACCCCTTACTCTTTCGAACAACCAAAGGTTACCTGGAAGCGTCCATAGAAACCTTTCTGAAGTCTTTCATCATTTTGCTCAAGTTCAAAGCAGCTTTTCTTGCACGTGTGCCGGCAGCTTTGTTGCCCTTAACAAGCTGAGCTTCAGCGTTCTTGGAGAAAACTTCAATTTCAGCTTTGATTGCGTCAAGTAGTTCTTTCATATAATATAGTTGTTAGGTGAATAAATATTTTCGGAAAGTTAGGAATAATTTTTTAATTAAGAAAAAAAAGTTGAATTATTTATTAATTAACGATTTTTCCAAGGTATTGTGTATGAGCCATATTTGGGGTCCGTCTCCTCTTGTGTGAGGGCTATCCTGACCGGCCTTTCTCCCGATGCTTTGGTCGCAGCCTTGGACTTGGGTGGTAGAGGAGGGTATGTGCCGGAGGCTATATGCGTCAGACAGGCTTTAATATTGTCCTCGGAAGGACCGAAATTGTGGTATAGGTCATCGGGACGGTAGTTTGCCGGAGCAATGCCTTCGTCAGGGATATTGCGGAAATCCTTGTTCTGATTATAGAAGCAAATAGGCAGGAATACCCACTTAAGGTTGGTGTAGTCCCCTTTATTATACCTGGTATAGTCGGCACTCTCGCCAGGATACATCAGTACATACATGCCGTTAGGTTTACCGTATGTGGTATCACCAACATGCCTAACATTCATTAAAGGCTCGAGACCATTGAGAATCATCTCACTGGCGGAAGCACTACCTTTGGTGGTAATGAAATAGAGGCCATCAAGTTCGAGGGATCCGGCAATACCGTTAACTTTAGAATATTTGTCTTCAGAGGCCAGAAGATCATTGTGCTTACGAATGACGTAGGTCTCACCGATAGCGGATTTGGGCGCTACATAGTCTACAATACGCTGACTGGCACGACCGTCGCCACCTCCATTGTATCTCAAATCGAGGATGAGATGCTTCACACCGGCCTCCCTGAATAGTTGCATGGCATTGTCTATATCGTCGAGCATATTAGCGTTGAATGTGAGGTAAAGCATATATCCTACCGGTGAAGTCAATCCTTCGAAATCCTTGCTGGTGAAAACCTTGCTCATAAGAACGCTTCTGGTGCTAAGTGTGGTAGCGGCAGAGGTGGTGAAGGTATGTGAGTTACCTTCAGTATCAGTAAATGTGAATTGTTGAGGGCTTTTCCTGTATTCGGTTTGGAATGTACCCGCCCTGATGAGGTCCATTGTAGCTGTTCCTCCAACTTTTTTCAGCGTCCAACCTCTGGTGACACCCTCCTTGTCAAAAGGGGAGTTTGGATAGACATATCGCACTTTTATATCGTAGTCACCGAAATATTTGACAGGCTGGCCAATGCTAACACCATAGGTGCCGGTGATAGTACCCTCCTCACTTTTCAGATAACTTTCGCTATCAGTCATCCAACTCCATCTGTCTTTGCTATAAAGCATCTTGTCGAAGAACTTATGGATATCATATTGCAGTGGGTCAAGTTTGGCATTAGCATCCTTGACATCCTTGTACCAATAATAATAGACATTCATATATTCTTTTCTTAAAAAGACTTTGGCCCTATAGTCGGGGTCTACCTCGTTGGGATTAATCGGGGGTTCCGGAGGCTCAGGTTTATTACAGCTTGATGAAGAAAGCAGTACTGCTGCAATTGTAATTGCAAATAGGTTGAATAGTAACTTTCGGTTCATTATTATATTTTTTGAATTAAATCATTTCTCTATCTTTGCAAAGATATAAAAAAACTGTTCACTATTATTTTTTTTCTGTCGTATGAATAATTTTGCCGAGATTATTTCCAGTTTTTCTTCATTTATTTGGGGATGGCCAATGATAATTCTGCTACTTGGGACCCACATTTTTATGACTGTTCGTCTAAAATTTCCTCAGTTGAAAATTTTCAAGGCAATCGGACTCTCCTTTAAGAAAGATAAGGGTGCTTCAGGGGATGTTAGCCAGTTTGGAGCACTTATGACCTCTCTTGCTGCAACTATCGGCACGGGAAACATCGTAGGAGTAGCCACAGCTGTTTCTCTCGGAGGTCCCGGAGCGGTCTTCTGGATATGGATTACCGGTGTGTTCGGTATTGCTACCAAATATTCGGAGGGACTTCTCGCTGTCAAGTATCGAGTTAAGACTCAAAGCGGTACAATGCTCGGAGGTCCGATGTATGCCCTTGAGAGAGGTCTAAATATGAAGTGGCTCGGAGTTATATTTGCAATTTTCACCGCCATTGCCGCTTTCGGCATCGGTAATACAGTACAGGCAAACTCCATATCACTTCTTCTCGGTGAAACCTTCGACATTAATGCAAAGTTGGTGGCATTAGTTCTGGCAATTTTAGTAATGCTGGTTATTGTTTTTGGAGTCAAGGGTATAGCCAATGTTTGTTCTGCCCTTGTACCGTTCATGGCAATAGTATATGTGCTGGGGTGTTTTGTGATTCTCGCTTTCAACTGGAGTTATCTAGGCGAAGCGCTCTCACTTATCTTTAAGTCTGCCTTTAGTACACGGGCAGCAGGAGGCGGATTTGTCGGTACTACCGTTATGATGGCCTGTCGTTATGGAATAGCCCGCGGACTTTTTTCCAACGAGTCGGGGCTGGGTTCCGCCCCCATAGTAGCTGCAGCCGCGAAGACCCGCAATCCCGTTCGTCAGGCTCTCGTTTCATCTACAGGTACTTTTTGGGACACGGTAGTGATATGCTTCATAACGGGTCTTGTCCTTGTTAGTAGTATAATTGCCCATCCCGATATAGATCATACCCATGGTGCGGCTCTGACGCAGGCAGCATTTAGTAAAATCCCTGTTATTGGTCCCTTTATACTCGCCTTTGGCATATTCACTTTTGCATATTCTACCATTCTCGGATGGGCCTATTATGGAGAGAGGGCCATAGAGTACCTCTGCGGTCACAATTTTAAGTTGTCACGTATTGTGATATGGATTTACAGGTGTGTGTGGGTTGTGGGGGTCTATGTAGGTGCAGTAATGTCTCTCAATCTGGTTTGGAATATCTCAGATATCACCAACGCCTTTATGGCGATACCTAACCTGATTTCTGTTTTGCTGCTTTCGGGAGTGATTGTTAGAGAAACGAGAAAATATCTTTGGGAAAATCGTCTGGATGAGGAGGATAATGAAGAAATTCCTACTATTTAAGAACTATACTTTTTATTCTACGATATAGACTGTCTCGCCATCTTCCAGGAAGTAATATTTTTCACGGGCAAAACTCTCAATGGAGTCTTTGTTGGATTGGAGGGTGGATAGTTGTTCTTCGGTCTGCTCTATTTCCTTGTTGTACGATCTTATTTGTCGCTCTTGGGATCTTAGAGTTGATCCGGTTCTGATCCACTGTTCTATATTATTGGTATCAAACAGCAGATAGAGTAGGAAGATAAGCGTGACGATGGTATACTTGCTGAACAGTATCCGCCACACATTGCGTGATAAGACCCTTTGTCGGAATCCCAGTAAATTCTCCCACAATTTCATTGCCGTTTCTTTTTTTGCAAAAGTAGTCAAATAATAGTAATTTTGAAATAAAAAATAGATGGTAAAGATACTCCGGAATCTGCGTTATTACACCCCTTCGCTGGGTCAAAGTTGGCTCCTTGTACTAGTTTTTGTCTCGCTCGGAATGATGTTCGGTGCTATTCCGACTTTATTGTCACGGGAAACTGATTTTTGGGGTTCAATATCCATTTCATATCTCTTCACATTGATTCCCGTCTTCGTTTTTATCTATTTTAAGGCGAAGCTGGAGTATCAAAGGTATGAGATTGTGGGTTTGGATGCACCACGCAAAATCAATAGTCCATCCTTCGGTGCCTTGCATCCCGTTGCTGTTTTTATTCTTGCAGGCCTTGCGACCCTCTCCATATCAGTTCTTATAGAGCCAATTTCTTCCCTTATACCTATGCCTGATAGCATAAAAAGGATATTCGAGAGGGTTTTAACAGGTTCTTCGCTGGCGGACACACTCATGGCTACGGCTATTCTGGCTCCGCTTTGTGAAGAGTTTCTCTGTAGGGGCATGATGCTTAGGGGTATGCTGGAGCATATTTCTCCGACTAAAGCAATTCTCTGGTCTGCATTTCTGTTTGCAGTGATACATCTCAATCCCTGGCAGGCAATTCCGGCCTTCATACTTGGGGTATTTTTTGGTTGGATCTACTGGAAGAGCGGTTCTATCTGGCTGGTCATTTTTCTTCATTTTGTTAATAATTTCTCATCCGTCCTTCTAGCCAGACTTTTCCCAGATCTTCCAATTGATGCCGGATTTGCAGAACTCCTTCCCAAAGTCTGGTACACAGTATTATATGGTGTTGCGATAATCCTTTTTTCCCTAATCTTCATATTGTTTAAAAAGAAACTATATTTCACCGATGACAAAAAAACTCTATCCGCTGAAATTCCAACCGATCCTCAAAACTAAAGTCTGGGGCGGTAACCGTCTGGTTAAGGAGTATGGAAAATATCCCGATCCCGAAGAGGAAATAGATCTCTCACATATAGGAGAGTCCTGGGAAATAGCTGACATGGGTGACGAAAGCACTATGGTCTGTGAGGGCTTTCTTGCTGAAAATTCTCTTTTTGATCTGCTTGAAACCTATCTGGGCGATCTTGTAGGGGACAAAGTGTTTGAAATGTACAATCTTCAGTTCCCTATAATGGTAAAGTTGTTGGACATCAACAAACATATTTCGGTTCAGGTGCATCCCGACGATGAAATTGCCCTTGAACGCTATGATAGCTATGGTAAAGAAGAGTTCTGGCACATCCTCGATGCAGATAATGATGCGGTAATATACCTGGGGTTCAAGAGAAAGGTCACTGCAACTGAGTTTTATGACAGGTGTAAGGATGGAACCGTGATCCAGCTGCTCAATGAGATCCGTCCCAAAAAAGGTGATAATTTTCACATCAAACCTGGTACCGTCCATTCTGCATCAGGTGGTATAAGATTGGTGGAAATCCAACAACCCTCCGACATTACTTTCCGTCTGTATGATTGGGAACGGGAGTTTGACGCTCTTACTGCAAGAGAGATGCACCTTGAGGAGGCTATTGACTGCATAGACTACAACGCCAGCGACCCCGCATCTCTCCTGATACCTACTAATCCTACACGAGGGCCATTGCTTGAGAGTGACAACTTTATAATCAGCGCAGTTGATCTTCAGGGGCCCCGACAGATCCATACTGAGAGCTATGGCAGCTTCATAATCTATGTTTGTACGCAGGGTTCCGCATCATTTCAGGTAATGGAAGGAGGCCGGAAAGTCTCATATGATATATCAAAGGGAGGTACAATCCTAATTCCGGCTTCTCTCGACGATTTTTCAATAGTCCCTCTCGAAAATAAGACCTTACTGCTCGAGGTGTGGCTTAGACCGGCTGAAATTGTAGACGATTATATTGACGAAAGTGTCAGCGACGATTGTGGTGATGATGATGGCTCCGAATTTGACGAGGAGTGCGGGGAGGATTGCCACTGTGGGCATAACCATAAACACTAATGGTATGGACTCAACACGTATAGATAAATATCTCTGGGCCATCAGAATCTTTAAGACTCGTGCAGATGCCACTGAGGCTTGCAGAGGAGGTAAAGTAACAGTGAATGGTAATGAAGCCAAGCCTTCCAAGGAGGTTAAAACAGGTGATACTATCTCCGTACGTAAAGGTTCCGTTCACTATACTTATAAAGTACTTAGTCCACTGGATAAGCGACAGGGAGCAAAAGAGGTAGAAAAATATGCTCAAAATCTCACTCCTCAGAGCGAACTGGATAAGCTAAGAGCTCCGACTGAGACATTTTTCATTAAGCGAGACAGGGGGGCAGGAAGGCCAACGAAGAAGGAACGTCGCCAGATGGACGAACTCTATTCCTCTTTCTTCGTGGATGATAATGGATGATTGAAGAGGGTCATCGCCTGATCGATGCCTTCTGTGCCATAACATTTGATGGCGTTGATTGCCGTATCAAGTACGGTTTGTAATTGGCGTTTCTCTTCAAGGATAAATTCTCCAAGAACGAAATCTACCTGACCGCCTTCGGCGAAACCGCCGTTACCGATACCTATGCGTAATCTGGCGTAATCGTTGGATGATAGCGTGTAGTCAATGTTTTTCAGACCGTTGTGCCCACCGTCACTTCCCTTTTTCCTCAAACGTAGAGTACCGAAAGGGAGGGCGAGGTCGTCTAATACAACTATGAGGTTTTCCTTGGTCAGTTTATGTTTCTGAAGCCAATAATTTACAGCCTTACCACTTAGATTAACGTATGTGGAGGGTTTAAGCAGTATGAATTTTCTTCCTTTAAATGATATTTCGGCGACCGCGCCATAGCGCTCCACCGTAAATATGGTATTGGATGCCTGAGCCCAGGCATCCAATACCATAAAACCTATATTGTGGCGGGTTCCGGCGTATTCTGCACCGATATTGCCCAGTCCGACAACTAGATACTTCATAAACTACATCATATACTATTCTTCTTTTACAGCTGCTGCCGCAATAGCCGAGCGAGTCATTCTTACGGCACAGATAAGAGTATTCTTAGGGGAAACGATCTGTACTTTGTCGAATGAGAGGTTTCCGGCATAAATCTGCTTGCCTAGCTGGAGATGTGTAACATCAACTTTGAGTTCGTCGGGAAGTTCGTTGATTAAGCCGGAAACGCGTAGTTTGCGTGAGTGTACCATAAGCTTACCACCCATTTTCACACCTTCCGAGCTGCCCGTTATAACGACGGGAACATCTATAGTCACAGGCTTGTCTGCTGAAACTGCCAGGAAGTCAACGTGAAGAGTATTGTCAGTCACGGGATGATACTGTACTGCGTGGAATATCGCGAGCTGACTTTTACCGTCGATATTAAGGTTAATGATGTAGGAATTGGGAGTGTGGGTAATAGCCTTCAAATCTTGTGCGTCTACTGAGAATGAAGTATTCTCTACGCCCTCTCCATAAAGTACGCATGGTACTCTACCTGCCCTGCGGATGCTTTTCACATCTGCTTTTCTGCCGGTGGTTCTGAGCTCACCTTTGAGTTCAATCTGTTTCATTGTGTATAAAATTAAAATGTGTTACTCAGTCCGGTCTTTCCGGACCCCATTGCACCAAAAGGAACAGATCCTTTTAAAGCGGCGCAAAGATAACAAATTTTCCCAACATCAAACCGATTTTGCCTGTTTTTTAACAAAAAACTCAGAACTAAATACTTCAGACTGCAAATTACCTACTACACACTCAATACTCCATACTCAGAACTTAACCCCGCACCCCGCAACTACTCACTACATACTACATACTACATACTACATACTACCTAACATAGTTGGTGGCGATATTCCATTTGAGCGTCTTGTAGAAATTATTGAGCACCTTGTATTGTGTACGTGGCAGATAGGTACTCAGTCCACTGTACCTCTCAATATCAATGTCGAGGAAAATATCGGTTGCTGCTTTGTAGACTATTGCCTGGTCCAGGGCTCTTTTAAACTCTGCATATTGTGTGGGAGTTGCCAATCGGGAGACAATGTCTTCGAAATCATAATACCAATGCTTATCGAAGCGAAAATATACCTGGAGCTGAGAGGCATCCATGGTCAAGATGGAATCCTGATTGTTGCGGTAGATGGAGCCACAAACTCCCGCCAGATTATCAAGAGCACTGGACTTAATCATCGATACGGTAGCCGACCGGTAGATACCTGTCTTGGAGTCA
Organism: Bacteroidales bacterium UBA1392; assembly: GCA_002305275.1. Classification (GTDB taxonomy): domain Bacteria; phylum Bacteroidota; class Bacteroidia; order Bacteroidales; family UBA932; genus Cacconaster. The sequence goes on along the minus strand of DBQO01000003.1, from coordinate 20,300 downwards.
TAGATGGCAAAATAGTCGGAGCATACCTGTTTCAGAGCCTCCAGGCGATTTTCAACATTGAATATAGGATTGAAAATTTTTGTATACGGGAAACCATCTGCCAATATTTCCGTAGGCGAGAAGAGCATATACTCACACTTGTCCTTAAATTCGTAGGCTACCTCGATACCACCCATTAAGCAGCAGTCAAACAGGATAAACTCGTAATTTTGCCGGAGTGCGGCAGCCAGGTCAGTGATTTCAATTTCACTGTTGTTGTCACTACCGAAGGATTTCTGTGGCGTCCCATCTGTTGAGGATTTTACCAGGAAGCGGTAAGGGTCTTCGACAGGTTTGTAAGATTTATCTCCTATCCGGTCCAATGGATTTGCAAAATATCCCTCCGGTAGCCATCCGGTGGCGTGCGACCAAAGGATAAGTCCACGATAGTCAGCAGGGAAACTACGCTCCACATCGGCCAGTACACGACTGAAGGAAGCTATCTGCGAGGAGTTCATCTCGGGTTCATAGATACTTATCGTCTCGCTGATTACAACTCCATCTTTATTACAACTGTATCTGGAGAGGGTGGGAGCCTTACCCGGAATATGGTAGAATACGAGCAATATCTTGCTCTTATCTTTGTATTCAGGAACATAGCCTAACTTGAGGTCTCGTATGCACTCCTCCGCATAGCTTTGGAGATTGTTGTTGGCACTGATATAAAGAAGCACCGATCTTACTTTTTCCTTCTCCGGATTATCTTTGCAAGAAGTCAAAGAGCAGGAAGAAATGCACACTAATAGGGCAAAAAGCGATAAAATGCGGATAAAACCTCTTTTTTTCATATAGCAAAGGTAAATAAAAAAATATATTTTGTATATTTGTATCTAAACAATAACACAAATAATACAAACAGATTATGAAACCGTCAACCATTATCTCATTTTTGACAGGAGCGTTTGTTGGCGTAGTTGCGACTGCAATATACCTGTCGACTGACAAGGGTGAGGAGACCCGCGTTAAGATCAAAAACAGCCTCAATGACGGCATGGATGCTGCAAAGAGGGGTTACGAATCGGCCAAGAGAGTTGTTAAGGACTTTGCCGAGGATGTAGAAGATAAAATCCATACTGAATCCTCAGATATCAGACGTAGGGCAAGAAGGGCCAGCGATGCTGCCAAGGCTGCCGTAGAGGAGTCCCTCAAATAGTTTTCTGCTATGGATCCAAGAACTTTTCTCGGGCCACTCGAGGATATAGGCAATTCGGCTAAGGATTATGCCGACAACCGTCTCGACCAGCTCAAACTTAAGACTACCAAGCGTCTATCCGCCTCACTTGCGGTGTTGTTCGCCTGGGTTATAATTGTTATGGTCGTACTGGTCGCTTTTTCTTTTCTTGCTCTGGCACTTGGTGCCTGGCTTGGAGAAGTACTCGGCTCCCAAGTATTTGGGATGCTAATTATTTCAGGTATATTCCTTGTCATCGCCCTTGTACTCTTTCTCCTAAGGAAGCGCATCTTTGTAAATGGGCTGGTAAGGGCTTTCATCGGTTTATTTTTTGAAAAGGATGAAAAAATCAAATAGGATGAGGAAAGATTACAGTAACATAAGGACCATGAAACAGCTCGAGTCGCAAATACGTCAACTCGAAATCGAAGCGATAAAAGGCGAAAATAAGATTCGCGAGAATATCAACTATGCCGCATATTTTTATAGTCCCGGAAGATTGATAAACTCCATTGGAGTATATATTAAACACTTTGTCATGAATTTTTTCAGAAGTATGATTATTATCGCAGGGCTTGGAGTAGCCCTAACCGCCTGTTCTTCGAGGGAGGATCAAACGGAGTTTACCTATTCAATTGACCAGTTTGCAGACATCGAGGTGTTGAGATACCAGGTTCCCAATTGGGATGGTCTCACCCTCCAACAGAAGGAGTATGTATACCATCTCTCAGAAGCAGCCAAAGCAGGTCGTGATATCATTTGGGTTCAAAATTTTAAATACAATCTTCCGATCCGGAAGGTGTTGGAATCCATAATTAAGAAATGTGAAGGAAAATCAGGCCCTGAGTTTGACGAGTTTATGATTTATGCCAAGAGAGTATTCTTCAGCAACGGCATACATCACCACTACGCTTTGGATAAGATCATCCCGGGATGTTCAATGGAATATTTTGCATCGCTTATGGATGAAGCAGGGTGCTCTGATGCCAAAGAAGAGCTCCTCCCTGTGATATTTGATCCTGAGCTCTATCCCCAGATGGTATACCAAGGGACTGATAAGGATCTTGTTGCAGCCTCAGCCGTCAATTTTTATGAAGGTGTGACTACTGCTGAGGTCAATGCATTCTACGATGCCCGCGAAGTACCCGGCGATCCCCGCCCCATTTCTTATGGTCTGAATAGCCGTCTTGTAAAAGTGGACGGAAAGATAGTAGAGCAGGTTTATAAAGCCGATGGTCTCTATGGCGAGGCTATAAAAGTCATTATAGGTCACCTTGAGGCTGCTGCAAAGGTCGCTGAGAACGATCTTCAGAAACGCTATATTGCAGAACTTATTGAGTACTATAAGACAGGCGATCTCCGTATGTGGGATCAGTTCAATGTTTCCTGGGTATCGGATGTGGATTCCGATGTTGACTTCATCAATGGTTTTGTTGAGGACTACAGCGATCCTTTGGGACGTAAGGCCACTTATGAAGGCATTGTTCAATATCGTGACAAAGAGGCTTCAAAACGCACTGAACTCATCAGCGAAAATGCACAGTGGTTTGAATACAACTCACCAATTGATCCCCGATTCAAAAAGGATGAGGTAAAGGGGGTTTCCGCAAAAGTTATCAACGTAGCCTGTATTGCCGGTGACAACTATCCTGCCACAGCTATCGGCATCAACTTACCCAATGCTGCCTGGATTCGTAAGGAATATGGTTCCAAATCAGTGACCATTGCCAACATTACTAAGGCCTATGATAAAGCAACTGAGCAGAGTCCTAAGAGTGTTCTGACTGAATTTGCCTGGGATCAGGATGAAATTGATTTCTGCAAGAAATATGGTTCTGTAACAGGTGATCTTCATACAGACCTCCACGAGTGTCTCGGCCATGGTTCAGGACAACTGCTACCCGGTGTTTCCGGCAATGCCCTGAAAGAGTTCAGTTCAACTATTGAGGAGTCACGTGCCGATCTTTTTGCTCTCTATTATCTGGCCGATCCCAAATTGGTGGAACTCGGCATTCTCGACAATCCCGAAGCTTACAAGGCAGCATATATGAACTATATCCGCAACGGCAGTTTCACGCAGTTTACAAGGGTAGAGCTAGGTAAGACCAATACCCAGGCCCATATGCAGAACCGTAAACTCATCTCTGACTGGGCATACGAAAACGGCCTGGCCGAAAATGTCATAGAAAAGAAGGTGCGTGACGGTAAGACATATTTCATTATAAACAACTTCGAGCGCCTAAGAGAGTTATTTGGCGAGCTTCTCTCTGAAATCCAGAGGATTAAATCTGAAGGTGATTATGAGGCAGCGAAGGCCCTCGTGTTCAAATATGCAGTAAATATTGATCCTGATCTCCACAAAGAGGTAAGGGAAAGATATGCCCAACTCGAGCTTAAGCCCTACCGTGGTTTCATCAATCCTGATATCGTACCTGTGGAGAAAGATGGGAAGGTGGTGGACTACAAGATTGTCTATGGAGATAATTTCATAGAGCAAATGATGGAATATGGACGCAAATATGCTACTTTGTAGCTCATTGTTAGAAATGTTTCATTACTCAATGCCCCGACGGTAAAAGCTGATCGGGGCTTTTTTATCTATTTTGACTACAAGTCAAAAAAATGAGTAATTTTGTAAGATAAAGAAGCAGGATTCAAGATTTTAAAATGAATATACTTGTGACCGGAGCAGCGGGATTTATTGGGGCAAATCTTATAAAAGAGATTTTCCACAGATATGATCATCCTGTGGTGGTGGGCATTGACAATATCAACGATTACTATGACCCCCATCTCAAGGAGGTCAGGCTGAAGGAGTTGTCTTCGTATGAAGAGTTTATATTCATTAAAGGCAACATTGCGGACAAAGAACTGATAGAAAGCGTTTTCAAACGATACGAGCCTCAGATTGTAGTCAATATGGCAGCACAGGCCGGTGTACGCTACTCTATAACCAATCCCGATGCCTATATCGAGTCCAATATTATCGGGTTTTATAATATACTTGAGGCCTGTCGACACTCATACGATTATTATGAAGGAGGTGTACAACACCTTGTGTTTGCCTCTTCCTCTTCGGTTTACGGATCCAACAAAAAGTTACCTTATTCGACAGAAGATAAGGCTGACAATCCGGTATCGCTCTATGGTGCCACTAAAAAGAGCAATGAACTTATGGCACATGCCTATTCCAAACTTTACGATATTCCCTCCACAGGTTTGCGTTTTTTTACGGTTTATGGTCCGGCAGGTCGTCCGGACATGGCCTATTTTGATTTCACGAACAAATTGGCAAAAGGGAAAAAGATTCAAGTATTCAACTATGGCAACTGTAAGCGGGATTTTACTTATATAGATGACATAGTGGAGGGTGTGGCCCGAGTTATGCAGAAGGCTCCTGAGAGGTCGGTAGGGGAAGATGGGCTTCCCGTACCTCCTTACGCTCTTTACAATATTGGTAATAATGCTCCTGAAAATTTAAACGAGTTTGTCTCAATTCTTCAGGAGGAGTTGGTAAGGGCCGGGATACTCCCCGCCGATTATGACTTTGATTCACATAAGGAACCTGTGCCTATGCAGCCCGGTGATGTGACGGTGACATTTGCTGATACTTCTGCGCTGGAGAGGGATTTTGGTTTCAAGCCCTCAACACCCCTAAGGAAGGGTTTACGTGCATTTGTAGAGTGGTATAAGGCATATTATTTTGAAAAATAATCGATAAAAGAGATAAAAGACATGAAAATTGCAGTAGCCGGTACCGGGTATGTCGGACTTTCGATAGCAACACTATTGAGCCAGCGTCACACTGTCGTAGCCGTGGATATTATTCCCGAAAAGGTGGAATTGATCAATCGAAGGCAGTCGCCCATTCAGGACGAATATATAGAGAAATATTTTGCTGAAAAAGATCTCGACCTTACGGCAACGCTCGATGCCGAAACGGCATACAAGGATGCCGATTTTGTGGTGATAGCCGCTCCTACCAATTACGATTCCGAACTCAATTTCTTTGATACATCGGCAGTAGAGGATGTCATACAGAGTGTCATGCAATACAATTCTGATGTGGTAATGGTCATCAGAAGTACTGTGCCGGTGGGATTTACAGAGCAGGTGCGTCGTAAATACAATTGTGATAAAATAATGTTTTCACCGGAGTTTTTACGAGAATCCAAAGCTCTTTACGATAACCTGTATCCCTCTCGCATAATTGTCGGGACAGATAAAAATGATCCCGGACTTATGGAGGCTGCCCGTATATTTGCCTCTCTTCTGGATGAAGCATCTCTTAAACCCGATGTGCAAACCCTCTTTATGGGAGTTACCGAGGCAGAAGCGGTGAAACTTTTTGCAAACACCTTTTTGGCACTGAGAGTTTCGTTTTTTAATGAACTCGACACATACGCGGAGATGAAAGGACTAAATACTCATGAGATCATACGAGGTGTGAGTCTGGACCCACGCATCGGTGACTACTACAACAACCCCTCTTTCGGTTATGGTGGTTATTGTTTGCCTAAGGATACCAAACAATTGCTGGCCAACTATGCTGATGTGCCGCAGGATATAGTGCGTGCCATAGTGGACTCAAATAGGACTAGAAAGGACTTTATCGCTGACAGGGTTCTTAAAATGGCAGGTTACTACGAATCAAGTGCTGCTTATGATATAGAGCGGGAGCGTGAATGTATTATAGGCGTATACCGTCTGACCATGAAGGTTAATTCGGATAATTTCCGTCAAAGTTCGATTCAGGGTGTTATGAAGCGAATCAAGGCAAAAGGTGCTACGGTCATCATATATGAGCCCTCTCTCAAGGATGGAACTACTTTTTTCGGTTCCAGGGTGGTTAACGATCTCGAGGAATTTAAGGCCAGGAGCCAATCTATCATTGCCAACCGTTATGATAGCGTACTGGATGACGTTCGCGAAAAAGTTTACACGAGAGACATATTTCATAGAGACTGATGAGTTAGTATGTAGTATGTAGTGTGTAGTGTGTAGTGTGTAGTGTGTAGTGTGTAGTGTGTAGTGTGTAGTATGTAGTGTGTAGTGTATGGGAGTGATAAAGAGATAGTTATGATTATATTGCAGGGTAAAATGCGGATAACCGCAAAAGTTCCCTTTGAAGTTAGAGATAGAGACGAGATATGAAATTTTCAGGAATCAAGAATTATGTAATTTTATTTTTGACACTTTTTGGACTGTCATTGATGCTTTCATCAGGTTGTAAAAAGGATAAGGAAGAACTTTCACTTTCCATACTTTTGCCTGAGGCTGAATATAGTGCCGGCAGCCAGTTTTTAACTATAAAGGCTTCAGGTGACTGGACCCTGACTATTGGAAGTTCCGGAACCTCTTCAGCGGAGTGGGCGTGGCTCACTTCCTACTCCTCAAACGATCGTCAAATCTCACTACGCGGTAGCGGGAATGCAAGTAATATAGCTCTAAACTGGGATGAGAATGACTCTCAGGACTTACGCAGTTGTATTCTGACACTCAGCAGCAAAGGTGAACGAGTACAACAAAATTTTTCACAAAAGGGTTCAGATAAGATTGGGGGCATAGCCACAGAACTCAAGAGTGACAAATTGACCAATTGGCTCGAACTACCTGCAACAAAAGAGGGTGATGGTCTCTACTTCATTACCCATAGCGCCACCATTGGAGGAAAGTATGGTCGTAATTACTCATTCTACTGGGACCCCAAGGCACTTGTAGCCCATTGGGTGGCCTATCCGCTTAACAGGGGACTCATCAGCTCCGGCAGTCGTACGGATCTTTGGGACCTCAATCCCAAGGTTCCCCGTCAATATCAACCGGTACTATTAAGAGGTTACAGCGGGGGATCATTTCAGAGAGGTCATCAGCTACCTTCGGCCGACCGCTACTCTTATGAAGCCAATGTCCAGACCTTTTACGGTACCAACATAACCCCTCAAAGAGGTGCTCTCAACGAGAATATCTGGGCTACTCTTGAAACTACTGTACGTGACTGGTCAAAAAATCTGGATACCCTATATGTGGTCACCGGATGTGTGATCGAAGGCAGCACCGAATTTGTCAATGACAACGAAGGAAAGAAGGTTACCGTGCCTACCGGCTACTACAAGGCCCTTTTGGGCTATAAGCAGAATGCATCCATTGGTGGCTCTACCAAAGGTTTTGTAGGTATTGCCTTCTATTTTGATCACAAAGGCTATTCCAACGACTATACTACAATGATGAAACAGTCGATGACCATATCCGCTCTTGAGAAAAAGGTTGGTGTGGATTTCTTTGTCAATCTACCGGCAAAAATAGGCGCAGACCTTGCTCAAAAGGTAGAAACCGGCATTGATCCCTTCTGGAAATAAATAAAAACAAAAAATAATTTTTATGAAACGCAATTTGAAATGGATAGCCTATGCGGTAGTAGCGGTGATTGTGACTGTTGGCTGCAGCTCTGTTGCCTTTACGGGACGTAAAAGGGTGCTGCTTTATTCAGACTCTCAGATTTCTTCCCTGTCAGATCAATCCTATCAGGAGTTTATGACCAAAGCAAAACTCTCTACCAACAAGCAGATGCAAGCGGCCGTGCAGGAAGTTGGCCGAAAAATGACTGCCGCCCTTGAGAAATATCTTACTTCTGTAGGCGAGACACATTATCTCCAGGGACTGAAATGGGATTTTCAGTTAGTGCAGTCGGAAGAGGCCAATGCCTTCTGCCTTCCAAATGGCAAAATAGTCTTTTATGAGGGTATAATGAAATTCACAAATACTCCCGATTATATTGCCGTGGTAATGGGACACGAAATTGCTCATGCTGTTGCCCAGCATGGAAATGAACGTATGAGCCAGCAGAATCTGATGAGTATGGCCGGTTCTCTCCTAAGTTCGGCAGCAGGCCGTAAATCAGATACCACTCAGGCACTTTTTGAGATCGCATTCGGTCTCGGAGGGCAGCTTGGAGTGATCTTGCCCTACTCGCGTAAACACGAGTACGAGGCTGACAGGATTGGCCTTATCATAATGGCTATGGCCGGATATGATGTTGACAAGGCACCCATTTTCTGGCAGGCAATGTCAGCGAAGAGCGGACCATCCATCCCTGAATTTTTAAGTACGCACCCCAGTGATGAGAATCGTATCAAAAAAATCATTGAAGCTATCCCCGACGCTAAAACTTATGTAAACAAATGAGAAGTTTCGCAAGTGACAATAATTCCGGAGTCCATCCTTTAGTAATGGAGGCTTTGATAAAAGCCAATAAAGACCATGCAGTTGGCTACGGAGATGATCCGTGGAGTGCAGCTGCTGAGAAATTGTTAAAAGAACATTTCGGTGAGAGTGCTACTCCATTTCTCGTATTCAATGGTACCGGTGCTAATTCGGTAGCGCTTCAGGCAGTAACACGCCCCTTCAACTCCATCATCTGTGCGGCTACGGCGCATATCTTCGTGGATGAGTGTGGAGCACCGGCTAAGATGAGCGGCTGTCCCCTAATACCTGTCCCGACTCCCGACGGTAAACTTACACCTGAACTGATTAAACCTCACCTTACGAATTTCGGCGTTTGCCACCACTCACAGCCAGGGGTAGTCTATATCTCTCAGGCTACTGAACTGGGTACCCTCTATACTGTGGAAGAGATAAGGAGGCTGGCGGACTTTATCCACTCTTATGGACTATTCCTCCATATGGATGGTGCGCGGTTGGCTAATGCCTGTGTGGCGCTGGATAGCACTTTTAAGGAGATGACGGTAGATGCGGGAGTTGATATTCTCAGTTTTGGCGGTACAAAGAATGGTATGATGATGGGAGAGGCGGTAATCAGTTTCCTTCCGGAAATTTCCGAAAATATCAAGTATTATCGCAAGCAGTCGGCGCAACTGGCTTCAAAACAACGCTATTTGGCAGCTCAGTTTTTGCCATACCTTGGTGAAGGGATATGGCGTGAGAATGCAGTTCATGCCAATAACATGGCATCAAAACTGCTAAAAGTTTTGCAGAAGTATCCTCAGATACGACTCTCGCAAAAGCCGGAGAGCAATCAACTCTTCTTCTATGCACCCAAGTATTTTCTTGAGGAACTGATGAAGGAATATTTCTTCTATTATTGGAATGAAGAGGCGGGTGAGGCGCGTCTTGTAACCTCGTGGGATACAACCGACGAGGACATTGAGGCATTTGAATCCTCAGTGGATGGAATTTTCTCCGCCAGGGGGTGATTATTATAGTAATAATTTTGCAGAAGCAAAAAATATATCTACATTTGCACTCCCAAATGGGACGGAAGGTCTCTTAGCTCAGTTGGTAGAGCACGACACTCTTAATGTTGGGGTCCAGGGTTCGAGCCCCTGAGGGACCACCTCGGTCCCCTCTGTAAATGAAGCAGGGGGGATTTTTTGTTATTCCACCTTAATAAACTTTCTGGTCTTTTTGTCGTAATTGTAAATACGCCCCTCTGCTATATGGTAATACCATCCATACAAGGTTAATTTACCTGCTCTTACGCGTGATCTGATATATGGATAATGCATCAAGTGGCGCAACTGAAGTACTACATTCATTTTTTCCGTATACTCTTCGCGCTTCTCCAAAGGGATTTTCTTTTTGGCTATTTTTTCTTCCACAATCTCTTTTACCGGCATTGCCAGTTCAAGCCATTTTTTAGTATGATGCAGTTTATCCAACTCTTTGCCCATATATAGGGCTCCGCAACCGCCGCAGTTTGAATGTCCGCAAACCACGATGTTTTCAACCTGCAACTCCAATACGGCATATTCTATTACGGCAGATGTAGCTACGAATTTCTTGGTCTCCGTTTCATAAAAAGGGACAAGATTGGCAATGTTGCGTACCACAAAAAGGTCTCCGGCCAAACTGTTTGTCAGCATATGCGGAACCACGCGTGAATCGGAACACCCGATAAATAGGGTATGGGGCTTCTGCTCTCCTTTCAATCCTTCAAAAAGTTCTTGCCTGGGTATGTACTCCCTCTCATTGAAATCGCGAACAGAGTCAAGCAACAATTCGCGTTCTTCCATCTTGTTGATATCTTCCGTTATCATAGTTCTGTTATTATGTTTGTTCAAAGTTTAAAAAAAATTATTTACTGTCGCTTTTGTTATCGGTTTTACTCCCAATATTCACATTAACATCAAATGCAGGGCCTTTATAGTCTTTAGGTACATATTTAGGATCCATGACCATATTTTGTGCAGTACGATGTGCCAAATAGTGTGGTAAAATAAGCTCTATGCCATTTTCGTTGCAAACATCTTGGATGTGTCCGTGAAGTTCCGACAACACTTTTTGTTGAATTTTGGCATTATTTATATAAACATGTATCTTATAGGATGCATAAAATTCATTTAGAGCCAATTGAATAACATAAGGCTGAGGTTCCCGCCGTACATCTTTACAACGAAGGCCAGCTTCTATTAACATTTCATGTGCCTTTTTCCAGGGTACGTCATAAGCTATTGTAGCTATGGTGCTGAGAATTAATCCCGGATCTTTTTCAAACCTGCTGTAGTTTATTGTGTTTCCCGTCAATATGGCAGAATTTGGAATTGTTATCTCTTCGTTGGTAATTGTTTTTAAACGGGTTACCAACATTGTTTTCTCTATCACATCACCCGAAATATCATTGATTTTAATTCTGTCACCGATTGCAAAAGGGCGCATATATGTTATAACCAGACCTGCTACCATATTGGCAATTGCCGAGGACGATCCCAAAGAGACCAACAATCCCAGGAATACGGAAACACCTTTAAATATAGGGGAGTCGGAGCCCGGCAGGTAGGGGAATATCATAATGAATGCAAATGCATAAAGCAGCACACGAATAATGGTAAATGTAGGCAAGGCCCACTCTTTATGAAATCCGCTGATTTTCAGTTTCCCTGACTGAATCTCTTTAAAGAAATAACGGATAAGACGAATTAAATACTTAAAAACGATATATATTATAAGTATTGTGAAAAGATTGGGAAGATAATTCCAAAAAGAGAACAACATTTTCCTAACCGGTTTCCATATCATTCCAAACAGAACATCCGCCCAACCCCTTGTAAATGGGAAAATGCTGAATATTATAGGGATGACCAAGAAGAGCAACAATATTATCGTTACCCAACGTAAAAAATTGAACAATTTGCTTACCAGCTTTACCTCCTGCTCCGCTGACAAATATGTATAATCACGATATTTCAGGTTTTTAAACCACTGTTTTTTCTTTTCATTTACATATTTTGTCAACCATTTAAAGAGCTTATTCACACCGAATATCATAGAAATCAGCACAACTAACGTAAGGATAACCAAGCCTATTCTGGAAAGTAAACGTGGCAAACTCTTTTCTATACGCGCGTTTTTAATGGAATGACCTATCCTTTGCAAATAATCTTGTGCCAGTTCATCTATGGTTACATTGTTCCAAATGGCATCGGTTTCGGTTACACTCATTATAATTTTGTCTTGATACATCAAATCCCGGTAATTATCTGAAACTGCTATATATAGCGAGTCGGGATTCATAAAATCATCATCGTACAAAACCTTTATCCTCGCACTTATATTATTCGCTCTCTCCTTCGGAGTAAACGAACCGAGACGTGCATATAATGAAAAGATGGTATCATTTAGCACGCCAATTACAGGATATGCCGTTGCCACACTGCGGAGAGAGTCAACTTTTGCTTTTTCCCGTGCGACTCTGTCTATCTCCCTTTGCTGGATATCAGCAAGTTGTTTTTGAATTTCCTCTTTTTTAAGATTGTCCGTAGTTTTAAGTGAAGCAAGTTGTTCTTCAAGTTTTACCTGTCTCATCGAATCCTCTCTCCGAAGAGAATCCATTTCAAGGAGACGAATTTTATAATCTTGAAGTAACACTCTGTTTAAGGAATCGTTCTGTTGTGCTAAGCTATCAGGTCTATTATTAGTAGTTTCTACTTGCTGAGCCATTAAACAAGAGAAAGATGACAGTAAAAAAACAACAAACAGGAGAAGTATACGCTTATTGTGGTTCATAATAAATTTTTTATTTGCCGGTATAATTAGAGTAAAGATATAAAACAAAACCTATTATAAGTTCCTCAATAATTATTTCTCACATATTTTTTGAAAAAAGTCAAATTGTTTTTCTAAAAAACTTGGTTTATAAAATAAACCGATTTATATTTGTGTAGCATTTCAATAATGCATCAAAACATTAATTTTTTAATAATTATCACAAAAATGGAAGAAAAACAACTAAATGAGAAGGAGAGTTTGGAACTCATCACTCAAATGATTCGTAATACGCAGCAACGCATTGAAAAAGGGAATGGAATACCATTTCTTATCTGGGGCTACACAACCGTACTGGCTTCGCTCCTAGTTTGGTACATGCTCAAGTCTACCGGAAATGATTACTGGTATTTATTATGGTTTCTGATTCCTCTAATTGGTTTTACGGCAATGGCAATAACTATGAAAAAAGAGAACAAAGGAGTAAAGACATATCTTGACAGGGTAATTATGTATGTCTGGATTGTCGTTGGAATTGCTGCCTTTCTTCCCGCACCTGCTGCCGCTCTCATAGAGGGATTTCCAATACTATTTTTAATAATCATGCTCATCAGTATTGGGACAGCCATTACCGGGCTGATAATTAGTTTCTTACCCTTAATCTGCTCAGGATTCGCAGGAATGTTTTTGTCAATTTTCTGCCTGATATTGGGCAATACTCTCGATTCAATTCTCGTATTTGCAGCCCTTTTCCTAATAGTTCAAGTTATTCCGGGGCATATTTTAAATTGGCAAGGTAGAAAACATGTTTAAACAACTTGACCCCTTACTTCATTCAGAACTTCGGCTGGCAATCATGTCCATATTGCTATCTGCCGACGAGGCTGATTTTGTCTATTTGAAAGAACGAACCAAGTCCACCTCGGGTAACTTGAGTGTACAGATAGACAAGTTGAGTGAAGCGGGTTATATCGAAGTTCAAAGGGGATTTATAGGAAAACGAACCCGCACCGTATGCAAAATCACAAAAGTAGGCATAAAAGCCTTCGAAGAATATATTGAATCTTTAAAAGGATATTTGAATTTATAACTCGTATAAAATTAATAAAATGAAACGTCTGTTTTTAATAATCTGTACCATTGTCTTGAGTGCAGTTCAAATAGAGGCCCAAACCGGGAAATTGATCGTCCGCTTTGAAAATCTTAAAAGTAATGATGGTAAAGTTATGGTAGCTCTTTTTGAAGGAAAAGAGAACTTTGCGAAAAAGCAATCGATTGACAAGGTGACTCTTTCTATCGAAAACAACTCCGCTATCTGGAGCCTTGAATCGCTTCCTGAAGGTCAGTATATCATTATAGCTTATCACGATGAAAATGAGAATGAAAAGATAGATTTGGGAATAATGGGGATACCTGCAGAAGGATATGCTTTCTCGAACAATACTGTCTCCGAGATGGGGCCGCCCAATCCCGATCAGATGCTTTTTGAAGTAAAGTCGGATGAAACGACAACACAAGTGTTAAAGATGGTCTATTTCGATTTTTCGGTATTCCAAAAATAGATAAAAACCGGGACCGAATTGCCTAAAGAGAACTCTTTGTAAAACCTAACTACAAAATTGTCAATGAACCGGATGATTTAACCGACATACTATGTTGTAATTGTTAAACTTTATAATAATCCGTCCGAATTTTACCGGACACCTATGACAAGCAAATATGAAACCCAAACTATTTATTATTTCACTACTTGCCATATTGGTGGCTGGTTGCACGCGTGAACCTCTTCCCGAACCTGAGAAGGAAGGAGGAAAGCTCGTTACCATAAGCGCCAGGATCCCACCGGAGACCCGAGTGACATATACTGACTCTGACGTTCCCGGCAGCGGTGGCACACTTGCTTGGCAAAGCGGCGACCAACTCCTGCTGGCCGGCTTTGGTGCAAGCGGAAACTATATTGATTGCGCTACCTTCACCTGGCAAGCGGGCGACACTTTTACCGGGACAGAAGTCCAAGACGCCATAACCTATAAGGCCTACTATCTCGCAGAGGGCATAACGCTGAATGAGACCACCGGAGATGTGCAACTTCCCGACAACTTTTGGGAACAGACACAGAACGGAGATGGTACAACGGTGCATCTGCGCAACAAAATGCTATTATTTGACGAGATAGCAAAGCCCATCAGTCAGACCTTTTCCCTGGTGGCTAAGTGCAGCATACTCAAATTGAATCTCAGTGGCATACCGCAAGAGGTAGGAGCTCTTAGAAAACTGATGTATACGGTAGAGAGTGCACAGGGAGTGTTTAAATCCGTACCGCTTAATGTGACCGGCGTTACTTTCTCGGCCTCTACAAGCAGTTTGACCGCTTTTCTCTCCTTTGACCCCACCGTAATGACTAATATCGCTGCAGGAGGAAAGGTGATAATAAGACTGAAAGGCGATAAATTGTACCAGTGGAGTCAGACTGTTGCTCTCGGAAAAGATTATGCCGCATGAAATCGCTATACAGGTGCAGTAAGCAGCGGTTGGGCAGATATAACCACTCCGCTCTACTATGTTGCCGAGTATAATGTAACCCAAGACGGTGATGGCTTCGTGACCGATTTAACTTCTTGTACAGGCAGCGGTTATTTCACTTGGAGTGAAGCCTTTGATCTGTTCAACAATACAACAACTATTGGTGGGGTAAACTATCACTGGCCGAGCGATTCCGAGTGGTTTGGTATCGTCCCAAAATATGTCAACCCCTCTTATGTCCGCTTTAACGATTCAAACAGTAATAGTTATTATAATAGAAATGAAGCTGTTACAGTCAAGGGTAAGTACATAAGTGTGAACGGCGATTTTCGCACTACTACCAACAATTTCTCTTACGCTATTCGTTATAAGGGGAATAAAGTTTGGCATTCTGCCTGGAGATACGAGTACATAACCGATGGCAATAATACCCATATGAAGATCACCTCTCGAAAGGTAGCAACTTCCGTAGATATTGATGCTATCGCTCAGGAATCATTCTGGAATAGCGGCAACGAAAACGACATTGTTCGTTATTTTCCTGCCGGTGGCTATGGCTCATCCAGCTATCAAGGTGAAAGAGGCTACTTCTGGTCATCTACAGAGCATAGCACTAACAACTCTTATGCATGGTACATGCTCTTCAACACCGATAGAGCTTACTCGAACAACACACCTAAAATTTTCAGTAACACGGTTCGTCTTTTTTACGATTAAGCCTTCATTTGGAGCTTTGCCATTCTCAAATAGGAGAGGATCCATAAAGCCTTCCTATTAATTAAAATAGACCTAGATTTGGATTATTTAAGATTAAAATTTTTTGTTTTATAAATAAATAACTGCCATGTCGGACAATGGTAGATAAATATCACTGATTATGAGCACAATAGAATTAAAATCCGATGAACAATATACCGCACCCGGTATAGAAGTAATTGAAGTTGAACTGAGCCAAAACATCCTCCAGGGTAGTCCTGGTGCCGAATTGCCAGGTATCGGAGATGGTGGAGATGCGTGGTAGGTGTGGGTGGCTATTAGCTGTTGGCTGTTAGCCATTGGCTTCCAACAATCGATAACTGATGGAGTCTCTTGACTTAGGAGACACGACTCACAAGCTACGCAAATCGACAGATGATCATTAACATCTGACAACTTAAACAAAAATAAATATGAAATTCAAACTATATATTTTTGCACTATTTGTCTTATTGGTAGCGAACTGCACGCGTGAGCCTATTTCTCAACTTGAGGAGCAAGGAGGAAAGCTCGTTACCATAAGCGCCACTATTCCACCTGAAACTCGCGTTGAATATACTGACTCTGACGTCCCCGGCAGCGGTGGCACGCTTACATGGCAGAGCGGCGACAAACTACTGCTGGCAGGATATGACGGCACAACATATATAGGGAGTTCAACCTTTACCTATGTATCCGGAAGTGGCAGTAATTTTTCGGGAACAACGGTACCGGGCGCCACTACCTACAAGGCCTACTATCTCGCAGAGGGCATAACGCTGGATGAGACTACCGGTGATGTGCAACTTGCCGACAACTTTTGGCAACAAACACAAAGCGGAAATGCTACAACCGGCCACCTCCGCAACAATATACTACTGTTCGACGAAGAAGCTAACTCCCTTACTGAGACCTTCACCTTGGTATTGAAGAGCAGTATCATCAGATTGAATCTCACCGGTATTCCGGAAGATGCCGGGGAGCTGCATCATCTGATTTATACGGTAGAGACTGCAACGGGAGTATTCAAATCGGTGTCGATTGGTGTGACAGAGGTTACCTTTTCTCCTACTGTAAGTAGCATTACCGCATACCTCGCTTTTGACCCCACAGAAGTCACGAAGGTAATCTCCGGCGGAAAGGTGATAATATCTCTCTACGCAGAGAAGTCCTATATGTGGAAGATTGATGCAGTTACACAAGAAAAGAGCTATGTCGCAGGACAGCGCTACAAAGGTGCGGTTAGCAGCGGCTGGACAGAGATAATCAACCCACTCAGCTATGTTGCAAGATATAATGTAAATCCTGCCGGTACCGGCTTCGTTGGGGATTTGACTTCTTGCGAAGGCAGTGGTTACTTCAATTGGAATCAAGCAACGGCTATCTCTTTTGCAGGTTATCACCTGCCGAGCCGAAAAGAGTGGCGAAGTATTGTGCCGGAGGCTTATGGTTATGTTTGCTTTAAGACTAAAGTTGATAAAAATAATATTACAGAGTATGTCACAGTCGGGAATCAGGACATCACCATGACCTGTGATTATCGCAGTGTCGGAACTGCATCCAATCCTACTCCCAGCTATGCTCTTCGCTATAAGGGTACCGATATGCTCTCTGCCTGGAAATACGAGTATATCTATATAGATAATGGTGATCTTACTTATAACACCCATCTGAAGGTTACTTGTTGTAATGTAGTGCCATCCGTTACTATCAATGATGTTGCCAATCCGGGCGCCTGGTTTATCGGCAACAATGTAGTTCGTTATTTTCCGGCGTGTGGAATGGAAACTTCATACGGTGAGTATGATAATTTAGGCAAGGTAGGTTATTACTGGTCCTCCACGTACGACACTAATTCTAAAGCCTACATTATGTACTTCACCTCTGGTGTCGCACAAATGTACATCTACAGGACGTCCAATAAGTATCCGGTTCGTCTCTTCTACAACGCCCATTAATCAGTCGTATAGCCTGATTATGTTATGTACTATACAGTAAAGTGACACACCTGCATTGTCCCCAAGTTATGAAGATTTAACAATAAACTAACGGTCATCAACTTAAACACGAATAGCTATGAAGCCCAAACTATTTATTTTTGCACTGCTAGTTCTATTGGTAGCTAACTGCACGCGTACACCTCTTCCCGAACTTGGGAAGGAAGAGACAAAGGTCGTTACCATAAAAGTAGATATAGACCCGAAGACCCGTGTGGCCTACAACGACGCCCCATACGGTGAGCAAGGTTCGCTCTCGTGGCAGGAAAACGACCAGATAATGCTGATCGGATTTGACGATAGCAATCTCTATCAAGGACACACCACATTTACCATGATCGCCAACGGCCTTTTTCAAGGAAACACTGTACCCGGCGCTACTAAATATAAGGCCTTTTACCCGGTAAGTTCCGTAAGATTGGATCAAAATGGGGACCCTATATTGGAAAACGGCAATCCTTCTATGCCCGTTCATGACAGTAATTTCTGGCAACAGACACAGGTCGGGAGTAATTCAGCGGCACATATTGGTAACAGTTTAGTCTTGTGGGATACGGAGGCTAACTCCATCAATCAGACCTTTAATTTGGCTTTGAAGAGCAGTATCATCAAATTTAATCTTAGTGGTATTCCGGAAGATGCCGGGGAGCTGTATCAACTGATTTATACGGTAGAGACTGCATCGGGAGTCTTCGAATCCGTGTCGCTTGATGTGACCGGCGTGACTTTCTCTGCTGATCTAAATAACATTACCGCTTTTCTCTCCTTTGACCCCACCGAAATGACGAAGATTGTTGCAAACGGAAAAGTGATAATATCTCTCTACGGAGAGAAGTCGTATATGTGGAAGATTGATGCAGTTACGCAAGAAAAGACCTATGCCGCAGGAAAACGCTACACAGGTGCGGTTAGCAGCGGTTGGATAGAGATAATAAACCCACTCAGATATGTTGCCAGGTACAATGTAAATCCTGCCGGTACCGGCTTCGTTGAGGATTTGACTTATTGCGAAGGTAGTGGTTACTTCAATTGGAATCAAGCATCGGCCATCTCTCTTTCCGGTTACCACCTGCCGAGCCAAAAAGAGTGGCGAGGTATTGCACCGGAGGCTTATGGCTATGTTTTATTCAAGACTACAGTTGATAAAAATAATATTACTGAATATGTCACAGTCAGGAATCAGGACATCACCATGACCTGCGATTATCGCAATGTCGGAACTGCAACCAATCCTGCTCCCAGCTATGCCCTTCGCTATAAGGGGAATGATAATATGCTCTCTGCTTGGAAATATGAGTACAATGACGATACGAACTTGGAGCATACTCACCTGAAGGTTACTTGTCGTAATGTAGTACCATCTATCCCTATTGATACTATCGCCCAATACACTTTCTGGATTACCAACAACAAAAACGATATTGTTCGTTATTTTCCGGCTAGTGGCTGGGTTACTTCAGGCCACCCAAACGTTGTGGGCACGGGCGGTTATTTCTGGTCCTCCACGCAGTACAGACCTGACAAATATGATAATTTATTTTATAGTATGTACTTCACCCCTACAGTCGTGCAATTTAACAGAAACGATAAGCTCTTAGAGTATTCGGTTCGTCTCTTCGTCAACACCGATTAATCAGTTGCATTTACTGATTTTACGGTTTAAGTATTGAACCTCAAACAACTGTTTGCGGGGTGTTGTTGTGGAATGTATCAACCTTAAGGTGCTGAAATTTCGATATTTTGCGTCCTTTGCATATTACTCGCTATATTTACACTCAATTTGATTATTTCAACAAAAAACTATGATTAAGGATAAAGAATACCCCGCAACTCACTCGATGTCAACAAGCTGGTTTGCCATCGATAATGAGGGTAACGTAGCTTTGCTCGAATTTAATGAGAATGGTCCTGTACCGGCTATTGCTCATGAAGATTCAATTGAGGGTGTAATAATAGATCGGTTTGTTGATGAAAGTGGCAAGATACGAAGAATTATTCTAACCCAAGAACAAGTAGATTTACTAATCTCATGTCTGACTTTTAACCCCTTTGACTTAGAAAATATATTTTTCAACCATATTGTATTACGTATAGATACTGACTTGAATGAAGAGTTCCATAAGATTTTTTTAGGTTATGAGGATGCATTAATTTTATTTTCAGAAGAAAAAGGATTGTACTTTTTTGAAAGTATTGAGGACGATGATATGGAACTTAAAATTGCACAAAAATTATATGATAAAAAATGCGTTTTATCTTGTGCGAATTTTTATTTGGATTGTGTAGAAGAGTGTGAGAATTCTTTAGAGATTGAATTGGCAAAAGGGTGTGAAAATTTACCTATTTTTATCTATGGTCAAGAATACCTGGATCCCGCTCTAAGACGGATCCATTCGCATGGTTGTGCTGTAAAATCAAATCAGCTTACTGATGAGCATAAGCAGGAGGCTTTTCATCTTCCTTTTTCTTTTAGAGAGGTAGAAAAATTTCAAATCCCATTTTACTACCCATCTTTTTGGATGTCAGGAAAAGACCTAAGTTCATCAGATACTCGGTATTCCTCACTGGAGATAGAAAAAGATAGTTATTCTTATGTGCGTACAGCGGCTTTGGGTGTGCCATCTGAGAAGTTTGATCACGAAAGTAAAGCGCTTACATTTGAACCTAAAATCGGAATAATTAAAAAAGATGAAAAGTACATACTCGATAAGTTACCCGTAAATATTTTACAACGCTCTTTTGAACTTAACTATAATGACAGAAGTGAGTACTTAAAGCAGGTTCTTAAATATTATCGTCCATATCTTTTAATATTAATAGTTCGTTAATTTTATAAA
>DBQO01000043.1:37650-37891 GCA_002305275.1 Bacteroidales bacterium UBA1392 | reverse complement strand
TCTATCTCTTCCGTGGGGGAGTCTCTAAAAAGTCTTCTCGTATACGATTCGCTCTCCAATATTGGCCAACTCAAATTGCGTATAGATGCATATCTCTCGGCCTCAAAAGCCAATATGGAGTACTTCACCTCTCCCTATCGCAATGACCGCTTGCGCATTGCAGGCCTTAAGCTCTTCCAGGACGGAGCTCTCGGCTCCAGAGGTGCATTGTTGCTCAAACCCTATTCCGATGCTCCCAATA
>DBQO01000043.1:32155-37608 GCA_002305275.1 Bacteroidales bacterium UBA1392 | reverse complement strand
CTCGATATGTACGGAGAAATCCTAAAAGGAGAAAATGACCGCAGGTGGCGTATCGAACATGCTCAGGTGGTAAATCCGGCAGATATGGATAAATTTGGCAAATTCTCTATCATACCCTCCGTACAGCCGACACACTGCACTTCCGACATGTTTTGGGCGGAAGAACGTTTGGGAGATAGGATTGAACACGCTTACAACTTCAAACAACTCATGGATCAGCTCGGATGGATTCCCACAGGTACCGATTTCCCGGTAGAGGACATCAGCCCCATCAAGACATTCTTTGCGGCGGTATTTCGCAAAAATCTCGATTATCTTCCCGAAGAGGGATTCCGTATGGATGAAGGCTTGACAAGAGAGGAAACTTTGCGCTCAATGACCTCTTGGGCAGCAAAAGTCTCTTTTGAAGAGGATGTAAAGGGGAGTATCGAGCCCGGAAAATATGCAGACTTCATCATTACCGACAGAGACATAATGACCGTCAGTGAACGCGAAATCCTCTCCACAAAAATTATCCGTACCTACGTGGGAGGAGAATTGGTGTTCAAATAATCAGATTTTGTCGCCGTAAGCGAGGTCTCCCGCATCTCCCAATCCCGGGACGATGTAAGATTTGTTGGTAAGTTCTTCGTCTATGGCTGCCGTCCAAAAGGTAACCTTTTTGTGGGGAAGATTTTTGGAGAGGTAGTCGATGCCATACTTTGAAGCGACAGGACATACGAAATGGGTGTGTATCGGAGTGCCGCTCTCCAACAATCTATCATAAGCCAGTACCGCAGATGCGCCGGTGGCAAGCATGGGGTCGGAAATAATCACGATCTTATTCTCTACGGACGGAGTGCTGGCATATTCGAGTTGGATGGAGAATTTGTTGTCCTTGCCGTACTTGCGGTATGCGGCGATAAAGGAGTTTTCAGCTTTGTCAAAATAGTTGAGAAGGCCCTGGTGAAGCGGAAGACCGGCCCTGAGAATGGTGCTGAGTACAATCTTGTCATTAGAGAGATTGCAATTGGCAATGCCCAGAGGAGTTTCCACCTCTTTGGGAAAATAAGTGAGGGTCTTGCTGATCTCATAAGCAAAGATTTCGCCGATCCTTTCCAGATTTCTGCGGAAACGCATACTGTCTTTCTGAATAACTACGTCCCTAATTTCCGCAATGTAGCGGTTTAGGAGAGAGTTCTTTTCGCCTAGGTTAATGATTTTCATATGCAGTGGTCGTTTTGTTTATACTCGACTACTAAGTTACAAATTTTCGTCGGAAAAACTATAAAATTTGTTTTTTGAAATGATAATGTGGTCGGTAAGAGAAATATCGAACAATGCAGCAGCATCGCGCAGGGCCTCGGTCTGACGCATATCTTCACCGCTCGGTCTGGGGTTGCCGGAAGGGTGGTTGTGTACCAGTATTATGCCGGTAGCAAGGTGTTCCACGGCCTTTTTGACTATGATTCTGATGTCAAATATGGTGGAACTGATACCGCCCTGACTGACTCGTTCCTTTCCTATGAGGCGGTTGGAACGGTTGAGGTAGAGTACCCAACATTCTTCGTGGGGAAGATTGCTGATGATTGGCGACATGATGCCGTTTACCTGAAGTGGGCTATGAATCTGCGGCATCGGTTCGGGAATTTCCACGGCCATTCTTCTTCCGAGTTCGAATGCTGCAAGGATGGAGAGAGCCTTGGCCTGACCTACCCCGTTGATTCTCATCAGTTGCTGCGCCGTGAAAGTTGAAAGGATGTTTAGGCTGTTTCCTGCCTTTAGGAGAATCTCTCTCGAGAGATCGATTGCGTTGAGGTTTGCGTGGCCGGATCTCAGCAGGATTGCGATCAGCTCTGCACAGGTGAGGGCAGAAGCCCCTTTGGACATCAATTTCTCACGAGGTCTCTCTTCTGCATGCAATAATTTGATGTTCTTTGTCATAAATTGTTCCTTAACGATATAAAAAAAACTTTCCAAAGATTGGAAAGTTTTCTCTATGTCATATGTCAAAAAGACAATTTATATACCGGTTTTTACAAATCTCAGGTTGGGGTCCACCACTTCAAACAGGAGTTTTTCTCCGCTATCGCTTACAAAGCGGATAGTCCATTTTCCGCTCAGCCGGTCGGTGGGAGAGAAAGCTGAACTGTTGGTGTAAGAAGTCCTGGTGAGCTTAATGTCACCTGAATAGGTGCCGGAAAATGCCTCATGATTGGACTTACAACCTCCGTAATAAGATTCGGTGTAACTCATACTGCCGTGTAGTTTATCGGCACAAATGCGCAGTCTTTTCCCATTGACCTCATAAGGTACGCCTCTTAGATTAAAGCTTACATTGGAATAGCAATGATCTCCCATTTTATCAAAATCGATTTCGACCCCGAAAGTCAATAACAGATTCAACTTACCCTCTTTTTCAGAAATAAAAGTAAGAGTGGCTTCCTTTGGAAATACTAAATCTTGGTAGGTATTCTTCGGCACATCCCAACTTCCGACACCTATTTTCTCACAAGAAATGGTTCCCATCATAATAAGAGCCATTGCAAATATCAATAGAGTTTTCATGGCATTAATTGTTTAAAAGTAAATTATTTTGATGTTTGTGAGATAAAGGTTGTTAGTACTTTGCAATAATAATAATAATAATAATAATAATAAGCAAAAAAAATGCCATCAAACATCTCAGATCCACATAGTTGCAATGCGTTTTAGTTTCCTGAGGCGGTAGGATAAACGGCTTTCGGCAGGGCGAAAAAGAAGTTTTTGGGCATAAAAAAACCTTTCCGGCCGGAAAGGTTCTTTATTTTTTATCTCAAAAAGACCTTTATGAAAGCTTATTCACGTGAATGGAGATGCCGCTCTTTAGATTGGCTGCTTTGTTCTTGTGAATGACATTGATCTTTGCCAGTTTGTCAATCATCGCAAATACCTTGGGCAATGAAGCCTCTGCTGCTGCTTTGTCAGTTGTGTTGCGGATTGCCTTGATGGCGTTTCTTGTGGTTCTTGCATAATACCTGTTATGCAATCTGCGTTTCTCGCTTTGACGGTAACGCTTTTCTGCTGATGCGTGGTTTGCCATTATTATACTTTTTTATTTTTTGTGGTAGTGGGTAGGGGAATCGAACCCCTATTGCAAGAATGAAAATCTTGAGTCCTAGCCGTTAGACGAACCCACCATAGCTCCCGATTTTTGTTTTTGGGAGTGCAAAGATATAAAGAATTTTTGCTATTGCAAATTTTATCTAATAATTACTCTCCTTTGCTCCACTCAAATGAGGAGATAATATACTCAACCTGACGCAAATAATTGCGCTTTTCATATTTTGGAGCATATACGAATCCTTCCAACACCACAATATTTTTGTTGTCTGGAGAGACATAAGTGTGGGAAACGAATGGACCTCCCATAAAGTCGTTCTGAGTATCCCAGAGACCTCTCATCTCGATAAAGTTAAGACCGTTGTACTCTTTTATGGCAAAGCCCGGTGTCGCCGTAGGATGGGTAATCATATAGCTGTTTTCTGCCGTGGCAGGGACATTTTCCTTGAGAAATTCATTTCTTTTTGCCACGAGATATTCAGCAGTGAGCTGCCATTCGCCCTGATATGGGAATGTATAGACAAATATGCCCTGATTGGTATAGGAGGTCTCGTAGGAGATCCAGAAAAAATTATTGGTATGCATCTTTTCTGTGAAATCTCTCGGGAAATCGGGAGAACCGCCTACTACGGCAGTGACATATTTCTTCAGAGTGGGGTTTGCGTGGTTTCTCGCATTATTGATAACGCGGTTGCGCTCTGCGGTCTCATAATTGGAGAGAAGCTTCTCAGCGTTTTCACTGATCATTTTTGCAGCGCTTTCTACATCCTTGGCATAGACCGAGACCATAATCTGTGATTTGGCCCAGATATCACGACTTATACCCATGCGATTGGAGGAAACGGTGTCCGAAATTACAATGTTGAGGAGGTTACGGTGTACCTGGAATACCTTGTTGAATGACTTGGGAGGCACATTGAAGAGGGTGTAGGTAGGTTCCCTCTGGGGAAGATAGGCAAACTCGGCAGCCAGTATGCTTCTGATGGTAGTACCCGGTTCGGCTTCCCAATGGACTCTGGGGGATATGACGGCAATTTCCCCGGCCTTTCCGCTCGCCGGAGGGAGTATCTTTCCGGGCTCTCCTTTACATGAGTGAAGTGCCGTTAGGGCAAATGCCGTCATCACGTAGAGCGTCAGAGTTGTCAGGTTTTTTCTTTTCATTGTTGTATGATGTGTTATGTGAATAATCCTCGTATGTCATTGCCGAAGGCGAGTATCATTAGGGCAATCAGCAGGATCATACCTATTGTCTGAGCCACCTCCAACACCTTGTCACTCGGTTTGCGGCGAGTAATGATCTCAATGAGAAGGAATAGAATATGGCCTCCGTCCAATGCCGGTATGGGCAGCAGATTGAGTACTCCGAGCATAATTGAGAGCATCGCTGTCAGCGTCCACACCCTGTACCAATCCCAGTCGCCGGGGAATATCTTACCAATGGCTATGAAACTGCCCACAGATTTGTAGGCCTTGGTTTTGGGTGAAAATATCAGCCCCAGTTCCTGAACATAATTGGTAATGTTGTTCCAGGCCTTTTTACAACCGGCAGGAATGGCGGTAAAAAAGTTGTATTCTTTACTTGTAATAGTAAAGAATTTTGTCAGGTCGCTATCCAACATAACCTGGATCATACCCGCCGAATCTACCTGAAGGGGTATATCCATCAGATCACCGCTCCTGCTGACCGTAGCGACAACCGAACTCTCTTTATGACGAAGCAATTCTTTCCGAACCTCTTGCACCAGAAACATCGACACAGAGTCAATGCCCTTGATTTCGTCACCTATTTCAAGTCCGGAATCAGCATTTATTGAGCCCTCAGTAAATCCGCCAACCACAAAAGGGAAGGCGAGATCAAACATTCCCGGAGTGTTGAGTATCGCTGAAATATATTGGGGATCAATATTGATGGTCAGTGTGTCGTGACCGCGAAGGACCCTCGCCTGCTCAGCCTGAGAACGGACCATATCGACCTGGAGCATGGAAAAGTTTTCGGTAGGTACTCCGTCAAAGTCTAGGATCCTGTCACCGTCCCGAAATCCTATCTCATAAGAAAGATCGTTGACCGCAATTCCGTAAATAGCATCCTCATTGCGCAGGTATTCGTCTCCCCATACATTCATAATAGCT
This sequence comes from Bacteroidales bacterium UBA1392, assembly GCA_002305275.1. Classification (GTDB taxonomy): domain Bacteria; phylum Bacteroidota; class Bacteroidia; order Bacteroidales; family UBA932; genus Cacconaster. The sequence continues at coordinate 32,397 of DBQO01000043.1, read as the reverse complement.
CCGTAGAGCAATACGGCAAGGATGAAATTGAACAGCACACCGCCAAACATTATGAAAAATCTCTGCCAGGCAGGTTTGGTGCGGAATTCATAGGGCTGCGGAGGGAGTTTCATCGCCTCTTTGTCCATCGACTCGTCAATCATGCCCGCTATTGAGCAATAACCTCCGAGAGGGAGCCACCCTATGCCATATTCCGTATTCTCGGGATAACGTCTCCAGTCATCTTCGGGGAGGGTGTTGAT
>DBQO01000043.1:27035-32149 GCA_002305275.1 Bacteroidales bacterium UBA1392 | reverse complement strand
CCATTTGCCGCCGATTTTCTTGGCGCGCATAATGGAAAAAGAGGGGTTAAAAAAGAGGTAAAATTTGTTAACCCTGGTCTTGAAAAGTTTTGCAAATATGAAGTGTCCCAATTCGTGAACCAGCACCAGAATGGAGAGTGCAAAAATCACCTGGACTATTTTAATCAATACAATCATTATCTGTACTCTATTTTGTCTCTATTTGTTGTGAATAATTTGTTCCGCAGCTTCTCTTGCTGCAAAATTTGTGCTATATATATCATCAAGTGTAGGTTTCCCGATAAATGGCACCATTGCAATCGCCCTGCTGATGATATCGGGTATCTCCATAAAATCAATTTTCTCTTTGAGGAAGGCCTCTACTGCAACCTCGTTTGCACCATTCATAGCACAAGTGGTATTCCCGCCACGGCGTAAAGACTCTTCTGCAATCGCCAGACAAGGAAATCTCTCCCTATCCGGCTTAAAGAAGGTTAGTTCGGCCAGCTCTCCAAAATATATCCGAGGAGTATCCAGAGGGATACGATAGGGGTAGGAGAGGGCATATTGAATGGGTAGCCGCATATCGGGCGAACTGAGTTGAGCAATTACGCTCCCATCCTCAAATTGTACCATGGAATGAATAATGCTCTGCGGGTGGATTACCACCTCTATCCTCTCCGGCTCCATATCGAAGAGCCAGTGCGCCTCAATAACTTCCAGCCCCTTATTCATAAGAGTTGCGGAGTCGAGGGTCACCTTGGAACCCATCTTCCAGCGAGGATGCCTGAGGGCCTCCTTAGGTGTTACTTTATAGAGTTCTTTAGCGGGAGTATGGAGAAAAGGGCCTCCGGATGCAGTCAGCAGGAGCTTCTCCGGGTTGGTTCTCTCCCCTTGCAGCGCCTGGAATATGGCAGAGTGCTCGGAGTCCACCGGAATGATGGGGCTGCCGTACTCCGCTGCCAATGACATAATGATCTCTCCGGCGGCGACCAGCGTCTCTTTGTTGGAGAGTGCTATTACCTTTCCCGCCTTTATGGCGGAAATTGTGGGCTGTAAACCGCTGAACCCCACCATTGCAGTCACAACAATATCTACAGTGGAACTCCCGACCAGGTCGCAAACGGAATCCATACCCTGAAATACCTTTATGTAGTGGGGTGCAAGCGCACTCTTTACCTCCTCATATTTCGAGGGGTTGCATATCACCACATTGTTTGGCTTGAATCTGATCGCCTGCTCTATCAGCAGCCTGCTATTGTTGTTTGCTGTAAGCAAATCCACCTCAAAGAGGTCGCTGTTATGCGAAATCACTTCGAGGGTTTGTGTGCCGATAGATCCTGTGGATCCAAGTATGGCTACTGATCTTCTGGGTTGCTCCATCTGCTAAAACTTGATGTAAAGGGTGGGGTCTACCGCCTCTCCCTTGTGCCAGAGCTCAAAGTGGAGATGGCTGCCGGTGCTGAGTTTCCCCGTGTTACCCACCATCGCTATAGGGGTGCCGGCTTTGACCTTATCACCACTGCTTTTGAGCAGCTGTTCGTTATGCTTATAAACGGAAATGATATCGTGGCTGTGCTGTATCTGGAGGGTGTATCCCGTGTCATCGCTCCATCCTGCGGAAATGACGGTACCATCGAGTACGGAGTGTACTATTGTGCCGGTCTGGGCGGCAACGTCTATATAGGGGTGCCCGGTTGCCTTGTTATATGCTTCGGTAATTATACCGCTCACAGGGGTAAAAAAGTGAAGTCCCTCAATCTGCTCTATCTCCTGCCTTTGCCCGGAGACATTGTACTGCTCGCGGCGCAGCACCTCCTCTCTCAGGAGAGAATCGCTGCGATAATAGAGATCACTGAGAGCCCCATCTATCGGAGGAGTCTCCCTCGCTATTCCGAGGGAGTCGGGGGTAAGAGGTTTCTTGCCTGTGACAATCCTTTGAATATTTGCCACTTGGAATGCCCACATCTCCACAGCTCTCTCGAGAGAATCTATCTTTATGGCATTTTCTACTGCCATGCGCTTGCTTTCCGTGGAGGGATAGCCGGGAATGGTGTGTCTTATGAAAGTGCGTGAAGTTAGCAGGTAGGTCCCTGCCATAACTGCGAGCAATAGCAGGATAGAGACCAGTATGATGTTGATTTTTGAGGTTCTGAACGAGAATAACTCCTTGTGGGAGTCATCGTTGATTATAGAAAATCTTAACTTTTTGCCGAATTTTTCTTTTTGTCGTGCCATAAAACATTAACTTTGCATAATGAACAGGATAATAGGCATAGACTATGGCAGCAAGCGCACCGGTCTCGCAGTGAGCGACCCGTTGCGCATATTTGCGTCAGCCCTCGATACTGTTCCGTCCGCAAAGATAATAGATTATCTTCAAAATTACCTTCAAAATCAAAAGGTGGAACTCTTTGTGGTGGGCATCCCTTTAAATATGGACAACACCGATTCTCAGTCAGCTCCGCTGGTACAGGCTTTCATCAACCTGCTGAAGAAAAAGTTCCCCTCAATTCCCATTGTGCTCGAAGACGAACGATTCACTTCAGTCCTCGCACACAGAGCAATGATCGAAGGTGGAATGAAAAAATCGGAACGTCGTGACAAATCCTCCGTGGATAAGATCAGTGCTGCCATCATCCTGCAAAGTTATTTAGATAGAACACAGAAACAACAATGATTAAATTTTACATATATGATACTACCTATTTATTTATATGGATCCCAGGTATTGCGTGAAAAGGCTGTGGAGGCGGATATTGAGGAGAGAGAGGAGCTGACGAAGCTTCTGGATGACATGTATGAAACCATGAAGCAAGCCGATGGTTGTGGCCTTGCAGCTCCACAAGTAGGCCGTTCAATCAGGGTTCTGATTGTGGACGGCAGTGATTTGGCTGATCGCTATCCCGAACTTGCCGATTTCATGCGCAAGATGATAAATCCCGTTTTTACCTTCAAAAGCGAAGAGATGAGTACCTATAGTGAAGGTTGTTTGAGTATCCCGGATGTCGATGCAGAGATTGACAGACCCAAAGTGGTACGCATCAAATATATTGACGAAAACTTTCAGGAGAAGGAGGAGGAATTTGACGGATTCGCCTCCAGAATGTTACAGCATGAGATGGACCATCTCGACGGAGTGGTCTTTACTGACAGGGCTGCGCCTATTCGTAAAAAAATTCTAGGGAGCAAACTCAACAACATCTCCAAAGGAAACGTCGCAACATCTTACAGGGTAAAAATAGAAAAGTAAACTTTATGGGAGCATTTCACGCTTATGATATACGCGGAATCTATAATGTGGATTTCGATAAATACCTGGCTTATAAGGTAGGTTATTTTATTCCCGTTCTACTGGAGGCCGATAAAGTATTGGTGGGTAGGGATGCAAGAACCTCTTCCCCTGAAATTTTCGAATATGTGGTTAAAGGTATCAACGATGCCGGTGCGGATGTTTACGATGTCGGGCTGAGTACCACGCCGATGGTCTATTTCGGCACTGCAATTCACGGTTTCCCTGCCTCGGTGCAGATTACCGCTTCTCATAATCCCAAAGAGTACAACGGTATGAAAATTTCTCGTGAAAATGCTCTTCCGGTTGGCTTTGATACAGGTCTTTCTACTATAAAGAGATGGATTGAAGAGGGTAGGGAGACACCTGTTGCAACCACGCGAGGCAAAATAGTCCCGTTTAACATTTCAGAGGAGTATATCTCCTTTTTGAACTCCAGGAAAGAGGATGTTTCGGATTTGAAAATCAGTATTGACATATCCAATGGTATGGCGGCTCTTTTTGCGAGAAAAATTTTTGGAGAAGGGCCTCTCTATCTCTTCGATGAGCTGGACGGTACATTCCCCAACCATGATCCCAATCCGCTCGTTCCGGAAAATCTTATCGAACTTCAGAAGTCGGTTATAGCTCAGCGCAGCGACGTGGGAGTAATTTTTGATGGTGATGCGGACAGGGTAATGTTTGTGGATGAGAGAGGTAAATTCATTTCACCCGATTTGATTATAGCACTTCTGGGTCACTATTTCTTAGAAAATGAGAAATATAAGGGGGCGCAGCTTATTGTGCTTCAGGATATACGTAGTTCCAAGTCGGTTGCCGAGTACCTTGAACCAATGGGAGCAGAGGTTGTTACCTGGAAGGTAGGTAGGGCTTTTGCCGCCCATAAATTGCGTGAGATAGATGGCCTATTCGGTGGAGAACTGGCCGGCCATTACTACTTCAAGGATTTTTTCTATTCGGATAGCGGTATTTTGGCAGCCATCCTGGCGCTAAATGTCATCGCGCGCTTCAAGAGAGAAGGTGTGTCGCTGTCACAGCTGATAGAGAGGATAAATGGCTATTTCAGCTCCGGTGAAATCAACTTTGCCATATCCAAAAAAGAGGATGCGATGGTAGCCGTAAGGGAGTTGTTTGTCTCTCAGGAGCGTCCGGTTGCATCTTATGACTTTGACGGTTACAGGGTGGAGTTTGCTCAATGGTGGTTCAATATAAGGCCCTCCAATACCGAACCCTACCTTCGCTTTATCTGTGAAGCCACATCAATAGACCTTCTCGAAGAGAAAGTCGCCCAAGCCCGCGAAGTAATTAAGAATTTTATTTAATCAGAACTATTTCGAGGCTTCGGAAACCAGCTTCTCGAAAAGTCCGAGGAAGAGGGGATTGCCGGCATTAGTGAAAATTTCGGGGTGGAATTGTGTTCCGAAAATAAGTGCACCTCCGTCAGCATATCCCTTGAGGGGAGATACCCTTTCAATTCCCTCTATTATTCCATCAGCAGACCTTGCAGTCACCTTAAACCCTGCGGGCATCGCTTTTATGGCCTGATGGTGGAATGAATTGACAACGGCTTTATTGCTGCCGACAACTTCAGCCAGTATGGACCCCTTCTCTATGTTGATGGTATGTGTGCCATAATAACCGGGAGTATCTCCTTGTCTGTGCTTGACATAACTGCTTGCAATCTGTGAGGGAATATCCTGGTAGAGCGAGCCGCCAAAAGCTACACTCATCAATTGCTGGCCGCGACATATTCCCAGCACGGGAATACCTTTGGCTACAGCTGCCCTGATTAGTTTAACATCAAACTCATCCCTTTCAGGGGCGATTTCGCCATTGGCTCTCA
>DBQO01000043.1:0-27019 GCA_002305275.1 Bacteroidales bacterium UBA1392 | reverse complement strand
GTAACGGGTATGATCAGAGGTACACCACCTGCCAAACGAACGGAGTTTACATAGGTGTGCCCTATCATGTGGGAAGAACCGCTCCTGTATGAAGAAATACCGATAATGGGGGACTTGGCGAAAAGTGAGCCTGCAAAAAGCAGTACAAACAAAAAAGTTGGAATGCGTTTCATATCGTGAGTGTTTTTGTTATTTACTTAATCTGGTCCAGGAACCGAACTCTTCGCCCTGCTTGAAGTCGACTTCGAAAGAAGCGGCCTTTTTCTGTCCCTCTTCGAATTTGAATTTTATCTCAAAACCGGTGCCGTCGGAGCGGAACTTATAGGTATTGCCGCTTACATGTGTCATCTCGTGTTTCCAGCCCTGTTTACCTACCTTGATATAGAGTTTTCCCTTCTCAAGAGTTACCCAGGCATCCCCAAATAGAGGATCTTTGGTATATTTGCCTACGAGCAGCTTCGACTCCGGTGCGGGTTCCACCACTTTTTCCGCAGCAGCTTTAGCCTCTTCTTCAGCCTTTTTAGTGGCATTGGAATACCACTCTTTCAGGAAATCGGCATTATAATCGTAGTCTTCAAGGTCTAAGCAGAGGTCTATCACGCGGCGTAAAACCGCATAGCGAGGCTCACTCGGCGCTTCAGAGTTGACTTGGATGGTAAGTGCGAGGTTAAGTTCCGGCACAAATACACACAATGTGGTCATCCCCCAGGTGGTGCCTGTATGAAAAAACAAGCGTCCTTTCTTACTCTGTTCAATAAACCAGCAGTGGCCATAGAGAGTGGTTTTGGATTCGCTTTGGGAGGTAATGGTTATCCCTCTGTGGAGGTAATCCATATTATCTTTGGAAATCAGTTGCTTGTCACCAACTTTTCCCCCGTCAAGCTGGAACTGCGCCCATTTGATCAGGTCTGCGGGAGGGCAGCAGATGGAGCCGGCAGGCCCGATGACAGTTAACCACCAGAGTGCCTGCTCTTCACCGTAGAGGGGATTTATAACCATTTTTCCCTCTTTGGAGAGGAATTCGTAGGGAAGGGCCACATTCCGGGCCTCCGCAAATCCCTCACCGTTGATGGTGGATCCGGTCATTCCGAGGGGCTCGAAAATGCGTTCGCGGATATTATCCTCCCAGCTTTTGCCGGTCACCTTCTCAATAATCATGGCTGCGGGAATAAAGGTAATGTTATTATATTGGTAAGCGCCTCTGAAGGTGTATGAAGGCTTGATGAGTTCCATCATTTTGTAGATATCCTCCCTGTCATAGCCAAGATTGGCAATATAGGTGCCTACTTGTCTTCCGATACCTGTCCTGTGAGAGGTCAGGTCCTTGACCTGTAGGTGTTCCGTTACCCAGGGGTCGTACAGTTTGAAGTCCGGAAGTATCTTTTTTACGGTGTCATCCCAGCTGATAAGCCCCTCTTCCACCAGCGTAGCCAGCAGGTATGCAGTAAAGGATTTGGTGACCGACCCAATCTGGAATAGTGTATGGGGATCCACCATCTCCCCGGGGTTGCTGAGGTTTTTGACTCCAAATCCTTTGCATAGCAGAAGTTCTCCATCCTTTTGGACGGAAACGCCCATACCGGGTATTTGCCAGTCGGTGCGGATCTGTTCGATATAGGATTCGATGTTGGAAATATCCTCTTGTGAGAGGTTGTTCTGCGCAAAAGAGGCAAGTGGTAGCCACATAAGGGCTACAAGAATGAGTGTCAATCGTTTCATCACAGATAGTTTGTTACGGAGGACAAATATAGCCATCTTTTATTTGGAAAAAAATACCTATATTTACAATTATTAACGAATTCATCACGATATGGGCGCATTATTTAAAAGGACCGGCAATGGCAGGAGAGATTTTGGCAAGGCCAATCTCATAATATTCCTCTTTGCTCTTGCACATGCGTTGATATGTTATCTGCTCTATAATACCTCAGTAGGAGATGGTCTGTTTCTCACTATTCTCACCATAGCTATGGTATTCTGTCTGATTCGTTTCTATGGCAGCCCCCTTGATGTATTCCTCGGTCTCGCTTTTCTCAGCTGTTTTGCCGGATTCTATTTTGGGACATCTGTGGGAGATTATCTACACAAGTTATTTCCTGCTTTGGGTGTATTTAACAATATGATTGTGACTTTTGTCACTACGGAAATTCTGGGACTTGCCACGGTGCTGGTTGTGGCACGCAAAAACGGATAATGGAGATGGTACGCAAAGAAAGCGGATATTACAATCTTGCTGCGGTGGTAATCCTCGCGCTGATTGTATTTGCCGCAAGGATGATATTCGAGTACCTGCTTCCATTCTTTGCCCAAGGGACAGGCCAATCCTTCTTTTTTACCCTCAAGGGCATGTTGAGAAATTATCCGCTGACCCTATTGATGCTTATTGCGGACTTTATGCTGGTGCGTGTCCTGGTAAACTATTATTCCTACGGCCACTCCTTCCTTTCACGTACTCTTTGGGAGCTGGGAGGGGTACTCTTTATAGCCTTCGTATCTGCAATCCTTATGCAGCTCACTTCATCGGAATATCTGGTGGGGGATACTCTCAATCAGCAGCTCTTTTTCTCCTTTGTAGTGGCGCTTTTCTTCAATATACTGGTAACGGCAGTGGTAGATATATTTTCCTACCTCCGCTGGAAAAGAAGACGTGAGCTCGCTACAGAAGTTAGGCTTCGCAGTCAGGCCAATTACCAATACCAATTGATGAAGGCGCAACTCAACCCACATTTTCTCTTCAATAGCCTCAATGTACTCGATTACCTTATTCATGAGGATCAGGAGCGCGCCTCCGATTATGTCAAGAAACTCTCGGATCTCTATCGCTACCAGCTCGGTTTGGAGTTGCGCCAGACAGTAATTCTGGAGGATGAGCTCGACTTTGTAATGCTCTATGTGGGGTTGATAAAGGAGCGCTTCGGAGAGGCTCTGGAAGTGAGGATAGATGTAGACAGAAGATGGCTCCGAAGCAGGATAGTCCCCAGCAGTATCCAGATTCTAATTGAGAATGCAGTAAAACATAATATAGTCAAGATTTCAGAGCCGCTGGTGATAGATGTGAGGGTGGAAAATGAACATCTGGTGGTCTCTAATAGAATAAATCTCAAGATAAAATCATTAGACTCCGCCGGAGTGGGACTGGAAAATATAGACAAGCAATACAGAATTCTATTTGACTCTCATATAATAGTAGATGACTCGGATGGTGTTTTTACGGTAAAAATCCCTCTCTTCATATAAAGTTACGCCAATATGACCCTGCTGATCATAGAAGATGAAATCCCTGCCTGGATGCAGCTTACCCGCCTCTTGCGCAAATATTTTCCCGAAATCGAGATAGTCGGCTGTCTCGACTCGATTGTCACTTCGCAGGAGTGGCTAAGTTCGAATCCCGCTCCGGATATCATATTGATGGATGTAGAGCTCTCGGACGGTAAATGCTTTGAACTTTTCAACAGGGTAAATATCACCTCCAAGGTAATTATAACCACTGCCTATGAGGACTATGCTCTTCCCGCCTTTAAAACAAAATGCATAGATTATCTGCTCAAACCTATCGGTGAAAGCGAGTTCAGGGCCTCAATGGAACGCTGCATTGTATTTTGCCAAGCCGAGGAGGCACTGGAAAGTGCCGAAGAGGCCTTTGAGCCCGATTACCGTACAAAATTCACCATAAAAATAGGTAACCATATCCTAATTGCCGATGTACACGACATAGCATTTTTCTTTTCGGAAAATAAGGCCACCTATCTTGTAACTACCGATCGGAAGCAATACCTGTTGGACTCCAGTCTCGAATCCCTGGAGCAGCAACTCAATCCCAAAAATTTTTTCAGACTTTCGAGAAGCTGCATTACCAGTTTGGCCGCCATCAGCAACATCTCCAAACACTTCAACTCAAGATTGAGGGTGGCACTTGTACCGGATGTTATTGAGCCGGTACTCGTTTCCCGCGCCAGAGTGCCGCTGCTGATGCAGTGGTTGGATAGGTAGGGGAGTAGTATGTAGTATGTAGTATGTAGTATGTAGTATGTAGTGGTGCGGGTTATGGGTTACGGGGTGCTTCCGAATCACAAAAACAAAACCCTGAAAGTTTTTTATGCAACTTTCAGGGTTCATTAGCGCAGCAGGTTAGAGAAATATCTCTATCTAACGAAATATGATATTAAATACCCTTCCAATGGTTTGGAATGTCGTTGTAGTTTGTTACATTGACTCCTTTGAAACAATCGGTAATCACCCAATTGGTCGGCCCTGTCGCACCTCCACCTCCGGTAAATAACCATAACTTCGGGGCAGTTCCGGGGTTTGCTGCCTGGGAACCTGCGTTAGTAAAACAGTAATCAAACTCCATCACTCTACCGGCAAAAAAGTCGGGATTTGCAGTCGGATCCGGGAATATAGCCGGATTTAATTCCAATTTGATACAGCCTTCGAAGCTATTTCTGAAACTTCTTGCGTTTGTATTATAGCTGAACAGATCTGTAGGAATAGTGGTTAATGCCTTGCAGTTCCTGAAGCAGTAGCCGAACCTCAATACTTTCTTATTGTACCTGAACAGATCTGCCGGAATAGTGGTTATTTTGATCAAGCCGTCGAAGCATGCGAAAAACCCGCCTACTTCAGCATTGTACCTGAACAGATCTGTAGGAATAGATTGTATATTGTCGCAGAATCTGAAGCAATAGTCAAAACCTCTTGTTTTCGTATTGTACCTGAACAGATTTGCCGGAATAGAAGTTAAAGTTTTGCAGTTGAGAAAGCATCCTGTAAAATTCACTATTTCCGTATTGTATCTGAACAGGCCTGGCGGAATGGCTGTTAATCGGTCGCACATGGAGAAGGTGCCTTCAAAAACTGTTGCTCGTATATTGTACCTAAACAGATCTTCCGGAATCGTAAGTAATTTTCGACAGTCTCGGAAGGTGTATTTGAAATCTGTGGCTCCCATATCTGGGAAGGGGGTAATTACGGAGGTCAGCAGCGGGTCTCCGGAGGAGCCGTCATAGAAGGTGATTTGCGGCATCTTTATCAGGAGATGATGCGCTTGGTTTGAGGTGATGGTAATGATATAGTTATTTGGGTCGGCGTAGGTATGCGAAGCTATGGTCTTGGCAAGCTGCTGCCCTTGATTTATTATTGTTTTCGCGGTCCCATCTCCCCAGTCGATCGTCAACCTCGCAGGGCTGAAGGATGAATTCTCTTTTTGCCATACCTCGTGTGTCTGGCCCGCCTGAGTGGTTGAAATGGAATAGCTGAATTCTACTTTGACCGCTGTCCACACTCCGGATACGTTTGCAGTGTAACGCTTTCCGGCGGTGTAAGTTACTGCATTGTTAATTGTTTTGCTCCACTCGTAAGATTGGTCGCCGATCAGCGTTATCGTCACCTTCCCGCCCGCGGCGATCATCATCACGGCAGGGTCAAAGGCCAGGTAAGCGGTCAGATTGGCGACGTCGGAGACTCCGGTTATATCGAGGATAGCCGATCTGGTTTCTCCAAGTGTATGCTCCACCGTCCATATAATTTTTTCGAGGCTTCCCAATCCGTTCGGTCCGGTCGTTAGATTGCTGAGATCGAATTTGATGATGTCATTACGCAAGATCAATTCAAAGTTCTGATCGAGGCCATTTGCCTGCTCGTCACTCAAGAAAAGTTTGTTGCTAAGATGAGACGTAGTACCATTCCCATTCTGTGTTTGTTTCCAGAAGTCGGCAGCCAAAGGATTAACATTGCCGTTCGCATCCAGCGTTATGAGATTTCCGGGATAGTAGGCTTTGTAGGTAGTCGCCCCTCCTACCGGTGTTCCCGTAAATTTATTACCGGTTCCCGAATAGGTAAAGACCTCGCTCCCTTTATAAGTTACGCCGTCATATCCGGCAAGCCGGAGCTGATCACCTTCCTGCCATGAGAGTGCAAGATTTGCATCATCGTATGCCACGCGTGTCTCCGGTGAGATAATTACACTTATCGTAACAATTTCTCCCACTCCCTTCTCGGATTCCCCGGATTCAGGAAGAGGTTCACGAGTACAACTCGCCACAAACAGGGCGAGCAGTATAATGATAAATAGTTTGGATTTCATATTTGTGTTTTTAACTAGCCCTTGGCTTCTGACATTTGGTTCCGCATTCAGTTAATTTTTCAATCGTTAAAATTATCTACCGGACGCAAAGTTAGAATAATTTCCAATACGACAAAATATCCTAGATTACCAATAATCAATAATTTAGGATATGTCTCTCAATGCCTGAATTTACTCTTTATGGATTAACTATACTGAGGTACCCTGCTGATACAGTGGTTGGATAGGTAGGGGAGTAGTGTGTAGTATGTAGTGGTGCTGGTTGCAGGTTACGGGGTTCGTGGTGGTGCAGAGTTCGGGTTGCGAGTTACCGGGTGTGCATAACAAAAACTCAGAAAGTTTTTCAAAACTTTCTGAGTTCATTATCAACGTAGGTTATAGAGATATTTCTGCCTAACGAAATATAGGTTATAGTCCTTTCCAACTGTTAGGAATAGAGCTGTAGTTTGTTACATAAGTTCCTTTGAAACAATCGGTAATCGTCCATGTTGTTGCACCACCATTACCACCTCCGTTAAACCTCCATAATTCAGGGGCCGTGCCGGTGGCTACCGAGTAGGCATAGCCTACGTTTTCAAAACATTTTTTGAAAGTCATTATTCTGCCATGATTAAAAAAGTCGGGGTTTGTCGCCGGATCGGGAAAAATTTCCGGGATTAATACCAATTTAACGCAATTATAGAAACAACCTTCAAAACTTACAGATTGTTGAGTTGTGATAACATGGTGAAACAGTCCCTCAGGTAAGGTGGTCAAATTGCTACAATTGCTGAAGCAATAATTGTAAGATTGTACAGCCGAATTGTGTCTGAACAGATCTGCCGGAATCGAGGTTAACGATGTACAGTTCAAGAAGCAATATCCGAAATATTGTACAAATTCATTGTACTTGAACAGATCTGCCGGAATTGAGTTTAATGAGGTGCAACCGTTGAAACAGTATTCAAAAGATTTTACTTCCGGATTGTTTTTAAAAAGAGTTCCAGGTATGGAAGTTAACTGTGTGCAGGATTGGAAGTGCCTCGAAAACTCGAAATATTTATCTCCGATACAGGGGAAAGGGGTAAGCACAGCCGTCAGATTCGTGTCCCCATTTCCAGTGACGGAGTTATAAAATGTAATTTGCGGCATCTGCGGGCTGGCGTTGTTCGTTTGATCGGAGTAAATTGTAATGGTATAATCACCGGCACTAGTATAAGAATGGTTCTCGATGGCCTTGTTTGGAAGAGAAGCGCCTTGAGCGATGGGTGTCGTGGAGCCATCTCCCCAGTCTATCGTTAAATTGCCGGGGCTTGTGGAGTTAATGGTTTTCTGCCATATCTCGTATGTTTGCGGCTGGTCGAGTCTGATGGTAAAAGTAAATGGAACAACTTCCGTCCAGGTGTCGGCGCTGCTTACAGCAGCTCTGTAGCGCTTTCCGGCTGCGTATGTCACGCTGTTGACAACGTCTTTACTCCACTCGTAAGTTTTACTGCCAATCAGCATGATTTTTACCTTTCCGTTCGCTGCGATATTCATCACCGTAGGGTCAAAAGCAAGGAAAGCGGTCAGTACTTCGCCAGGAGCGTGTGTGTAGTTATTTATATTGAGGGTCGCAGCTCTGGTCACTCCTCCGGTTGTGGTAACCGTCCAAATCAGTGTTTGCGAGGTTCCTAAGTTAGCTGATATATTGTCAAGGTTGAGCTTAAATCTGATGATTGTACTCTTCAATGCCAACTCGAATTGCTCAGTGATGAGGTTGGCTACCTCGTCGAATAGGAGCAGAGTATTGCGGAGGTGCGAGGTCGTCCCGTTCCCGGATTGTATCTGTTGCCAGAAGGCGGTTGCAAGAGGTTGTACGTTGCCACTACCATCCAGCGTAATTTTATCTCCCGGATAATAAGCTTTGTAAGTTGTGGTAGGGGAGGCACCTTGTATAGGATCTCCTGAAAAACTATTACCTCCATTCCAGGTAAATAGGGAACTTCCTATGTAAGTGGCGCCGTTATATCCTGCAAGCAGTAGCTTGTCGCCTTCCTGCCATGCAAGAGTGCTTTGACCATTGTCCGGACCGTCAGTAAATGACACACGTGTTTCCGGAGAGATGGATACATTGATAGTAACCATACCTCCCTCATTCTCCATAATAACGGGAAGAGGTTCACGAGTACAACTCGCCACCAATATGGCGAGCAGAGAAAAAATAACTAGTTTGAGTTTCATCCCTAAGTATTTTACTTTGTTGGTTGATTGTTCATTTCCCATTGATAATTGACAATGGACCGATGCTGTTAGGTCAAAAACAAGGACTAACAACCAAAGGCTAACAGCTGAAGGCTAATAAGCCGATTCTACCTACCACGCATCTCCTCCGTCGCCGATACCCGGTAACATACCACTTGCATCGAGGATGTTTTGGCTCAGTTCAATGTCAATTACCGTAATGTCAGGCGCAATGTATTGCCCCGCAGATTGAGATACTGTCGTTTCCATAAAAAAATGTTGTTTTTCTACTGAAATGCAAAGGTATAACTAATTTCGTAACAATAAACTATTTCGGCTAAATTCTTTAAAAATAGTTTGCATTGCTTAACCTCCGTACCCCGTCCCCTGCACCCCACAACTTCATACTCCAAACTACACACTACATACTCAGAACTCGGAACTCAAAAAAAGTCATTTCATCCCGATTTTATTGCAATTCGGAAGGAAACTCTAATAAATAGAGGGTTTTTTTTATAAATTCGAGTCCCTTTAATTATAAACTGATACAAAACTATATTTATGAAAAGACCAAAGATGAGCTTTTGGGGTATCTTCAACATGTGCTTCGGCTTTTTGGGGATACAATTCGGTTTGGCTCTTCAGAATGCAAACGTCAGCAGGATTTTCCAATCCTTTGGAGCGGATGTCAGTACACTCTCGCTCTTCTGGCTTGCTGCGCCTTTGACAGGTATGATTGTCCAGCCCATAATCGGACACTATAGTGACAGGACCTGGACAAGGCTTGGCCGTAGACGCCCCTATTTTCTTGTGGGTGCAATTTTGGCCTCGCTGATGCTATTTCTGATGCCTAACTCCCCGGCCCTTGCTCCATTTCTTTCGCCACTTCTGATTGCAGCGGGTGTCCTGATGATTATGGACGCATCGATCAATGTGGCTATGGAGCCATTCAGGGCGCTTGTTGCTGACAATCTTCCTTCAGAACAGAGAACGCTCGGTTTTTCAGTCCAGACTTTCCTTATCGGTATCGGTGCAGTCTGTGGGGCTGTCCTGCCCTTCGTGCTTACCAACTGGTTTGGCATGTCTAATGTACCTGAGAGTGCGGGCGGTGTGGCACCCAATGTCAAGTTGGCTTTCTATATCGGAGGGATTGTGTTATTCGCTTCGGTTATGGTGACCGTGGTACGAACTAAAGAGTATCCACCCGAGCCGGGAGCCAAAAAAGAGAAAGATGGCGGATTTATAGAGATTTTCAGGGATTTTGCCAAAATGCCCAAAACCATGCGTCAGCTTGGTTTAGTGCAATTTTTCTCCTGGTTTGCCCTCTTCTCCATGTGGGTATACATGACTCCTGCGGTTGCAGACCACTACTACGGAACTGTGGATACCGCCTCTGCGGCTTATGGTGAGGCGGGTGACTGGGTAGGAGTACTTCAGGCTATCTATAACGGTGTTGCTGCTATTATAGCATTTCTTCTTCCCGTAACTGCGGACAAAATCGGTCGTAAGGCCACTCACGCAATTTCACTTATATTGGGGGCCCTCGGTTTTGCTTCGTTCCTGTTTTTTAAGAATCCGACTATGCTCATAATTTCAATGGTGGGTATCGGTATTGCCTGGGGTTCTATCCTGGCGATGCCTTATGCTATGTTGGCAGGATCACTCCCTCCAAAGAAGATGGGAGTCTATATGGGAATATTCAACTTTTTCATCACCATCCCTCAGATTTGCAATGGTCTGATAGGGGGATTGATGGTAAAGCATATCTATGGGGGACAGACTATTTATGCTCTCCTTTTTTCCGGAATATCTCTTTTGATAGCTGCGATAAGTGTATTCTTTGTCGATGACAAGGATGATCCCGTACAGCTTTTTCAAAGAAAAACAATTAAACAATAATATTATTATAAAGGTTTTCCTATGAAACGATTAATGACAATGTTACTATCGGTAATGGTTCTCTCCGTTACATCTGCCTTTGCGCAATATACCGCGAAGGGAGTTGTAGTGGATTCCAGAGGAGAAACCGTTATCGGTGCTGCAGTTATCCAAGTGGGAACTGTAAACGGTACCCAGACAGGTCTGGACGGCGATTTTGTCCTTACAGTACCTTCCGGTGAGACCATGTTGGAAATCAGTTTTTTGGGTTACAAGACCGTGACCATTACCGCCGCTCAGGCGTCAGCTGCAAGAGTCATATTGCAGGATGACACCGAATTTCTCGAGGAGGTAGTGGTTATCGGATATGGTACTGTCAAAAAAAGCGATATGACAGGATCGGTTGTAGCCATTAAAGCTGATGAGATCAACCGCGGAGCCATCACTTCTCCCGATCAGATGCTCCTCGGTAAAGTATCGGGTCTGCACGTGACTCCGGCCTCAGGCCAGCCGGGTGCATCCGCTACCATCCGTATTCGTGGTGCAGCTTCGCTAAATGCATCCAACGATCCCCTGATCGTGATAGATGGAGTACCGGTTACTTCTGACGGAGGTGCCGGAATGGGTAACCCCCTGGCATCTGTTAACCCCAATGACATCGAGAGTTATACCGTATTGAAAGATGCTTCCGCTACCGCAATTTATGGTTCGCGTGCTTCCAACGGTGTGATTATCATTACCACAAAGAAGGGTCGTGCAGGTGCGCGTGGAGTTAATGTGAGCTATAATTCGAGTTACTCCGTAAAGCAAAATGCCTCTACGATTGATATGATGGATGCGGAAACATTCCGCAACTTCATGCAGAGTACTTACGCGAACAACAACACTATACAGTCTCTTCTCGGAAATGAGAATACGGACTGGCAGAAGCAGATCTACCGTCTCGCATTCAATACCGACCAGGCTGTAAGTGTTTATGGAGCAACAAAGCATCTTCCTTATCGTGTAAGCCTTGGATACAACTATGATCAGGCAACACTCAAGGTGGGTGACAACCAGAAGGCCAACGTAGATATCAGCCTTTCTCCCAAATTCTTTGACGATCATCTTTCCATCAATCTCAATGTGAAGGGTATCTACCAAAAGACAAATTGGGCTCCGACAGGCGCAGTAGGCAGTGCCCTCTCGTTCGACCCCACAAAACCGACACATTTTACAAATGCTGACGGAAGTATTGACTATTCTAAAGTGGCAAACGGCTACTGGAACTGGCTCAACGCAGATGGAAGTGCCAATACCATGGCAGGCACAAACCCCCTTTCCAGTCTCTACGACTTCACGGATGTCAACAAAGGTCTCCGCTCTATCGGTAACCTACAGGTTGATTATATGTTCCATGGATTTGAAGATTTGAGATTCAACCTAAACCTCGGTTATGACATCGCTAAGTCAAACGGTGAAAAATTTAATCACCCCGGTTCAATTTCAGCTATGCGCTCAAGCCTTGACCTTTACACTGATTATGCCAACTACAACTCCAATACACTGCTCGAGGCTTACTTCAATTATAAGAAGGAATTGGGCAAGAGCAACCTGGATGTGATGGCTGGTTACTCATGGCAGCACAACTATGTAAGGTATGATCAGAGTACTTATCTCAATAACGAGGCTAGGCCTCTCTATCAGGCAAACCCTACCAATGCAAAGGAGTATTACCTGATATCATTCTTCGGAAGAATAAATTACTCTCTTCTTGGCAGGTATCTCTTTACAGCTACAATACGTGAGGATGCCTCCTCTCGCTTTAGCAAAGCCAATCGCTGGGGCTTCTTCCCTTCGGTGGCTTTTGCCTGGAATGTGGCAGAAGAGAGCTTCCTAAAGGGCAGTGATGCGGTTTCAGCCCTCAAGCTCCGTCTCGGCTGGGGACGCACCGGACAGCAAGACATAGGATCCGACTACTATCCTTATATGGCTAGATATGAGGAGTCCAGCTCGATTGCTATGAAATACTATCTTGGTACCGGATATTATACCACACTCGCTCCCCAGAAGTACAACCCGAATCTCAAATGGGAGACTACCGAGACCTATAACCTCGGTCTCGACTTCGGATTTATGAATGACAGGATAACAGGTAGCCTTGAAGGTTATTACCGCTACACTTATGACCTGCTCAACGAAATCTCGACTCCCCTCGGTTCAAACTTCGGCAACAGCATTATCTCCAATATCGGTAACATGGAGAATAAGGGTGTAGAGCTCTCTCTCAATGTAATTCCTGTCGAGACAAGCGATATGTCGCTCTCAATCGGCGGAAACGTTACTCTCCAGAGTACGAAAATCACCAAGCTTACAAGTGTTGAGACGGATGGTTATCTCGGTGTTACTACTGGTTCCGGTATGGGCGGTACGGGCGGATACACTTCACTCCACCGCACCGGATTTGCACCTTTTACATTTTACCTCTTCCAGCAGCTCTATGATTCGCAGGACAATCCTATCCAGAATGGATTGGTGGATCGTGACGGCGATGGAGTAATTACTGATGCTGACAGGTATGTGACAGGCTTCAAGCCCGCTCCCGATGCCTATTTCGGACTTAATCTAAAGTTCAGATATAAGAAATGGGACTTCGGCTTTAACGGCCACGGCTCCTTTGGTAACTACATTATCAACAGGGTTGCGATGTCCTATGCAAGCTCATACAGCGACAACTGGAACAAGGGCTACCTTGACAACCTAAGCAACATCTATCTGGTTGACGGCTGGACTGCCGCTATGGAAAATAACCAGAAATATACCGATATGTTTATCGAGAATGGTTCATTCTTCAGGATGGACGACATTAACCTCGGCTACACATTCGACAAAGTGAAATGGGTAGAGAGCATCCGTCTCTCCGCTTCTGTACAGAATGTATTTGTTATTTCAAAGTACAGAGGTCTCGATCCCGAATTGCAGGCATCTGACGGTGTGGATTCCAATATCATTCCCCGTCCCCGTCTCTTTACTTTGCGTTTAAATATTAACTTCTAAAAATGACCAGACGTATGAATAAGATATTATATAAAAGTTTCTTAGCGCTGTTGGCCTCTATGATCCTTGCTACTTCCTGCATAGGTGATCTGGATACGCAGCCCCTTAATGAAACTGACGCAACCTCGGAGACCGCATATAAGGACGAGGTGAGCTATCTCAAGTCTTTGGGATATATCTATGGGTACTGGGCGCTGGCAAGTCAGAATGATGCCGGATCGTCGGACATTAACGTGTCAGACGCCGGTCAGAGCGAGCTTGCTCGTATGTATATGATACTTAATGAGCTCAGCACCGATGCACTCAAGATTATCTGGGGTGACAACTATATCAATCCTATCCAGTATCATAAATGGACGTCAGCCGACAATGAAGCCATCATCGCAGTTTACACACGCTGCATGAAGGGCATTACCCTGGTAAACGAGTTCCTCGTGAGAACAACTCCCGAGATGCTTGCAAGCCGTGGACATGAAGCATTCCAAAAGACTATTGATCAATACCGTGCAGAGGCAAGATTCAATCGTGCTCTATACTACTACCTGCTTATGGACTTCTTCGGAAATCCTCCATTCGCAATGCCCGAACACATTGGCGGCGACCTGCCCGAGCAAATCGGCAGAACCGAACTTTTCAAGTGGATTGAGGGTGAGCTTAAAGAGCTGTCGGCACTTGCCGATATGCCTGACAAGGGTACAGTACCTTATCCCCGCGCAACCAAGGGTTCGGTTTGGGCACTTCTTGCAAGGATGTACCTCAATGCTGAGGTATACACAGGTACGGCACGTTGGCAAGATGCCAAAGATGCGGCAGCTAAGGTTATCGGTATGGGGTACAAATTACACGACAACTACCATGAACTCTTTATGCAGGACAACACCACTAACGGTGCAGCAGAGGAGTTTATCTTTGCAATCTCTTATGACAAGGACCAGACACAGAGCTGGGGAGGGACTACTCACCTTGTTTCTGCGACACTCAGCGGTGATGCTAATGCGGCTATCGGCGCGGCTGTTGTTGGAGAAGGTCAACTTATCAATCCTGAGAACTGGAACGGTTATCACGTAGCAGATGATTATGTTGCACGTTTTGAACTGGTAAATGTGAAGTGGGGTACGAATGGCTTTGGTTATGACAGGGCTGCCAGCGACAAAAGGGCGTTCTTCTTCAATGGCGGAGCAACCAAGGAGTTTGACAACACCACTACTGATTCGGGTTGGAGATGCTGGAAGTTCTCCGGACTCTATTCGGACGGTCATGCAGTTTCGAGCTCCGAGACCAACTACAAATTCTCCTCGATTGACTTCCCCGTTTTCCGTCTTCCTGAGATGTACCTCATTTATGCCGAGGCTGATGCACGCCTTAACGGCGGAAATGTAACCGACGAGACAGCGAAAGGTTATATTCGTCAACTCCGTCAACGTGCGGGTGTCGATGCTACGACTCCTTCCATCATGAATCTCAATTGGCTCCTCGACGAGCGTGCCAGAGAGCTTATGTGGGAGGGTCACCGTCGTGTAGACCTCATTCGCTACGACTACTTCACTTCAATGCAGTTTCCCTGGACATTGAAGGGTGGTGTGCCCAACGGTAAGATTGCTCTTCCCGATTACCGCACCATATATCCTATAATTATCAGTGACCTCAACGCCAACCCCAAGCTTGTGCAGAATCCCGGTTACTAATGGCAAGAAACATTGAAAAATCAATAAGATTATGAAACAGTTTAAATATATAGTAATGCTGATGATGGCCCTGTTCCTCTTCTCCGCTTGCGAAATGGAGATAGAACATGTAATGGTCGATCCTGCACAAAGCGTTGCTCCGACTCTGCTTGCCCAGAAGGACATTATTGTCAATAAGGACAACAGCAAGGTAGAGGCAGTCGTTTTCAACTGGACATCAGCTTCGTTTGGCGTACCTACTCAGATCCAGTATGCTCTCCATCTTACTCTTGGAGAATACACTGTTTTGGCGGGTACCTCTTTTTCAAACTCCTTTACCATAAGCAAGCAGGATTTGAACGGACTTGTATGCAACGACCTTAAGGTAAAGGCTAATGAGACCGCCAATATCAGCGCCAGCCTCACGGCTTCCATTTATGGTACTGTTTTGGCACCTGTCAAATCCAATAGCATCAGTTTCAATATAAAAACTTATGCAGCTGATCTGAGGTATCTTTTCCTTCCCGGCAATTATCAGTCATGGAACATCACCCAAGCTCCCCAATTCTGGGAGACTGACGGTGGTACCAACCTTTACAAGATTCTTGTCGACCTACAGGATGGCAGTGCCGATTATTCCTACTTCAAAGTGACGGTTGCACGCAACTGGTCTGACGCTAATTGGGGTTACAACTACCTTACTCCTTCATGGAGTTGCCCCGAGCAGTCCGACTCCAACCTTTCGGTTGATTTGAGGGATGGCTCCATCTATGAACTTACAGTCAATCGCAGCGCAATGACTATTGATAAGAAATTGGTTGATGGAGTGGGAATGGTTGGTTCTTATAACGGATGGTCCTATGCCACTACCGGTGATGACCCCCTTAAATATGATGCAACGGAAAATGTTTGGGTTTCACCTGCCGTGACATTCAAAGAGAGTGACGGACTTGGCTTCCTTATCCGCCTCAATACTGCACACGACCCCAATAACTGGACATTCAAGTTCGGCACAAATGGCGAGGCCAGTTCGGATGTTCCCGGCGGTATCAAGCTCGTTCAGGGTGGAGGTGATATTCTTGTACCTTCTGCTGGCACTTACATTATGAAATTGTACGGCAATAGGACTCCTTATGTATTAGTAATAGAAAAACAGTAACCTTTAAAACGATAATACGATGAAAAAGATATTAAGCTTTATTGCAGTTGCTGCTTTGATGTTGGGCATTACCTCCTGTGAAGTATTCCCGGAGGATGCATTTTCCACGGCTCCCGTAGCTCCGGAGCTCTATTCCCATTCGGATATCCTTATGACATCCAATACAATGGATGAGGATATCAATTTCTCCTGGTCGGCATACAGATTCCTCCCGGAAGGGTTGAACTATGACTTCTACGCGGAGTACGAGGGTACTGCAGCAAAACTTGCATCCACAAAAACTCTTTACTACATTGCCTCCAAAAGCGATTTTAAGACACTCCTTTATAATACCTTCTCTTCACTTCCCGAGAACAATACCTTTACGATGTCGTTCTTTGTGCAGGTGACGGATGGTGCCAATACCTACAAGTCAGAAACCCTCACTATCGATATATATGCCTTCGGTGATGCTGTAGTTCCCGTATTCGGTGAAGTTATAAAATCGGTTACCCTTGATCCTGCCGACCCTACAGGTCAGATTATGCTCTTCACCTGGGAGCCGGCACGTCTTGGTTACAACGAAGAGATTACTTACAATGTCTACGCCCAGTTTGAAGATGGAGAGGCCGTTGAACTGGCTTCCGAGCTTAAAGAGACCTCCTATTCCACCACAGTAGATGCATTTAATGATGCGATTGTCTCTACGGGAGCACCTGAGGATGCAACTTCAGAAGTAAAATTCTTCGTAAAGGCATTCTCGGAGACTTATGCTTCCGGTGTGCCTTCGGCTATGATCACAATTCCCGTCAAAACTTATATAGCATCATATCCGGACATTCTATATCTCCCCGGCAGTCACCAGGGCTGGAATCCTGCAACTGCTCCGATGATGTATGAATCGACTATTGCTAAGGGCTTCTATGAGGGTGTTATCGACCTCAGAACAGAAGATGGCTCGGATGTGGAATTTAAGTTCTGCATTAAGCCTGAGTGGGGTGATGATTTTGGCGGTGTAGTCCAGATTTCTAAATTTGCAGGTGACTATGCATCGGCAGTTGGTGGTGTGGGCGAACCGAACAATATAAAAGTGCCTTCCGGCATCTATAATATTGCTCTAAATAAAAAGCTGAACACCATATATATGGTACAGATCGGCTCTCTCGGAGTCATCGGTACGGCAGTGGGTGGATGGAGTTCCGACATCAACCTTGTATACGATGCAGGGAAGCATACTTTCAGTGCTCCAGTCGATATTGTCCCCGGAGAGTTTAAGTTCCGTTTCAATGATGACTGGACACACTCTATCGGTGGTACCGGTCTGAACAATGCATCCTCAATGATAGGTAATAACCTCAATTATGAGGGTCCCGAAGGCAATTACAAGATTGTCCTCAATGTCTCCAAGACTCCTTATACGGTGACATTTATCAATACTGCATATCCGGACAATCTCTATATCCCCGGCAACCACCAGGGATGGAATCCCGGTACAGCTCCTGTGCTTACAGGTGACGGAGAAGGCCACTATGAGGGCTTTGCTCACCTTGATGGTGAATTTAAATTTACACATGAGCGCAATTGGGACAATGACTTCGGCGGTACCTTCGATGCACTCGTATTGAAGGGCAGTAATTTCAATCTGCCTAAGGGTTATTACTATCTCTCAGTGGATCTGACGGAACTAAAGGCTACGGCACTTCTTATTACAAGGGTTGCGGTGGTTGGTTCATTCTGTGGCTGGGGTAGCCCTGAGGATGCGGCCATGACATACGATGCTGCCTCTAACAGCTGGAAGATTTCAGGTCTGGTATTCCCTGCCAATACGGAGTACAAGTTCCGCATGAATGCAGGCTGGGATCTACCCGATGCCTATAACCTCGGTGGCGAGCCTACTAACTTGGTTTATGGTGGAGCAAATCTCAAAGATGCCGAAGGTGGAACATACGATATAGAGTTGATACTCTCTGAAAAGCCTTTCAGGGCAGTTATCACCAGGACAGGAGATGCTCCGGCTCCCGCTTATGCTTCATACATTACCGTACCCGGCAGTTACTCGGGTCACTCCTGGAATCCTACCGATGATGTGGCTCTCTATCAGGCAGGTACTGAGGGGCTCTACAAGGGTGCCATAGCGATGTATGGCGGTTCCAACCAATTCAAGTTCCATGAAGCAGGTGCAGGCTGGATCTCCGGCCAACTTGTAGCGGGTACAACCTATGAGTTCAATCTCTGGAGTGGAGATAATATGGAAGTCGCCGATGGAACCTATTTCTGGACTGTAGACTTGCCCGGTAAAAAGGCTGTCGCAACCCCGATAACCAAGGTAGCCCTCGTAGGCTCTTTTGCTGCAGGCGACAACTGGGACGCTGGTGTTGAGATGACATTTGATGCTACAACCAGGATTTACAGTGCTACTGTGGAGTTGAAGGCCGGCTCCGAAATAAAGTTCAAATTCAACAACAACTGGGATTACAACCTCGGTGCAGGTGATAAAGGACTTGTTTTTAATGGTGCCAATATCAAGGTTGCAGAGGCCGGCACATACAAAGTCACTCTCGACATTGCCAATACTGCGAAATATGTTGTTACAAAATAGCATAAGTGTAGTACTATATTAACAAAAAATGCGTCGCTTGTAGTGGCGCATTTTTGATTGTTTGTATAGAATTATTATCTTTATAGTTTATAATGATGTGAAATTCAATTCGGTAGAATTAATGACTTACTACCCGGACAGACACGATAAAAATACGAGATGAGAAGAAAAATTATATTCTTTCTGGCGCTGACGCTAACCCTCTTTGCTACCGGCTCCTCCTGCAATCCTACCGTCAATCCGGACATGCAGGAATTTAAGGAGGTGATGGCATATCCTCCACAATGGGATGGAACAAAGCGAGGAGATATTACCTATCAATTGCTGGTTTACAGTTTTGCCGATTCCGATGGTGACGGATGGGGAGATTTACGCGGCATCACGGAGAAGTTGGACTATATTCAGTCACTTGGGGCCTCGGCGATATGGCTTTCACCAATACATCCGAGCGCTTCCTATCATGGATACGATGTAGAAGCGTATGGGGCGATAAATCCACGTTTCGGTACCATGGCTGACTTCAAACAACTGGTCAGCGAGGCTCATAAACGCAATATTCGCATCTATCTCGACTATGTTATAAACCATTCGGGTGTCAACCATATCTGGTTCAAAATAGCTACGTCATCGATGAAAAATACGTACAGGGATTACTACATCTTTTCCAACGACCCTCAAAAGGATATAGCGACGGGTAAAATCCCTATGATTGCTACCGAGGGTGCCGGGGGATATGACAGCGGACAGTGGTTTTCTACAGGTACGATGCCTTCCGGCATTTATAAATTCACTCTCAACTGGAGCAACGGCAATGCTCCTACCGTCACGATTTCGAGTGGCGGTACGCCTGATAAAGATAATCCCGACCAATCTGCCGAAGGGGCAAAATATCTCTACTATGGTGATGGCATTTGTAAGAAATTTTACTCCAAAGGTAACGGCATATATGAGTTGACGGTAGATTTTAACTCCGGTTGGGGTTTCCTGATAAGGACTTCAAATTCCTCATCCTGGCCACTCGGCACTAAATATGGTGCGAAGAAGGGGACATCCGGCCAATTGTCGTTTGATGTGCCATTCACCCTCTATACCGATAACTCAAGCAACGACAACATACTGAACCTGACTCTGCCGGGGGGCAATATCTATTACTACCACTCTCATTTTTGGACAGACTGGTTTGCCGATCTTAATTATGGGCCGGTGGCTACAGCAGAGTTTTCTCTTGCATTCAAGGAAATAGTTGCGATTGCGCAGGGATGGATAGATACGGGCGTTGACGGCTTTCGACTCGATGCGGTAAAACATATCTATCATAACGAAAACTCAGACGAGAACCCTCAATTCCTCAAAAAATTTTACGATGTCGTCAATACCCATTTCAAGGCGAAAAATGGAAGAGATATTTATATGGTGGGAGAGGTCTTCTCCGATTGGGATAAGGTCGCACCTTATTACAAGGGGCTCCCGGCCCTATTTGACTTCTCATTCTGGTGGCGAATGAACGCCGCCATAAATCAAGGGCAAGGACTTGGATTTGCAGATGCCACAATTACCATCCATAAAGCCTACAGCAACCAGCGCAGCGACTTCATTGCAGCCACAAAACTCTCCAACCATGATGAAAACAGGACCCGCAGCGAGCTGGGAGGCTCCCTAGCCAAGGCTAAACTGGCCGGAGCGATGCTGCTCTCCTCACAGGGCTCTCCATATATCTATTATGGAGAGGAACTGGGTTATACCGGGACTAAAACCGGCGGCGACGAGTACGTCCGGACCCCGATGTATTGGGGTGATCGTTACGTCACCTCTTATACCGATAAAATTGATCCTGCAGTAGGGTCAACGGTAGGTAGCGTCGTGTCACAGGAGGCGGATGCATCTTCGATCCTGACGATGTACCGCCAGTTGGGAAGGCTCCGTAATTCCTGTCCCGCACTTGCTACGGGAAAGATGGAGCGCCATCCCGTAATCAATCCTCAGACCGGAGGTATCTACTCTCAAGTGGCTGCATGGTATATGATAGAGGGGAAACAGAAACTTCTGGTACTCCACAACCTCGGACAAGGAGAAATAACGTTATCCCTAAGCGAATCGCTCACCAAACCCCTCTTTGCCAACGGACTGGTACAGACCAAGAAAGTGAAGGAAAATTTCCAGCTGAAGATGGAAGGATACTCATCAGTGATTTTTGAACTTTAAATGTTAATATATGAAACCTGAATTTTTCATTTTCCGCAAACTGGTACTGGCATTATTACCTGCCATCTACCTATTAAGCGGCTGCGCACAAAAGGAGTTCTCGTTTGATTATGCAGAACATCTGGGCAATATGACCCCCTGCATAGTGGAACAAGATACGACCATAGTTATTCTCAGGGATTATTTCCCGAAAATGAACGATATGGACACTCTCACAATCATAACTTCCGCGGATGCTCCGTTTCTGGTGATGTATGAGTGTTATGATACGGTGGATGGAGTGGAAAAATTTTGCCCTTTGCTTGTCAAAAATGCCATTCCGGCGAAGCTCGAAGGAGTGGATAGGAGTAAGGCTCCGAAGATGTCCACCCTGCCTGCAGGTAAATCCGGGAAAGATTTCTTTATAAAAATAGAGGGGGGAATGGAGCAGTTGGTGGTCCTATGGGAGGGTCGCATACTTGAACGCGGACGCCATTTTGATCTGCTCAGCGATTCGCTGGTAAGAGTAAGAACACCCAGAGCTGCACGCAAGTTGGAGCGCTCCCACATCCAGGCTTTCGTCTCTAATGCCTCCGGAATTGGCAACGATATCCTCGTGCCACTTGAGTTTGGAAAGGTCATCAGAGATCCTGCGCAACTCAAGCGTACCGATAAGCACTCACAGATACTCTATTCGCTGCTAATAGACCGTTTCGTCAACGGCAACAATGCCAACGACTGGAGCATTGGCGATCCTTCGCTGGTGCATCCCAAGGTGGACTATTGGGGAGGGGATTTGGCAGGAGTTACTGCCAAAATAAAGGACGGTTACTTCAGCGACTTGGGTATTAATACTATTTGGCTCTCGCCGATTACTCAGAATCCCTATGATGCATGGGGATATGCACCCGATCCGGGTACCAAGTTTAGCGGATACCACGGTTACTGGCCAATCTTCGCCACCTGCATAGACAAGCGCTTCGGTACCGAAGATGAGCTCAACGAGCTGCTGGCGGAGGCCCACGCAGCAGATATGAATGTGATTCTCGACTATGTATCCAATCACATGCACATTGAGAGTCCAACCCTTAAAGCCCATCCCGACTGGACTACCCCTTCATACACTCCTGACGGTCGCAAGAACCGCGAATTATGGGATGAGTTTCGCCTGACTACCTGGTTTGATGACCACATTCCCTCTCTGGACCTCGAGAGGGAGGAGATCTGCCGCCAGCTCTCGGATACCGCACTTTTCTGGATGCAGAATTATGATTTTGACGGTTATAGGCATGATGCCACCAAACATATTCCGGAGGGTTATTGGCGTCTGCTGACCAGAAAGATACTGGACTCCCTGCCCGGAAAAAGTCTCTATCAGATAGGGGAGACCTATGGTTCGCTATCGCTGATCTCCCTCTATGTAAAGCCCGGCATGCTAGACGGTCAGTTCGACTTCAATGTATATGATACTTTTATTTGGGCGACAACGCGTCCTGAGGGCTCTTTTGAGGGTCTTGCGGGTTGTATTGAGGGCAACCTCGGAGTCTATGGCCATCACAATCTTATGGGCTACATCTCCGGCAATCACGACCGTCCTAGATATATCTCGCTCGCATCGGGTGATGTCAGGCATGATGAGGACCAGAAGCTCGCGGGGTGGAAACGAGATATTGTAGTGAGCGACACGATGGCCTATCGTAAGTTGGCTATGCTTCACGCTCTCAATTTGACACTCCCCGGAGTACCCTGCATCTATTATGGGGATGAGTATGGTCAGCCTGGGGCAAACGATCCCGACAATAGGCGCTGGATGGAATTTGAGGGCTATAGTCGCTATGAGCAGCAGGTAGCGGATGAGGTCAGGAAACTGTCTCACCTGCGCCGCTCTTCGATGCCGCTGATATATGGTGACTATTTTTCGCTTGCAGCTGAAAATGATATCTTTGTCTATATGCGTTCATATATGGGTGAGGCCGTCATCATATTCCTCAATAAATCGGGGGACTCACGCGAGATTTCCGTCTTACTCCCCTTTGGACTCGAATATGAGGGATCCACTTCTGTCAGCGTGACGCTGGAACCCCATTCTTATTTGATTATCGAAACTAATAAATAATACTATCTATGAAACGTAACCTCTTATTATTGATTGTTGCAACCTTTGTACTCTTTGGTTGCAAATCCACACAGCCGGAAGGCAATTTTTCCAATATTGAGCATCCCGAATGGGTAAAAAATGCCGTTATCTACGAAGTGAATATTCGCCAGTACACTCCGGAGGGCACATTTGCGGCATTCGAACAACATCTCGACCGTCTGCAACAGTTGGGTGTCGACGTACTTTGGCTTATGCCGATCCATCCTATAGGAGAGGAGAGCCGTAAAGGGACTCTAGGCAGTTATTATTCCATTAAAAATTATTGCGAGGTCAATCCCGAATTCGGAACGATGGAGGACTTCAGACATTTCCTCGAGGCTGCTCACCAGAAGGGCTTCAAAGTAATCCTGGACTGGGTTGCCAACCACACTTCAAGGGATGCAAAATGGACTGTGGAACACAATGATTGGTATTACAAGGATTCCCTGGGCAATCTTGCCGTTCAATATGATTGGACAGATATAGCACGCCTCAATTATGAAAATCAAGATTTGAGAGAGGAGATGATTGCTGCAATGAAATATTGGATAGAGCTTGGCGTTGATGGTTTCCGATGCGATGTGGCAGCTGAGTTGCCCACCGATTTCTGGAATGACGCTGTCTCACGTTTAAAAGAGATCAACCCCGATATCTTTATGCTCGCTGAGGCTGAAAAGGCAGAATTGCAATACGATGCATTCAATGCACACTATACCTGGGATCAGATGCACAATTGGTACGCCTTGGCTGCCGGGACAATTGATGCGGACTCCATAGCCAACTTCTATGTAAATTATCAAAATAGGAGCGGAATGCCCTCCAATACGATTCCGATGAACTTTACTACCAACCATGATCAGAACTCCTGGTATGGCACCTGCACTGAAATGTATGGTCCTGCTGTCAGGCAGTTTGCGGTTCTTTCATTTGTGGTTCCCGGAATGCCTTTAATTTACAGCGGCCAGGAGGCAGGTCTGGACAAGCGTCTCGAGTTTTTCGAGAAAGATGTAATAGACTGGGGTGCAGATCAGGGCAACATGGCTGATTTTTACAGAGAACTTATTGAAATGCGCGACAAACATGCCTGCCTCTGGGCTCAGCCGTGGGGTGGTGTGATGGCTATTCTGCCTTCCGACAGACCACAGGAAATATTTGTTTTCGAAAGAGAAGTTGAAGGAGACCTTTGTCTCGCAATGTTCAATTTTTCCGATCAGACAGTTACATTTAATGTTGAAAATCATCTTGTGACCAGGGATTCGGAATTTACATTGCCTCCACACGGTTATCATATCATTTTTAGTATAGGTGAATGTTTTGGTAGCTGTGATGAATGTAAGGAGGGGTGTGACTGTGGTGACTGCGATGACTGCGATGACGGTAGAAAGTGTGAAGGGTGTGTAGACTGTGATCATAATGATAAGAGTGTTGAGGCAAAAGAAAAAACAGAAGTAAAAGCTGAAACAACAGAGAAATAGTCTATGCGCAGGATAAGTGCACTCTTGCTCCTGCTGCTTATAAGTGCAGCGGGATATGCACAGGAAATTGAGAGAGTGGAACCGCCATGCTGGTGGGTGGGGATGAAAACCGCCCTTCAATTGCTTATTAAAGGGGATAATATCCGCGGTTCTACTCTGATCCTTGCCCCCGAAGATGCTAAAAGAGGAGTATCGGTCGAAAAAATATATAACGGCGACAGTCCCAACTATATCTTTGCGGATATTAAGATTGGGGCCAGGACTCCTGCTGCGGGGTACCATTTTATCCTTATAACTCCCGACAAAGATTCCATCCGGTTTGAGTACACCCTTAATAGTCGCGAGAAAGGTTCATCGCAACGCGCATCCTTTGGTCCGCAAGATGTAGTTTATCTCCTTATGCCGGATCGTTTTGCTAATGGCGACTATTCAAATGACTCAGTAGAAGAAGCTATTGAGAAATGCAATCGCTTACTGCCTGAAGGGCGCCATGGAGGAGATATACAGGGTATTATCAACCATCTGGATTATATTTCAGACCTTGGAGTAACGGCTATTTGGTCTACTCCGATGCTATTTGATAATGAAAAAAAGTACTCCTACCATGGCTATGCCTGTGCGGATTATTATCGCATTGATCCTCGATACGGTACGAATGACTTATACAGAGACTTTGTTGAAAAGGCTTCGGAAAAGGGGATCAAAGTGATAATGGATATGGTGCCTAACCATTGCGGACTGGCACACTGGTGGATGGAAGACCTCCCTTTCGATGACTGGGTACATATCTACGACTCTTTCACTCCTTCATCTTTTGCTCTTTCGACTCATTATGATCCTTATGCCTCCAAATATGATAAGGATGCCTGCATAAAGGGTTGGTTTGATACCACTATGCCCGATATGAATCTATCGCACCCTTTCGTGCTTAAATATTTTACTCAGATGGCAGTATGGTGGGTAGAATATGCAGGCCTGGGCGGCATACGTGTGGATACCTTCCCTTACTCTGATCGGGCTGCGATGTCCAAATGGGTTAAGAATATACTTAGGGAATATCCGAAAATGAATATTGTGGGTGAGTGTTGGTATGGAGATCCGCTTTCATGTTCTTATTGGGAGGGGATAAAACAGCATGATGGATACAATTCAAACCTCCCTTCCATAATGGACTTTCCATTAAGAGATGCCATCATTGCGGGATTTGCGGATGATTCCGACACTCCGTTTTGGGGTGAAGGGATTATTAAGGTTTATAACTCACTTTCGCTGGATTTTGTATATGACAATCCTTCCAATATCCTCATATTTGCCAACAACCACGATACTAACCGTCTGGCGCACGATCTCAAGGGGGACTTTGCAAAGCAAAAGATGGTGATGGCGCTACTGGCTACGATGCGCGGAGTGCCGCAGCTCTATTATGGAGATGAGTTGGGGTTTGTGAGTAAGGATGGGACCACCGGCCACTCTCAGGAGAGGATTGATTTCCCCGGTGGGTGGAAGGAGGACCGAATCAATCTTTTTACCAGGAATGGAAGGAGTGCTGCTCAGAGAGATTTGTTTTACTACACTTCCCGCCTCATGAATTGGAGGAAGGGTTCAAAAGCTGTCACACAAGGATCTATGATCCACTTTCGCCCTGAACACGACAATGTCTACGTCTATTTCAGATATGTGAGAAAAGAGGTTGTTATGGTTGTAATTAACAACGGAAAGAGCGATTTTAGGGTTGATTGGGAAAGATATAAAGAAATATCTTCTAAATTTGCGGCTTCAATTCGCAATGTCATCACCGGAGAGACTTTTCGTTTGAATAGTGACATTACGGTGCCGGGACAGAGCGCAGCGATATTTGAGTTTAAATAGACAGATGTATTATAGTATGAAACCGACACTTTTGGTACTCGCGGCCGGTATGGGTTCAAGGTATGGTTCCCTTAAACAGATGGACGGACTCGGTCCCAATGGCGAGACAATTATAGATTATTCAGTTTATGATGCAATCCGGGCAGGTTTTGGCAAGGTCGTGTTTGTAATCAGGCACTCTTTCGCCGAAGAATTCAGGGAGATTTTTAGCCCTGAAAGATTTGGAGGAAAGATTGAGGTGAAGTTTGTTTTCCAGGAGCTGGAATATTTGCCGGAAGGCTATTCGGTTCCCGAAGGCAGAGTGAAACCATGGGGTACAAACCACGCTTTGATGATGGGGAAAGAGGTGATTAAAGAGCCTTTTGCAGTTATCAATGCTGATGATTTCTACGGAAAAGAGAGTTTTCAGATAATGTCAGAGTATCTTCATAAGATTAAGGGTACGACAGGGAACTACGCTATGGTGGGTTATCACCTTGAAAACACTCTTTCCGACTTTGGAACGGTATCACGTGGTATTTGTGTTACTGATGCAAATAGCAATCTGGTAAGTGTCGTGGAGCGCACCTCCATACACCGTAAAGGGGGTGAGATCTGCTACACTGAGGAGGATAAGGATTAC
Organism: Bacteroidales bacterium UBA1392; assembly: GCA_002305275.1. GTDB lineage: Bacteria > Bacteroidota > Bacteroidia > Bacteroidales > UBA932 > Cacconaster. Next base: position 136 of record DBQO01000043.1, on the reverse strand, counting down.
CCTTTGGCAGCCGATACTTTTGTTTCAATGAATTTCTGGGGTTTTACACCGGAGTATTTTGACTACTCTGAAGAGATATTCAAAAGATTTCTGGATGATGAGAATACAAAAGCCAATCTAAAGGCGGAATATTTCA
>DBQO01000001.1 GCA_002305275.1 Bacteroidales bacterium UBA1392 | reverse complement strand
TCATCAATGGTATGTTTACATACTGTGGTCACAAATTTCAGCAAGATAGACAGTTGCTGCTTCGTTATCTTTCTCAAAAGATATATTGGCTCGGGCAGAGTTCTATGGAACGAACCCCAATATAAGAGCCAACCGGTTATTAAGGTGGTTACAGCGGTGAGGTTCCACCTCTTCCCATCCCGAACAGAGAAGTTAAGCTCACCAACGCCGATGGTACTGCTATACCAAGTGGGAGAGTAGGTAGCCGCCAACTTTAAGAAAGCCCCGACAGCAACAGCTGCCGGGGCTTTTGTATTTGATTATGATAATTGTTTTTATTTACTAACAAAAAGAGAGCGACCAAGGTCACTCTCTCTTAAAGTCGGGAAGATCCGACTCGAACGGACGGCCCCCACGTCCCTAACGTGGTGCGCTAACCAACTGCGCCACTTCCCGATCCCATATTGGGGATGCAAAAATAACTCTCTTTACTTAAATAACCAAAAGAAACTGCTTTTTTTATTCTTATCTTTGCTCTATGAATACAATTTTTGACGAAATAATCGATAGACGCGGCACCCAGGCTATCAAGACAGATTTCCTTGACAAACTGTACGGTAGAGAGGACCTGATACCCTTATGGGTTGCCGACATGGACTTCAGGACACCTGACTTTATTGTGGAGGCTCTCAGAGGGCGCTTCAATCATGAGATTTACGGCTATTCCACTCCTCCCGACAGTTACTGGGAGTCAATTATCAAGTGGGAAAAAGAGTTGCATGGATGGGAATTTTCCCGTGAAGAATTGTCCTATATTCCCCGAATTGTACGCGGTATCGCCTTTGTATTGCAGTGCTTTACTTCGCCGGGAGATGCAGTAATCATACAGCCTCCGGTATATATGCCATTTTTCCATATTCCGAAAGAGAATGGCAGGCGTCTTATAATGAACCCTCTAATTCGCACTCAAGAGGGCTATGGAATGGACCTGAAGGGACTCGAAGAAATCTGTAGGAACTCCTCTCCCAAGCTTCTTATACTCTGTAGTCCGCACAACCCGGCAGGGGTAGTGTGGCCGCCAGAAGTATTGGCTGAAGTTGCGCATATCTGCTCAAAGTATGGAGTTATTGTAGTCTCTGATGAGATTCACGCTGACATGGCACTCTTTGGCAATCATCATACTCCGTTCGCTATGGCATCTGAGGAGGCGCGCAATATTTCAATCACTTTTGCCGCTCCAACCAAAACATTCAACATAGCAGGCTTGGTAAGCTCCTTCTGCGTGGTGCATAATGCAGATATACGCGAACGCTTCTTCGGTTGGCTCCAGGCTAATCACCTCGCTTCACCCACCTTTATTGCTGCTGTTGCAACAGAGGCGGCATTTACAAAGGGGGCAGAGTGGCGCAGGCAGATGCTCTCTTACGTGGAGAAAAATGTGCGCTTTGTGGAGGAATTTCTCTCAACCAATATTCCAGACATACGCGCAGTACGTCCGCAAGCCTCTTTTCTTATCTGGCTTGACTGTCGCGAACTCGGACTTGACCAAACTGCTCTTAAAGACCTCTTCATAAACAAAGCCCGCCTTGCGTTGAACGACGGTGAGGCGTTCGGCAAGGAGGGCTCAGGTTATATGCGTCTTAATGTGGGCTGTCCGCGTGCAGTATTGTCACGTGCAATGGAACAGCTTTCTACCGCTGTGCGGGAGTCTATTTAAGAACTTCGTCTACAAGCTTAACAAGCTCTTCGCCGCGAAGGTTACGTTTAACAATAGTACCGTCGGGACCGAAGAGAATGATATGAGGGATACCGGAAATGCCGTATAGATCGGTAGGTGTCTTGTCATCACCCATAAAGATCTGATCCCATTTCATACCCAATTCTTCCATAGCTGCTACGCTAGCGGAGTTGTCTCCATTACGCTCCCATACAGCTACTCCCAGAATCACAAGGCCTTTCGGTGTGTATTTGTCATAAACACCCAAAAGTGTGTTTTCAACCTCCCTCTTGCAGGGACCACACCAGGATGCCCAGAAATCCACGAGGACATATTTGCCTTGACCAACATAATCGGAAAGTTTAACAGCTTCTCCTGCAGGAGTTTTACCTTCGAAATCCACGAACATTTTACCTTCTGCGGTACTCTCCATTGCCTCGCCTGCTGCTAGTTGGCTTATTACGAGAGGGTGATTTTTTGTAAAAGCTCCCATTTTTTCTACGTACGCTTTGAGCTCCTCATACGAAAGATCGTAAATGAAGTTGCTCAGAGCATAGAAACCCAGGAATCCGTTGGGATTGGCATCGATGGTTTTTTCGGAAAACTCACGTACTGCCTTGCTATAATTGTCTTGCACCTCTTGCATTTTTACCATAGCTTCTTCTTGAGGAAGGAGACGGGCTTCTTCAAACTTACCTATGGCCTCATCCCTAATTTGAGTCATACCATTTACAAACTCAGTGAGGGCTTTGTTTAATTTTCCTCCTTCAACAGTAGCAGGTTCGTTAAGATTGATAGTGATTTTACCGGCTTCGGGTATAAATAAAGCATTGTTGTTGTTCCTCATGTTGAAGTCAGTCACAAGGGCAACGCTAAAACATCCCTCTTCATCTGCATTACAAGAATATTCAAATTTACCGTCAACAATCTGTACGGTGTCAGCCTTTTCTGTTAGCAGGTCTGTGAATACGATGACAGCTCCAGGAGCAGAAGCGGTTTCATCGGTAATTGTGCCTGTTATTGAGCTGGTTTTGTTGCAACTGCTTAAAAGCAGTGCGATGCCGGCAATTGCCAGCAAATAAAGGAATTTTTTGTTCATAATTGATATTTTTTTGTTTGTTTGATCTAACTATAAAGTTCAAGAAACTACAAAGTTAAGCAAAAAAAATATATTTTTGTGAAATATTAAACTATTTCTTATGGATATAATAAAAGTGAGGGTTGCAAGACCCCGGGATCGCAAAAGTTTGACAGATTTTCAGCTGCAGATGGCTCTTGAGACCGAAGGTCAGGAGTTGGATAGTCGTATGGTCTCTCAAGGCGTTAAGTCAGTTCTGGATGACCCCCAAAAGGCTACTTACTTTGTAGCGGAGCTTGAGGGTGTAAAGGGTATAGTAGGATGCCTTATGATTACCGATGAGTGGAGTGACTGGCGCAACGGATGGGTTTGGTGGATACAATCCCTCTATGTTTTGCCTGAGTATCGTAATAGAGGGATCTTTACCGCCCTTTTTGAGCACGTTTGGATGATAGTTGATTCTACCTCCGATGTCAAGGGAATTCGTCTTTATGTAGATAAACGCAACATCCGCGCCAGGGAAGTCTATGAGGCGATAGGCATGACCGGCGAACACTACACCACCTATGAGTTGATGAAAGAGTGAATTTAATCGTTTACACAAAACAATATGAAAAAACTATTCGCATTGTGCATGATCTGCACACTAATCTTCACTGCCGGTTGTATGCAGGTGAAGGTGGACTCTTCAATGCCATATACCGTAGAAAATGGCAGGATCGTGCTTAAGACTCCTGCTCGTTCCGCGGGACAGCAGAGCGCTCTGGCAATGACCGCAGAGCCACTTGATACCGTCAGGGTGGGCTTCGTAGGACTCGGTATGAGGGGCTCTGATGCAGTTATTCGCTACACATATATAGATGGGGTGCGTATAACAGCACTTTGTGATTTACTCCCTGAAAGGACGGAGGCCTCCAAAAATGCACTTCTGGAGAGAGGTTGGCCCGAGCCTGCACTCTATTCGGGAGAGGAGGGATGGCGTGAACTCTGTGAAAATCCCGATGTCGATCTGGTCTATATCTGTACCCCCTGGCAGAATCATGCGGAGATATCAGTGTATGCTATGCAATGCGGTAAGCATGTTGCCGTAGAGGTGCCCGGAGCGATGACCATAGCAGAGTGCTGGGATATCATCAATACCAGCGAGAGTACCCGCAAGCATTGCATGATGCTGGAAAACTGTTGCTATGATTTCTTTGAGATGACTGCCCTCAATATGGCTCAGCAGGGGCTTTTCGGTGAAATTCTGCATGTAGAGGGAGCCTATATCCACAATCTCGACCCCTATTGGAAGCTCTATCAGGGCAACTGGAGGCTCGACTACAATCAAAAGCATCGCGGCGACAACTATCCCACCCATGGCCTCGGCCCCGCCTGTCAGGTACTCGATATCCATAGAGGCGACAGGATGGAATATCTGGTCTCAATGGATACCAAATCTGTACACGGCAAAGAGGTTTCCAAGGAGATGATGGGTACGGAAGAGTTCGCTAACGGCGATCACACCGTTACTTTGATACGCACGGGTGGCGGAAAGCAGATAGAGATCCAGCACAATGTCTATACTCGCCGCCCCTATAACAGAATGTACCAGATTACGGGTACCGAGGGCTTTGCAAATAAATATCCGGTACGTGGTTTTGCTCTTATGAGCCACAATCTTCCTGAAGGTCGCGAGGAGTATGCGGGACTGGATGGAGAGCGCTTTGTCAGCCCGGAGCTGCTGGAGATACTTCTGGGAGAGTACAAGCATCCGATAACTGCAGAGATTGAAGAGAAGGCACGTATGGTGGGCGGACATGGCGGCATGGACTTCATCATGGACTATCGTCTGATCTACTGTCTGCGCAACGGACTGCCTCTCGATCAGGATGTATATGATCTGGCGGAGTGGTCCTGTCTGATTGAACTCAGCCGTATCTCAATCGAGTCCGGTTCGATGCCTGTAGCGGTTCCCGATTTTACCCGCGGGGAATGGGACCGCATCAAGGGATATCGCCACGCTTTTGTTGAGAAATAAGCCTTAACCACTGTGACAATTCTCCTTATTTTTGTCGCCTTTATACATAACTGACGTAAAAAATGAAGTTTTTTATGTAAGTTTGGAGAATATTTGAAAGATTTTTAAAATTAAACAATTCAACAATATGACAAACGTCAAGAAACAGAATTTTGCACTGCCGATTGCAATAATGTTTGCTCTCTTCTTCATGATTGCCTTTGTGACCAATTTCGCGGGCTCGATGGGAGTAATCGTAAAAAATCAGTTCGGAGCAAGCAATGCCCTCTCACAGCTCGGTACGCTTGCCAACTTCATCGCTTACGCCCTCATGGGTATTCCTGCAGGCATCATCCTGAAGCGTAGAGGCTATAAATTTACAGCACTTACAGCCGTAATAGTGGGTTTTGTAGGGGTAGGAATTCAGTTCCTCTCAGGGTATGTATCTCCTTCGATAGCTTTTGGAGTATATGTGTTCGGAGCATTCGTGGCCGGTCTTTCAATGTGTCTCCTAAACATCGTAGTCAATCCGCTCCTAAATACGCTAGGTGGCGGTGGCAATCGTGGCAACCAGCTGATCCAGTTTGGCGGCTCCTGCAACTCCATAGGAGGGACGATAGCTCCCATTCTTCTCGGTTACCTTATCGGCGGATCGATGGAGAGCGCTACGGTAAGCGATGCAGCTCCTGCAATGATGATTGCTATGGGCATCTTCGTTCTCGCAGGAATAGTTCTTGGGGTTACCAATATTCCTGAGCCCCACATGGAGACTGCTGAGCAGAAAGCTGCCCGCAGGGCAGGTAATGTGCAGAAAGACAAATATGGACCTATGTCATTCCGTCATTTTGTCCTCGGTGCAATTGCAATATTCTTCTATGTTGGAGTAGAGGTGGGTATTCCCAATACCGCCAATCTGTATATGTCCGGTAATCCCAATGTCGGACCTGCGATAGCGGGTACCGTGGTGGGTTTCTACTGGTTTATGATGCTGGTTGGAAGGCTTGTAGGAGCTCCTATAGCAGGTAAGGTTTCCAGCAAGAAGATGCTTGTTTCGGTTTCGCTTTTGGCGATAGCTTTTGTGCTCTGCATACTCTTCATACCTGAGACTGTTACCATCTCTTTCCGTGAGAAAGCACTTCCCTTGAGTATGCTCTTTGTGGTGCTATGCGGTCTCTGTACTTCTGTGATGTGGGGAGCCATCTTCAACCTCTCGACCGAAGGTCTCGGAAAATATACCCCTATGGCTTCAGGTATCTTTATGACACTTGTTTGTGGCGGTGGTATCCTTCCTTTCGTGCAAAATTGGTTTGCAGACTCCGTGGGTCATATCAATAGCTATTGGGTGGTTGTTGCAGGATTTGCATATATCCTATTCTATGCTCTTTTCGGCAACAAAAATGTAAATACGGACATTGTAACAGCATAAATATCATTTAACAATAATATGATTGATAATATGTCAAAAGAATATGTGATAGGAGTTGATATCGGAGGCCAGTCGGCCATGATCGGTATCGTGGATAGACGAGCCAATATTCTTGCCAGGAGCAGAATGGACACCAAGGTCTACGGTGAGGTTGATGCGGAGAAATTCATGGATGATCTCTGCGCCAATATCAGGAAGATTTCAGAGCAGGTCGACTGGGAGAGTATCGAAGGTATCGGTATCGGTGCTCCCAACGGCAATTACTATCAAGGGACCATTGAAGGTGCAGCCAATCTTCCATGGGGTAAAGGTGTTGTGCCTTTGAGAGACTATATTGCAAAAAAAACCGGTAAACCCGTGACGGTTACAAATGACGCAAATGCGGCTGCTATCGGGGAAATGCACTACGGCAATGCCAAGGGTATGACTAATTTCATAGAAATTACTCTCGGGACCGGTGTGGGCAGCGGTATTGTTGTCAATGGCCAAATGGTCTATGGACACGACGGCTTTGCCGGTGAATTGGGTCACACCACTGCGGTAAGGCACAATGGTCGCCAATGCAACTGCGGTAAGGTGGGTTGTCTCGAGACTTACGCCTCAGCCATCGGAGTTGCGCGCACGGCGCGTGAATGGCTCGATATGAGCGACGAACCCTCATTACTCCGTTCTCTTGAAGTCATAACCTCTAAAGATGTCTACGATGCTGCTGTCGCAGGAGATACCATTGCAAAAAAGGTGTTTGAATTCACCGGTCAAAAGCTAGGCGAGTCCTTTGCAGATTTCGTTGCATTCAGCACTCCTGAAGCAATCATCCTCTTCGGAGGTCTTGCAGAGGCAGGTGATCTTATTATGAAACCCCTTGTGGAGGCGATGGAAGCCAATCTTCTCTCTATCTGGAAAGGTGGTAAAATTAAAGTGCTTCGTTCCGGTCTCAAAGAGTCCGATGCAGCTATTCTTGGTGCAGGCGCTCTCGCCTGGTAATTTTTATTAAAATGAGATTATCATCTATTATTATCTATGTTGGAGTGGCTATTGCTTCCGCTGCAACACTTTTTTCATGTAGTGACGGCACGACTTTTACTGCACGGGAAAAACAACTCATTGGCACCGACACTTCCGCTGCCATAATGCCCCTTTATACCACCGATAGTCCTTCAGAGACGGAGTTGCTCCGTAAGGTTGCCGCTCCTTTGACGGCAAAAGATATAACTTCCGATATTTACAAGGTCTTGAGACATAGGATGCTATGTACGGTAAATGATCCTGACAATCCTGGGGTAGGCATTGCTGCGCCTCAGGTCGGTATCAGCAGACAACTCATCGCCGTAGTAAGATTTGACAAAGAGGGGGCCCCCTTTGAATTTTATCCGAACGCAGAGATAACCTTCTACTCCCCTGAAAAGAAATATGGCTGGGAGGGTTGCCTTTCTGTCCCCGGACAACGTGATACCGTGCTCCGCTCCACATCTATTGTTGTTTCATACAATGATGAACTCACTTTAGAACCCCGTACCGATACAATTTCCGGATTTACGGCAGTTATTTTCCAGCATGAAATAGATCATCTGAAAGGTATACTTTATATAGATTATAAGGAGAGTGGTAGTACCAGTCCTATTTCCGGTGGACAGGAAAGGGATTCAGTCGTGGAGAATTAGGGTATAATAATTCAAAACTTTCTTGCCCCTGCTCCGCGTAACCCGCATCCCGCAACAAAAAAACCTCAGCGCTAAGCCGAGGTTTTTTTACTATCTTTCCAGTTTGTGGATCGTCAGACCGCTGCGAAGCTTAGGCTCAAACCAGGTAGTCTTTGGAGGCATTATATTGCCTGTGTCAGATATGTTGATCAGCTGTCTCATGGAAACCGGGTAGAGAGCAAAGGCTGCTGCCATCTCTCCTGAATCCACCCTTCTCTTCAACTCGCCAAGACCGCGTATACCACCCACGAAGTCAATTCTGGTGCAGGTGCGTAGATCCTTTATGTCAAGAAGTTTGTCGAAAATGAGGTTTGAACAAACTGTAACGTCGAGAACACCGATAGGGTCATTGTCATCGTATCTGCCGGGCTTTGCAGTAAGCGAGTACCATTCCCCTTCAAGATACATCGAGAAGTTGTGGAGTCCGGAGGGTCGGTAAGGCTCCGCTGAACCCTTCTTTTCAATTACGAAATCCTCTTTAAGAGCTTCGATAAACTCTTTTGGAGTCATGCCGTTGAGGTCCTTCACAACGCGATTGTAGTCGATAATCTTGAGGTGGCTTTCCGGGAAGACAACTGCCATGAAGTAGTTGTACTCCTCTTCGCCCGTATGGTTGGGATTCTTGCGACGTAGCTCTTCTCCAACAAGAGCAGCAGCAGCTGTTCTGTGGTGACCGTCTGCCACGTAAAATGCGGGAATACCGGCAAAAATCTCAGTAATGCGTGCAATATCTTTCTTGTCGCTGATTATCCACAAATGGTGTCCGAAACCATCGTCCGCAACAAAATCATACTCGGGTTCACCGGCAGCATAGCGGCTCACGATAGCATTGATCTCATCATTGTCGGGATAGGTGAAGAATACTGGCTCTACATTAGCATTCTGGATGCGAACGTGGATCATACGATCCTCCTCCTTATCCTTGCGGGTAAGCTCATGTTTCTTTATCTTCCCGGTCAGGTAGTCCTCTACATTGGCACAGACAACGAGGCCGTATTGGGTACGTCCATCCATGGTCTGGGCATATACATAGTAGTTCTCAGTAGCATCTTGTACAAGCCATCCTTTCTTCATCCAGAGTTTGAAGTTTTCAACTGCTTTATCATAAGCGGGCTGTGAATGCTCGTCTATGATGGGGTCGAAATCAATTTCCGGTTTTGTGATATGTAGGAGTGACTTTTCTCCTGCTTCGGCTTTAGCCTCAACCGAATTAAGCACGTCATAAGGGCGCGCTGCCACTTCTTTAACAATCGCTTTTGGAGGGCGGATAGCCGCAAAAGGTTTTACTTTTACCATATTATCAGATGAAATTATTTGTTGAGTTGGAATGTTCTGTCGCCTGTGGCGAAGAATTTACAAATTTGATTGGCGGCGGCGAGGCCGGCGTTTACATTAGCCTCTTCGGTCTGAGCTCCACATTTTTTAGCAGATGCCAGATAACGAACACCAAACTTTTGAACCATTTCCTCATGGTTGCCGGGCATAATGTCGGTTCCGTACTTAAACTTAGGACGTTCCTCCATAATACGCACCAAATCAGCTTCATTTATCACCTCTTTTCGTGCAGTATTGATGATGATGCCATTTTGGGGTAAACGACTTATCAAATCATAATTGATACTTCCTTTAGTTTGGTCGTTAGCAGGCATATGCAGAGAAACTACATCGCTCTTGTCATATAACTCTTCAGGTGAAGTTATGGCTGTAACACCATATTGCTCTCCCAGTTTAGGATTACGTGCCAACGAAGGCGAGAAGGCATACACTTCCATTCCAAAACCTTTGGCTATGTTGGCAACAATTTTTCCAATATTACCAAAGGCGTGCAATCCCAATTTTTTTCCTTTGAGTTCCGTGCCTGATGCACCTGAAAAGCCTGCGCGCTGCAGATAGATCAGCATACCAAAAACAAGTTCGGCTACAGCATTGGAGTTTTGACCTGGAGTGTTCATTGCAACAATCCCTTTTGCAGTGCAAGCTGCAAGGTCCAGATTATCATACCCGGCTCCTGCGCGTACGACAATTTTGAGTTTTGGTGCAGCGGCAACTACTTCGGCAGTAACTTGATCAGAACGTACGATAAGTGCGTCAGCATCTGCAACTGCTTTCAGAAATTGGTCAGTAGAGGTGTATTTCTCGAGGAGTACCAGCTCATGGCCTGCCTCTTCAACAATAGTGCGTATGCCGTCAACGGCAACTTTTGCAAAGGGTTTCTCAGTAGCTACTAGTACTTTCATATTTCTTATTTTTTATGGATTTTTTCAAATTCCTGCATACAATCAACAAGTGCCTGAACGGACTCTTTCGGACACGCGTTGTAGATAGAGGCGCGGAAGCCACCTACAGAGCGGTGACCCTTGATGCCAACCATACCTCTCTCTTTGGCAAATGCCATAAATTCATCCTGAAGGGACTCATAGCCTTCAGCCATTACGAAACATACGTTCATGATGGAGCGGTCTTCCTTGGCTGCGGTACCTACAAAGAGGGAATTACGGTCTATTTCATTGTAGAGAATATTTGCTTTCTCAACATTAATCTTATTCATTGCTTTTAGACCACCGATGCTCTTTACCCATTTGAGAGTCTCCGTCATTACAAAAATGGGGAATACGGGAGGGGTATTGAACATTGAACCGTCATTGATATGTGTCCTATAGTCAAGCATTGTGGGTAAAAATCTTGAAACTTTACCGAGAATATCCTTCCTTATTATTACAAAAGCAACACCTGCGGGACCAACGTTTTTCTGTGCTCCGCCATATATGATGGCATACTTGGAAACGTCAACCGGACGGCTCATGATATCGGAAGACATATCGGCTACAAGATTTACCGGGCAATCCATATCATATCTTATCTCCGTACCGTAGATGGTGTTGTTGGTGGTGATATGGAAATAATCGAGGTCGGTAGGTATCTCGTATCCCTTGGGAATATAACTATATGTCTTGTCTGCCGAAGAGGCGATGCAAACGGCATTTCCGATGCTCTTAGCCTCTTTGAAAGCCTTCTTTGCCCATACACCCGTCTCAAGATAGCCTGCTTTATTCTCAAGAAGGTTCATTGCAACGTAGAGGAACTGTAGGGATGCACCGCCGCCAAGGAAGAGTACTTCATAGTCGTCGGGAATATCGAGGAGTTCTTTCCAGAGTGCACGGCACTCATCCATGACAGATTCCCACTCCTTTGAGCGGTGTGAAACTGAAATAACAGGCATTCCTGTACCCTTAAAATCTTGTAATGCAGCAATTGCAGCATCGATTGCCGGCTGAGGCAGTACGCAAGGGCCTGCGTTGAAATTGTGAACTTTTTTCATATGTATGATTATATTTTATTTGTTATATATCCTACAAAGATATAATAATTTCGCAATAAATCACTTTTTACTTACGATTTTTAAGTTTCGGGTATCGGTGGTCTTTTCACAATAGTGGCAGAGAAGCAAAACCTCGTTTCTTTCTCTTATGGTGGTGAATTTTGTGGGGATATCCTGATGGTTCGTTACACACATGGGATTCATGCATTTGAATATGCCGATGAAACTTTCAGGAATTGATATTATCTTCTTTTCCACTACTTCATAGTCGCGAATTATATTTATGGTGGCATTTGGTGCAATCAAGGCAATTTCGCCTATCTCCTCATCCTCGAAAAAATGCTCTGAAATTTTGATGATACCCTTTTTACCCATACTGCGACTATCCAGATTGCTGCCGATGGTAATCTGGTTGGGACGCTTTGAGAGGTTGAGGATGTCTATTACCTTGAAGAGGTTTTCGGCTGGTATGTGGTCTAGTACGGTGCCATTATTGATGGCCGTGACCTTCAAATGTTTGTCTTTCTGTTCCATAATTCTCTGTTTATCTGTATCCCAATAAATATGCTATGATGGCCATTCTCACGTACATTCCGTTTTCGGCCTGTTTGAAATAGTATGCATAAGGAGTGTCATCCACATCGGCGGCAATCTCATTGATTCTGGGGAGAGGGTGAAGGATTTTAAGGTTGTCGCGAACGTTTGAGAGCATGGATGCCTCCAGACGGAAGACATTTTTTACATTCTCGTACTCTATCGGGTCGTTGAAGCGCTCCTGCTGCACTCTGGTCATATAGAGGATATCCGTGTCGTCAAGATGATCTGAGAGTTGTTTGGTTTCAGTATAGGATATTCCTTTTCCATCAAGAAATCTTTTGTATTCGAGGGGCATCTTTAGCTCATCCGGTGAGGTGAAGAAGAAGTGGGGTGAGAAGTAGGACATTGCCTGAAGCAAGGAGTGTACGGTACGTCCATATTTGAGGTCACCCACCATATTGATTGTAAGGTCGTCGAGGCGTCCCTGCGTCTTGTTGATGCTATAGATGTCGAGCAGAGTCTGGGTGGGATGCTGGTTGGCACCGTCACCGGCGTTGATAACGGGAACTGGTGTGACTTCGGATGCATATCTGGCAGCTCCTTCGAGCGGATGCCTTATCACGATGATGTCAACATAGTTGGATACCATCTTGATGGTGTCCTTAAGGGATTCTCCTTTGGCAATACTGGTATGGGCTGCATCAGCAAAGCCTATCACGCGGGCTCCCAGACGGTTGGCAGCAGTCTCAAAACTGAGACGTGTCCTGGTGGACGGCTCGAAAAAAATGCAGGCAACCACCTTGTCATTGAGGATATTCTGCGATTTGTTCTTTTCAAAATCTGCGGCTATTTCCACAATGTGGAGAATCTCCTCTTTTGAGAAATCGTGAATTGAAATTAGGTTTTTCGGCATATCTGTGTGTTTTTCAGTGATTCGTAAAACTGTTCAATCTGTGTCAGACGCACCCTTACCTCCATAGTACAGGTCAAGTCAAAACTCTGTGAAATAGGGGTTATATTCATCTCTTTGAGCACTTTCATAACATCGTTCATCTGGAGATAATCAAAGGTTATGGTGAAAAACTCTCCGGCAATTTTCTCTATAATCTCAGCATTGGCAATTGCGTCAGCGGTTGCACTCTTGTAAGCTCTTATGAGACCGGGAACACCGAGTTTGATGCCTCCGAAATACCTTACCACAACCACCAGGATATCACTCAACTCATTGGAAAGAAGTTGCCCATGTATGGGTCTGCCGGCAGACGAAGAGGGTTCTCCGTCATCATTCATGCGCCATTTATCTCCGGTAAGTCCGATACGGTAAGCGTAACAATGGTGTCTCGCGTCGAAATATTCTTTTTTGAGATNNAAACTTGCTACCCTTCTCCTTATAGAGGCCCTGTGAGGGTTCTGCGATGCTAAGGTAGCAGTCATTAACAACTTTTGATGATGAATTCATTCCGAATTGTAAAAATATAGCTTTTTTAGTAATTTTGCAATACTAAACTCATCGCCAATGATTATTTACAGATATAGGGCTACCATACCGCAGAGCAAAGTTTTCTACAGGATATATGAGGTAAAGTCCAATATGACTCTTTTTGCTTTTAACAGCTTTATTCTTGCAGATTTGGAATTTGCTCCCGACCAGGTTGTAATGTTTGAGGGATGTGATGCCGAAGGTTATCTGAGCAGCGAGTATGGAATGTTTGATACGGGTGACGGCACCATGGATTGCGTAACATTTGAAGATACTCTAAAAAAGGGTGAGCCTGTTTTAAACTATATTTACGACATCTCTGATGATAGATATATTCGTCTGGAATTCATTGACGAGGTTAAGTTTCTACCGATGCGCTCATATCCCCACAACTCGGAGGGCAAGGGTCATAATCCCGATCAGTTTTCATCACGTTATGAAGATATCGTGGAGTATAGGGAGGAAATTTTAGAAAAGCCGGAAGAGTTATTGGATACAGAAGATCTCCCCGAATGAGACGAGTCGTTATATTGCTCGGCCCTACGGCGGTGGGGAAGACAGATTATAGCATAGAGCTGGCACTCCATTTCGGCTCGCCTATAATCAGTTGTGATTCTCGTCAACTATTCCGGGAGATGAGCATAGGTACCGCTGTCCCCTCGCAGGAGCAACTTTCCCGGGTAAAACACCATTTCATCCACTCGCACTCGGTAGAACAATATTACACTGCCGGAAAATATGAAATAGAGGCTCTGGCACTGGTAGATGAGCTCTTCCGCAGCCATGAGACTCTCGTTATGACAGGAGGTTCGGGACTCTATATAGATGCTTTTTGCAAAGGCCTCGATGATTTCCCGAAAGTGGATCAGGAGTTGCGCAAATCTCTGACTGCACTTCTGAAGAGAGAGGGAGTGGAGTCTCTTCAAAAAGAGTTGAAAACAGTCGACCCCGAATCCTATTATTCCATAGATATCAGCAACGGACAGCGTGTGATAAGAGCACTGGAGGTTACTATTGGTACCGGTCGTAAATTTTCCTCCTTCAAGACCGGCAGCACAAGAAAAAGAGAGTTTGAAATTCTCAAAATAGGTCTGACGCGTCCGCGCGCAGAGCTTTACGATCGTATAGACCGCAGAGTTGATGTGATGATGGAAGCCGGATTGGTAGAGGAGGTGCGTTCCCTGGTACAATATCGAGATATGCCGGCACTAAAAACAGTGGGATACAAGGAAATATTTGACTATTTGGACGGAAATAGTTCTCTGGAAGAGGCTGTAAGGCTGATAAAACGCAATACCCGCCACTACGCCAAACGCCAGCTGACATACTGGGGTCGTGACGAGGAGATAAAGTGGCTGGAAATCGAAAATCAGTTGCCCAGTTCCGATACGAACTTGATTCTAACGAGTCTCACCTCTTCTTCCGTATAGGCAGGACCGAGTTCTTTCAAAGCATCATTGACTGAATCAGAAACGGCTTCCTCTCTGAAATAGTTATAGATATCATCAATTTTGTCTTCGTCAATGGTCTGGCGAATATAATAATCTATGTTGAGCCTGGTACCTGAGCTTACGATTGACTCGACTTCATCCATAAGCTCTTCCATATCCATATCCCTGGCACGCGCAATGTCTTCAAAAGGCAGACGTCTGTCGATACACTTTATTATATATACCTTATTGGCGGAACGGTTGACCACCGTACGCACAACAAAATCATCAGGTCGTTCGATCTCATTCTCCTCTACATATTTGGCAATAACCTCCAGAAAGGGTTTACCATATTTGCGTGCCTTTCCTTCGCCCACTCCCTGACAATTCTTGAGCTCCTCAATTGTGATAGGGTATTGGATGGAAATGTCATCAAGTGAGGGATCTGTAAATATGATCCAAGGGGGAAGATTCAGCCTCTTTGATTCACTTCTGCGTACATCCTTTAGAATTGCAAGAAGTTCGGGATCGCCTCCTCCGGAACCGGCAACCCTGGGGCCGGCTGTACCACCAAATTCGTCATCGTCGTCATCATCGTATTCCGTAAATGTCCTCGCTCCCGTGAGCATGAGAGGGTAGGGTGACTCGTAAAAAGCATTGCCTTTTTCGGTCACACTTATCAGACCATAACGCTCAATATCCTTGTCCAATAGTTGCAGGACTACTCCCTGACGTATTATGGCTGCCCAGAAGCGTACTCCATCCTCCTTGCCTATGCCAAAAAGTTCATGCTTATTATGCTTGTACGAATTGATCTTGGAGTTGCTCTCTCCGGCGAGGATGTTAGCCAGATGCTCTTCCACAAAATACTCCTTGAGGGAGAGGATGAGTTCAATAACGGTAAGCATCTGCTCCTGACCGTCAAAATGTTTCTTCGGATGGAGGCAGTTGTCGCAGTTACCGCAGCCCTCCTTAAGGTAATTTTCTCCAAAGTAGTTAAGAAGAATCTTGCGCCGGCATTGATTGGATTCTGCATAAGCAACTGTCTCCATCAGTAGCTGATTTCCAATCTCCTGCTCGGAAATTGGCTTGCCCTGCATGAATTTTTTGAGGCGCAGGATATCCTTGTAACTATAGAATGCTATGCATTGACCCTCTTGATCATCCCTGCCTGCACGCCCCGTCTCCTGATAATAGCCCTCCAGGCTTTTAGGAATGTCGTAGTGGATGACAAATCTCACATCAGGCTTATCTATCCCCATTCCAAAAGCTATGGTAGCAACTATTACATCCACTTCCTCCATCAGGAACATATCCTGGTTGTAACTTCGGGTATTGGAGTCCATGCCGGCATGATAGGGGAGAGCCTTGATGCCATTAACATTTAGAAACTCCGCTATCTCTTCGACACGTTTTCGACTCAGGCAGTAGATGATACCGCTCTTGCCGGCATTCTCTTTTATAAATTTGACTATATCCCGTTTTGGATTGGCCTTGTCGCGTATTTCATAATAGAGATTGGGGCGGTTGAATGAGGACTTGAAGACGCGAGCTTCCGTCATGCAGAGATTCTTTTGGATATCTGACTGAACTTTAGGAGTAGCGGTAGCTGTCAGCGCTATTAGCGGCGCTTCGCCGATTTCCTGTACTATTTCGTGAATCTTGCGGTACTCCGGTCGGAAATCGTGTCCCCATTCAGAAATACAGTGGGCTTCGTCTATGGCGTAAAATGAGATTTTCAGCTGTTTTAAAAACTGAATGTTCTCCTCTTTTGTAAGAGATTCGGGAGCCACATATAGCAGTTTGGTTATTCCTTTTAAAAGGTCTTCCTTAACCTCGGCGATTTGTGTTTTATTTAGAGAAGAGTTGAGAAAATGAGCTACCCCTTCCTGATTGTGGATAAAACCTCGTATGGCATCCACCTGATTCTTCATAAGTGCGATAAGCGGAGAAATGACAATGGCAGTACCATCCAGACACAAAGCCGGAAGCTGGTAACAGAGAGATTTACCGCCACCTGTAGGCATCAGTACGAAAGCGTCATTGCCTGCTATCAGATGCTTTATAATCTCTTCCTGTTCACCTTTGAACGAATTGAAGCCGAAAAATTCTTTCAGTTTTGCGTGCAGTTCTTCTGAGGTAATCTTCATATATAAAGGTTTTCCTTATAATTCTACTAAATTAAACAATATTTTTCGTATTGTAAAATTTTTGTTCCCCCAAAAGTGCAATAAAAGTGCTAGTTGCGAAATTTTCAATATCTTTGTAAATTATTTTTCGTAAAACAATTACTAATCAATAATCATAAATATCAAAATAGTATGAAAGTTATCAAATTTTGCGCTATTTGCGTTATCGGAGCAATGATGATGATCTCTTGCTCCACCAAGACTTCCGAGGAAGGCCAGCCTGCAGGCATTACAAAGGCTCAAGTGGACTCAGTAAGCTATGCTCTCGGCCAGAACTTCGGAATGGTAATTTCAATGAATGACTTTGGTTCTTTGAATTTCAATTCTATAGTTTCAGGTATGAAGGATATTCTTGCCATGGGTAAAATTGATCCGCAGGAGGCTAACCGCATTGGTGGCGAATTCTCAGAAGTAATCAACAAGTTTATGGAGGATCGCATGAGGATCAAGGGTGAGGAGACTCTTGCCAAAGGCAAGGAGTTCCTCGAGAATAATGCCAAAAATGAAGGTGTGGTAACTACAGAATCAGGTCTTCAGTACAAGATAGAGAGAGCCGGAAATGGTGTATTCCCCACAGCTGAAAGCACCGTTGAGTGCAACTACGAAGGTACTCTCATTGACGGTACTGTTTTCGACTCTTCATACGAAAGAGGCAATTCTGCAACCTTTAGTCTTCAAAATGTCATTCAAGGTTGGACCGAGGGGCTGCAACTCGTTGACGAGGGTGGCGAAATTACCCTCTGGATACCCGCTGAACTTGGATATGGAGAGCGTGGTGCAGGCGCCAGCATAGGCCCCAACGAGACTTTGAAATTCAAAGTTGAGCTCATCCGGGTAGTTCCGGCAGAAGAGTAATGGAAAAGGCGACTTAGTCGCCTTTTTAGTTGCGGGTTGCGGGGTGCTTGTTGCGGATTACAATTGTCTAATATACGTTAAATAACCTGAGTCTGGAAAGTTTTTGTGCTTTTAAGGTTCGGGTTATTTGAGTTCTGGTTACTCGAAATTTTTAACTCAGAACTCAGAACTCGGAACTCTTAACTATTTTTTAATATCTTTGTAAGATAACACTATTTTGGCATCTGTTGCAGATGGAGACATTCAAGAGAATACTGGCGTATGCGAAGCCATGGGGAAGGTACTGGCCCGGCTATCTGGCCTTGTCGATCTTCTCGGTAATATTCGGCATTGCAAATTATGCCCTTCTCGGTCCCTTTCTGACCGTATTATTCGAATCCGATACGATACCACAAATAGCTGCAAAGCCTGAGTTTTCCTTTTCCATACAGTATGTAAATGCTCTTTTTTCATACTATCTCTCCTCAATAGCTGCTTCAGATGGGGTGGTCAGGGCTCTGCTGTTTGTTTCTCTTTCGCTGATCGTAGCCTGTTTCTTCTCTGATTTGTGCAGATATCTTTCTCAGAGGATTCTGGTAAGTATGAAAACCAACCTGATGAAGAATGTCAGAAAAGACCTCTATAATAAGATTGCATCCCTAGACATAGGCTATTTTAACAATAGAAAAAAAGGAGACATTCTTTCAAGTATATCCAATGATGTCAATGAAGTGCAGAATAGCGTTGCCAGCAGTTTTCACGTGATGTTCAGGGAGCCTATACTGGTGGTAGGATTTCTAATCATGCTCTTTTACATGTCGCCTCGTCTGACGGCAGTCTCTTTAATAGCCCTGCCGATATCAGCGCTGATAGTTACTCGTATAACCCGCAATCTTCGCAGGGGATCGGTGGAGACGCAGTCTTTGATGGGACAGATCCTGAGCCAATATGAGGAGGCTATCTCAGGGTCGAGGATGATTAAAGCTTTCAATGCTCAGAAATATGTGGAGAATCGCTTTGAGCGCTACAATGAGCGTCACCGCAAAGTAAGCAGACAGGTCTCCAACAGACAGGAGCTGGCATCGCCTACTTCGGAGTTTCTCGGTATTTCCATAGCTGCTCTGGTACTCTTTTATGGCGGATGGCTCAATTTCCAGGGTAACCTTGGTATGACATGGCCACAATTTATAGTCTACATAGGCTTTTATTGGAAGGTGCTGGAGCCCGCAAAAGCGATGGCAAACTCCTTCGCAGCGGTACAGAAAGGGCTTGTCTCGGGAGATAGGATTTTTGAGATTCTGGATGCTCCCTCCGATATAATAGAAGCTGACTATCCTTTGCCGCTTACCTCATTTGACAACTCCATAGAGTTTAAAAATGTTTCATTCAGCTATACGGATGAGCCGGTACTAAAGGATATCTCCTTTACCATCCCTAAAGGGAAGATGGTGGCAGTCGTGGGTCCCTCAGGCGCCGGAAAATCCACCATGGCAGATCTGTTGCCAAGGTTTTGGGATGTTACAGGTGGCTACATTGAGCTTGATGGTATTGATATCCGAAAGTACAAGCTTGAGGATCTCATATCACAGATGGGCATCGTAACTCAGGAGCCTATTCTATTCAATGATACCATAGCCAACAATATCTCCTTTGGAATGGAAAATATTTCGCAGGAGCAGATAGAGGAGGCGGCCAAAATCGCCAATGCGCACGACTTCATATTGCAAACGGAAGAGGGCTACCAAACAAATATTGGAGATAGGGGTTCCAAACTTTCCGGAGGTCAGAGACAGAGAATAGCAATTGCGCGGGCCGTGCTGAAAAATCCTCCGATCCTAATACTCGATGAGGCGACCTCCGCACTTGACACCGAAAGTGAGAGAGTGGTGCAGGATGCCCTTTCCAACCTAATGAAACACCGTACTTCACTTGTTATTGCGCACCGTCTTTCTACTATTCGCCATGCCGATGAGATAATAGTACTACAAAACGGAGTAATAGTAGAGCGGGGCGATCACGATACATTAATTAGTAACCATGGTCTTTACTCGCACCTTTGCGAGCTGCAGGCCTTTACATAATTTCAACAAATGAAAAAATCTGTAAACAAACTGTTCGAAGAGAGTTTTAAAAATAACTGGGATTACCCTGCGCTCTCTGACTACAAAGGTCTTACTCTCAACTATCGCGACGTGGCACGAAGAATCGCAAAACTGCATATATTCTTTGAGAGCTGCGACATCGTCAAAGGAGATAAAATTGCAATTTGTGGCCGCAATCAGTCCAATTGGGGAGTGGCTTTTCTTGCTGCTCTTACCTATGGAGCCGTACCTGTACCACTTCTTCACGAATTTAAACCGGCAAACATACATAATCTGGTCAACCACTCCGACTCAAAAATTCTTATTGTCGGAGACTCAATCTGGGAGAACCTCAACAGCGCAGAGATGCCTGAAGTGGAGGCAATACTCTCAATGAATGACGTCAGCGTCGTTTATGCAAAGGATGAAAAATACGTTAAAGCCAGGGAGCATCTAAATGAGATGTTCGGTAAGAAATATCCAAATAGCTTCACCCCGGCTAACATCAAGTATTATGAAGACTCTCCCAATGAGCTCGCGATGATCAACTATACCTCCGGTACTACTGGTTTCTCAAAGGGAGTAATGCTTCCTTACAGGTCTCTCCACTCCAATATCCTTTTTGCAAAGGCCGTACATCCGCAACTGAACAATACCTCCAATCTTGTATCCATGCTTCCTACGGCGCACATGTATGGGATGATGTTCGAATTTATGTTTATTATGTCTGTGGGAGGACATGTACACTTCCTTACCAAGCTGCCCAGCCCTAATATCATCCTGGATGCTATGGCTACTATCAAACCGGACATAATCATAGCTGTTCCTCTGATCATCGAGAAAATTTACAAGAAGATGCTTTCTCCCATCATAAGCAAGAATAGAATCAAACTATTGCTGAATCTTCCCGTAATAGATCAGATGATCCAGAAAAATATACTCAATAGCATAGTCTCTGCTTTCGGTGGCAAGTTTAAAGAGGTTATTATTGGCGGGGCCGCCCTTAACCGCGAAGCCGAGGCATTTTTCAAAAGAATCAACTTTCCTTTTACAGTTGGTTACGGCATGACCGAATGTGCTCCCATCATCGCATACGCACCATGGGACAAGACCAGACTTTACTCTTGTGGAAAGGCTGCTCCCAGAATGGAAATTAAGATTGACTCTAAAGATCCCAAAAATATTCCCGGAGAAATATATGTAAGGGGCGACAATGTATTCCTTGGATATTACAAAAATCAAGAGGCAACTGATGAAGTTCTCTCCAACGGTTGGTTAAAGACCGGTGATATGGGTGTGATGGACTCAGAGGGATATCTCTTCCTTAAAGGGCGTAGCAAAACTATGATTCTCGGTCCTTCGGGTCAGAATATCTATCCCGAGGAGATAGAGAGTATCCTCAATAACATGCCTTATGTAGTGGAAGCGCTTGTAGTTGAGGATAAATCCTTGTTGATTGCGCTCATCTATCCCGACTTTGATCAGGCAAATGAGGAGGGACTTTCGGAAGAACAACTTCTCGAAAAGCTGCAGGAAGGAATCCAGATGGCCAATATAGAGCTTCCTAACTACTGTAAATTGGCCGGAGTAGAGATTGTGCCTGAAGAATTTGAAAAAACACCAAAACGCAGTATCAAACGCTTCATTTACCAAAGAAACAGTTCACCTACGGAAAGTAACTGAAAGAATAATTAGATGAATAATAAAAATCGAAACAAATTTGACTTGAGCTATCTCGAGATGGCTCAAGTTTGGGCAAAAAATTCCTATTGCAAGCGCAAGCAGGTGGGAGCCCTTATTGTAAAGGACAGAATGATAATATCAGATGGGTATAATGGCACCCCCTCAGGATTTGAAAATGTGTGTGAAGATGAAACCGGTGCTACCAAACCTTATGTCCTCCATGCCGAGGCAAATGCTATAACAAAAGTTGCCAAGAGCGGTAACAGCAGCGAAGGGGCGACACTCTATGTGACGGCTTCTCCCTGTCTGGAATGTTCTAAACTCATAATACAGGCGGGCATCAAAAGAGTGGTCTATCACGAAGATTACCGTATCACTGATGGTATCGACCTGCTCCGCAGGGCCGGCATTGAGGTTCAACAGCTGTAATCCCCTTTATTATGAGTAGTGACAAAACTATGAGACTACTGAGGATATCGGTATGGATTGTAATCATTGTGATGTTGGTCATAATGATTATGAGGCTTCCTAAAAAGGGTGTGGTAGATCTCGATTCAACAAAGGAAGATTGGGCTAAGCTGATGCTTGTGCTAAATAGCGTGGACAAAGATTATGTAGACGATATAGACCATAAGGCTGTAACGGAGAAACTCCTTCCTGCAGTCATGGCTGAACTTGACCCCCATTCGGTATATCTGCCTCCCGTAGATCTGGAAAAAGCCGATGAGGCACTTCAAGGAGGGTTTGATGGTATAGGTATCCAGTTCAATGTCCCCAATGATACGGCAATAGTTACCAATGTCATTGCCGGTGGTCCTTCCGAAAAGGCGGGATTGCTTAGCGGAGATAGGATCATCAAGATTGACGGCAAAAATATTGCCGGAGTGGGTATGAAGCAGGACTCCATGGTCTATATGATGAGAGGACCAAGGGGTACAAAGGTAAAACTGGAGCTCAAGAGGGAGGGAGAAGGAGCTCTTATACCATTTACCATTGTCAGGGATATGATCCCGGTTAACAGTCTGGATGTCGCATTTATGATAAATGATACCACCGGATACATTAAACTCTCCAAATTTTCCAAGACAAGTTATTTCGAATTCCTCCAGGCTACGCTAACTCTTCGTGAGAAGGGGATGAAGCGACTTATTTTCGATTTGAGGGATAATACGGGCGGGTATTTTGATCAGGCGATGATGCTTTCCAACGAATTTCTGGAGAAGGGAGACATTGTAGTCTATATGGAGGGTAAAAGTCGTCCGCGCCAAGATTTTATAGCGGATGGTAAAGGCAGTTGTAAGGATATAGAGCTGGCGGTCCTAATTAATGAAGCTTCCGCATCTTCCAGTGAGATTTTTGCGGGAGCAATGCAAGACAACGACAGAGCACTTATTTATGGTTTGCGCTCATTTGGAAAGGGTCTTGTGCAGGAGCCGATCTATTTTTCGGATGGATCCGGTATCCGCCTGACAGTGGCTCGATTCTATACGCCTACGGGAAGGTCTATTCAGAAACCCTACTCCGACAAATATGATATGGATATCATCGAGCGATATGAGCATGGAGAAATGATGAGTGCGGATAGCATCAAGGTGAATGATTCTCTCAAATATGTCACACCCGGAGGTAGGGTAGTCTATGGTGGTGGAGGAATAATTCCGGATGTTTTTGTGCCTCTGGACACACTCGGAATCTCCGATTACCTGATAAAGTGCAATCGACAGAGTTTGGTTATTAAGTTTGCTAACCAATTTAGCGATAAGCATCGTGCACGTATGAGAGGCATCAAAGATATGGATGCCCTTTATGCCTTTTTTGCTGAGCGTGACCTAAAGAAAGAATTCATAGAATATACAACGGCTAATGGTGTCATCCCTTCAAAGAAAGATTGGGAGATTTCCGGAGAAATAATAATGACACAGGTAAAAGCGGTTATCGGTAGATATACTCCTCTGGATGATGATGCATTCTATCCTATCTATCTGAAGAATGATAATGTTGTTAAAAGGGCACTGGGAGAGTAGTGTGTAGTGTGTAGTGTGTAGTGTGTAGTGTGTAGTGTGTAGTGTGTGGTAGTGCGGTTTATTGTCCGATAAATCGATAAACGATTTCGCCGATTTGGCGGGATCCGGCACTCTCGGAAGCAGTGAAGCGAGAACGCATCGCAGCCTCTACGGCAAAGTCGTGAAGTGATTTGTCCGGGCTGGAAATAGTTTCCAATACGCGTGCATCAATAACCCGTCCTCTCGGATTGACTGCGATTTCAACAAAGACATCTCCCGATCCATAGCCTTTGTAGGCTGGAACAGGCAGATGCTGTGCCTTACGTCCTTCAAGACGGTAGGAGATGACGGAAGGACCTTTATAGGTGGGAGATGCCTCTTTTTTCTTCTTTTCATTTTCCGGTTCAGGGGTGAGGTCGACAGTTTCAGATGACTCCTGCTTCAATGCATCTTCCTTGGATGCATTCAATTTGTCCTGTAATTCGCGTGCCTCTTCATAAATCCGATTTGGGTTGGAATGGCGGTCATCCTTGAGTTGAGATCCTATATCCACTACCACATTCCGTATTTGCGCTCTGGGAGTGGCAAGGAGTTGGTCCAATTCGCGACTGATATCTTCCTTTAACTCTATGGCTTTCTGTTCCTGTTCAATCTGCTCTTGTTTGGTAAAATCAAGCACAAATGAAGCTTTGGGAGCTACAAGTGAATTGATCGATACAAGCAACAGCACTATAAGCACCGAAAGGTGGAAAATAAGGGTCAGGTACAACCCGACCCTCTTCCCGGTTTTATTTTTATGGAACTCGTCGCTCATTGGTTATTGTTTTCGAGCGCCTGCCCAATTGTCGCGATTAATATGTTAATTGCCACCTTGTTATGGCCACCCTGAGGTACGATTATATCGGCGTAGCGTTTACTGGGGGCTATAAATTGCAGGTGCATAGGCTTAACCGTTTTTTGATAACGCTCCATTACCTTTTCCACACTTTTACCTCTCTCCATGATATCCCTGGAAATAACACGTATTAGACGGTCGTCATCATCTGCATCAACATAGACCATTATATCCATCAGTTTACGGAGTTCCTTACAGGTGAATATAAGGATACCTTCTACTATGATTACGGGAGCAGGACCTACTTTTACCGTCTCTGTAGCTGATCTGGAGCAGGTTATATAGGAGTAGACCGGTTGATCTATTATTTTTCCCTCCTTGAGCTCTTTGAGCTGCTGTACGAGCAGTTCAAAGTCGATAGCCTCCGGATGATCAAAATTCAGCTCCTGGCGCTCCTCAATCGGCAGATGACTTTGATCTTTGTAATAGGAGTCTTGGGGAATTACAACTACCTTGTTGTGAAGTCGCTCCGAGATTTTCTTAACTACTGTGGTCTTGCCTGAGCCGGTGCCACCGGCTATACCGATGATGAGCATGATGTTGATATTATTGTGTTAAAATTCCGCGTTCTTTGGAGTTCTGGGGAATGGAATGACATCCCTGATATTGGCCATACCGGTTACAAAGAGCAGAAGCCTTTCAAATCCAAGCCCAAATCCGCTATGAGGAGCTGTGCCAAACCTTCGGGTATCGATATACCACCATAGATTGGAATGATCCATATCGAGTTCCGCTATTCTTTGCTGGAGTTTCTCCAGAGATTCCTCCCTTTGAGAGCCTCCAATAATTTCACCTATCTTGGGAAAAAGCACATCCATTGCCCTAACCGTCTTTCCATCCTCGTTGAGCTTCATATAAAAAGCTTTTATCTCCTTGGGATAGTTTGTTAGGATAACCGGTTTCTTAAAGTGTTTCTCCACAAGATACCTCTCATGTTCACTCTGAAGGTCAATGCCCCAGGCTACGGGAAACTCAAATTTCACCCCTGACTTTTCCAGAATTTCTACACCCTCGGTGTAGGAGAGGCGTACGAATTTTGTGTTTACAACACTTTCAAGACGGGAAATAAGCTCCTTGTCAATCATGTTATTTAGGAAGTTGAGGTCCTCTCTGCAATTGTCAAGAGCATACTGTACGAGATACTTGATGAACTCTTCTGCAAGATCCATATTATCTTCTATCTCGTAGAATGCCATTTCCGGCTCAATCATCCAGAACTCGGCCAGGTGGCGGGGAGTATTGGAGTTCTCAGCGCGAAAAGTGGGACCAAAGGTATAAATCTCTCCCAGGGCCATAGCTCCAAGTTCCCCTTCGAGTTGCCCGCTTACAGTCAGAGATGTCTGTCGACCGAAAAAGTCCTCATCATAGTTAACACTGCCATCTTCATTTTTGGGAACATCTTCCAGATTAAGCGTTGTAACATGGAACATTTCGCCCGCACCTTCGCAGTCTGAGCTGGTTATAATCGGAGTGTGGAGATAGAAAAACCCTTTATCATTGAAAAATTTGTGGATTGCAAATGCCATTGCGTGACGGATTCGCAGTACGGCGCCGAAAGTGTTGGTACGAGGGCGCAGGTGAGCTATCTCACGCAAAAATTCCATACTGTGCCCCTTCTTCTGAAGCGGGTAGATGTCGGGGTCGGCAGCACCTAAGAGGTCAATGTGGCGTGCCTGGATCTCAACTGCTTGTCCGCTGCCCAAGGATGCTACAAGCTCTCCGTTGACGGAGATACAGGCACCTGTCGTAACCTGCTTGAGCAGTGCTTCGTCAAAAGCCTCCGTGTCGCAGACAATCTGTATGTTGTGGATGGTGGACCCGTCATTGAGAGCTATAAATGTCACGTTTTTGTTGCCTCGTTTGGTCCTAACCCAGCCTTTTACAAGTACATCACCACCGGGCTCCCGTTGAAGCAATTTAATAACTTTAGTTCTTTTCATTACTTTTCTGATAATCAAAATGACAAAGTTAGACAATCAATGACAAACTACCAAAAGTAGGAAATCAGAATTTAATGCCGGCAGCTTCACAGATTTTCTTGGGTATTTCAGTATTATCCATCCGCCCGCTGAAAAGCGAACTTCCGGCTCCGATTGCAAATACCGGTACCGCACCGCCTGTATGCGACATAGTGGTCCAGCCTATATTTGCTTTCTCTGACACATAGTATATAACCTCTTTTTCTGACATGTAGCTGAAGACATCAGGAGTCTCTCCGCTCACAACCTCTTCTTTGTTCTCTCCTTTTTTGAGATCATCGAAAATTTCTTTGACGATGGTAAGATCAAAATTGTAACCTGTCTTATTACCAAGTGCAATTCCACCTGTCTCGTGATCTGCTGTCACAACGATGAGTGTTTCATCGGGATGCTGTTGATAAAACCTATATGCTACCTCTACTGCGGCATCGAAATCGAGTGTTTCGAAAATGGTATTGGCAAGGTCGTTTGAATGGGCAGCCCAATCGATTTTACCCCCTTCGGCCATGATGAAAAAGCCCTTGTCGTTCTCAAGGAATTTTATTGCTGCATCAACCACTTGAGCCAGTGTCAAATCGCCTTCCTTAACATCTTTCATGTAGGGAAGTATATTATTCTCCTTGCCTTTCTCTTGGAGCATGATTATTTTTTTCGCACTCTCTTTCTGCGCAAGATAATCCTCCATGCCATAAGAAACGGTGTAGCCCTTTTCAGCCACTATCTCATAGATGGAACGCTCTGAATCCTCTTTGCCCAATGGCTTGGCAAAACCGCCTCCGCCGAAAAACTCGAAACCTGTCTCAGGCAACTCCTTTGCTATTGCATAGTAATCGCTCCTTGAGGGGTTATGGGCATAGAATGCTCCGGGAGTTGCATGATCAATCGTTACGGTACTCATAATACCTACTTTTCGTCCCGCATCGTGAAATTTGTATGAGATTGCCGTAACGCTTGTAGTGTCGGGAGTTACTCCAAGCATACCGTTATTTGTTTTAGTACCTGCGGAAAGAGCTGTCCCGGCAGCCGATGAGCATGTAATGAAATTACTGGCTGAGTAAGTGGTGGCCATACCCATTACAGGGAATTGTGAGAAGGTAAGGGGTTCGCTCCCCATTTCACCCTTTTCAACAGCTTTGAATGCCTCCGTTACTGCCACATGCGAGAATCCCATACCGTCCCCAATAAAGAAGAATACATACTTGGCTTTTTTCTCACTGCAGGATGTGGCCACAAGCAGGGTAAGAATAAAAATAAAGATGTTTTTCATTTTTCTATATTACTTCATGTTTCATACAAGAAAGGGTGACACTTGGCCACCCTTTGCTTGTAAAATAGATAATTCTTAGTGGGCGCTGAAAGCGCTGACTTTACGTGCGCCATACATTATTCTTAGAGCCGAACAACGACGAAGTTCTTGCTTAACGTCTGTGATAATACCCATACGGGTATTTTCGTCGGCTTTTATGGATACTGTCATGTTCTGACGATCTGCCTCACTGATAGATTCACGCTCTGATGCGATGAAGTCACGTATATCCTCTATGCTACGAAAAGCATCGTTTAGCTGGATTTGTGATTCAGTACCATAGAGACTCTGATATTGGAGGGTAGGTGTACCGATGTAGATGTAAGATGCAAGGTCTTTTCTCTCCAGTTTAGCAACTTCCGAAGCTCCTGGAAGGGATACCATAACCTTACGGTCTGTCTGACGCATACTAACGGATACCATAAAGAACATCAAAATCATGAACACAATATCGGGAAGTGACGCGGTACTGATACCTGGCGTTTCTTTTTTACCTTTATCTACGAATTTTGACATAATAAATCCTCCTTAACGTCTTCTCTTGGTTACATCCTTAGGCTCTGCCTCTGAGATATTCTGCGGAACAGCCTTGCGCACTATGGTCTGTTGCTCATCATTGAGCCTGGAGTATTTCCTGCCATAGTTGGCCATAGACCATTCATCACGAAGCTCATTCACGGCACGGATCAACTCATTCTGTACTTCGATGTATTTGGAGTAGCTTGTGCCACGGTCATTCTGCAGAGAAATCACACCTTTGGATACGAGGCAGTCACCATATCCCTCAATGAAAATCATCTCCTTATCAGGAAGATTGGGATCATTGTGGGGATTGGTCATAAACTCCTTGATCTTGTTCTTGAGTTGGGTGATATCAAGGATCTCATTTCCTGCGAAAAGTCTATCCTGAGCATTCACCTTCACCTGGATGATATTACGACGGTTGACCTTCTGGTCTTCCACCTTCATATCAGGAGGAGGCATAACCGGGAGACGTCTCGATATACCTTCCTCTTTATCCATGGTACTCACCATCAAGAAGAATATCAACATCAAGAAGGAGATGTCAGCCATAGAACCGCCATTAATTTCGGGTGTCTTTCTGGGTGCTGCCATCTTGATTACTTTTTAATTGTTGAATTACGAATGGCACTCCATAGAAGTGCAATAATGGAAGCCCCAATAAGAGCGTAAGTAACAAACAATGCAGTATCGGTTAATTTGAAGGTACGATCGGGAACCTCAAAAGTCAGGTCAATAGGGGTACCCGGAGCAAGCAGGTAGGCACCACCAACCAATACTACCACACCTGCTACCACAACAAGAAGCCTTAGAATACCCTTCTTGGTCTTGAAAGCCTTTGCAAGAGGGAAAATCACTGCAAGGATTGCTGCGATAGCTACAAGCACGTATGCCCAAATCAGATTGGCGTCGAGTATTTTGTCATCCATTGACGCGGTCTGGGTCAAATAGAAGACAACTATCAACACTATCGAAACGGCAAACAGCAAGTATTGGAAATACTTTGTATATTTCATAATAGAATGATTAATTCGTTGTTAATAATTGTTTTACATTATTTGATCGGTCCAAGGATGGACTATTTCTGATGTTTTACCAAGAGGTCAACCAGAGTAATGGAGGCATCTTCCATCTGAACTACGATGGATTCAACCTTTGCAATCAAATAGTTGTAGAACAATTGGAGGATAATGGCAACGATAAGACCACCGATAGTAGTAATCAACGCAACCTTCATACCGTGTGCTACAAGTGCCGGAGAGATGTCACCAGCAACCTCGATAGCGTCAAATGCCATAACCAGACCGACAACTGTACCAAGGAATCCCAACATCGGAGCGATAGCAATGAAGAGTGTTATCCATGAAAGACCACTTTCAAGCTGACCCATCTGTACTGAACCGTATGAGGTAACAGTCTTCTCAACTGTTTCAAGACCCTGGTCAGCGCGAAGAAGACCCTGATAGAAAATGCTTGCAACAGGACCGCGAGTATTGCGGCATACGTCTTTTGCCTTTTCAATACCACCCTCTTTGAGAGCTTTGTCTACATTGGCGATAAGCTTCTTGGTGTCTGTCTGTGCAAGACTCAGTGTGATGATCCTCTCAATAGCGATAGCAAGACCGAAGATAAGACACAACAGAATTGTTGCCATAAAACCGGGGCCACCTTCAATGAATTTCTGTTTGAGGGCCTGGTGCATAGGCTGGTCAGACGCACCTGCAGCAAAGGGGTCAACGATTTCTTCTTCATCAACTTCAGGAGCTGCCTGAACATCTTCTGTAGTAACTTCAGGAGTCTCTTCCTGTGCATAAGCTACCTGGAATTGTGCAGATACGGTCATTAGGCCGAGAACTGCCAAAAACATGAAAAATTTTTTCATAAGTTCTGTTTTAATTGATTATTAAACGATTTATTAAAGTTATATTCTTCGACTAGTAAAATATCGCGCAATTTAGTTATTTTTTTTTAATAACAATTCATTTATTTGAAAATTCTCCTTTTAATGGCCTCTTCATATACGATTTCACCTCTTCATTATCAGAAAACCTGCCCAAAAGATGGAACAATTTGGTAACAGCCGCCTCGGTGGTCATATCATATCCGCTGATAAGTCCGCACTCCATGAGAAAGGCTCCATTGGCATAGGCCGACATATCTACACTTCCGGCATGACACTGGGTTACATTGACGATGAGCACACCCCTTGAGACACTTTCGGACAATAATTTTCCGAACCACTCCATAGAGGGGGCATTTCCGCTGCCGAAACTTTCTAGGACCACTGCCCTGAGTCCCTTTGTGTTAAGTACCGCCTCTACATAAGCCGGTGTGATACCCGGAAAAATCTTGAGGATTGCAACATTGGTCTCCATTTCGGTATATAGGCGTAAGCCTTCACCCCATTTTTCAGGATAGTGGACATATTCCCTATAGTATCTGATATGAATACCGGCTTCTGCAAGTACCGGATAATTGGCCGAGCGAAATGCCTTGAAGTTTTCAGCATTGTATTTTGTGGTACGATTGCCTCGGTAGAGATAACTGTCAAAATAGATGCACACCTCCGGTACCAAGGCGTGACCGTCACTATCCATGGCAGCGGCCAGTTCTATCGATGAGATAAGGTTTTCCTTGCCATCCGTGCGCAGCATTCCGATTGGTAGCTGACTTCCGGTAAATACTACAGGTTTGTCAAGTCTGTCCAGCATGAAACTCAGTGCTGACGCGGAGTATGCCATTGTGTCCGTACCATGTAGTATTACA
Source organism: Bacteroidales bacterium UBA1392 (assembly GCA_002305275.1). GTDB lineage: Bacteria > Bacteroidota > Bacteroidia > Bacteroidales > UBA932 > Cacconaster. The sequence continues at coordinate 105,916 of DBQO01000001.1, read as the reverse complement.
AACCCGTCATACTTGTCGTAGTTGTCATAAATTAGGGTTGCAAGCTCCTGCCAGAAAGGTATACTTACGTCCGACGAGTCGATGACCGGATTAAAGGAGTGAGAGACAATCCGGTAACCGAATTTTTTAAGTTCGGGGACCTCCTCGGTGATGAGTCCGAAGTTGAAGGGTTTGAGAAGCAAGGTTTCCGGATCCTGTTTCATTCCGATAGTGCCTCCTGTATAGATCAAAAGTATAGATTGGCTCATAATGAAAAGAGTTTTCTTGCGTTATTTGTGGTGATGGTAGCTACAGTTTCCATAGGAATGCCCTGTATCGCGGCAATATTGGCTGCAATGTGAATCAGGTAAGAACTTTCGTTGCGTTTGCCGCGGAAAGGGACCGGAGTTAGCCATGGAGAGTCGGTTTCCAGCACGATATCATCGATTGAGACCTTCTCAAGTGTGACTGCCAGGCCTGCATTTTTGTAGGTTGAAACACCCCCGATACCTATTTTGAAGTCTCCATGCCGAAGAATCCTTTGATAAGTTTCGTAGCTTCCTGAAAAGGCATGAAACACACCTTTGAGGGGTATTCCTCTCACCTCCGAGAATACTTTGAATATCTCTTCGGTGGAATTTCTCAAGTGAATGATTACCGGAAGGTCAAGTTCGGCAGCAAGCTCCAGTTGCTCGGCAAAAACCCTCATTTGCTGCCCGAGGTAGTCGGTTGACCAATACTTGTCAATACCTATTTCTCCGATGGCCGCGAAACAGCGCTCACTTGCATGCTCTTTGACGAAAGCAAGCTCCCTCTCCCAATTCTCACCAACGGAGGTAGGATGTAGTCCGATGCAGGGTGAGAAAAGGTCCGGACGGCTACCGGAGAGCGAAATCATCGCATCGTATACAGAGATGTCTATCCCCGGAAGTATGCAGTGGCTCACGCCGGCCTCCTCCATCCGTTGGATCACCTGCAGAATATCATCGCTGAATGCCTCGTCGTATAGATGTGCGTGAGTGTCTATAAATTCCATCATAAACTACAAAGTTATGGAAAATAATCAAGCAATAGAATACTTGTTTCCCATAATCTGTACTATTTTCCCCATGATCTCGAGTTGAAGGAGTTCGGTAGAGAGTTCACGAAGTGAAATGCCTGTGCGTTCCTCAATTTCTTCTGCCGTCAAAAAATCTCTTGCTTTAAGTGCGCTGAGTATTGCACGCGAGTTACTGCTCGTAATTCCATAGAATAGATCGCCTGCAGAGGCTTTTGGACGTAGTCTCCTCTCTCTCCATCCCATCGATGCGCTGATTGTACCGGGATTGGTGACTATTCTCGCACTCTCCCTTTCAATTAGGGTATTACACCCCTCAAAGGAATCGTCTCCGATGCGTCCGGGTATTGCAAATACTTCGCGTGAGTAAGATGATGCAAGGGAGGTAGTTATAAGTCCGCCACCTTTGGAATAACACTCCCCAAGCAGTACGGCATCCGCCATACCTGCGATGATTCGGTTCCTCTTGATGAAATTGACCTTTATGCTCCGGCTGCCCCGGTAGAAATCGGTGATTATGCCTCCCTTTTCCAGCAGCTCTTCCGCCAGGGCCCTATGCTGCGGTGGATAGATGGTGTCTATACCGGTGGCCATAACACCTATGGTAGGAAGTCCGTACTCCATTGCTGCGCGATGTGCCGTTGCATCTATACCATATGCCAGCCCGCTTATCACCAAGGGTTTGCCGGTTGAGGCGAGTTCTTCGATCACCTTCCTGCAACTGCTCTTTCCGTAGTAAGAGGCCTTGCGCGTGCCTACTACAGAGATTACCCTGCGTGCGTTAAGGTCCGCATTTCCCTTATAATAGAGCAGGATAGGGGCATCATAACACTCTCTCAGCCTATAAGGGTAGTGCTGATCGGTTATGTAGAGTGTTTGCACTCCGTTAGCGCGTGCCCAGTCTATCTCTTTCTGAGCCCAATCAAGAAGTGCCGGGTCGGTAAGAGCCGCAACCATTTCCTTATCAAAGGGGAGTACCTCACCGAGTTCTTTTTTGTTGAGTTTAAATATTGCGCCAATCTCGCCCACCCTTTCTATGAGTTGGAGAGCAACAGCCGGCTTGTAGGCAAAAAGTTTACTTAATGCTGCTGCATAAATGTAAAAATCATACTCCATAACAGCTTTTTTGTTGCTAAATTATGGAGTATGATTCTATTTGAGGTGCTTAAAAGACAATTTTAGATAATCAGCATCGCATCCCCATAAGTACCAAAGCGGTACCCCTCTTCCATCGCAACCTTGTAGGCATTCATCACATTGTCATAACCTCCGAATGCAGCAGCATTCATCAGCATTGTGGATGAGGGGAGATGGAAGTTGGTGACTATCGCGTCAGGAATCGAAAATTTGTAGGGAGGGAATATGAACCTGTTTGTCCAGGTGTCCAGCTCTTTGATCTCGTTTTGAGTGGTAACATAGGTTTCGAGTGCGCGTACGGTGGTGATACCTACTGCAAATACTTTGTTGCCATTGGATTTTGCCTTATTGACCTTGGCCGCTGTTTCTTCGGAGATGACCACCTTCTCGGAGTCCATTTTGTGTTTCGAAAGATCTTCTACATCCACATTGTGGAAATGGGCGTTGCTCATATAGAGAGTAAGGAAAGTGGTGTCAACATCCTTGAGTTCCATCTTTTTGAAAAGGATCTTGCTAAAATGGAGACCGGCGGCAGGACAGGCTACAGCACCTTCTTTCTTAGCGTAGATGGTTTGGAAGCGCTCGGTATCGCACTCTTCGGCTCTTGTGCGTATCCATTTTGGAATGGGCAGTTCCCCAAGCTGCAAGAGTGTCTGTTTGAACTCTTCGTATGTGCCGTCAAAGAGGAATCTCAAGGTACGGCCTCTGGATGTTGTGTTGTCAATGACTTCAGCCACAAGGGCATCATTTTCTCCAAAATAGAGCTTGTTGCCGATGCGTATTTTCCTTGCAGGATCTACCAGCACATCCCATAAACGCTGGTCTTTGTTGAGTTCTCTGAGAAGGAAAACCTCTATCTCTGCGCCTGTTTTCTCCTTGTTGCCGTATAGGCGTGCAGGGAAGACCTTGGCGTCGTTGAACACGAAAAGATCGTGAGGATTGCAGTAATCGATAATATCCTTGAAGATCTTGTGCTCAATCTCTCCGGTCTCTTTGTTAAGTACCATCAGACGTGATTCGTCCCGGAAATCTGCCGGATATTTGGCAATCATTTCGTCAGGAAGCTCAAAGTAAAATTGCGATAATTTCATTGTTTAAGAAAAATGTACAAAAAACACTCTCTTATACGAATAAAAAACCAAAAAGTTTCAAAAAGTCAATTATTTAGTGAAAAAAATCCTGAGGTGGTCCTGCGAAGGGCTGTCAGATAGCCTCCACTTCCGAGAGCGCAACCGAGGTCACGAGCGAGGGAACGCATATAAGTTCCTTTGCTGCAACGCACTCTGATTGTAGCGCTTGGACGGGTCCCGTCACTCTTTTCACTGGAGTGATGATAGAAATATTTTCCGCCCGGAGATGACTCCCGGATACTTTCTTCTTCGTTTTCTTCCAACTTTGAATCCCCTATGGAGGCATCCTCGAACGAGAGTAGTTCGATCTCCGCGATGTTGATTAGGGATTTGCGTAGCTTCACCTCTTCGCCTAGACGCGCATATTCATAAGCACGCAATCCATCGATAATCTTTGCGGAAAAAAGAGGCGGCACCTGTAGTTGTTCTCCAATAAAATCCTTTAGCGCTGCGGCAACCTTCTCTTTGGTAATGTGTTCAAAGGGATAGTAGTTGTCAATTTCCTGTTCAAGGTCAAAAGAGGGGGTAGTTGCACCAAACTCTATAGTGGCAACATACTCCTTTTCGTGAGACTGAAGTTCTTCAGCTATCTTGGTGGCTTTGCCAACGCATACGATTAGCAGACCGGTGGCCAGGGGATCAAGTGTGCCGGCATGGCCTACTTTTATTTTCTTCTGTTTGAAATGTTTCTGGATTTGGAATTTAATCCTTCTTACCACATCGGCAGAACTCCACCTGTAGGGCTTGTCAATGGGAATTACTATGCCTTCCGGATATTCGTCGATTGAAGCAGCAAGATGCTCTTCAAAAAATCCGGAGAGTGATTCATTTTCTATATTGCATCCTTCCAGTACGAAAAACGCCATATCTATTTGCTTACTGCAATTTTCTCCACCCGGCGTCTATGCCGGCCACCTTCAAATTCAGCGGTTAAAAAACTCCTGACAATCTCCAAGGCAAGCTCATGCGAGATAAATCTGGCAGGAAGCGAAAGGATATTTGCATCATTGTGTTGCCGGGCCAGAGCGCCGAGTTCGGGATTCCAGCAAAGGGCTGCCCTTACCCCTTGATGCTTGTTCAGGGTCATTGAAATGCCGTTGCCGGAGCCACACATGGCTATACCGCAATCTACTTTTCCGGATTCCAGTGCTTCTGCAAGTGGATGGGCGGTGTCGGGATAGTCCATGCTATCGGTAGAATGGGTCCCGAAATCCATAATATCGTATCCCATTGATTTGATATAAGGTTTAAGGAACTCCTTGAGTTCAAATCCGGCGTGGTCAGACGCCATTCCAATAGTTGCCATATTCTTATATATAGTATCGTTAACCCAAATGGGCTATTGCGTTATTAATCCTTTGCAAGACCTCTTTTTTACCAAGAATCGCCATAATATCCGCTACTCCGGGGCCGGAACTTCTACCTACAAGTATGAGTCGCAGGGTATTCATCACCTTACCCATACCCCAACTGCTTGTGGTAATGAGATTCTGAAGTTTTTCCTCTATTTCGCTCTTGTCAAAGGGCGCCAAACCCTCTAAAAATTTTGCAACTTGCGGAATAATCTCTTTGATATCCTCTTTCCAGAACTTGTTTACTCCTGCAGGGTCATACTCCTTTGGTGCCTCAAAAATGAAATCGCAAAGAGTCCAGAATTCATGCACAAAATAGGCCCTTTCTCTAATGAGTTCCACCGCTGCACCTACATACTTGTCGTCAAATGCAGCCAGACGCTCTCCCTCAACCGCCCTGAAAGCCTTTACAAGTTCCTGAGTACTTTTTCTACGCAGATATTCCTGATTGTACCATTTAGCTTTATCGGGGTTGAATCTTGCGCCGGATTTCACTACTCTTTCCAGTGAAAAGACCTCCGTCAATTCGTCCAGAGTAAAAATTTCCTGTTCAGAACCGGGATTCCACCCCAGAAAGGCCAGGAGATTGACAAATGCCTCCGGGAAATAGCCATCTTCACGGTAGCCACGAGAAATTTCCCCATCGCTGTTGACCCATTGCAGCGGGAATACGGGAAATCCCAATCTGTCGCCATCCCTTTTGCTAAGTTTTCCTTTGCCGTCGGGCTTAAGCAACAGCGACAGGTGCGCAAATTGTGGCCGGCTCTCTTCCCATCCGAAAGCTTCGTAGAGCAAGTAGTGGAGAGGGAGCGAGGGTAGCCACTCCTCACCCCGGATAACCTCTGTAATCTCCATGAGATGATCGTCAACAATGTTGGCAAGGTGGTAGGTGGGGAGTTCATCAGCTCTTTTCCAGAGTACCTTGTCATCCAAAGTGGAGGTGTTTACCTCTATATGGCCCCTTATAAGGTCATTCATCTTAACCACTCTGTTTTCAGGAATTTTGAATCGTATGGTCCATCCGCTCTCCTCAGCAAGACGACGTTCTACTTCTTTAGCAGGAAGGGTAAGCGAGTTTTTAAGCGATGTGCGGGAGCTATGGTTGTATATGAAACTGCTCTTTTCCGCTTCAGCCTTTTTCCTGAGTTCCTCAAGTTCTTGCGGGGTGTCAAAGGCGTAATAAGCATTTCCACCAGCTACCAGTTGTTCTGCATATTTGCGATAGATATGCTTGCGCTGGGATTGTCTGTAAGGTGCGAAAGGATGCTCCGCACTTGGTGTTTCCACTATCTTTCCATCTTTATCCACACCTTCGTCAGGCATAATGCCGCACCAGCTGAGCGATTCTATCACATACTCTTCGGAGCCGGGTACAAACCTCTGGGAGTCTGTATCTTCAATTCTCAATATGAATTTACCACCTGCCTGCTTAGCATACAGATAGTTGTATAAAGCAGTCCTGACACCGCCCATGTGAAGCGGTCCGGTAGGACTCGGCGCAAAGCGTACTCTTCTTAACTTCATTAATCGCTCTGTTTTAGTTTCTGTTTTTGCAACATCATTTCCCGTCTGGTTAAAGCGGGCTCCGACTCAAGTTCGCTGATAGTCTGGGGATCATCCGTAATGAGTGCAGGTATACCTATTACCATCTCCTTCTTTGTGATTTGAGATTCGATATCGGGGCACAAAGGTACGCCTCTTTTGTTATTTGCCAAATCATATTTTACCTCAATTCTGTTATTTTTGAGTGCATCTTCGCTGATGATTGGCAATTGCGTCATCTCAAATCCTGTAGCGATGATAGTCACTCCGATATTCTCTCCCATGTCATCATTCTGCACAAGCCCCATCTTGGAATTGAGTTCGGGATTGGTGAGCTCCTTAATGTACTCCATAAGTGCCGTAACCTCACTGCCGTGTATAACATGTTCCCCGCTGGACGTGGTGATGTTTACCAGAGCCCTTTTTGCAGTTTTCAGGTCTAACTGGTTGAGTAGGGGAGAGGTGAGCGCCATTTCAACAGCTTTACTGACCCTATCTTTGCCGGAAGCGATGCCTATTCCCATTAAGGAGACATTGCTGTTCTGCATTATTTTCTTGACGTCGGCAAAGTCCATATTGATTTTGCCCCGGACAGTGATGATTTCGGCTATGCTTCTGACAGCAATGGCCAACACCTCATCTGCTTTGGGAAGGAGTGTCAGAATGTCCAGATCGGCATATATGTCAAAGAGCTTTTCATTGTCAATGATAAGGAGACTGTCCACATGTCTGTAGAGCTCCCTAACTCCCTCGATAGCTCTGAATAGTACTTCGTTGCCGAGAAAACGTGCAGGAAGAGTAACCACTCCGACTGTCAGGATGCCTTTAGTCCTGGCGATTTCAGCTATGACAGGAGCTGCTCCAGTGCCTGTACCGCCTCCCATACCGGCTGCTATAAATAGCATTTGAGTATTTTCACCCAGGTGTTCTTCGATTGCCTCTCTGGATTCAAGTGCCGATTTTCTGCCTATGGTAGCATCTTGTCCGGCTCCCAGACCTTTAGTTAAAATTCCTCCGATTTGCAGTTTTACAGGTACAGTGCTTCCATATAGAGCCTGTCTGTCGGTATTGCATACCACAAAATCTACCTGCTCTATCTGTTGTGAATACATATATTGCACGGCATTGCTGCCGCCTCCTCCAACACCTATCACCTTTAGGATGTTGTTCGAGCCCTTGGGCCAATTGGTTGGTATTAATATCTCTTCCATAATCAGCAATTGTCATTGTTTTCACCAAAAATTCCTTCAAATAGGGTTCCCAATCCTCTTTTCTGACTCTTGTTCCCGCCTCCTTTCCGCTCACCGGATTCCTTTTTCCCTTTCTCTTCGAATGTCTCTGTTTTTATATCAGCTTCAGCTTCAATCTCACTAACTTTTACTTTGTCATTCTCTGAATAGGTGAGTATGTTGGAAAAACCCTCCAGAAGAAGTCCTACGACAGTGGAAGAGAATGTATCTTGTGCTTTCTCATGCGAATCTGTAGTTATACAGCCTCTGGGTGCAGCAAGACGCGTTTTTTTGCCCAGAAAAACCTTTGCAAGGTCCAGAAAACCTTCCAGATAGCAGGTACCGCCGGTTATAACAACTCCGGCCGAGAGTTTTCCTTGCGATTCATTCTCTTCCTTTATATACTTGATCGCTTCCAGAATTTCACTGGTGCGCGCTTCGATGATGCGGGTGAGTCCTATAAGTGACACTTCATCCTCTATTATGCCGTCATTGCCCCGTAGTACCAGTTTTTTGTCCTCGGGAGTAAACTCTTCAACACAGCATCCATGTTTCAGTTTGATTAATTCGGCCCATTTGGGACTTATTGAGGTTACGTTCTGTATATCTACCGTAATGGACTCTCCTCCAAAGGGGATTATTCGCACATCGGTTACAATGCCTTTTCTCACAACTGCAATCTGTGTAAGTCCCCGTCCAATATCCACCAGCATCACTCCGTTTTCCATCTCCGCTTCAGTTAGCACCGCTCTGGCGGAGGCAATGGGCGAGAGTACGATTTTGGATATCTCTACACCACATGCAGAGAGTACCTTTTTGCATCTGGAGAGCAATGCTGCTTTGCCGTAGAAGATTTTGTAGTAAGCCTTAAGGTTCTTTCCCGAGGTTCCTATGATTTCATGTTGTTGGTATCCTATCAGATCATCGATATCGTATTTCTGAGGGAGGACTGCATAAATCATATCCCCTTCATCTACGGAATACTTATAACGCTCACGGCGGTAACCTTCCAGTTCTTCAGCGGAAACATATTTGCTGCTTAAATTCCTGATGATTGTGCTTTCTATCTCCTTGCGGGAGAGAATTTTTCCGCTTATATTGATCACGGCCTTACTGATTTCTTCTCCAATATCGGATGATGCAGCACCAAGTGCCACTTTGAGGGCTTCGATAACCCTGCCCTCATTTATTATCTCCCCGTTTTTTATGCCGTTAGGAAGGGGATGACTGTGAAAAGAGACCACCTTTATGCCATCGGCACTCTTGGTGCCGACTGCCACGGCAACTTTAGATGATCCGAAATCTATAGCTGTAATAAAATTGCTCATATATCTTTTTATTTGCAAATAATCTGTTTGTTGTATTTGAGATTTACGACATCATAAGTATTCCATCCCTCTGACGGAGCAATTGTTTTATAGAATGTCGCCAATTTTTTAAATTTAGCATCTATATTACGGCAGTTGCCGAATATGATTTTATGATGGCTTACATGTGAAACAATGCAGATATCCCCATTTTCAATATATATCTGCTCAATGTTTTTATTCCAGTACTCATTACTGCTGATATAGTCAGTCAGGCGAATAATACCGTTTACCCATTCACTCTCTTCCCCTTCGGGAATGCCCATATATTCTCTGCCCAGACGCAGAGGTATATCACCCGTAACAATAGGCACATTGTAGCTATTTAGCAAGGGGAACAAAAAACCGCTACCATCCGCATAATAGCCTTCAGTCTCATTTTCAAACCTTACAACAGGTTTCCTCTGGACTATATCCATACTTAGAATAGTGGGGGAGGAAAAATAGACCTCGGACTTTAATATCTCGCCTCTGTTGTCCAGCAAAGCTTCGATACGCTTCAGGTTCACTTTTTCACAATTTGTACCCATTACCTTCTCTGCCTGTTCCACCAGGGAAATAATCTCTTCTCTGCTAATGAGATTGACCTTAAGGGAATCTTTAAAATTTACATTGATACCGCTGCATCTCGTCTCTGCTATGGCCGCTTTCTCCATTTCAGCTACAAAATAAAAGTATGGCACTACCACTCCCAGAAATAGAAGTGATATCAGTACCACCAGCAATATCTTTTTAACTCTCATTTCTTTATTCTTGCCTTTAATTCTTCCTCTATGGGCAATACAAATCTGTCAATGTCTCCCGCTCCAAAGGTTATCAAGCAATCAAAATCTCTTTTACGGATAGTCTCCATCAATTCATCCTTACCTATGAGTATCTTGTTTTCAAGTTTTACCTTATCAAAGATAATCTTAGAGGTCACCCCTTCTATCGGAAGCTCCCTAGCAGGATATATATGTAGTAATATCAGCTCATCCAATCCCCCTAACGCATCTGCAAATTCATCAACGAAATCCCTTGTACGAGAATAGAGATGGGGCTGGAATATGCCGCACAGCCTCCTTCCCTTAAAAATACCTCTCAAAGAACTGATGGCATGGCGTAATTCATTGGGGTGATGCGCGTAATCGTCAACATAGGCACACTGCGGAGTATTTATGCGGATATCAAATCTTCTGCCCACCCCTTTAAAGCTTGCTAGCGCTTTTTTAAGTTTTTCGGGAGTCGTGCCGTGTAGGAGAGCAATTGCAGATGCAGCCACAGCATTCTCTACATTGACCCACCCTCGTATGCCCAATGTGCAGTGCTCTATCTTTCCTTCGTGAGTATTGAGTGTAAAATCATAGAAACCACCGTCGAGAGGCACAATGTCCGATGCGTAAAAGTCAGCAGGAGAGTCATATGAGTAGCTTAAAATCTTTGCGCTTACTCCCTCCAGTGAGATTTTCACTCCTTTCTTAAGCACAAGGAATCCATCACTCTTGACCTGGGAAGCAAATTGGGAGAATGCCTCCTGCACATGACTGTGGTCTGAGTAGATATCCAGATGGTCGGCATCGGCTGAGGTGATCACCGCAATATCGGGGTATAATTGTAGGAAGGATCTATCAAACTCATCGGCCTCTGCCACCAGCACCTGGTTGGAACTCATTAGCAGATTGGAGTCATAATTGCGGGAAATACCACCCAAAAAAGCGTTGCAACCCTCTCCGGAGTCTGTAAGAATATGGGCCAGTAAAGTACTGGTGGTGGTTTTACCATGTGTTCCTGCTACTGCCAGACACTTCTGTCCGCGAGCAATCTCACCCAATGCCTGGGACCTCTTGAACAACGCGTATCCCTGCTCCTTCACATACTTAAGTTCGTTCATATCTGCCGGAACGGCCGGGGTATAGATGACAAAGGTATTCTCTTTGTCTGCCGGAATGGCACTAATATCATCCTCATAATGTACGGCAATGCCCTCATTCTCGAGTTTTGCGGTGAGTGCGGAGGGAGTCCTGTCGTAACCGGAAACTCTGTGACCAGTACGATGGAAGTAGCGTGCAATGGCACTCATGCCAATGCCACCAATCCCTATGAAGTAGTAGTTTTTATTTTTTTTCCCCATTTTCATCTCTTATTTTATGAGGGAGAGTACCTCTGATGCAATCGCTTCCGCAGCTCCCTTGCGTCCCAGTTTTAGCACATTCTTTTCCAGTTTGCGGATTTTTTCGCTATCTGAGAGAAGTTTTTCGGCAGTATCCATCAATTCCTCTTCAGCCATATCATCTCTAACCATCAGCGCAGCCTCTTTTTCTACCAAAGCCATGGCATTGTGTGTCTGGTGATCTTCCGTCACATTTGGTGACGGGACGAATATGGTAGCTTTGCCGGCAACGCAGAGTTCGGAGATAGTGCCGGCCCCTGCACGGGAAATAACCACATCGGCCACAGCATAGGCCAGATCCATTCTTCGAATGAAATCAAAATGCTTTACATGGGGCAGTTCCCTTTCTTTCATGTATTCGGCAATATCGGAGCTATAATACTTCCCATTTTGCCATATTACCTGATAGTCTGCATTTGCACCCTTTTCAGCTACCCATCTCTTTATAGCCTTGTTTAGAGTAGCGCTGCCAAGGCTGCCTCCGACTACAAAGATGGTTTTTTTATCCGGATTAAGCCCGTAGAAATCGTACCCCTCCTCTCTCTCAGCCGCCGTAGATGGTTTTATCTCCTTTCTGATGGGATTTCCCGTAAGTATGATTTTTTCCGAAGGGAAAAACTTCTCCATTCCACTATAGGCTACGCAAATTTTTTCCACCTTCTTGGATAGAATCCTGTTGGTCAATCCCGCATAGGAGTTTTGTTCCTGTATAAGGCAGGGGATTCTCATTCCGGATGCGCTCCAGAGCAATGGTGCGCTGGCATATCCACCTACTCCAACCGCCACGTCAGGCTTAAACTCCCTGATGATTTTCTTTGCCATGGCAAGGCTCCTGACTATTTTGAAAGGTAATGCAAAATTGGCAAGGGAGAGTTTGCGCTGAAGTCCTGCCACGGGCAGCCCTTTTATCTCATATCCGGCCTGGGGCACTCTCTCCATCTCCATCCTTCCCTCAGCCCCTACAAAAAGTATTTCGGCCTCAGGCACTATCTCACGCAGGGCTCCTGCTATGGAGAGAGCAGGAAAGATATGTCCTCCCGTACCTCCGCCACTAATGATTATTCTTGGTTTGCCATTACTCATAATACGTAATCCTCCGAATACATTATTTCCGATTCTTTTTCTTTTGCCTCTTCTTCAAGTTCTTTGCGTTTGATTTCATCCTGTTTGTCCAGCTGTTTGCTGACGGAGAGGATTATTCCGAATGCGCCACTCAGTACCATATATGCCGTGCCTCCATGACTTATCAGGGGCAATGTGTGCCCCGTAACGGGCAAAAGATCCACATTCACCATTATGTGCAAGAAGGCCTGGGTGGCTATGAGAAATGCCAGACCCAAGACCAGTGCCCCTGAAAAGATGGTTTCACATCTAAATCCTATAGTGATGCACCTGAAGAGAAATATCAGATAGATCATTATGACAAAAACACCTCCCATCATCCCATATTCTTCCACTATAAAGGCATATATGAAATCAGAGAAGGCCATTGATAGTGAATATCTTTGAGTACTCTTGCCCGGACCTTTTCCGAAGATTCCACCTTCATGAATAGCAATTTTGGCATTTAGGGCTTGACGTTTTCCATCCAATTCCCTCTGCTTTTCCAAGGTTGTCTGCACCGTATTCGTCTCTTCCAGTTCCTTTTTTTCATTTAAAAAACTGGTAACACGGTTGGTTGCCGTGCCGAAGCGATTGAAGAATTTGGCTACATAACTCGGTTTTTCACCCTCACCGGTTTTCTTGTCGCTGTAAATGAGAAAGTAAACACCGAATAGCAATAGCAGCACTAATACACCTATGCCTGCGGTTATGCCCAGATGTTTGATGTTGACATTCATAAAGAATAGCAACAATATACTGATTACACCAAATAACAGCGCTGACGAAACACTGTTGACCATGACCATAAGGCACACTACTACTATCGGAAGTAAGATCTTTAGAAGGAACTCCTTATATGTGGTTAAAGAGTTTTCCCAGTATTCTAGTGCCTTTGCTATATATAGTATCAAACCTACCTTCGCAAACTCAAAAACTTGGATTGTTCTGCCGAAAAGCCGTATACCTCTGGCTGCCTCGTTGCGTACATCAGGTGTTATGAAAAGCAGTATAAGCATCAAAACCGTTATTCCAAATAGAGGAAAGGCTAGAAAACGGTAAAATCTCATCGGTATCAGATAGCAGATAAGAAGAGTGGCAAAACCGATGGATACCGATAAGAGTTGCTCCTGCAATATATGAAGTTTACTAACGCCCTCCTTATTGGCCAGATAGGTGCTGGAAGAGAATACTGCAAGCAATGAAATAATTGCCAGACAAAGCACAAGTATCCAGATGATCTTGTCCCCCTTAAGTCTTATTCTCAATCTGCTCATCTCCTCCTAAAGATTTTTTACGGCAGCCTTAAATTGTCTGCCTCTATCCTCATAATTATGGAATAGGTCGAAACTCGCACAGCTGGGCGATAGTAGAACGGTATCACCTTTCTTGGCAATGGAGGCAGCCATCTTTACAGCCTCCTCCGCAGAGCGGGTATCGTGAATTTCCGCCACTTTATCTCCAAAAAAATCGTGGATTTTGCGATTGTCAACCCCCAGGCAGACTATGGCTCTAACCTTCTCCTTCACCAGATCCGCAATAGGGGAGTAGTCGTTGCCCTTATCGGTTCCCCCAAGTATCAGTACGATGGGGGTTTTGATGCTTTCCAGCGCATACCAGGTGGAATTGACATTAGTTGCCTTGGAATCGTTGATGTACATAACGCCACCTACGGAGAGAACTTTTTCCATCCTGTGTTCTACCCCTTTAAATGTTGTCAGGGCATCCTTTATGGCACTGTTGGTGATGTTCATTATTTTGCCCGTTATGGCAGCAGCCATAGAGTTGTATATGTTGTGCTTTCCTTGCAGTGCAAGTTCATGAAGAAATATTTCGTAACTGCTGTCACCATATCTGACACACATTCTGTCTCCCTCCACATAGGCCCCCTGCTCCACGACGTTATTCTGACTGAAAGGTAGTTTTTGAGCCTGAATGACTATACGGTTGAGATGCTCTATGGTTATTTCATCGTCAGAGCAGAAGATGAAGCAGTCCTCCTTCGCCATATTTCGGGTAATCCTGAATTTAGAATTGATATAGTTTTGCATTTGGTATCCGTATCTGTCGAGATGGTCCGGCGTGATGTTTAGCAATACTGCTATATCTGCCCGGAATTCATACATTCCATCAAGTTGGAAACTGCTAATCTCCAATACATAAATATCGTATTCCTGAGTTGCCACCTGGAAGGCGTAACTTTGACCGATATTGCCACCTAAACCTACATTCAGACCGGCATTTTTAAGCAAATAGTATATAAGAGACGTAGTAGTAGTCTTACCGTTGCTGCCGGTGACGCAGATCTTTCTTGAGTTGTCAAATCTGCCGGCGAACTCGATTTCTGAAATCACGGATATGCCGCGGGCATTGAGTCCTATGATTAGTGGTGCAGTATCGGGGATACCGGGACTTTTTATCACTTCATCGGCATTATATATCTTCTCAATTGTATGTCCGCCCTCCTCATAGGGGATACCGTACTCCGAAAGACGTGCAGCGTATTTTTCCTCGATTTTCCCGTTGTCTGACAGAAAAACCTCAAAACCCTTGACTTTCGCCAGAACAGCAGCACCCGAGCCGCTTTCACCACCACCCAATACGACGATTCGTTTCATAACTTACTATCTGATCTTTAATGTTACTACTGTCAATACCGCAAGTATTATAGAGACTATAATGAATCTGGCCACCACTTTCTGTTCCGGATAGACCTTTCCGGGCCACTGTATTATTGCATCAGGATTATCTTTCTGGAAATGGTGATGGAGAGGTGCCATTCTGAACACCCTGACACCTGTACCGCTCTTTTTCTTTGTATATTTGAAATAAAATCTTTGCACCACGACAGAGAGGCTCTCCAGAAAGAATATTCCGCAAAGCAGGGGAAGGAGCAACTCTTTCCTTACAAGTATGGCGCAAACTCCGATTATACCTCCGAGAGTCAGACTACCCGTGTCACCCATAAATATTTGAGCAGGGTATGCGTTATACCACATAAAACCCAGCAGGGCACCTACCATAGATGAGAAAAATACCGTTATTTCCGCACTGCTCGGAATGTACATGATGTTGAGATACTCGGAGTAAATAACGTTACCCGACAGGTAGGCAAATATTCCGAGAGTGGCTCCTACGATGGCTGTTATTCCGGTTGCCAGTCCATCAAGACCATCCGTCACATTGGTGCCATTGGAACAAGCTGTTATAACCAAAATAATAAAACATATATATATGAACCATTTGAAATACTCTCCAAACCATCCTCCGAAAGGAGAGAGCCATCCGTAGTCAAACTCATTATTCTTGACAAACGGAAGTGTGGTTTTAGTGCTGTTTTCCAAAAGAGTTGCATCTACAGTCACTGCTTCGGAAGAAACTGCATTATCAACTGCAATAACTTCACCGGTGATCTCCGACACGGGATTGACCCTTTTCTGCTCCCTGAATCCCGCTTCATTACTGAAACACATGATCAAGCCCACAATCAGACCCATAAGCACTTGGGAGGCTATTTTGTACCAACCGTTGAGACCCTCCTTGTTTTTCTTGAATACTTTGATGTAGTCATCGATAAATCCTATCGTGCCAAACCACACAGTAGTAAGGATCAATATCAGGATGTTGATATTAGTAAGGTCGCAGAAAAGCAGTACCGGCACCAAGATTGAGATGATAATAATGATGCCGCCCATGGTGGGAGTGCCCTTTTTCTGTAACTGACCTTCCAGCCCCAGATCACGAATGGTTTCTCCGATTTGTTTTTTCTGTAGCCAGGCAATCAGTTTGTGCCCTATGATAAGCGATATCAATATAGCGACGATACTGGCCCCAAAAGACCTGAATGAGATGTATTTCATCAATCCGGAGCCGGCGAAATCTATGTTCGCTTTCTCAAAATATTCAAAAAGGTGGTACAGCATAGGTATAGGTTTTGTTCGGTTATAGTTGTTCAAATGCTTCAGAGATAATCTCCTTATCGTCAAAGTGGTGTTTTTCTCCACCCACAATCTGGTAATTTTCGTGTCCCTTGCCTGCGACAAGTATCACAGCACCTTTCGGTGCCATCATTATGGCTGCACGAATGGCCTCTCTGCGGTCAGTAATGAAGAGTGACTTTGCTCTTTGGGCAGTGTTGAGTCCGTTGCGGATGTCATTTATTATGGCATCGGGATCCTCGAAACGTGGATTGTCCGATGTTACAATTACTTTGTCGGCATATTTTGCTGCAATGACTCCCATTTCCGGGCGTTTACCCTTATCTCTATCACCTCCGCATCCGAATACGCATATTAAATGGCGGCCTTGGGCTGTAGAACGGAGCGTTTTGAGGACATTTTCGAGGGCATCGGGAGTGTGGGCATAGTCCACGACGGCAGTGATCTCATTGCCTCCGCTAATATATTCTAGGCGTCCTGCTACTGCCTTCAATAAGCTCATCTTGACGAGCACCTCATCTTTATCGGCTCCAAGAAGGAGAGCAGTCGCATAGACTGCCAAGAGGTTGTAGGCATTGTGTCCCCCGATAAACTGTGTCCAGAATTGATTGTTGCCAATAGCGAGCAACATCCCCTCTATGCTCTCTTCTACTATTTTGCAGTTGAAGTCGGCCAGAGTTCGGCAAGAATATCTCTTTACAGTTGCCTTACAGTTCTGCACCATGACTTCGCCATTTTTGTCATCTATATTGATGAGGGCGAAAGCATTTTTAGGCAGATTGTCGAAAAGACGCTTCTTGCAATGAAGATATTCCAGAAATGTTTTGTGATAATCGAGATGGTCGTGAGTAAGGTTGGAAAAAATGGCTCCCCTGAATTGCAGACCATAGACACGTTCCTGGTCGAGGGCATGGGAACTAACCTCCATAAAGCAATATTCACACCCCCTTTCCACCATAAGAGCCATCAGTCTATTGAGTGCAATGGCATCGGGAGTGGTGTATTCGGTTTCAAATTTCTCTTCACCTATGTAATTGGCAATTGTGGAGATCAATCCGCAATAATACCCCAGCGAGGTGAAAAGATTATAGAGTAGTGTAGCCGTGGTAGTCTTGCCGTTGGTGCCTGTCACCCCCACCAGGTTGAATTTGGATGATGGATTGCCGTAGAAATTGGATGCGGCAAGACCTGCTGCCTTTCTGCTATCGGATACCTTTATATATGTAGCATCTCCTCCCTTGTGTTCACCCTCCTGATAGATCACTGCAGATGCGCCTGCCTTGATGGCATTCTCTATATAGTCGTGTCCGTCACTCTTGCTGCCGACTGCGGCTATGAAGAGTGAACCTTCTCTGCATTTGCGGGAATCCAGAGTAATGTCGCCTACCTCGGTAGATGTGCTGCCGTTTATCTCGAGGACCTCCAGTCCCTTAAGTATCTTATTCAGTTGCATGTTTTTCGGCAAGATAAATTTTTACAGTTCTATTTGATGTTTCTGAACCGGGCTCCGGTTCCTGCTTTACTACAGTTCCGTGTCCGGAGAAAGAGACTGAATAACCCCTGCTTTCAAGGGCACTCATGCTATTTTTTAGCCCCATTCCCATTACGTCGGGTACTCCGGAGAGTGTATCATTGACAATATGGTTGGGGTATTCCTTATAAGCGGGAAGTTGTGCTGAGGCGGTCATCCGGCCGTTCCAGTCAGGGGATGATGCATAAATGTTTTCAGCAATCTCTCTTACAACAGGAGCTGCCCAGGTACCGCCGTAGAAGTTTTGATTTGTAAGTCCGGAATAGACCACCGCAATTACGGTATAACGAGGATTTTTGTAGGGGAAGAACCCCACGAATGTACCCTGATGAATTTTTCTGCCCTGACTGTCGACATATGCTCCATTGGAGGGTATTACCACTCGTGCCGTACCTGTCTTTCCCGCTACTTCCACTTTACTCCCATTAAAGGAATTCTTGCCTGTTCCATTCTCTACAACGCCTCTTAGAGCTTTGTGAAGTTCCTTTGCAGTAGATTTGGAACATATAGTCGATATAACCTTCGGCTCAACTTTTTTAATTGAATGACCTTCCTTTATATACTCGCTAATTAGGTGAGGCCTGACCATCTCTCCATTGTTGGCAATGGCATTATAAAGAGTAATAATATGGAGAGGAGTCATCTCTACGGCATATCCTATTGCAACTGAGGCCAGGTCGCTATCGCTCCAATATCTGACCTGATCTGAAGGATGAGGGATGGTAGCTTTCCCGATACCATCGATCTCGATGTCATGTTTCATGTCGATCTTCATTGCCTTGAGCTGATCCATATATTTTTCCTGATCAGCCCTGCTTGAGCCGAAATGATTCCATACTTGTGCTCTGAACACATTATTTGAGGAGATCTCAAATCCTCGCCGGATGGATATTTTGTCGTAATTTCGCAGGTAGGGGTCTGGGAATGTAGTCCTGCCTACATTAAAATTGACCAGAGCTGGCATTTCATCCTCCAAGTTGACCTTGCCATTCTCAAGAAGGATTGCCAGCGAAGTGATTTTAAAGACGGAACCCGGTTCCCCGATTCTACCTATAGCGTAATTGTATCTCTCGAAATAACCTCCATCGTTCTTTTCAAGATTGACCATAGCCTTGATTTCTCCGGTAGCCACCTCCATAACTATAACTGTACCTGCCATAAGGTCGTCACTCTCCGAGAGTTTATTACGCAGTGCTCTATCTGCTATGTTTTGGATATCTATATTGAGAGTGGTTCTAATATCAGTACCATTTATAGGCGGAATAATAGGCCTCTCGCTATCGGGTATCATCTGATTACCCTCGGTCTTTTTCATTGGCCGTATACCCGGTTTGCCCCTGAGTATGGAATCGCAGCTTCCTTCAAGACCCACTCTTATCTGCGCCGTATCACTTTTGAGGTGACCCAGAGTGCGGTAGGCGAGGTAGCCGTAGGGATATTCACGGTGATCATCTACCTCCTTGATTATGAGACCGCCCCTTCTTTGTCCGTGTTTAAGAATTGGGAAGGTCTTGACGAGCTTCATCTCCTGATACTTGAGCAGCTTTTTATTGATTAGGAGATATCTCCTCTGCTCTTCGCGTGCTCTCTCCAGAAACTTCTTATATTCTGCTGCACTCCGATCTTTGTAAAGTTTAGAAAGTTCTACGGCAAGAGCTCCTACATTGTTGTAAAAGAGAGTGTCGGAGATTACACTCTTGTGCAGATCCATGTAGAGTCTATATTCAGGAATGGAAAAGGCCAAATAGCGCCCGTCATCTGAAAGAATGCTACCTCTACGACCCTTTATCTCCTCAGTGTCGGTACTTGAGCTCACTTCAGCTTTATTGGGTGTGTAGAAAAACTGAGTATGCACTATCCTTGCAAGCGCTCCGATTGCGAGGAGGATAAATATGACATAAGCCATACCTACCTTACCAATGTTTACTTTCATAACCTTATTCTCCTTTAACTCTTTTAGGTGGATCAGTGGGTGCATGGAGCCTGGATCCGAACCCTTGCAGTATCTTCTCCACTTTTATTCTATTGTCAATGCCCATCAGATCAAGAGAGTGCTGCTGGTGGCTTATCTCCAGATCCTTTATTATGGCAGAATTCTTCTCTATTCTTACAAACCTGCTCTCTATGTAGAGATTCCAGCTGATGAAGAGCACAAGAAGTATGAATATATAGATGAAGAACCACACAAATCTATCGAGTCTCCTTTTCAATATGAATGACCCGCTGAAAAACGAGGTGGTTTTATCTATAATTTTTCTTCTGAGTCCCATGTTTACCTCCTTTTAGCCACCCTGAGCTTGGCACTCCTTGCACGGGTATTACCGGAAATTTCATCCTCTTCCGGGATGATAGGCTTTTTATTGAGCAGTTCGAAAGGCGAAGAGCCGTGTCCCATCAGGTCTCTCTCTATCCTGCCGCTTGCATTACCGGACTTGAGGAAATTCTTGACTATCCTATCCTCAAGAGAATGGTAACTGATTATTGCAACTATTCCTCCGCTCCTGAGTGAACGTATAACGCCCTTCATCAGCCCCTCCAGGTCCCGCATTTCATCATTGGTCTCTATTCTAAGAGCCTGATAGATTTTTGCGAGGTATTTATGTTCTGAAAACTTGGGCAGAACACTTTCCAAAGCTCTGCCCAAATCTCCGGTTGTCTCTATGGGAGAGTTCTCCCTGGCCCTGCATACAAGATCTGCAACCTTCCTGCTCTCATCTACCTCCCCGTAGATCCTGAACACCCTATCCAACTCTTCCAACGTATAACTATTAACAATGTCTCTGGCACTCTTACGTGCATCCAGGTTCATTCTCATATCCAGCGGAGCGTCAAATCGAAAGGAAAAACCCCGCTCACTTGTATCAAACTGATGGGATGAGACCCCTAAGTCTGCAATAATTCCATCTACACTATCAAATCCATGGTATCTCACATAATTGTGGATAAATCGGAAGTTGTTGTTAACCGCTATTACTCTGTCATCATCGGGCAAATTGGCAAACGCCTCGTAGTCTTTATCAAATACCATAAGCCGACCTTTGCTGCCAAGGCGTTGAAGGATAGCCCGGCTGTGGCCTCCACCTCCAAACGTGGCATCTACATAGACTCCGTTTTCCCTCACGTCAAGAGCCGATACGCTCTCATCAAGCAATACGGGTATATGGTAGGCTGACATCTCTCACCTCCTTCTTTTCTAGCCGAGAATTTTTTCGGCAAGTGCAACATAGGCATCACCATCGAGTTGCTGGGCTTCGAATTTCTCCTTAGCCCAGACCTCGATCTTGTGATTGTTGCCGAAGAATATCACATCCTTCAGGACGCCGATAGATTCGAGCTTATCCTTGGGGATGGAGATTCTACCGAGTTTCTCATCAGGCTCCACGACATGACTGCCACGCATATATTCTCTCCAGAATTCAGCGTGTTCGCGCTTGAAGAAGTTGAGCCGGCTCCTAACCAGTTCGGACTCCTTCTCCCACTCGTCATAAGCGTACATCTCGAGACACTCGGAGAACAGGGAATTTTTTATGACAAAACGACGATCGGCTCCGCTACCCATAGCGGATTTGAAGGCAGAGGGGAAAATTAATCTCCCCTTGTCGTCAACTCTTGCTTTGTATTCGCCGATGAACTTTGCCATTCAAATGTGATAGTATAGTGTTTTATATGATGTGTAGTGCAAAAGTAATAATAGTTTTCCACTTATTTACAAATTTTTCCAAATTTTTCCACAAAAATATCAACAGAGTGATGAAATTTGGTTAACTTGCAGGAAAATTCAGAAAAAAAAGATGCTTAAAGAGAGTTCTACAGGTAGATTTGTCAGGTTGCTGTCCAATGTGGCAGTGTTGATGATTTTTACTGCTTTGTCGGTGGCATGCGGTGAAAACAGTACAACCGAAGAGGTTTCTGAGGAGATCCAGATAATGGCTAAGGAGGTTATTACCGATCGTTTCGGCATTCCGAGGGGAGAATATAGGGTAGTGGAAGGTAAGGTGAGTAGTAAAGACTATTTTTCCACCGTACTGAATCGTTACGGAGTGTCCCATACCAAGGTAAATGCTCTTGTAAACAAATCCCGGGGTATATTTGATGCAAAAACTTTCAAATCCGGGCAGTCTTATTATGTTTACCTACCCGTAGAGGGGGATGTACCCGACTATTTTGTCTACCAGAAGGATAATCTTTCCGCACTAGTTTTCGACCTGAGGGATACTCTTGGCGTATCACTTGTGCAGAAACAGATGGACGTGGAGCAGCAGTATGTTGAAGTTACCATAACTTCTTCCTTATGGAATGATATCCAGGAAGCCGGAGCTTCACCGCTTCTTGCCATCAAACTCTCTGAAATATATGCCTGGAGCGTGGACTTTTTCGGGTTGCAAAAAGGTGATTCTTTCAAAGTGTTATATAATGAACACTCTTGTGAAGGAGAGGTGACTGATATTGGCGAAGTATGGTTCTCCACCTATACGAGTGGGGGCAAGAGCATAGAATGTATCTATTTTGAAGAGGAGGGTACATCCAATCGTTATTGGAATGCTGAAGGGGAGAGCATGAGAAAGTCTTTTCTCAAATCACCTTTAAAGTACTTCTCAAGGATAAGTTCAGGATTTACCTACGCAAGGAGACATCCCATTACCAGAGTGGTAAGGCCACATACTGGTGTCGATTATGCAGCTCCTACAGGTACTCCGGTGCTAACGATAGGAGATGGAGTGGTAATCGAAAAGGGTTATAAAGGAGGCGGTGGACATACCGTTAAAATTCGCCACAATTCCGTTTATACTACAGCCTATCTTCATTTGTCAAAGTATGCCTCCGGCCTAAAAGTAGGCTCCAGGGTTTCTCAGGGGCAGGTAATAGGTTATGTTGGTAGCACAGGTATGTCTACCGGTCCACATCTTGATTTTAGGGTTTGGAAAAATGGCTCACCAATCAATCCGCTTAAAATGGAGTCTCCTCCTGCTGAACCTATACGGGAAGCAAATAAAGAAAAATTCGAGGCAAGTCGTGACTCGCTTCGCCACCTTGCCTCGAATTATCTTGTGGATAAATACTACCGTGAATATGTATTGAATCTACTCTGATCTACACATCACTTTTTAAGTGCATCACGGATCTCTTTGAGAATTTTTACCTCGTCGCTTTCAGAAGCCGGAGTCTCAGCGGCTGCTTTAGCTTTGGCCTCAGCCTCTTCTTTTGCCTTTTTGGTTTTCTCAGACTCAAATTTCTTTGACATCTTGTTAATACCCTTAATTACAAGGAAAATGGAGAATGCGATGATAATGAAGTTAAACAGCACGTTGATAAATTTGCCATAGCTGACGTATAGGCCTTCCACGGCCCCGGTGGTTTCGGTCGCTTCTACAGCGGCTCGCAGGGTAATTTTCCACTCCGTGAAATCTATTCCACCGGTAGCCCAGCTAATCAGAGGCATTATCAGGTCTCCGACTAGTGAAGTTACGATTGCTCCAAATGCAGCACCGATAATCACACCAATCGCCATATCCATAACGTTGCCCTTCATTGCGAATTCTTTGAACTCTTTTAGAAATTTAGACATAACTGATAAGTTTTATTTAGTTAATATTGTTGTTTTAGAGTTTTCTTATGATGTTGAGACCGTCACGAAGAGGTATTATTACATTCTCCACACGGGGATCTTCGGCCACGATACGATTGAATTCACTAATACCATGCGTCTGAGCATCTGTGGATGGGGACTCTTCATATACCTTACCGTCCCAGAGTACATTATCAGCCAGGATGAAACCTCCACTGCGGAGCAGCCCGACAGCTGCTTCAAAATAGATCGGATAGTCTCGTTTGTTGGCATCTAAAAAAATAAGGTCGTAACCCTCCTCGAGAGTAGGAAGCACCTCTAGTACATCCCCGAATATGAGTCGAACTCTATCGGTGATGCCCGCCTTTTCATAGCCCTCGCGTATGAGATCTTCGAGTTCATCGTTGATCTCTATGGAATCGATCGTACCACCCGGAGCAAGTCCGCGCGAAATCGCTATTGTGGAGTAGCCTGTAAATGTACCTATCTCAAGGACTCTGGAGGGGGATATCATTTTGGTAACCATTTCCAGAAATTTGCCCAGAATAGGGCCTGAGAGCATTCTGCCACGATTGGTACGAAGGTGCGTCTGCCTCGTGAGCCACTCAAGTGCCTCTCCCTGAGAGGAGGAATGTGCGATGAGATATCTGCCCAAATGGTCCATTCTCAATTACCTGTATATTAGAGTCGATAGCCGTTCCGGAGCCAGCACTTCACAAGTTACGCGGCGAATGTCTTCAGCAGTAATCTCTTCTATCAGCCGACGGATTTCACTGTCAGGCATTACATTGCCGTAGGATAGCAGGCTTTTGCCCATTGATAATGCCTGTACTTCACCGTTGTCAGAAGAGATCGCATGCTGACCGAGGAGTTGCTTTTTAGCAGCTTTGAGTTGTGTCTCAGTCAATCTGCCCTCGCGGAAATACCCTATCTCTTTATCTGTCAAAGATAGGCATTTTTCTACATCTCCCTTATCACATCCGAAGTAAATGGCTAAGGTGCCAGTATCGGAGTATTGGGTATAAGAGGATTCCACAGTGTAGACGAGAGCGGAGCGTTCCCTAAGGCTCTGGTTGAGGCGAGAGTTGGAGGAGGGGCCGCCAAGCATATTGCAGAGCAATAGCAGTGCAAGACGATTCTTGTCGTAGAGTGAATAGGCACTCGTACCTAAGATACAATGGGCTTGATGATTTTTGCGTGAAACTTCTTTATTGAATAAGCTCCCTTTATCTAGTGAAGAGTTGCTTTCTGAGGTGGTCGGTAAATGAGTTTCCATCTCTTGCGCTCCGGTGTAGTGGCGTGAAAGGGCCTTTTCAACCATATTTACAACCATTTCCGGATCCATATCCGCAACAGCCGTAAAGCAAAGGGCGGTTGGTATAAATCTCGACCTGGTATAGTTTCGCAGATCTTCCGTTGAGATTTTTTTAAGACTTTTGGCATTTCCGAGAATAGACCTGGAGAGAGGGTGATTGCCAAAGAGCAACTCTTCAAACTCATCATATATCCTCTCGGCAGGGGAGTCCTTGTACATATTGATTTCATCAATAATTACCGAGCGCTCCTTAATAAGTTCCTTCTCAGGAAATGTTGAACTGAGCACTATTTCAAAAAGCAGATCTACTGCCTTACCGATATCCTCTTTGAGGGTGGTAGAGTGAACTACCGTCTCTTCTTTGGTTGTAAATGCGTTAAGTTCACCTCCCAGACGCTCCAGGCGGTTGTTTATTTCGCGCTGGCAGTGCCTCGTCGTGCCTTTGAAGAGCATGTGCTCCGCAAAATGGGCAGTACCCGGGAGTTCTTCCGGTTCGTGACGTGTGCCGGAACGTATGCTGAGGGCACAATATGCCACCGGAGAAGGAGTCCTTTTGAACGCAAATTGGATACCGCAGGGAAGTGTTTGTATATAAATATTTTGTGAATAATTATCCATCTATTGTCGCTTGAGTGGCGCAAAGTTATAAATTATTCCTATTTTTGTAAAATCACTCAAACCCTATCGTAGAGACATAATATGGGACAGTTCATAGTATCTGCACGCAAATACAGACCGAATGATTTCGATTCGCTTATTGGACAGGAAAATATAGCCAGGACCCTAAAGAATTCCATTCTTAGAAATCAGTTGGCGCATGCGTATCTATTCTGTGGTCCACGCGGAGTTGGGAAAACCAGTGCTGCGAGGATTTTTGCCAAAACCATCAACTGCTCCAATATTTCGGAAGATTTGGTACCCTGTGGTATTTGTGAGTCCTGCCTCTCATTTGCCGAAGGACGCTCTTACAGCATTCATGAACTGGACGCTGCTTCCAACAACTCCGTAGATGATATCCGCAACCTTACCGATAAAGTTCGCATTCCACCACAGATAGGCAAATATAGTGTCTATATCATAGACGAGGTGCACATGCTCTCACAGCAGGCTTTCAATGCCTTTCTCAAGACACTTGAGGAACCACCCTCTTATGCTATATTCATCCTTGCTACCACTGAAAAACACAAGATACTCCCCACCATACTCTCCAGATGTCAGACTTATGATTTCAATCGGATATCGGTGGATAACATAGTGCGCAATCTTAAGGATATTGCTCAAAAAGAGCAGGTGACCATAGGGGATGATACTCTCCATATAATTGCTCAGAAAGCGGACGGAGCTATGCGCGATGCTCTTACTCTTTTTGACCAGACGGTGGCTTTTTGTGGCCATGAGGTGAGCTACGAGCAGGTTATCCGCAATCTCAACGTGCTGGATTATGAATATTATTTTAAACTCACCGATGAGTTTCTTAAAGGTGATTATGCGGCGGCATTCCTTATCTTTGATGAAATACTTTCCAAAGGATTCAATGCTCTTCACTTCATATCGGGTCTTAGCAATCATTTTCGCGACCTGCTAGTTTGTAAACATGATGCATCACAGTCACTCCTTGAGCTTGCTCCGTCGATAGCTAAGAGATATAGGGAACTTTCCGAAAAATGTTCTTCGGACTTTCTCTATGAGGCACTTGCAACTACTACTGAATGTGAAGTCTCCTACCGAAACAGTGGCAATCCGAGACTTCTGATCGAATTTGCACTGCTCAAGATAACCCGTATAGGCACAGCTCCCTCTGTTGCACAACCAACTGTTCAGGTCGCTTCTACGGCACAAGTGGCACCAGAGTCAGCTGCGGTTGCTTCTACTGCACAACCAACGACACAACTCACTCCAAACTCGGAACCAGGGACTCAGAACTCACGCCCCCAAACTACAGACTCCAAACCACAGACTCCAAAAACATCTCTCTCCATAAAAGATATTATGAAAGAGGTTAAATCGGGATCCTCCTCAAAACAGATGGAATTTGCGCCGGAGATAGTCAAGGTGGCTCTTAACGAAGAGAATCTGCAGCAAGTTTGGGAAGAGTTGGTCTCCAGTCAGTCCCGTTCTCCCAATCTCTCTTCTGCCCTCGCCAAGGGAGATCCGCAGATTGATCTCTCTCGTTCCGTTGTCTCTTTTTCAGTCAGCAACATTACACAGAAGGAGTATATAGACCGTCATTTTCTAAAGCGACTTGAAGCATTTCTTAAGGAGCGCATCGATCTCCCTGCGCTTCGTCTTGAGGTTACTCTGGACGAAGTCTCCGATCAATGTAGCACTTCAAAATTGTATATGCCCTCCGATAAGGCAAACTATTTGCAGAAGACATCCGAAGAGTACCGCGAACTCAAGAAAAATCTCGGACTTGATACCATTTAGAATACCGAAATATCCGATATGAAGCTTTTTTGTACAAATCTGGTTAAAAAATATGGTAAGAGAACTGTTGTAAAAGGTGTCTCTATTGAAGTTGAACAGGGTGAAATTGTGGGACTTCTTGGACCAAACGGGGCCGGAAAGACTACCACATTCTATATGATTACCGGATTGATAAAGCCCAATGACGGCAAAATTTTTCTGGATGAAGAGGAGATTACAAAGCTACCTATGTACAAAAGAGCGCAGAAAGGTCTGGGCTATCTCGCTCAGGAGGCCTCCGTATTCCGTACGCTGAGTGTTGAAGAGAATCTCCTGTCGGTTATGGAAATGGCGGACTACTCTAAAGAAGAGCGGTATGAACGTTTGGAGTCACTTATTGAGGAGTTCGGCCTTCATAAGGTACGCAAAAATCAAGGGATACAACTTTCAGGAGGTGAAAGACGTCGTTGTGAGATAGCCAGGGCGCTCGCCATAGATCCTAAATTCATTCTTCTCGACGAGCCTTTTGCCGGGGTAGATCCCATTGCCGTTGAAGACATCCAGCACATTATTGCAAAACTCAAAACCAAGTACATCGGTATAATCATAACCGACCACAACGTTCACGAAACTCTTGCCATTACAGACAGAGCCTATCTTCTTTATGAGGGAGCAATTCTGGAAAGCGGTACCGCTGAACAACTCGCAAATAATCCTGAAGTTCGCAAGAAGTACCTAGGACAGAATTTTGAACTCCGTAAAGCGGTACTACACGAAAAATAATTACTTTGTTGAGTCCCCTTTCGGATTGTGTACTGAGTTGAAAACGCAGGTTTCGCAACCACCTTCCGGACATCCGGCATCGGGTATACCTTTTCCTTTACGCCCCCAGAGCCTGAGCTCTTCCTCCTTGGCACAGATTATACCCTTCTCTCTAAGAGCCTTGTTATGTGAAATTTCCCCATCGGGGAATTTTCCGTTTTTTTTGAAAATAATTGAGATGCTCATCACCAGGACTGAGAATCCAACTAAAATTAGGGCAGCTATCAATATTTCCATATCAGATGCATTTGTAGTTAGGAGCCACCGGCTTATCCGTGACGGTGATTACAGGGGGTATCTGTGCGAGTTTGAAAGAGTAGGTACGGTTAAGTGAAATAATACGTTCCACAACCGCTCTGTCTGCTCCTTCCGCAATTACTTCTTCTGCGCTTTTGCCCTCTTCGTGGAGAGCGTAGATGATCGGGTCAAGCACGTCATAGGGAGGCAGCGAATCGCTATCCTTCTGTCCCGGCCTGAGTTCAGCCGAAGGTGTTTTCTGTATTGTGGAAGCAGGGATTACATTGCCTAATGAAGAGTTGATGTAGCCGGCTATTTCATAAACTTGAAGTTTATAAAGATCGGCAATCACCATCATTGCGCCGCAGAGATCGCCATAAAGGGTGCCGTAACCTACAAATAGCTCGCTTTTATTGGATGTGTTGAGCAGAAGAGCATCAAAGCGGTTGGAATAGGTCATCAGAATTGTACCTCGGATTCGTGCCTGGAGATTTTCCTGCGCAACACTCCATTTCCCTATTTCGAAAAAGGAGAAGAGCTCCCTCATAAAGCGGTTGTAGATCTTTTCGATTGGGACAATCGTATATTTGATTCCTAAATTGTTGGAAAGGTCTACTGCATCTGAAACGGAATGAAGGGTGGAAAACTGAGATGGCATAAGCAGCCCGTGAACATTTTCCTTACCGAGCGCTTCGCAAGCCATAGCCAAGACAACAGCCGAATCTATACCGCCGGAGAGTCCAAGGACGGCCTTATTCATGCGTGTAGCATGGAAAAAGTCACGCATTTTGGTCACTATCGTCTCGTAAGCTACTTCGATGGGGATGTTGTCATTTAGTATCATATCATAAAGGTTTCTAGAATACAAATGTGTCGCTGATGGACTTGAACTTGTAGACCTTTTCGATAACATCAGCAAAAGTTTCGGCTATGGAAAGAACGGTAAACTTGGATATGTCGGTTTCCGGATCCTGCCTCATGGGGATAGTGTCGGTAACGATAAATTCTTTTATGCCGGATTTGGCGACGCGAGCACAGGCATTACCGGAAAGCACGGCATGTGTGCAGACTGCCCTTACACTTATGGCGCCTTTATCCAGCAGCATATCTGCACATTTGGTTATGGTACCTGCAGTATCGACAATGTCGTCTACAATAACTATATTTCTATTCTCCACATCGCCTATGGCCGTCATAGTTCCAACAACATTAGCTTTTTCGCGGGATTTATGGCAAATGATCATCGGTACGCTGAGTATCCTGGAATAGGCATTTGCCCTCTTGGCACCACCCATATCCGGAGAGGCTATGGATAGATTTTCCAGTTTCAGGCCTTTAATATAGGAAAGAAAAAGATTGCTGGCATAGATGTGGTCAACGGGGAAGTCAAAAAATCCTTGAATTTGATCAGCGTGAAGGTCAGCGGTCATAACCCTATCGCAACCGGCGGCGTGGAGAAGATTGGCCACCAGTTTTGCGCCGATGGAGACTCTCGGACGGTCCTTTCGGTCTTGTCTTGCCCAACCGAAATAGGGGATTACGGCAATCACCTTGTAGGCTGATGCCCTTCTTGCTGCATCAATCATTAGTAATAGTTCGAACAGATTCTCAGTAGGGGGGAATGTCGACTGGACGATGAAGACTGTAGCTCCGCGAACGCTTTCCAGAAATGCCGGTTGAAATTCTCCGTCACTAAATACGGTTACTTCAGACTTGCCAAGCTCCGTATGTAGGTTTTTGGCAATTTTTTCGGCTAGATAGCGCGAGTTTCTGCAGGAGAAGATTTTGAATTGATGATCGCTATGTACCATATGTTTAGTTTTGAGTTTAGAGTTATGAGTATGTAGTGTTACGGGTTGCGGGTTGCGTGTTATTTGTTGTGTGTTGAGTGGTTCGGGTTATGGTTTGTATGTTACAGGTTAGGGGGTTTCGGGTTAAGGCTCGGAGTTTAGGGTTGAGAGTATGGAGTCAATATACGAAAGAATTTCTTCACGGCCTGAACCGGTTACAGAAGAGCTTAAAAATATGGGAGGAAGTTCTTCCCAATATTCGAGCAGTTGGTTCCGGTTCTTCTCAATCTGTTTCTCAAGAACATTCTTAGGAGATTTGTCGCATTTGGTAAAAATTATTGAAAATGGAATGGCTCTCTCTCCGAGAGATATCAAAAAATCGAGATCGATCTGTTGGATGTCATGTCTGGAATCCAGTAAGACAAAAAGCAGTATCATTTCCTGAGAAAGGTCTATGTAGCCGTCTATGATTTTCGCCAATTTGGCTCTAGCGGTCTTGCTGATTTTGGCGTAGCCGTACCCGGGAAGGTCTACGAGATACCAACTGTCATTTATCAAAAAGTGGTTGATCAGCTGTGTCTTGCCGGGAGTTGAAGAGGTGTGGGCAAGTTTTTTATTCTGACACAAGGAGTTTATGAGTGATGATTTGCCGACATTTGACCTGCCGATAAAAGCGAACTCGGGATAGAGTGCTTTCGGCTTCTGGGCAACTCTTTCGCTGCTGCCTGCAAAAATAGCCTTTTTGATAATCATCACTTTGAATTCTTATTTGCAAATGTACGGAAGTAACTTGAATTATAGAAATATATTTACCCAATAATCATTATCTTTGTCATGTTATGGATGATGGAAAACTCTATACTCTGTACCAGTTGCAGAGCGATATCTCCGAGGTACTGGCCGAGGCTTTCACTGATTCTCTATGGGTCAGATCGGAGGTAAGTGAATGCAGCGTAAATCGCTCAGGCCATTGCTATCTGACATTAGTGGAAAAGGAAGAGAAGAGTGGAAGGTTGCTCGCAAAATGCTCTGCAGTAATATGGGCCCAGACCTATCGCATCTTATCTGCACACTTTCGTAGCGTAACCGGCAGCGACATCGTAGCCGGAATGAACATATTGGTAAAGGTACAGGTAAATTATAGTGAGCTATACGGCCTTTCGCTAAATATACGAGATATTGACCCTTCCTTTACGGTTGGCAATTTGGAATTGGAACGTCAGAGAACGATTGCACGTCTCTCGGAGGAGGGGATGATGGATATTAACTCTTCTCTTGAGTTACCTGCGCTTCCCCGTAGTCTGGCGGTCATTTCGGCTGAAACTGCAGCAGGTTACCGCGATTTCATTGAACACCTTCACGGCAATCAATATGGGTTTACTTTTGCCACCACACTATTTCCTGCTCCGATGCAAGGTGCAGAGGCTCCTTCAGGAATTATTGCTGCCCTCGATACTGTCGCTCAACGCATTGATGAATTTGATGCAGTATTGATACTTAGGGGTGGCGGTTCGGTTATGGATTTGGTCTGTTTTGATGATTATGACCTTGCGCTAAATGTAGCCCAGTTTCCGCTACCGGTTCTTACCGGCATAGGGCATGACAAAGATTACCATGTCATAGATATGGTTGCCTGGCACAACCTTAAGACTCCTACCGCTCTGGCAGATTTTTTCATAGAGATGTTTGTTCATGAAGAGCAGGCTGTGGCAGCCTTGATTTCCCGACTTAAATTAGCTCTTAAGAGCAAGAGCCACCGTGAACTGGCTCTTTTTGACAATATGAAAGTACGCATCAGGAGTGCCGTCTCTTTAAAAGCTTCGGAGGCTTTACGTAGGGTAGACCTTTTGCAGACGCGTCTGATAGCTGCAAATCCGCGTACTCTGATTGAAAAGGGTTATCTTGTAGTGCTAAAAGATGGACGCAGGATCGCCACCGGTGCGGAACTCGTGCCGGGAGAGCGACTTAAAGTAATGTTCAGTGATGCGGTGGTTGAATGTGAGGTTGTATCAAGCGAAATAAAGAATAATGCTATATGAAAGAGAAAATGAGTTATGAAGAGGCCTTTGCCGAGCTGGAACGGCTCGTAGTAGGCATAGAAGATCCTGAGAGGGACCTCTCCGGCATTGAAAATGACGTCAAAAGAGCTATGGAGCTGATAGAATATTGCCGAAGTGCAATACGTGGAGAGCAGGAGAAGATAGAAAGGATTATCAATGAGAGGAATGGTAGCGATGAAAATATATAAAAAAGATAAATACCTTGAACCCTACAAGGAGATTATAGAGCGCCGTAATGCCACGGTGCTTCAAAAGAAACGGCAAATGGCCGGAGAGGGCCGCCTGTCCGATGTAGTAAACAACCATCTTTACTATGTGCTGCATCGTGATATCCGGGGATGGGTTTTCCGCGAATGGGCACCCAATGCCACCAGAATCTGGCTTATAGGTGATTTCAATGGCTGGAAAAGGGAGGAGAGGTATACTTTTACACCTACCGGCGGTGGTAATTGGGAGTTGGTAGTACCTGCGGAAATCATATCCCATGGAACCCTTTATCGTTGGTATGTCGAATGGCCGGGCGGTGGCGGAGAGCGACTACCCTCCTACGCCACTCGCTGTGTCCAGGATGAACACACAAAAATCTTTTCTGCCCAGGTATGGGCCCCATCCGCACCATACAAATGGAAGAGAAAATTCCGTCGCAGGGTGAAAAACCCTTTGATCTATGAGACCCACATCGGTATGAGCTCCGAAGAGGAGAGAGTGGCGGGATTTAGCGAATTTAGGCGTGATGTCCTCCCCAGGATTGCAGCCGGAGGGTATAATACAATACAGATTATGGCCCTTCAGGAACACCCCTATTACGGTTCTTTTGGCTATCAGGTCTCCAATTTTTTTGCCCTTAGCAGCAGATTCGGTACTCCGGAGGAGTTCAAGCAACTGGTGGATGAGGCGCACAGGCTCGGCATTGCCGTAATAATGGATATTGTCCATTCTCACGCAGTAAAAAACGAGGTGGAGGGTCTCAGCCGTCTTGACGGCTCTTACACTACCTATTTCCACGCGGGAGAGAGGGGAGAGCATCCCGCCTGGAATTCGCGCTGCTTTGATTATGGTAAGAACGAGACACTCTATTTCCTTCTTTCCAACTGTAAATATTGGTTGGAGGAGTACAATCTCGATGGATTCCGTTTTGACGGAGTTACCAGCATGCTTTATTATGATCATGGGCTGGAACGCAATTTCATAGGGTATGATTGCTATTTTGACGGCGGTCAGGATGAGGATGCGCTGGTTTATCTGGGTCTTGCCAATATTCTTGTAAAGGAATTAAAACCAACCGCATTCACCATTGCCGAAGATATGTCCGGCATGCCGGGTCTGGCATCTCCGATAAAAAAGGGTGGCTTTGGATTCGATTTCAGGATGAGTATGGGTGTTGCAGATCACTGGATCAAGTGGATCAAAGAGTTGTCGGATTGGGATTGGAGCATGGGAGAGATCTTTTACCAACTTACCAATAAACGTGCTGACGAGAGGACCATCAGCTATGCGGAATGTCACGACCAGGCTCTTGTAGGAGATAAGACGATAATATTCCGGCTTATGGACAAGGAGATGTATTCATCCATGAACAAGGAGTCGGAGAACATCATTGTAGACAGGGGTATGGCACTCCACAAGATGATACGCCTGGTTACACTTGCAACTGCCGGTGACGGCTATCTAAACTTCATGGGTAATGAATTCGGGCATCCTGAGTGGATCGATTTTCCCAGAGAGGGGAATTCCTGGTCATATTTCTATGCACGCAGACAGTGGTCATTGGCCGATGCAGACTATCTCCGTTACAAATCGTTAGGTGATTTCGACAAATCTATGATACATCTGTTTGCCGACAACAATATATTGAAATACAAGATCGTATCTCTCCGTCAGGACGAGGAAAAGAAGATTCTCATCTTTACCAGAGGTGCATTTCTATTCGTTTTCAGTTTCAATCCGGAACATTCTTTCGAAAATTACTGTTTTGATGCCCCTGCCGGCAAATGGATACCCATACTCGACAGCGATGCTCCGGAATTTGGCGGTTTTGGCAGGAATGATGCTGGTGTAGAGCACTTTACCCGGTATAAGGAGGGGCAAAACCTGCTATCACTCTATATACCATGTCGCAGCGCTCTCGTTTTGAGATATGACGATTAGGTGACAAAATTGAAATATTGAATTTTTATATCTAATTTTGCAGGTTCAGAACAAGGTCAAAATAGGTGCAAACAACACGATAATTACAATATAACTATATGGCTTACTTGAAATTCAACAAATCGGAACTGGTAAATCTCGAATACTCTCTCAAGCGGGAGTTGATTTCTACCAATATGGCCGGTGGCTATACAAATACGACCATCGTGTGTTGCAATACGAGAAAATATCACGCTCTGCTGGCAGTTCCCGTTGACAATTTCGGCGGGAGCAAGCATATACTGTTGTCCTCTCTCGATGAGACGCTCATTCAGCACGGACGACCTTTTAACCTCGGTATTCATAACTATGGCTCCGTATTTGAACCCAAAGGTCATAAGTATATTATTGACTTTGAAATGGACCCCATACCCGTTATCACATACCGTGTCGGCGGTATGGTGTTCCGCAAAAGCATCATCTTCTCTACTAAAAATGAAAACCAGCTGCTGATCAAATATACCCTTGTGGATGCACATAGCAACACTATCCTTAGGCTCAAGCCTTTTCTTGCATTCCGCAACATCCACTCTCTGACAAGGGCCAATAATGATGCTGATACCCGTTACAGGAGTATAGAAAACGGAGTGGCTTTTAAAATGTACGAGGGTTTTCCCGATCTCAACTTGCAGATTTCCAAACCTTGCGACTATGTGCCCTCTCCGGATTGGTACTACAACATCGTTTACAGAGAGGAGTATCGTCGCGGATTTGACTGTACCGAAGATCTATTCGTTCCAGGATACTTCGAAATGCCTATCAATAAAGGTGAGACGATAATATTATCCGCCTCAACTAGTGAGTGTAACCCGAACAACCTAAAAGCTAAATTTACAAGAGAACTTAATGCACGTGAGCCTCAGGAGAGTTATGAGGATTGTCTCAGGGATGCAGCAATGCAGCTTTTTACATTCCGAAACGACAAAACTGAAATTTGTGCCGGATACTCCTGGCTCGAATCGGGTCTGTTGAGAGAGACTTGCGTAGCGCTTCCCGGTTTGACTCTTTACAACAACGGTGATGTGCAGCTATTCAGGCGCATTCTCGATGATACCATTGCTACCCATAATGAGGCCATTCTAAAAGGATGCGACCAGGTTGAGGCTCCTTTACGCCTTACGGAGTTGGTGCAGCATCTCATCTCTTATACCAAAGAGTCGGCTAAGGTTTGGTCAAAATATGGGCCAATCCTCAAGGATATCATACACTCCTTTATCCAGGGGCGTCCTGAGGTGATCCTACATAATAATGGTCTGTTATGGGCACAGAAGTCCGGTGTACCGCTCACCTGGATGGATGCCTATGCCGGAGGCCGTCCCGTAACCGAGCGTGCAGGATACCAGGTTGAGACCAATTGTTTTTGGTATAACGCACTTTGCTTCGCTTCTGCGATGGAGAAGAGTTTTGCAAAAGAAAATGACTTCACCCGCGAGTGTGATGCAATTAAGAAAAAAATAGAAGATAATTTCTTCAATATGTTCTGGGTTGAATCGAGGCGTCATCTTGCAGACTACGTAGATGGTCTTGGACAGAATATTTGTACGAGACCTAACCAGATATATGCTTGCTCCCTCGACTACAGTCCGGTCAGTGAGACGGTACAGGATGATATTCTGCGCTCTATCAATCAGGAACTCATAACGACACGTGGGGTCAGGACTCTTTCACCTAAGAATCCCCACTATAAAGGGGTCTATGAGGGGAACCAGATAGAGCGTGATCTTGCTACCCACAATGGAAGCACAAGGCCCTGGCTCCTGGGCGCCTACATTGCCTCTTGTCTTAAACTCTACGGAGCTTCTTACCTACGCACTTCACAAACACTGGTAAGTGGTTTTGAGGAGGATATGAATATCCACGGAATAGGCATGGTAGCTGAGATATATGACGGAGATCCTCCGCACCATCCTCATGGAGCCATACTATCGGCATCAGCGACTGCTGAGATTATCCGTGTCAAATATCTTATAAACAAATATAAATTGGAGGAGTAGCCATGAGAGTGCTGATGTTCGGATGGGAGTTTCCTCCTCATATTGCAGGTGGCTTGGGTACCGCCTGTTACGGATTGACGAAAGGACTTGCCCACCACAATGTGGAAGTGCTTTTCGTGATGCCTTCTGCTTCCGGGGATGAGGACCAAAGCGCGGTAAGGATAATAAATGCCAGCGATGTGGCTGTTTATGATACTTGCAAGAATATTGACGAGTTTTTGGGTAAGGTGGATTTTCTCCGTGTGGGTTCCAATCTCAGACCTTACATTGATCCGATCTCATTCAGAGAACTGATGACGGAGGAGCAGAAATATCAGACCGAAGAGTTTAAGGGTTACTTTAAGGAGAAATATAAGTTTTCCGGCAAATATGGGGCAAACCTTATGGAAGAGGTGGCCCGTTATGCAATGGTTGCCGGTGCTATTGCTCAACAGCATCAATTTGATGTCATCCATGCGCATGATTGGCTTACCAATCTGGCAGGCATAGCTGCAAAGAAGGTTTCCGGGAAGCCGTTGGTAATCCACGTTCATGCCACGGAGTTTGACCGTACGGGCGAAAACGTCAATTCAGAAGTATTCCGTCTGGAGCAGACAGGCATGCGCGAAGCTGATAAGGTCATAACCGTTAGTAATCTGACACGCAACATCGTAATCAATAAATATGGCATAGATCCCTCCAAGGTTATCACCGTACACAATGCAGTGGATTTTTCAGGCCGCAGTGATATCGAAGTGCAGCGGGGTGTGAAAGAAAAAATTGTCACCTTCCTTGGTCGCATTACCTTCCAGAAAGGTCCCGAATATTTTATTGAGGCTGCCAATAAGGTACTGAAAATGTATCCGAATGTTCGCTTCGTTATGGCAGGAAGCGGTGATTTGATGAATCGTTCCATTAAACGTGTGGCACAATTGGGCATATCAGACAGATTCCACCTTACAGGCTTTTTGAGAGGACAGGATGTACAGCGTATGTTTGCATATTCCGATGTCTATGTGATGCCTTCAGTCTCTGAACCCTTCGGTATCTCACCCCTTGAGGCTATGATTTCCAATGTGCCTACCATCATTTCCAAACAGTCAGGTGTAGCCGAGGTGTTAAGATATGCCATCAAGGTAGATTTCTGGGACATAGATGCCCTTGCAGATGCGATCTATGGCTTGCTCAATTATCCGGCCCTTTCAAAAATGGCGATAGATAGTGGCCTTGAAGAGGTTAATTCGTTGAAGTGGGACCACGCAGCAGCCAAGGTCAAGAGGGTCTACGAGGCTGCGATAAATGCGAAAAAATAAAAATTACAGATATGAAGTCAATTTGTTTATACTTTCAGGTACATCAGCCGGACAGACTCAGGCAATTCCGCTTTTTTGATATCGGCAACGATTTTCATTATTTCGACGAGTTTGCCAATCGTACTATACTCAGGAGAGTGGCAGACAAATGTTACCTCCCGGCAAATAATATCCTGCTTGACCTAATTAAAAAGCACGGCAAAGATTTCAAAGTGACATTTTCCATCTCCGGTGTGGTTGTAGAGCAGTTTCTTATGTATGCACCTGAGGTGATTGAGAGTTTCAAAGCCCTTGCTGCTACGGGATGTGTGGATTTCCTCGCGGAGACCTATTCTCATAGCCTTGCCTCTCTATCATCACCCGCTGAGTTTAAAAAGCAGGTTAAACAGCATGCAGAGATGATTACAAGGGTATTTGGAGTAAAACCCACCGCATTCCGCAACACCGAACTTATCTATTCCGACTCCATAGGAGATGCAGTAGCCGATCTGGGATATAATGTAATGCTAACCGAGGGTGCAAAACATATTCTTGGCTGGAAGAGTCCCAATTTCGTCTATACCAATGCCATTAATCCCCGACAGAAACTTTTGCTCAGAAACTCCAGTCTGAGTGATGACATAGCTTTCAGATTCTCTAATAAGAGTTGGGATGGATGGCCTCTTACCGCAGATAAATATGCGGCGTGGCTGGTAGATTCTCTTTCGGGTGAGGATATCGTAAACCTTTTTATGGATTATGAGACATTCGGTGAGCACCAGAAGGAGTACACAGGCATTTTCGACTTCTTAAAGGCACTTCCTGAAGCTATTCTTGCCAAAGGTGATATTCGCTTCAGAACTGTTCCGGAGGCTGCTGGCTTCCACCAGCCTGTTGCACCTCTTCACGTACAATACCCTATTTCCTGGGCTGACGAGGAGAGGGATACCAGTGCCTGGCTTGGTAACGAACTCCAAAACGAAGCTTTCAACAAGATATCGGCCCTCGAGGCAGACGTGCTTAAAACGAAAGATGAGAAACTTCTCAACATCTATAGAAAACTCCAGGAGAGCGACCATTTCTATTATATGTGTACCAAGTTTTTCTCCGATGGATCCGTACATAACTACTTTAATCCCTATAATACCCCCTACGAGGCATTCATCAACTATATGAATGTATTCAGCGATTTCGAGATCAGAGTCAAAGAGAAAATAGGCTCATTGAAGAGGGATAAAAAATAAATAGAACCACTATAATACATTTATGAAACAAAATTCGATTATGCCCGACTACCTGTTTGAAATCAGTTGGGAAGTTTGTAACAAGGTAGGCGGTATACACACTGTCATTGCTACAAAATCACTTTTTTTAGGAAAAGAATTTAAGAAAAATCATATTCACATAGGTCCCGACGTATGGAGGGACATTGCCCAGAACCCCGAGTTTAACGAGGATCCGATGCTCTTCCGTTCCTGGAGAGAGGCTGCTCTGAGTGAAGGTTTGCGTGTGAGGGTAGGCCGCTGGAATGTTCCCGGCAATCCCATAGCGATCTTGGTGGACTTCACCCAGTTCATCTCCAGAAAGGACGAGATCCTGACGGACTTTTGGAAAAACTTTGGAGTTGACTCACTCAACGGCAATTGGGACTACATTGAGTCGGCTCTTTTCGGCTATGCCGCCGCTAATGTAATTGAGCATTTCGTGCGCTTCAATGTCACCCCGAATAAGCGTGTGGTGGCGCAGTTCCACGAGTGGATGACAGGATCCGGTCTTCTCTACATAAAGCAACGGGAGCTCCCAATAGGTACTATTTTTACCACTCACGCTACTGTTATCGGTCGTAGTGTAGCCGGTAGAAATCTTCCCCTCTATGATCAGCTCTCCAACCTCAATGCGGATGACATTGCAAGAGAGTTTGGCGTGGTTTCCCGTCATTCGCTGGAGAAAGCTGCTGCTCTTAATGCCAACGTATTCACTACGGTAAGTCAAATTACGGCTATGGAGTGCAAGCAGTTCCTGGGCAGAGAGGTGGATGTCATTACCCCTAATGGTTTTGAAAAGAGTATAACTCCCCCTGAGGAGCAATTTCCCAAGTATGAGGCAAGAGCCAGAAAGAAGCTGATTGAGGTGGCTTCCATCATGTCGGGTGAGCAGTACGGGGAAGATGCTTTGCTGATATGTATCAGCGGGCGTTACGAGTGTACAAATAAGGGTATCGACATCTTTATTGATGCTCTGAGTCGTCTAAACAGCGGCGGTTACAAAGGTAAGCCGGTGCTGGCCTTTATAATGGTACCATCAGGGCATAACGGCCCTGACAAGGAGCTTTTGGCAAAGCTTCACGGTGCCGATTCGAATTATACTACCAATGTGTCACATCTTTTGAGCGATGACTATGACATGGTGGTGAACCGTCTTAGGGCACTTAAACTGAACAATAGCTCCGGAGATAAGGTCAAGGTCTTCTTTATCCCTACCTACCTCAACGGCAGTGATGGTATATTCGATATGAGCTACTATGATTTGCTCGTAGGCATGGATCTTACCCTCTTCCCCTCTTACTATGAGCCTTGGGGCTATACTCCACTCGAGTCGCTTGCATTCAAGGTACCAACCGCAACTACTACCCTTGCGGGATTTGGTCTTTGGGTACAGGAACATTATCCCAAAGATAAGAGTCGTAAATCGATAGATATAATCACCCGCACCGATTCCAACTATGATGAGGTTGTAAATGACGTAGTCAACCGCATTCGTGAGATTGCAGCCCTTTCTCCTGCAGAGAAAAAGTCATACAAGGAGAATGCAAAGGAGGTTTCAGAGATTGCCCTGTGGGAGAATAATATAAAGTACTACAAGAGAGCTTTCTCGCTTGCCATTGAAAAGTTGGTTGAAGCCAAAGGTGAATTTCTCGGCATAGTGGATGATATGCCCCAGTCATATAATAAGCTTACCACCAACGATCCTTTCTGGACCAATGTGCTTGTCAATAGGGAGCTGCCCCAAAGTCTCAGACATCTTGATACTTTGGCAAGAAATCTCTGGTGGTGCTGGAATCAGGATGCCATTGATCTCTTCATTTCTTTAGATCCAAAACTTTGGGAAAAATGTAAGGGCAACCCCATATCTCTACTAGACAAGATAGATCTAAAGAGGTATAAGGAACTGGAGAATGATTCCGCTTTCCTCGCGCGCCTTGAAGCGGTTTACGCCGATTTCCATGCCTATATGGAGGGGAAAAGGCATCGTAAGGGTCCAAAGGTGGCCTATTTCTGTATGGAATATGGTTTGGACACCTCGCTAAAGATCTATTCCGGAGGATTGGGTATCCTTGCCGGCGACTACCTCAAGGAAGCAAGTGATATGCAGGTGAATCTTACTGCTGTCGGTCTGCTTTACAGATACGGATACTTCACCCAACACCTTTCGGCAATGGGAGATCAGATTTCCGAATATGAACCGCAAAACTTCATGAAAATTCCTGCTACTCCAGTAAGGGATTCTGCTCACAATTGGGTGACGGTTAAAATAGCTTTCCCCGGTCGTAATCTATACGCAAGGGTTTGGAGAGTAGATGTCGGTCGCACCGAACTATATCTGCTTGATACCGATTTTGAGGACAACCGTCCGGAGGATAGGCAGATCACTCACCAACTTTATGGCGGTGACTGGGAAAATCGTCTTAAACAGGAGTTTCTGCTGGGAGTGGGTGGCATAAGGGCACTCAGGGCTCTTGGTAAAGATGCAGAGGTCTATCACTGCAATGAGGGCCATGCTGCCTTCATCGGCCTGGAGCGTCTATATGAATATATTTCTAAGGAAAATCTCTCCTTCCCTGAGGCAATGGAAGTGGTAAGGGCCTCCTCCCTCTTTACAACTCACACTCCTGTCCCTGCAGGACACGATGCATTTACCGAGGATATGCTGAGGGCATATATAGCGCACTATCCCGATAAGTTCAAGATTGATTGGAAGACTCTTATGGGGCTCGGTAAGATGGATGTCGACAATCCTTCAGAGAAGTTCTCCATGAGCGTGCTGGCTGCTAACCTTTCTCAGGAGGTAAATGGGGTAAGTTGGTTGCACGGAGTGGTTTCCCAGAAGATTTTTTCAGGAATGTGGCCGGGTTACCTGCCGGAAGAGCTACATGTGAGCCATGTAACAAACGGAGTTCACTATCCTACATGGACGGCTCCCGAGTGGAAAGAGGTCCACGCAGAGGTTTTCGGCGAGGAGTTTAAGACTCACCACTACGACAAGAGTTGCTTTGACGGCATACACAAAGTATCAGATGAGAAGATCTGGAGTATAAGACAGCAGTTGCGCAGTAAACTCATCAAAGCCGTAAAGGATATAATGAGCGACACTGCCGCTACCAGCCACTATTCCCCTCACCAGATTGTCAAGATCAAAAAGACTCTGCGCGACGATATTCTTACCATAGGATTTGCCCGTCGCTTTGCAACCTACAAGAGGGCAACCCTGCTTTTCAGCAATCTTGATAGGCTCAATGACATAATCAATAACCCTGACCGCCCCGTACAATTCCTCTTTGCAGGAAAAGCGCATCCCGCAGATAAGGCGGGTCAGGATCTGATAAAGAGAATCATAGATATTTCCAAGATGCCCCAGTTCATAGGCAAGATAGTCTTCATACCCAACTATGATATCACCATTGCAAAACTTCTAATACCGGGTGTCGATGTATGGATGAACAATCCTACCCGTCCCCTGGAGGCCTCCGGTACCAGTGGTGAAAAAGCCGTTATGAATGGAGTAATGCATTTCTCCGTACTCGACGGATGGTGGGTGGAGGGCTACAAACCGGGAGCTGGCTGGGCTCTTCCGATGGAGCGCACCTACGATGATCAGCAATTCCAGGATGAGTTGGACTCTGCTACCATTTACACCATCATAGAGAACGAGATAGCTCCTATCTTCTATGACAAGGACAAGAAGGGCATCTCGGCAGATTGGATTGAAATCATCAAAAATACCGTATCCCAGGTAGCCAATAACTTTACTACCAACAGGATGATGAGCGATTATCTGAACCAGTATTATATTCCTCTGGCGAAACGTCAGAGCGAGATGGTTGCTTCAGATTTCGCAAAAGCGAGGGAAATGGCATTCTGGAAGAAGCGTCTCCGCAGGGAGTGGCCTCATCTGGAAGTAATTTCACTCTCCAAGCCCGATAATACCAAGGATTCACTTACCCTCGGAAAGGAATTTACCGCGGAATTGGTTATTGCCATAGGGGATCTCACTCCTGAGGATCTCGGAGTCGAACTGATAGTGGCTACTCAGAATAGAAGAGGTGAGTTCAAGATTCGTGAAAGCTTTGAATTCAAGACTGTTTCCTTTGAGAATGGAATAGCTACATATAGAGCCAATGTCGTTCCGGATATGGCAGGCTCTTTCCATATGGCAATGCGTCTGTACGCTAAAAATGAGAAGATGCCTCATAGGCAGGATTTCGAACTTGTAAAATGGTTGTAGCGGCTACAGGTTTCTTTGACGGACTTCACCTAGGCCACAGAAAGGTCATAGAGAAGCTCACCTCCATTGCCAAAGAGCAGGGAGGAGAGAGTATGATTATCTCTTTCTGGCCCCATCCGAGAAACGTACTTCAGCAAGATGCCTACAAGCTCAGACTACTGACAACCCTCGAAGAGAAGCGCGAATTGTGCTTCTCTTTGGGGATTGACAGATTTGAGGTAATCCGTTTTGACAAAGAGTTCAGCCAATTATCCACAGAAGAGTTTTTCAGAGGCTATCTTATTGAAAAGTACAAGGTTTCTACGCTGGTAGTGGGATATGACCATCGTCTTGGACATGGGAAAGATGAGAGGAATATTGAGGAAATTGCTGCCTCCTGCGGTATTCGTACGGTGCGTGTTGGGAAATTTCAGAGAGGAGAGAGGGTGATCAGTTCCACTGCTATCCGCAACTGTTTGCTAAAAGGGGATATCGCTTGTGCAAATGAATGGCTTGGTTATCGTTATTCTCTTCATGGAGTAGTTATCTCCGGTAATCGTCTTGGTCGTACAATAGGTTTCCCGACCGCCAATATGCAGCTGTATGAGCCTCTCAAGCTGGTTCCTGCCACCGGGGTCTATTTTGTGAAAGTTGAGGTGACCGGTGGTACCTATAAGGGCATCTGCAACATAGGTACGCGACCTACTGTCTCCAGCGATACCAGCCGTAGGATAGAGACGCATATTCTCGACTTTGATGAGGATATATACGGTCTGGACATCAGGATATCTTTTATTGAGAGATTGCGTGATGAGCGCCGTTTCGGTTCTTTGGAGGAGTTGCGCCAGCAACTTTTGCTTGACAAAAAATGCTGTATTGACAAGAATATTTTCTAACTTTGTACAAATCTCTGAGTTATGGATTTAGATATATTAGTAGGAGTTATGGTGTTTTTTACTGCCATGATGTTCGCTGCTATTAACGGCAGTAAGAAAAAACGGCAACAATCAGGTAAGACCGGTC
This sequence comes from Bacteroidales bacterium UBA1392, assembly GCA_002305275.1. Classification (GTDB taxonomy): domain Bacteria; phylum Bacteroidota; class Bacteroidia; order Bacteroidales; family UBA932; genus Cacconaster. Next base: position 62,252 of record DBQO01000001.1, on the reverse strand, counting down.
ATATGGGCTTGCCGGGCACTAACTCGCGTCCACCCCGTCCTGCAAGACCCAACTCTCCGCAAGGTGCTCTTGAAGAGTTGAGGCGACTGCTGGAGGAGGCTGACGAGCACTCTTCAGAGGTTGAGGATGGGGTTGAAACCTATATGGAACCGGAGTCAGTAGTTGTCACGCCTGTTGAAGTTGGTGCTGAGGAAGGCGTCAGGAGTACTGTAACTATTAAAGAAGAGCAATATTCATTAGATAAAAAAAATAACGAGTCCGCAAAGGGTGTAAAAGTTGAAATAGAGCCACGCAATCTCATCATTTATTCTGAGATTATGCGTCCCAAATGGAAGGAATATTGATTTTTTTAACTATTTTTGCGGAGTGATTTACAAATGAAAGGATCCCAAACGGGATTCCTTTTTGATTTTTTATAATATTTATAGAGATGTCTACAGAGATAAATTATGTTACACGTGAAGGTCTTCAAAAACTTCGTGAAGAGCTGGCGCAATTGTTTGCCCAGAGACCTGTCATATCAAGACAGATAGCAGATGCCAGAGATAAGGGTGACCTTTCCGAAAATGCAGAATATGATGCAGCTAAAGAGGCACAGGGGCTTCTTGAGCTAAAAATAGCCAAAATGGAGAGCCTTATTGCAAATGCAAGAGTCATAGATGAGTCTAAAATCAATACCGATGAGGTGCAGATGCTCAACAAGGTTAAGATCAAAAATCTTGGAAACAACTCCATTGTGGAGTATACTCTCGTTGGAGAGAGCGAGGCCAACTTTAAAGAGGGAAAACTCGCTGCTGCCACTCCTATCGGCAAAGCCCTCATAGGTCGCCGTAAAGGTGATATAGTTGAGGCAGTAGTACCTTCAGGTATTTTAAAGTTTGAAATTCTCGATATTTCAATATAGTCACAGATATGGCATCAATTTTCACAAGGATTGTAAATGGTGAAATACCATCTTACAAAGTGGCGGAGGACGACAGGTTCTACGCATTTCTCGACATAAACCCTCTGGCTGAGGGGCACACTCTCGTTATTCCCAAAATTGAGGTTGATTATATTTTTGACCTGGACGAGGAGACCTATAGGGGATTGTTTGCATTTGCTCGTAAGGTAGCTATAGCGCAGAAGAGTGTAATTTCCTGTAAAAGAATCGGTATGGCCGTGCTGGGGATGGAAGTTCCCCATGCACACATCCACCTTGTTCCGCTCCGTACGGAAGGAGATCTTGATTTTAGGAAGAAAAAAATTTCCTTGACGCCGGAGCAATTCAAAGAGATTGCCGCTTCGATATCCAATGCTTTCAACAAAATATAGAAAAATGAAGAGATATTTTTCAATAGCCCTTGCGGCTCTACTCTTCGCAGCCTGCTCCCAGCAGCCTACAGCAGTAATTGAGGCCTCAATAGAGGGCGCAGATAAGGCACAGATTGTGCTCCGGAAACTCAACTTTAGTAAAATACAGGTTGTTGACACCATCACCACTGCACCTGATGGCAGCTTTACTTATAAGGTGAAGCTTTCCGGTACCTCGCCGGGTTTCTACTATCTCTATTACGAAGGCACCAAGTTAGCCTCCATGGTCCTCCTACCCAAAGATAAGGTTATGCTTAACGCTGACCTGGAAGGCAACTTTACAGTCACAGGTAGCGAAGAATCACTACTTTTGCAGGCCATTGACCAGGAGTTCCTCAAGACCTCTGCGCAGCTCTCCGAGTTGGCTGACAAGAGTCTCTCAGGCGAAGATGTTGGCCTGGATATGGGAAAGACATATATAGAGTATCGTAAAACTGCCTTGAAGCATATTTTCGGCCACCCCAACTCCATTACGGCAGCCACAACGCTGTTTCAGCGATTCAACGATAATCTCCCGGTATTTGGTGAGGTGAGTGATTTTTTCATATTTAAGCAGGTTTATGACTCGCTAAAGGTAGTATACCCACATTCCGAGTATGTTCTTGCACTCAAAGATGAGATTGCGGCCAGAGAAAGGGCTTTCGAGTTGAGCAATAAATTCTCCAATGCTAAAGAAGCGCTCTTTCCCGATCTGGAAATGCCCGATAACAATGGAGAGATGAAGCGTCTTTCTGATTTTACCGGCAAAGTTATTATCCTCTCCTTCTGGAGCGTAGCGCAGGATGCTCACAAAATGTTCAACAATGATCTTGCAGAACTCTATCAAAAATACAATTCCAAGGGACTGGAGGTCTACCAGGTTTCTCTAGATATTGACAAGGCCTCCTGGGCCTCTATCGTAAGGTCTCAGCAACTACCATGGACCTCAGTAAATGATGGTAACGGCATCAGTTCACCCGCGATGACAGCCTACAATATAACCCAGTTACCAACATTTTTCATAATAGGAAGGGATGGCACAATCGCCGGCAAAGACCTGTTTGAAAAGGATGAATTGGAAAAAGTGATCAAAGCGCAGCTTTAGAGCAGCTGCTTCTTGCTGATACCGGCAACGAAATCTTTTAAATAGAAGGGTTCAAAGTAGGCGACATCTTTGAACTCTTTTTTTACGAACGCCTCTGTAGCGGGAATAATCATATTCTCCGCCAAAGGACTACACTGTTCAAAAATAGCATTTGGATGGCTGATTATTTCCTGCAACTTGTCAGCCGCATTCCCGATAAAGATTACGCTGCCTTCATCCAATAGCTCTTTAAAGCTCTCCTTGTCAAAAATAAGGGACTCCACTTTACTCAGAGGGGTTCCGTCACTGTCAAAAACAGCACAATAGGCCTCCATCCTTCTGGCATCGATAAGGGCTACAATCTTATCAGCCTTGCCTGCTGCGGCCATTGCCAGAATCTTCATAGTGGAAATGGCAATCAGAGGTTTGCCGGAACCGAAACAGAGACCCTTGGCAGTAGACACGCCTACTCTAAGCCCTGTATAAGAGCCGGGACCTTCGCTCACGGCTACGGCATCACAATCTGAGACAGTTATACCGCCTTCAGCCAGGACTTCACTGATTTGCACCGCAAGTTTTGAAGCATGGCTCTTGGGCAGGTCGCAATATCGGGAGGCTATCACTTTGGCTCCTTTAGTCAGAACTGTGGAGCAAACCTCGGTGCTGGTCTCCAGCAGTAGCAATAGGGTATCTTTCATGTCAATTTATTATTCTTCAATATGTCGTTCCACGCACTTTCATCCCCTCTTCCAACTCTTTGCTTACGGCTGAGTAGGGTCCGGCTACTATCCTGTTTCCGGGTTCCAGTCCCGATACAATCTCAATGGAGCTGAAGTCCTGTATGCCCGACACCACAGGTGTAGCGTGTACGCTATTTTTTTCATCCACCTTCCACACATACTCCATAGAGTTGCGGATGAAAACAGCCTCGATGGGGACGGTCACTATATCTGTCCTTTGACCTGTCACTATTGTAACTCTTGCCGACATTCCCGGTCTGAAAGGGAGTGCTTCAGGGAGAGTTACTCCTACCATTGTATCACTTTTGATGCCGATCCTGACCTCAAAGGTAGTAACTTGTTCAAAGTTTGAGTATAAATTTGTGGCAGAATTTGCAATTTGTGTCACAACTCCTTCAAATAGTTGTCCCGGACAGGCGTCAATATCTATTTTTGCGCTGTTTCCGGGATTGAGTTTAAGAATATCATTTTCGTTGACGTCTACCACTACTTCCATATCGCTCAAGTCAGCTATCCGCATTATTTCAGTACCTGCCATCTGACTTGTACCGACAACCCTTTCTCCGATTTTAACCGCAATCATCGAGACAGTCCCATCCATAGGGGCGCAGATTACCGTTTTTGTTAAATTTTCCGTGGCCTCTTTCAGGGCTGCTCTGCCGCTACTCACACCATATTGTGCAGCCGTAAGCTGTTCTCTGGCTATTTCAAAATTCAGTTGCGAAGTCTCATATTCGGCTGCGGATATTACATTCTCCTTGTAAAGAATATTGTTGCGCTTATAATTTATTTCAGCTTGCTTAAACTGTGCTTTCTGCTGAAGGTAGTCGCTCCTGGCAGCATTGAGAACGGCTTCGGCTCTCTCTACCATGGAAATATATACATCCTGGCGGATCTTCACAAGCACGTCCCCTTTGCTGACATTATCCCCTTCACGGCAATTGAGCTCCACGATCTCTCCCGATACATCCGGAGTTATGGAGACCTCTATTACCGGCCTCACTTTGCCGTTGGCCGGAATACTTTCTACCAAGTCCATCTTTTCTATGGTGAACAGACGCACTTCCGTCACGCTGCCTCCACCGGAAGCTACAACTACAACAATCAGTACCACTATGGAAATAAGCGCAATGATATGCCATTTCTTAAATTTTATTTTCTCTATTTTCATTATCTCTATTTCAATTGTTCTCTATTTGCCTAAGTAGTGCTCCACGATCATTCGCTGGAAAATATACTGGAAGTAGGCTTGAACATGCTCTGACGTTGCTTTTAGGCAAAGGTTTTTGGAAATGATATAATCGGTAGCTGAGATTTCTCCCACTTCGAGTTTGAATTCATTCATCCGTAAAAGCTCTTCGGAGGCCTTGCGACTCTTTTCCGCGGCAATGCAACGGCTGCGACAGCTGCGGCACTCGGCTACGGCGAGTTCTATCTCATCGGAGAGTCGCCTGCGAGCCTTTTCCAAAGCTACATTGTTTCCGGTGAGTAGACTCTTTGCTCTTCTGATCCTGTGGACTGTCGCAATGGAGCTGCTTATAGGCACTTTGAGTGTTAATCCTACAAAAGGGGTCAGGTGCTCTTTGAATTGATCGCGGAATTTCTTATCAACTGCATCGTGGTAGTATGTACCATACCCCGCGGAGAGTGCTATGGTGGGATAAATCCCGCTCATAGCTACTCCTATGGCAGCCTTATCCGCCTCCAGTGCAGCCTTTGCTGCCCTTATGGAAGGATGCGCATCAGCAAGCTTGTAAGCAGCCAACTCCGGTAAATCCTCCGGTGGCAGCGTATCAATCGGTGGCACTTCTACGTTGAACCGGCTCTCATAAGGGAGGTTAAGCAGCTGCATCAGAGCAATTCGGCTGCTCTCTATCTCTGCAGCAGTTGCGGTAATAGTGTACTGTTCCTGAGCTACCTGTGCCTCAAGCTCCATTAGGCTGCTCAATGGGCGCAGCCCGGCCAGCACCATTTTACGGCACTTCTCCATCTGTCTGACGATGCTTTCAAAATTGTATTCCGCTATGGAGTGTAATTCTCTCGCCAGCACCATTTCCAGGCAGCTGCGAATTACGCTGACTTTGACTGCGTCACGCACCCCTTCAAGGGAGTTTTTCGCCTGATTGAGCGAGTGACCGGCCTCTTTGATGCTGAAGTATCCCCTAAGTCCATCGAACAGCGTCACATTAAGTCCAATGGAGACGTTGGTACTTTGCTTACCCTTGAGCTTGTAGGGGGAGAGTCGTTCCCAATTGAAATCCTGTCCCATTTCACCACCGATCCGGGGAATGAGACTCCATGAGATCTCGTTGAGTGCGCTTTCGCTCTCTTCCAGTGAGGCCCGGGCACTTCTGATATCGTGGTTGTGTTCCAATGCATGGTTGATACATTGCTCTAAAGTCCAATTCTGCCCCGAAGAGGTGAATATGCTTGCAATCAGCATTGTTGCCGTTAGCACGAGGCGCTTTCTGGTTTTTTCCATGGTTTGATTTGTGATAAAAGGGAGTCCCGGGTGTCGTCAGCACCCGGAATTCCCGCCTATTAATGGTTATGCATTCGTTCCTCCGAAAACATTTTTTATTTTTTTGAACAGAGAGCAGATGTACTGCGCTACGAGTCCAATTACATAACCGATGTAGTAAAGTGCATCCTGGGCCTTTTTATCTATGCCGCCGATGATGCAGGCCGACTCGCTTACCCCAATAGGTCTGAGTCCCGGTATTGTGAAATCCTCTCTCATAGTTCACTTCCTCCATCATTTTGGTCCTTTGAGACTGTTCCATCCGTCAATAATTCCTTTTACAAGTTTTGGCAGATAGTCAGCAATAAAATTGATGATGGCCCTTACTTTTTCAAACAGCGAGATGGCACTCAAAGTTGTCCCGCCTGCCGACTGGAGTTCAATGGAAGTCATTTCCCTCAATCCCAGTTCTTTCAATCTTTTTTCTTCCATAAAGCTAAATTTTTTGTGTTACTCCGTTCTTTGGTCAGGTGCCCGGAAATGACCTCTATGAGTGCGCACTCATCGTGATAGTATTGTCTGCAATCAAAGCATTCTCTTTGTTGTGTGTAATCAATATTACGGTTTTGCCCTTATCCCTTAGATCTTGCAGTTTGCGCAGAATAAATGCCTCCGATTCGCCATCCAGGGATGAGGTGGCCTCATCCAGTATGTATATGAATGGATCACGGTAGAGAACTCTGGCAAGTGCTATACGCTGTCTCTGGCCACCGGAAATGCGGGATCCGTGTTCCCCGGTGCGTGTCAGGAGTCCCATCTGCAAGCCCGAAATGAATTGACGCATACCCAGTTCTTCGAGGATGGTTATTACCCGTTCCACATCAGGTTTAGGGTCGTGGCAGGTGATATTTTCCAGTATTGTACCGCTTATAAGGTCAGCATCCTGGGGTACAATCGAAATATAGTCACGCCATTGACCTATCTCAATTTGACTGATGTCGATATCGCCGAGGGTTATTTTACCTTTTTGTACCTTATAGTCCCGCATAAGCAGTGAGGCGAGAGAACTTTTCCCACATCCGCTGGCTCCTTTTATAACCGTTATTTGTCCTTTTGGTATAGTTATGTTGAAGTTGCTCAGCAAAGGTTCATGTCCGGGATAGGAAAATTCCACGTTGTGGAATAATATATCCTCGCATCTGTCCGGCACGTATGGAAGGGACTCTCCACCTTCGCTTTTTAGGTCGAGGATTTCAAAAATCCTCTCTGATGCCGTGTTGAACTCGGCTAAATCGTCCGTTAATTTCACCAGTTGGCTTAATGGCCCGGAAAAGAATGAGGTGAGAGAGTAGAAGGAAACCAGTTCCCCGACGCTAAGTTTTCCTTTAAAGATAAACAGCGAACCTATGAGTATCAGGCAAACTGTCAGCAATCTGGAGATAGCATCCGCAGATGTTGCAAATATGCCCGAATAACGCCCTCCGCGATAAAGCTTCTCTGCAAATGTGACGTATTTTCGCTCGATATTGCGATAATAGTGTTCTCCGTTACCGAAATACTTGATTACTTTTATGGAGGAAATGCCTTCTACGCTCTTCTCCTCAAATTCGGCAGCACTCTCTATTATCTCCCTGCTGGTCTTTCTGTTGATCCTTCCGGCAATTACGTAGACCGTAGAGAAAAGCGGGATGAAAGCAAATGTCATCAATGCGAGCTTCCAGTAAAATGAAAACATCAGCACGAATGAGACTGCAAGTGTGAGAACGCTTGTTAGTATAGTGGTGACACCTTCTATCAGAAAGGAGCGGATGCGCATAGAATCCCCTATTCTGGAGTTGAGTTCGCCAGCGCCCCTGCCTTTGAAAAATCCGACAGGCAGAGAGAAAAGGTGGTTTATATATTTGAGAATTATATAACTATCCATCGTAATTCCGGTACGCAAGGTGAAGATCACCTGACCGTACCCGACAAATAGAGCAGCAGCCATTATGAGGATCATAAGTGCGCCTGTGACACCCAGAGCTTTCATATCTCCGGCCGGGAGTACATTGTCTATGATGTGTTGCAAGAAAAGAGCGGTGCAGATGCCGGCCACAATGTAGGCAGCAGCCCCGGCAAGAGAAAGGGAGTAATCCCTTTTTGTTAGTAAGAGTAGTGAAGCGTATTTAGAGAAATGTCCGCGTTTTCCACGGAATTGGGTGAAATCGGGGTCCGGTCTCATTATAACCAGGTACCCGCTCCACTCTTTATGCAACGTGTCGATATCTTTTTTAACGTGACGGCCCTCTGCTGGATCCATCACGATGGCTTTTTTACCATTTATTTTGTAGAGAACATAGAAATGAAGGTCTCCGTTTTCCTTGAGAATGTGAAGAATGGCAGGGCAGCCAAGTCCAAGCAGGGGAGTGGTATCGCCGGTTTCCGACTTATAGCCTTTGGCCGTGAATCCTATCTCCCGGCAAGCATCCAGAATACCTTTGACCGTGGTGCCGTATGCACCTGTACCGGACGCCTCTCTGATGACGGTCAATGGTATGCTGTATCCATACCAACCGGCTATGGAGGCGATGCAGGCTGCTGCGCAATCCGTCCTGTCATGTTGCCTTATATTTGTTCTCCTTCTCATTCCCATTCTCCTCTTCGATTCATTAAAAAGAGGGAGTCATCCTGACCCTTCAGTGTCCCGTCCGCCATCAGGACATATCTTCAACACAGGCTCCCTCTTAGATGAAAGCTGTAGCCGCGAAAACGGAGAGTAAGAGACAAAGCAATGAGACTGCCGCGTATAGAAGCACGAAGCCCCTTCCGGCGTCAGGCACCATTCCCGATACTGTTCGGTCGAGTTCAGATGCAGGCAATATTTCTCTTTCTCTTTTCATAATCCGTGGCTCTGCCAAAAAATCCATAGGCAAAGTAGTAGATAAAAAAGAGAAAAAATATGCTTGAGAAAGCAACTATAACAGTTGTTGCTTCAAGCGTCAGCCATTTAATTTTTTTGAAAAAATCAGATTTTTTTAAAAAAACGACTCAAAATAGGGAAAAAGCTTGTATGAGAGGTCGAGCAAAGAGGGATATATCTTTGACTCGGCTATTTTATCTTCGGAAATAAAATGGAATGTGCTGTTGGCGGCATCTACAAAATGGATAATAGTGGAGAGTAGTATGACAAAAATTGCCAGAGTAACAACCACTCCGAGGAGTCTGTTTAGCCATCCGAGCAGGGCTATTTTTAATATTTTTTCTATAAGTTTACCGATGAGATTGAGCAAAATTGCTACAATCAGAAATATCAAAACGAATGAAATGGCCTTTACCCAGAAATCGGATAGTGTGACAAGTTGCAGAATCCAGGTAGAAACCTTATCTGAAAATCTCAGAGAGAGTACGATGCCGAAATATACGACTGCCACGGATATTATTTGTTTGACAAGACCATTCTTGATGCCAAAGTAAAACGCGGGTAGAAAGCAGACGAGAAGGATAATGTCTATAACTCCCATATACTTAATTTTTTAATGATTGGTCAAAATTAGTGAATTATCGTATCTTTGCAAATTCAAATGAATGAAATATGAGTTTTAACGAGTACAAAAAGCTCGATTTGGTTGAGACAAATCGTACAGTATTAGAGAAATGGAACAAGCAGGATACTTTCCGCAAAGTACTTGCAGCAGGAGAGAATGCGCCGAATTTCATCTTTTTTGAGGGTCCCCCTTCGGCTAACGGCATGCCCGGTATCCACCATGTGATGGCCAGGGCCATAAAAGATGTTATTTGCAGATATAAGACACAGAGCGGTTATAGGGTGGAGCGCAAGGCGGGATGGGATACTCACGGTCTCCCGGTAGAGCTTAGTGTGGAAAAAATGCTCGGTATCACAAAGGAAGATATTGGGAAAAAGATTTCCGTAGAGGAATATAATGAAGCCTGCCGCAAGGAGGTGATGAAATATACCAGGGAATGGGTCTCACTTACCGAGCTTATAGGTTACTGGGTGGATATGGACAATCCCTACATTACCTATGACAACCGCTATATAGAGACCTTATGGTATCTTCTCAAAAAAATATATGAAAAGGGTCTGCTCTACAAAGGCTACTCCATACAGCCCTATTCCCCCGCAGCCGGCACGGGACTCAGTTCGCATGAACTCAACCAGCCGGGATGTTATCGTGACGTTAAGGATACAACCGCGGTCGTGCAGTTTGAGATAATCAAGGATACAAAGTCGCAATTCCTTTTCGAGGATAGTCCGCTGCCCCTATTCTTCCTTGCCTGGACCACAACTCCCTGGACGCTACCCTCCAATACCGCACTTAGTGTCGGGCCAAATATCGAATATCTTAAAGTCGAGAGTCTCAATCCCTATACGAAAGAGCCTGCCATCTATGTGGTGGCCAAGGCCCTCCTAAATGCTCACTTCAATGAAAAGATCCCCTTCCGCGTAATAGGGGAGCCTATCAAAGGAAAAGAATTGGCAGGTATCCGATACGAGCAGCTGTTCCCTTGGGTAAAGTGCTCTGAAGGCGCTCATAAGGTGATCGCAGGTGATTTTGTGACCACTGAAGATGGTACCGGTATTGTGCATATTGCCCCAACCTTTGGTGCGGATGACGACAAGGTAGCAAAGGCCAACGGCGTACCCCCGCTGACAATGGTGGATGCCGCAGGCCTCAATCAGGCTATGGTCGACCCTACCGGAAAATTTTATGAACTTGAGGATCTTGATCCCGTTTTTGTTGCGGAGAGAGTGAATGTCGAGGAGTATGGAAAGTATGCCGGAAGGTATGTAAAGAATGAATATGACCCCACTCTCGGCCCTGATGACGTCACTTTGGACATTGATCTTTCCGTAGATCTGAAACAGCAGGGAAAGGCCTTTAAAATAGAGAAACAAACACACAACTACCCCCACTGCTGGAGAACCGATAAGCCGGTGCTATATTACCCGCTTGACTCATGGTTCATCAAAACCACCGCCGTGCAGGAGAGGATGATGGAACTCAATGATACCATTGACTGGAAGCCTGCTTCCACAGGTACCGGCCGTTTCGGCAAATGGCTGGAGAACCTCCAGGACTGGAATCTCTCCAGAAGTCGCTATTGGGGTACTCCGCTTCCTATTTGGCGTACCGAGGATGGCACTGTGGAGAAATGTATAGGTTCAGTAGCAGAGCTTTACGAGGAATTGGAGAAATCGGTATCCGCAGGGATCATGCCCTCCAACCCTTTGAAGGAGAAGGGATTTGTCCCCGGCGACTATTCGGATGAAAATTTTGCGAAGATAGATATACACCGTCCCTACGTCGATGACCTTTTCCTCGTTTCGGATGATGGCCGCAAGATGGTAAGGGAGAGCGATCTGATTGATGTCTGGTTCGATTCGGGAGCGATGCCCTATGCTCAGGAGACCCTTGCAAAGGTCAATAGCCCCGACTTCGGTCAGACTGCTGATTTCATCGCCGAAGGCGTTGACCAGACAAGAGGTTGGTTTTTTACCCTCCATGCAATAGCTACCATGGTGAGCGATAAGTGTGCATTTAAGAGAGTTATCTCCAACGGACTTGTTCTGGACAAAGATGGCAACAAGATGAGCAAGCGCCTTGGCAATGCAGTGGATCCATTCTCGACCCTCGATGAATATGGTGCCGACCCGCTCAGATGGTATATGCTTACCAATGCACAACCCTGGGACAACCTGAAGTTTGACATGGGTGGAGTGGATGAGGTACGTAGAAAATTCTTCGGAACACTCTACAACACCTATTCATTCTTTGCGCTTTATGCAAATGTGGACGGTTTCAACGGTTCTGAACCGGAAGTGCCCCTGTCAGAGCGCCAGGAGATCGACAGATGGCTAATTTCGCTGCTTAACACTCTCGTCAAAAAGTCGGTTGAAGCATACGAAGACTATGATTTTACCACCGCAGGCAGACTGATTCAGGATTTCGTCTGCGACAACCTCAGCAACTGGTATGTACGCCTCAATCGCAAGCGCTTCTGGGGCGGTGGGCTAACTCCTGATAAGGTTGCAGCTTATCAGACCCTCCATGAGGCACTCAAAACGGTGGCTCTGCTCTCAGCTCCGATAGCTCCATTTTATATGGATCTGCTCTGGTGCGATCTCGTGTCGGGGGCTGAATCGGTGCACTTTGAGCGTATGCCTGCCTACAACGAAGAGTATATAGACTCCGCTCTTGAAGAGCGCATGGATTTGGCTCAAAAGAGCTCTTCAATGGTCTTGGCGCTTCGCAGAAAGGTCAACATAAAGGTGCGTCAGCCGCTGGCTAAACTCATCATTCCCGTACTCGACCGTGCTATAGAGGAGCAGCTTGAGAGGGTTAAGGAGATCATTCTCAATGAGGTGAATGTTAAGGAAATGGAATTTATCCACGATACTACCGGCATTATTACCAAAAAGATAAAACCCAATTTCAAGACTCTCGGCAAGAGATACGGCAAACAGATGAAGGAGATAGCATCCGCCTTTGCAACACTTTCGCAGCAGGAAATTTCGGAAATCGAGAAGGCCGGAGATTATACTCTTTCCCTCCCATCGGGAGAAGTGACGCTATCTACTGAGGATTATGAGATAACATCCGAGGATATGCCCGGCTGGCTCGTCGCTACCGAAGGTAAACTTACCGTAGCGCTGGATGTCACTGTGACCGATGCTCTCAGAAGGGAGGGAGTGGCACGTGAACTGATCAATCGTATTCAGAACCTGCGCAAAGAGAGCGGATTTGAGGTAACTGATCGTATAAACGTATTCATCCAGCACAATCCTGAAATTGAGGAGTCACTAAGTGATTTCAAATCCTATGTTTGCGAGCAGACACTCTCAAAATCCATTACACTTACCGAAGAATGTGAAGATGGTACTCCGGTAGAGTGGGATGAAGGAGAATTGAGGATTTCTGTTGTTAAATTGAAATAATGTTGCTATTTTTACATTTTAACCAACATATAAAGTCATGGGCAAACCAGTAGAAATAAATGAAAAGGTACGTTACTCTGATGAAGAGCTTCAGGAGTTCAAAGAACTCATCCTTGAAAAGCTGGCTCAAGCCAGAGAAGAGTATGAAATGCTCAGAGGTGCTGTAAACCATAGCACAAGTAACGATACAGAGGACACATCTCCCACCTTCAAGGTGCTGGAGGAGGGCGCTTCTTCCCTTTCTAAGGAAGAGTCGGGCCAACTGGCTGCACGTCAGTACAAGTTCATACAGAACCTCGAGAATGCCCTTATTCGCATCGAAAACAAGACCTACGGTATCTGCCGTGTAACCGGCAAACTGATACCCAAGGAGAGACTTAGACTTGTACCTCACGCTACACTCAGCGTTGAGGGTAAGAATGAAATGAACAAATAACAAAGATGAAGATTTCCAGAGGTTTTAAGATATCCCTCTTTGTAATCCTTCTTTTGATTATTGACCAGATTATCAAAATCCTGGTTAAGACCAACATGACTTTAGGCCAGAGCATTCATGTCTTTGGCAGTTGGTTCCAGATACTCTTTATTGAAAATAACGGCATGGCCTTCGGAATGCAGTTCGGAGGCAACGTTGGCAAATTCATCCTCTCTATCTTCAGAGTGGTGCTTGTCATAGCCATCATCATATATATCAGAAAACTCCTCAAGCGCGAAGAGACTCCAACCGGTGTTCTCATCGGACTCGGAGCCATCCTGTGCGGTGCCCTCGGCAACATCATTGACTCCCTTTTCTACGGGATGATATTTAGCGAAAGCACACCCATTCAGGTAGCCGAGCTATTCCCCGCAGGAGGCGGCTATTCGGGATTCCTTTTCGGCAAAGTGGTAGACATGTTCTACTTCCCCATCATAGACACCACACTCCCCGAATGGGTCCCCGTTTGGGGTGGACGCAACTTTATCTTCTTCCGTCCCATCTTCAACTTCGCCGATGCGTGCATCACCTGCGGAGCCATCTACCTTCTGATTTTCAAATGGAAATTCTTCTCCAAGCAGCCCAAGACCGAAGAATCCGACTCCGCAAAATAAGCTTTTTTTTGAGTAAATGTTTTTTTAATATATCTTTGCACTCCCAAACCAAAGGGAAGGAGAGATGGGTGAGTGGTTTAAACCGGCAGTCTTGAAAACTGTTGAAGTGAAAGCTTCCGGGGGTTCGAATCCCTCTCTCTCCGCAAGTCGAAAGGCCGAATGACGAAAGTCATTCGGTTTTTTATACAATAAATCCCCTTGAGCTCGCTCAAAAGGGGATTTGCTGTATAAAAAATTAAGCGTAGCTTCAAGCCTTTCGCTTGTAAGGGCCCCACGGCGAGTGGACAGGGATGTAGGAGTGAAACGACTAAATCCCTCGTGCTTTGCATCGCCCCGCCGCAGGCGGGGAGGGATGTGGGAGCGTATGCGACCAAATCCCGGAGAGAGAGTCCCTCTCTATCAAATATGTTGTTTTTTTAAGAACCCATACTGATAAACTTTTGGCTCTATTTTGTAGGTAAGTTGTCTGAGTTTATCTCTTAGGTTGCTAATCAAGCTAGTATATGTTTCGTCTGAACTGGTATTGTTCATTTTACCTGCTTCGTTTCTGCCTTGAAAATGTTCTCTAATGTCGTAATATGAAGCATTAACATTACAGTTAGGTTGTTTGTGGTAATATTTCCAAAGTTCACGACCTGCGTCAAAAACAGCTGCTGCCTCTGGTGAAAAGATGAGTGGCGTTGTCCTTTCTGTTTGTGTGCTAAATAAACCTCCAATATGGTCGGTTTTAAGTTTGCCGTTTATAAAGTTGATCATAAAATTACTTGCAAACTTTTCCCTCGCATCTACTTCTTGTTCTGTAAATGGAATCCAATCGTTTACACCAAAACTGCTTGAGATATTGTTATTAAAAAGTGCGTATGCCAAACAATCATTTTGAAACTCGGTATCTTCTTCCCATTTGTTATTTGGGTGTAGAAATTGGTCGCGGTCATTCAGCCAAGTGGCAGGAATAACTTTTCGAACTGCAAAAAATATGGAAGCAATAATTAAATTTTCTGCTGTAATTCTGGTATGACGTCCACCTTTTTTCCAATTTTCTTTTTTTTCATTATCAATAAAAATCATTCGTTGATTTTGAAAATCATTACCGACAGATGCCAAATGACCAATGTAGTTGGTAGAAATGTTTGTGGAATTAATATCAAGCCAATCGCTTATGTATTTTAAATTGTCATAAGCTGTAATTACTTTTGTTCCGACAAAATTACCTTTTGCATCGTACACGTCTGCACTAGTTTTTTCAAAAACTTCATCTTTTGATGTGTCCCAAATAATAAAACCAATAGGAAAATCTCCTTTGACATTATCAAAAGTATTTGCAGGAACCAAAAAAATTTTTTCGAGCTTCGCTCGAAAAATGTTGCGAAAATCCGAAAAGTTTGGTGCTTGCAGAATTTTCATCTTTGAAAATTCTGCAAGCACGCATTGAGGGATTTCTTGATAAATTCTTATAAAAAATTGAGCAAATAATTCGCCACTAGATTTGCCCATAAGTTCTTGATATTTATTATGTATTTTACTAACGTGAACATTTTTTCTACCTAACCCACGAACATTGTCGCCCTCCGCATAGGGTGGATTAATATAGATCACTAATTTTCTTCTTTCTTCGGGATTGTTAATTATATCTTGAAGCAATTTTGGCAATTTGCTAAAGTCATCATTAAGGAAGTCGAATTGAAAAACGTGATCTTTAAGCAAGTTTGCGCCGTTTTTTATACGGTCGTGCATGACATCAACATCTTGTTTGTCTAAGGTTGAAGCCCAAATGTGATACTTGTTTGTTAGTCCATTTAAGAGATTTCCGGTGCCGGCAGCACAATCCCAAACATAATACTCATCTTGCCAATCCTCTCCTAATACATCAGTTAAATATTGTTGAGAAAGCTCTACCCAAATTTGCGGGGTAAAAAAACTCCCTTTTCTCTCCCTTATATCTTGCGGAACAAGCAAGTCTCTACGCCCTACAATATAATCCCAGTATTCTTCTTTAGGCGGTCGTTCGTACTTGTTCCAAAATTGTGCATGTGCAACCTGGTTGTCTGCGAAGTCAGTTGTACTACTGGTAAATAATCCTGCTTCATCCATTTTTCGGTCAAGTTCGTAGTGATCTTTTCTAAGTAGAACAAAAAGCTTTTCTTTTAGAGTATTATTTTCGTGCGATAATAAGTCTGCTAGATAAAAGTCTCCATCAATAATTCCAGTTTTCTTTGCAATGTCCCAATTTATGGCAATGGTCGGTTTAACAACTTGTAGCCATTTGTTGTAAATGACCATAAAATTATTCTTGTCTATTTTGATTTTCGTAAAACCTAATTTACCGACGATGAAATTATTCTTTATGAATTTCTTTAGTTCTTGGTCGTCATTCAGGAAGTTGAATAGTAGGGCTTTATTATCAATTACAGTTTTTACTTTTTCGTGAATGAGATTAAACTCCTTTGAGCTATAGTCTGAAGGCGTTACTTTCCAGTTGAAGTCGTTTATGTAAAAAAAATCGCGAATGTCACTGTAAGGAATAAAAGCAATTTTTTCTCCGTCAAATGCCCCCAACATTGCTGGAGGCAAATTATTGTCAAAAGTCCTTGCTTTGCCAATTGTTAGTATAAGTTGAACAATAGATTTGTAAATATCGGAAGAACCTGTTTTCGCTTCTGCCCAAAGTAGAGATTCTTGTTCAAAAAGTTCTTTTTGGTTCTGGTACATACACACACAAAAGTCAACATTGCCAATTATTCTGGTGCAATCATAGATACCAAAGTAGTCTTGTGCTACTTTGTTTTTTAGTTCCTCTTCTCTAATGTTATTGTATTTCATGTCTTTGTGCTAGAGAATCGCCCTTTTGGAGAGGTTCCCTTACTCTGAATAAACGAACTTTGCACATCAATCTTCAACAAATAAACAAATTAAGTTGTTATTCAGTTAGAATATTTTAAATATTTTCTGACTAAGGTAGTGATTTTTTTAAAAATTTGTAGGATTAACCTTGTGTTTATTTAAAAAAGTAGTCACTTTTTAATATTTACACAAACTGTTTATTTGTACTTTTTCCAAAGTGTATTATATCTGTTTGCTAGGCCCCCACATCGAGTGGACAGGGATGTAGGAGTGAAACGACTAAATCCCTCGTGCTTTGCATCGCCCCGCCGCAGGCGGGGAGGGATGTACGCTGCGTAGCGCGCAAATCCCTATGATTAAAATTGTCTTTTATGCCTATATTGTTCAATCTTTTCTGGTTAACTTTGTAGAAATTGAAAAACTCTAACCTATGACGAAAGAATTATCAAATCAGCATAGCAGTCTGTTTGAACAGATCAAACAAACCGATGAAAATGGCAATGAGTTTTGGGGTGCGCGTGCACTCGCTAAAGCCTTAGATTATACTGATTTTCGTAACTTTCTATCGGTAATAGAAAAAGCCAAAGAAGCATGTCTGAATAGTGGCCAGCAAGTCAAAGACCATATCGTTGAGCTCAACGAAATGGTTGCCATTGGCTCAGGAGCCAAAAGACCTACGCAGAGCTACAAACTATCCCGTTACGCTTGCTATCTAATTGTTCAAAATGCTGATCCAAGCAAAGAAGTTGTCGCTTTGGGACAAACTTATTTTGCAGTGCAAACTCGTTTGCAGGAAATAAGCAAAATGGAGGAGTATAACCGCTTGAGCTCTGAAGATGAGAAACGTTTGTTTTTACGAAACGAGATGGCAAAACATAATGCACAACTTGCAGCGGCGGCTAAAGATGCCGGAGTAGTAGAGCCAATTGATTATGCTATCTTCCAAAACCATGGCTACAAGGGCTTATATGGCGGGTTAGATGCTAAGGCAATCCATAAAAAGAAGGGGTTAAAGAAAACTCAACAGATACTTGATCATATGGGCAGTACCGAATTGGCAGCCAACCTTTTCCGTGCTACACAAACCGAAGAGAAGCTAAAACGAGAAAATATAAAAGGCAAACATAAAGCCAACAAGACACACCACGAAGTTGGTAAAAAAGTACGTAAAACCATTATGGAATTAGGCGGAACTATGCCAGAAGACCTGCCAACAGCTGATAGCATTAAAAATATAGAAAATACTAACCTGCCCAAACAATTGAATCCCAAAACGAAGAGTGGAAATTAATGTCAAGTCCTGAACTAGGTCTACACTTAAATTAAGAAAAACCTGATAAAAGTTCAAAAATCAGACTTGAAAACTATTGTTAATAAAAATACGGTGATTTTTTCCACTTTATTAGTACTAAAAATGTGATTTTTCCCACATTATTAGCACTAATGTTATAATTCTGTCATATTTAGGGCTGTTCTTTAGGTGACTGACGATAAAATATTGAGTAAATAATGGTATTTTTGATGTAAAATTCGATGTTAGGGATAATTGTCAATAATCAAAATTATACATGATGAGAACAAATATATTTTTAAACTCGTATCAACAACCTGAGAATAAATTGACCTATAATTTTTTCTCAATTATTGAATTACTCAATGACAATACATTGTTTGACTTTTTGACAAATAAAAGGACAGCAAGTAAGCCATTAGTAAATTTAGAAACAGTTTATGGTGGTGGTGAAACAAATCCTGATGGTAGCTTTGTAATTACACTTATTGATAACAGTCAAATTAAAGTTTTATATGAAAATAAAACTAATAGACTTGGTCTTGGTGTCAATCAACTTAAAGGACACCTAAAACTTTGTGGTGAGAATGACTTGTTATTGGTTACTACGCCTAGAAAATCAGATATTGACATTATCAAACAAATAGAAGACAACAGAGTAATATTCAAGACTTGGCAAGAGATTTCATTGTTTCTACAGAAAAACTATCGAGATAATATGATTGTTCAGCAATTTGTAGACTACGGAAAAAGGTCTGGAGAATTCGATGAATTGGGAGAAATCTATCATGACGAAATTAAACTCTATTGTGACTATTTGAAGGTAGACTTTGACAAGAAAATTAATAGTATATTCCAGACACTTGTTTATGAATTGGATTTCAGTAAGTTTGGTTTTAGTAATTTAAGTAGTGCCTACAAAAATAATTGGGGAAGGAAAGGTGTTGAATTTAGTTTAAAAAAACCAACAGAAACAACTTATGGTCAATTTGGTTCAATATCACTATATTATGACACTAGCGATCATGGAATTCCATTTTTGGAAGACTGTCCAGAAATCGCATTTTTCTTTGATGTTAATCCAGAGTACAAATCTTCACTTCGAGCTGATAACGAGTTTAAGAAACTAGTAATGGCGTTAGAAAATGAAGGATTTGAAAGTAACCTAAATAATGAAAAAACCCCAAATGCCTGGCGATTACTTTTTTTTAGAAAACCAATTAGGGAATTTCAAATTTTAAATGTTCAAGAACTTATTAAATTTGTGGAGAAGGTTCTAACTATTCTATTGAAGAACGAGGCAACAAAACATAAATACTTTGCTGAATTACAATAAGAAACAGAATAATGGCACAAAGTTACTTGAGTGCCATTTTTATTTCGTTCCTAGCCTCGCCCCGCCGCAGGCGGGGAGGGATGTCGGAGCGTAGCGACGAAATCCCGGAGAGAGAGGGAATATTGCTAGGCCACCTACGGCGAGTAGATAGGGATGTAGGAAAGAAGTGATCAAACCCCCTAGTGCCAAAATTGTCTATTATGCCCATATTGTTCAATCTTTTATGGTTAACTTTGTGGAAGTTCATGTGGAATAATAATAAGAGGTTGAATCCATGGCACTAAGTTGGAACGAAATAAAGGAAAGAGCAGTAATTTTTTCAAAAAAATGGGCTGATGCTTCAAGAGAAGAAGCAGATGCACAGCCTTTTTTAGTGGACTTTTTCAATGTTTTTGGCATTAGCAGTAAAAGAGTCGGCACTTTTGAGCATAGAGTTAAAAAGCTTGATGACAAAGAGGGCTATATTGACATGCTATGGAAGGGGACTATCTTAATTGAAATGAAAAGTCGGGGCAAAGACCTTGACAAGGCATATCAACAAGCACTAGAGTATACATACGGCCTAAAGGAACACGAATTGCCGAAATACATTCTTGTTTCCGATTTTGAAAACTTCCGACTTCACGACCTTGAAGATGGTACGCAATTAGAATTTAAACTAAAAGACCTTGTAAAAAATGTCCGGCATTTCGGTTACTTGCTCGGCTATCAAAAGAAAGTTTATAAAGAAGAAGACCCGGCAAATATCAAGGCGGCTGAGTTAATGGGCAAACTTCACGATAGATTAAAAGAAATTGGCTACGTAGGGCACCCTTTAGAAGTTTATCTGGTTCGTTTGCTGTTCTGCTTATTTGCTGAAGACACCACCATTTTTGAAAGAAAACAGTTCCAGGAGTACATAGAAAGACGCACCAACATTGATGGAAGCGACCTTGCGGCAAAATTGCATGAACTTTTCCAGGTCTTAAATACACCTAAAGATAAGAGGTTTACAACCTTGGATGAGGATATTGCTGCCTTTCCTTACGTTAATGGAAAGCTATTTGAGGAAATGCTACCTATGGCTAGCTTTGATAGCAAAATGCGTCAAGCTCTTTTGGATTGTACCTACATTGATTGGAGTAAGATTTCACCCGCAATTTTTGGTTCAATGTTCCAGAGCGTAATGAATCCGGAGGAACGCAGAAATCTTGGAGTACATTACACAAGCGAAACGAACATTTTAAAACTAATTAGACCGCTTTTCCTCGATGACCTTTGGAAAGAGTTTGAAAGTGTAAAAGGTAATAGAAACAAACTAACGGAATTTCATAAAAAACTAAGTACGCTCAAATTCCTTGACCCTGCCTGCGGTTGTGGAAATTTTCTGGTTATAACATACAGGGAATTGAGATTGCTGGAATTGGAAATTTTGCGCGAGTTGTACAAAGGACAGCAAGTTATCTCAATAGAAAGTATTATTTGGCTTAATGTTGACCAATTTTATGGCATAGAGTACGAAGAATTTCCTGCCCGAATTGCCGAAGTAGCCATGTGGCTGATTGACCACCAAATGAATATGTTGGTTAGTCAGGAATTCGGACAATATTTTGTTCGTTTGCCGCTAATGAAATCGGCTCATATAAGGGTTGGAAATGCACTTCAAATGGATTGGTCTGCGCTTACCCAAGAAGATGTAGTTGATATTAAAGCCGATAATACTAATATTTATATGGTAAGTGAGCCCGTAGCTCATTACGGTACTGTGAATGTGTTCAGTAAAAAAGTACAAGTTGTTGAGGGAGCTTATCCGAAATCATTTTCAGGCAAAAGCCATTTCAATTATATTCTCGGAAATCCGCCTTTTGTAGGCAAGAAGGAGCAAAATCATAACCAAAAGTTGGATATGCAACGGGTCTTTTCGGGTGTAAAAGGGTTCGGCGTATTGGATTATGTTTCCGCATGGTATGTTAAAGCAGCTCAGCTAATAGCTAACACACCAACAAAAGTAGCTTTTGTTTCAACCAACTCTATTACGCAAGGTGAACAAGTTGGCGTTTTGTGGAACTTGTTATTTAATCATTACAATATTAAAATTCATTTCGCCCACCGAACCTTTAAATGGAGCAATGAAGCCCGCGGTAAAGCTGCCGTTCATGTTGTAATAATCGGATTTGCTAATTTTGATACGGGTAACAAACGGATTTTCGAGTATGAAAATATTAAGGGCGAACCTCACGAAATCAAAGTTAAGAACATAAATCCTTATTTAGTTGATGCAAAAGATATTTTCATTGATAAACGTATAAAACCTATTTGCAATGTGCCGGAAATATCATTTGGAAGTATGCCGAATGATGGTGGTAACTTTTTGTTTACAGATGAAGAAAAAAAGGAGTTTGTAACCAAAGAGCCAGAATCAGAAAAGTTTTTTAAACCTTTTATTTCGGCATACGAATTTCTTAATGGTCATAATCGCTGGTGTTTATGGCTTAAAAACGCAAATCCAACAGAACTAAAAGATGCTAAACTTATAACTGAAAGAATTGAAAATGTCAAAAAACTAAGAGAGCAAAGCAAGAGACAAGCAACACAAAAACTTGCATCTTTTCCGACCTTATTTGGTGAAGACAGACAGCCCCAAAGTGATTATGTTTTGATTCCAAGAGTATCATCTGAAAATAGAAAATATATACCAATGGGCTTTTTTGACAAAAACTCTATCGTAAGTGATAGTTGTCTATTTATAGAGGGTGCTAAACTTTACCTTTTTGGGGTTTTAATGTCGGAAATGCATATGACTTGGGTAAAATACATTTGTGGTAGATTAAAAAGTGATTACAGATATTCTGCAAGTATTGTTTACAACAACTTCCCTTGGCCGGAAAACCCAACCGAAAAGCAAATAACCGCAATAGAAGAAGCAGCTCAAAAGGTTCTGGATACTCGATTGGAATTTCCAAAAAGTAGTCTTGCCGACCTCTACGACCCTTTGACAATGCCACCAGCATTGGTAAAAGCCCACAACGAACTGGACAAAGCAGTTGATTTGGCCTATCGTCCGCAACCCTTTACAAGCGAAGCCAACAGAATGGAATTTTTATTCGGACTTTACGAAAAATACACCGCCGATTTATTTACAAAAGCAAAACCGAAAAAGAGGAAAAAACATGTCTAAATAGTGGGCAGCAAGTGATTCATCATTTCGATGATATCCTCGAAATGATAGAGTAATCAATCGTTTTATTTGATTTCAAAATTGCCCTATTTATCTGAATGAACAGAACCAGCAATATTTCTAAAAGACCGTAAAACAACATAACAACAGATTACCATGTTTCAAGAGCCAAAAAAATATAAAGAGAGTGGTCATTTCTTCTTTGAAGCAGAAAATGACTTAGAAAAAGTTTGCAATGCACCAAAGGACAAAGATGGCGTTTTTAAAGTAATTGAATTACGAAACGGGAGAGTTGACCTTGTTTATTTTGGTTACTCAAATTCCAGGGGGCTATTCAACGAAATTGTAAACGGACTTCACTACGACAAAAACCCGCGAAAAGTTGGATGGACATACCAATTACTGAAAGACAGAACAGATGCCCTTGATGTTTATTGGTACGTAACAACTGGGAAAGACAACCAAAAGAAGGAATGCATTGAAATGCTAAAAGACTATATGGACATAATGGGACAATTGCCGAAATGGAATAAATAATAACCATTTCACCCCTGCAATGAAACAAAAAAACCAACACTTTGTTTTACGCAGAAAGCTCCAACTACATGTCATCAAGATCGAGGCATTGCCCATCAATCCGGTACTTATAAAGGACTTTGTTTTTTAGTACCTTAATTTTTGATTCGAACAGCTGGGATTTGAAGTTTTTCCTCTGCCGTTTAACTTCGGCGACAAAAGCACGTTTATTGTCCAATTTGATGGCGACAATATCTATCTCATTGCGAGATTCCTCAGAATCTTCATTTTTTTTAGACCTTTTAGAATCCCACCATGAACCAATTTCCCTATATTCAAAACTCTCCTGTAGTTTTTGTTTAAAATATAGTTCCAATGTCTTTCCGGAATATGTGGTGTAATCGTCACTTATTATCTGAGCTAACCCTTTATAATTCCCCAGCTCAATTAGAGTTATATTTCGTTCAATATATCTAAACCAAAATCTTAAAAAATTATCCGACACCTCATATCGAACCGTTTGAGATCCCTTTTTAGCAAAAATAGGGCGTGTTTTTTTAATGAGTTCGTACATATTTTCAAGTTTTGCTAAATGTCCGCCAATACTTTTCTCACCCAGGAATGTTTCTATTTCAGCCTGCGTATTCCTTCCGGAAGAGATCGCATTGAGTATTGAGAAGTAATTGCCATATTGTCTTCCAAACTCTTGTATTAACAGATTCCGTCCTTCGTCAATGAAAGGAGAATCACTTTGACATATATATTTTATCATTCTTGGAATAGTCAGGGCGTCATTGTCCACTAATAGTTCAACATACTTCGGCACACCACCCGTATAGGTATATAAAGCTAAAAGTTCATCATTTGTGTAGTCTTGCCTGTAATCTCTCATTATTTCTTTTAATACTGTTGTTGTAAAAGGTTTTAGTTTCATCATAGCATCAGCACGACCAAATAACGGCTCTTTCTTGTCCTGAAATATCTTAGTCATCAATGAATAAATAGAACCACTGACGATAAAATTTATATGTGTCTCTGTTCTATGTTGATCCCAGTAGTTTTGAATGTCGCTGAATATCGACTCGTTAATGTTTATGAATTCTTGAAATTCGTCAATTACCAAGGTGAATTTTTGCCTCTTTCCCTGTTCTAAGAGAAAGCGAAAAACTTCAACAAACGATTGCATTTTAGGAACGAAAACAGATAAGCTCCGTTCAATATCATCACAGAAACCATTACACAGATCAGCTTCATTTTTTCTGCCAACAAAAAGATAAACTATTAATTCTTCCTTGAGAGCATTTAGTATGAGCGATGTCTTACCTATTCGACGACGGCCTGTGATTACAGTAAGTCTTGAATGGTCATTATATGCCATTTCTTTTATTTGTTGCAACTCTGCAATTTCTGAAGTGCGATTATAGAATTTCATATGTTAAATTTTACCGCCGTAAAATTTACAGCTGTTGCAAAGATATAAAATATTTATTGTATATATAACAATTTAAGTGATATATTTTTTTAATAGTAAACTTATAATAGTTTTATGTCTAATTTTAAACTTTTGGTTTGGAAACATCCTATCTTTCTCCTCACGCAAATCCATCGTAGCTTCAAGCCTTTCGACTTGCTAGGGCCCCTACGGCGAGTGGACAGGGATTCCTCCTTCCACCTCTTGTGTTTGAAAGGCCAAAATGGCATTTCAAACTGTTATATAGAATACGGTGTCAAGCATATTGATACACCTTTATTTTCATATCAATATTTTGTATACCACAAATAAGTTCCTATATTTGCATTCGACATAATTGCGGATAGACGCAGAAATATCGAATGGAATGGAAATAAAACGTGATTTATTGCTTAATCGGTTGTTGGACTCGAGGCATAACGGAATGATCAAGGTCATTACCGGTATGAGGAGATCCGGTAAATCTTATCTGCTCTTTAATCTGTTTTCTGATGCGTTGAAAGCAGAAGGAGTGGACGAACAGCATATAATTAAGGTTAATCTGGAAGATCGAAGAAACAAGGAACTCAGAGATCCGGACAAATTGTTGGATTATATTGACGGCCGACTACTCGATGACAAGATGCATTATGTGTTGCTGGATGAGGTCCAACTGGTGAATGAATTTGAGGATGTACTGAACTCATATCTTCAGGTCAAAAACGCAGATATATATGTTACCGGGTCAAATGCCCGATTCCTATCAAAAGATATTATTACTGAGTTTCGAGGTCGAGGATTTGAAGTACGAGTACATCCATTATCCTTTCAGGAGGTTTGCGGCGTACGCCAAAATGAGCCCATTGAGCAATTGTGGGTGGAATATTTGACCTATGGCGGGTTACCTCAAGTGATTACGATGGCTTCGGATAAAGAACGTATAACCTATCTAAAGGGACTTTTTAAGCATACTTATCTTAAAGACATTAAGGAGCGACATAATATTAAACTTGATGGTGATCTAGAGGAACTGATCAGCACTCTTGCTTCAAATATAGGCGGTCTGACTAATCCGAGAAAATTAGCAGATACCTTTCGTTCGGTTAAAAAAAGTAAGATAAGCCAGGATACCATAAAGGTTTATCTTGATTACCTGCTGGATGCATTCATCATAGAGCGCGCTTTGCGTTATGACATCAAGGGTAAGCGCTATATCGATACTCCTTCAAAGTTTTATTTTGAAGACTTGGGTCTCAGAAACGCATTGCTGAATTTCCGCCAGGTGGAGAAAAATCACTTGATGGAAAATGCTATTTATAACGAGTTGCGTAGTCGTGGAATGGCAGTGGATGTGGGTGAGGTGATTTGGAATACAATAGACGATGAGGGAAAGAATATAAGAAAGGTTCTTGAGGTGGACTTTGTGTGTAATCAAGGATATAAACGCTCATATATACAGTCAGCCTTAAGCATTCCTGATGATGATAAACGTGATCAGGAATTGCAGTCGTTAAAGAGGATTGACGATTCGTTTAAAAAGATTGTGATTGTAGGCGACCATACTCCTCGTTATCAGAATGAGGATGGTATCATGTTTATGAGTATCTACGATTTCCTGGTGGATAAAGAAAGTGTGGGATGATAACCACTAATCAAATGTGGCATATCCTTAATTAGTTTGCGCCGCAGGCGGGGAGGGAAATGATAGTGGCCGGAGAAATGCTCACGAGCAGATCCCAGGCCACAAATGATTAATCGGTCTTACGATTGCGTTCTATTGTTCTACTATCTCGACACGTCTGTTTTGGGCTTTGCCCTCTTCCGTGGAGTTGCTTGCAATAGGTGCAACGGGACCTACGCCGAATGGTTTGAGTTGTTCTCTATTGACACCATATTCGGATATCAGTTTTTCCATTACCGCATTTGCCCGCTCCTGTGACAGAGTTATATTCATATCAAAATCACCTACGTTGTCCGTATGCCCCACTATTACTACTTTTTGAGTTTCATTGGCATTCAGGTATTCGGCAATGGCTTTCAATGCATCGGCAGACTCCGGTTTTACTTCGGATTGCCCCGTATCAAAAAAGATATCATAAATGGGAATGCGTCCGAGTGTCGATAGCCCTTCTCCTATATCTGCCGCAGTCACCATTCCCATTGCCATGGGCTCAGTTTCTACGGTAATAATCTCATAATATGTATTTTGCAACTTACCATTGTGACCTACAACGATTATAACATAAACATCTTTATTAGTTGTGCTTAGCTTTCCTGACAAGTATTCTGTTACATAATCGGGGAAAACCATAGCATCATAAGCATTACGATTCGTCCTGTGTTTTAAGAAAATATCTTTAAATCTATTACCCTTTATTCTAATTGCTTGTGGATTACGGTTTATAAACAATATTGACCCGCCACTTTCTTTAATGGCATTTTCGTAGTTTCTTCTTACTTCCAGTTGAGAACGTCCTTCCGGAGCAGCACAAAAAAGGCGTCTTATATAACCCTCAACATTTCGAACTGTTGAATCATTAATAATTACTGGCATCTCTTCAAAACCGATTTTATAGTCATCCCAAATCTTGCTTCCTGAATATAGAGGGATAATTAATTTTTCATAAGTTTCCGGTGTTTGTGGTGCCTCAGATCCCGTCGCTTCCATTTTCTCAGTTGCCGTCGCCTCCGTTTTCTCAGTTGCAGTTGTTCCTGCTTTCTCGGAAGTCAGCTCCTGTTCCTTTGCTTGTTCTTTTTCTTTTTCCTTTTTTCTCTCTGCTGCTTTCTCGGCTTCCTTTACTACAGTATTCAGAAGCCCTTTAACGTTTAACTTTACTTTTACTTGTGCTTGTGCCGGAAATGAAAAAGCGGCCACAAGCAGAGCGATGATAATAATTAATTTGGTTCTCATAACTTTAAGTTTTAAAAATTAATATTTTTTATTTTTAATCAAAGTAATATATACGGTGCTCTCTAATTGACCTCAGTTTTTTGATCCCCGTTTTCTGTAGTATCAATATCAATTACGATAAAGCAACTACTTTACAACAATGCTTGTCTTTGCTGTTATAGGGTTCTTCAAACCTTGCAGGCCGGAAATGTTGTCATCGGACCAGAGCCATGCGGAAGCCAACATCGTTACTGCGCCTGCCAGGATCTTTGAAGAGGCGACTAGACACCCGGCAGATCCTGCCGTTCAAGGCGTTCCAGTAGCCGCCACGACACACGCGCAAAGAGCCACTTGAGAGGTTCTTAGGCTTCTGCTGCGGGCCGTCGTAGTAGTAATAGCTCGAATACCAGTCGGCGCACCACTCCTGCACATTGCCGCTCATGTCGTATAGGCCCAGTTCATTGGAATTCTTCAGGCCCACGGGCTTAACGCCACTGCTTCTATTCTCTTTATACCATGCCACCTCCTCTATGTTGTCGCTACCTGCGTAGATGGTGTGCTTGGCATTTACGCCTCCACGCGCCGCGTACTCCCACTGCGCCTCGCTGGGCAGCCCGAACTTGAAACCCCGTGGCAGCTGGTCGCGGAGCAGGATATTGAGCCGACTGCAGAACTCCTCACACTCCGTATAATTAATGTAGTACATTGCGTGGCTCTCTCCAACTCCATAGGTGGAGCCTTCACCTGCTTTCTTCTGTTGTTCATAGATAGAAGTACCCATCACCGCTTGCCACAGCGCCTGCGTTACCTCGTACTCGGCCAGATAGTAGCCGCTAAGGGTTACATTGTGCGCAGGGACTTCATCGCTGCTACACTGGTCGCCCTGCTCCGGGGTGCAACCCATAACAAACGTACCACCTTCCACGTACACCATCTTAAAGTGCTCTCCACCGGGTAGTGTAAAGGTGAGGTTCTGCCCATCGGAAACCGGTTGTGCTACGGTATTAAAACCGCATACTACCATTGCTATAAAAGCCATCGCGATTTGTTTACAAAAACGCTCTAATTTGGTCATAAACATCCTTTGATTTTATTTCGTGCAGGGTCTTCCAGGGTTCTTCGAGATTATTTCTATAATCGTCCATTTCTTTGAGTATCGACTCAATCTCAGCTTTACTTTTTTTTGCTATTATTTGCTCCATTACAGCGCGTCGAGTTGTGCTTGACGTATTGTACAGGTGAATCGTTTCTATTATATATTTCCTATCCGATCTGGGATATATTTCCTGTAGCTTCATTCCCCAATCGGCCAAAGGGATTTCCGAAAGCTGTTTTCTGAGTGCGCCTATGTCGCATTCTTCCGATTTTATGAGAAGATTATTGAAAGTCGTGGAATCAACAGTTGTAACGGTTTTGGAATGCAGATCAAATGCATGGGGTTGCTCATATTTTTCTTTTAATGATTTTAAATATTGTGAGTTTTGGGGACTGAAAGCACTTTCAATTTTCTGATCCCATCCCCGCGCTGGAAAAAGTAAGTAGTAAACCGTATTATCTGTAAGTACTAATTTTAAATCCCAGCCTATGGAATAAATACCTAATTCTCTATATAAGTCACTGAAGGTAAATAGCTTTTCAAGTGATTCGTTTTCGCAATCAAAAACATAAACTCCAACATCCTTCAGTAAATACAGAGACTTTCCCCCATCGGGGAAAGCGGCGATACCCTTTGCATGACGGTATGCCTCTCTTGAAGCTACAAAAGCCACTTTTGTATGTTCTTCGTTCCAGACAGCACCGGAATTTACCTTGTAATCCATTATCAAAAGTTCGGAATAGCACGATGTAAATAAAAACGCCATACTCACTATGAGCATCCTGGTAAAAAATGTTTTCTTAAAATGTAAATAGCACTTTTTCATTCCGTTTTTTCTAAATCACCGTTGTAATTATGTTTAATTAGAAGTCCACCCAGACAATCTCTGTTTTCCAATTATCTTTCCCTTGATGGTAATCTTTAAACAATTGGATGGTCTCCTCTTTTGTAAGCACCTTTTCAGCAGAAAATTGTTTTCCATCCTCTTTATATTGAACAACAAAATCACCATCGGAAAATGCGGCTTGAATAAAATCTTCTTTGTTTTTCAATATAATAAAGAAGTTATCATCGTCAAGGCTGTTGATACACTCCACCAATTTTTCCTCACTTATATTATCAAAAGTATCACCATTGGCCAACTCGGCTGAGAAATTTGTTCTTGTTGCAGTTTCTTTATCCGCTTCATCGACTTTTGATTCCTTTTTTGCCCCATCGGCCGGCATGGTTTTGCTTAATTGTTTAAATTCTTCTTTTGTTAATTTAGCCAGGCCGGTACCTACAAAAACCCAGTTTTTCCCATTATCCAAACTTGACAACACGACGGCATAAATCTTATCCGGTCCTGCATCGGCGAAATATGCCGTAGCCAAAACCATTTTTTTACCCATTATATTGGCGGTATCATAACGCACTTCTTTTATGGTGCCATCCCATTCATCAATGGCTTTTGCATCATCCTGTACGCTTTTATCTTCGAAATAACTTGGCGAGATTGTGTATTTTACAATTCCGGAGGCGTTCTTTTTAAGCAATTTTACATCTTGATTTTTGTATGCGTATAGTACCTCTTTAGCTACGTCTGTAGCTACGTTTTCACCCCGTGAACATGCGACTATTGTAAATAGACTAAAAACAATAATCACAACCGGCAATTTTATTTTTTTAAGTTTTCTCATAATTATTCCTCCTATATTTTCATTAAAAACCATACATATTAATTCGCATTAGTTTCAGTGAAGGAAATGGTATAGTTGCCGTTGTCGCCAACATAACCACCCAATTTGATATAGAAAAATGAATTGGATCCGCTAGTGTTATACATTGAGCCGTTTATCGCCTGACCTTTTGTACCGCTTGCGTTTCCAAGATATTTTTTATTTGGATCGTACACCTGAAAATGAAGTTGTGTGTCTGAAGCTTCCGGTTTAACTGTCCATAATATTTTTTTACCGTTTGCTAACGAGACTTTGAAGAACTCATAATCTCCTCCATTGTCATTGGCAGCATTTGATAATATTTTACCTGTCAACGTCAGTCCGTTGCTCGGTATCGCAGTGATCTCCCTTGCTTGCTCAAACGTATCATCGGGCTCATAATCATCATTTCCATTAACTACCGGAGTTAATGTGTAATTACCTGTAGTTCTATGGTCAGTAAATCCATCCCATCCCAATACTTGCAGATAAAATTCATCCTCTTTAGAAATGAAGGTATAGGAAAGATCTGATCCGGCAGTACCAACTCCTCCGGCAACCAATTTTGCCCTATTTGCTCCGTAAATGTAAATTCTTACCTTTAAGTCCGCCGACACCTTGTTTAAGGTAAAGGTATAGGAATTCCAAGTGCCGGGTTTAGGGTTCTTGAATTTATAAAAATCATTTTCATATTGCGATACGATCACCCCATTATAGGATTTCCCAAATTCAAGTGATTTAGCCTTGTCGAAAGTATGGTTCGGAGCAAACTCATCATTGGCTTTCAGATTGGAAACAGTAAAGGAGTAGCTACCGGTAGTTCTATGGTCAGTAAACCCATCCCATCCGCTAAAACGGATATAAAATGCAATGCCGGGTGTAGCTACCGTATAAGTTAAATTCTGTCCTCCCGTTGAAGTGCCATGTACCGCAACGCTCTTGCCATCAATGTCGTAAAGTTCCAGACGAATCTTTAAATCGGCAGAGACATCGGTTACGCTTATTTCCACTTTATCATAAGTATCGCTGCTATGTGACGGGGTTATTTTAAACCAATCGTCATCTGTGGTTTCACTAATCTTAGCGTTGTATTTAGTGCCTAAGGTGACTGTGTACGCTTCTGTTAGTTTGTTGTTAGGTTCATACTTATCAGCAGTGATTACGGGATCGATGATGTCATCGAGATCGAGTTCAAAATCGCAGGAACCCAAAATAAATGAGAATGCCAAAAATAGAATTGTCAATAATGAAAATACATTTTTGGACTTTTTGGTGTTTTTCTTGGTTTTCATGGCTTTCCGTTTTTTAAAAATTATTTTTTTTTAATCACAGTAATTCACAACTCGAAACCTGCACCTTGCAGCACTAATAGCAAAGCCGATTGCCGTAGCAAAACGATTTGTCTACTACGGATAAATGAACATAAAAGTTTGTTGGAAAAGTTACTTAATTTCGCACGGGGGGGGGGTAAATATCTCTATATCAGCAAGATAGAGCAAGTCTTCAGACGGTTGCTCGAATTGACATAATGCTATATTCCGGTCTTGCTCAAGCATATTAATGGGTCCCCTTCTTTAAACGATTGAGATTCAGCCTTAAAGATAATATTTTATTATTAAAAATAAAAAAAAATGGCAAAAAACGAATTATTTTTTTATCAATCAGCTGATTAGACATCTCCATCTACTTTGGTTGCTTAGATATAAAGGCTATGCTAAATGGTCGTAAGTTCGGAAACTGAAGCTTCATAACCGGCCGTAGGAAGCTAACAGAGTGTCGATACTTATTTGCTGTTTTCGCACAATACGGGACAAAATCGCACCTTATTCGGGACAAAAACCCGATAATTTGTCCCGTATTTCCAATAATTATACTATTTTTGTCCCGAAAACAGTTATACATAGAAAAAATTAAAGTAGAACTTTATGTCAACACAGAAAGAAATATTGCATTTTTTGCACTATAACCCATCTTCTAGTAGGGTAGAAATAGCCAATGCTTTGAGTGAAGCTCCCAATGAAAGGACATTGAAGCGTATCATAGCAGAGTGTGTGAAAGATGGAGAAATAATAGTTGAAGGCAGGGGAAGAGCAACCCGATATTCTTTGTCGCCACAAGCCCTTGTGCTGATGCCATTGGATATTGAGACTTATTTCAGTGATGATATTGATGAGAGAAAGGTCCGGGACTCATTTAATTATGAGTTGATAAATGATATTTTGCCACAAGTAAATCTTTTTACTTCTGAAGAAAGTGAACGACTGGAGTCTGCGCATATTGAGTTCTTAGTTCATATGAAGACATTGTCGAAACTTGAATATAATAAGGAAATGGAGCGTCTTGGCGTTGATTTGTCTTGGAAGTCATCACAGATAGAAGGAAACACGTATTCTCTTCTCGAGACGGAAAGACTCTTAAAAGAAAAGCTGACAGCGGAGGGTAAGACTAAAGAAGAGGCAGTAATGCTACTCAATCACAAGGATGCTTTAGATTTTGTACTTGAGCGTCCGGAATATTTCAAGGAAATATCTGTTAAGCACATTGAAGAGCTTCACGAGATTTTGATAAAAGAATTAGGAGTAAATAGTGCTATTCGTAAAAGGCGTGTTGGTGTAACCGGCACGAATTACCGTCCTTTGGATAATGAGTTTCAGATCAGAGAAGCCTTAGAGTGTACTTGTAAATTGATTAATAACAAGACAAATGTTTTTGAAAAAGCACTGCTAGCGTTAGTTCTTCTTTCTTATATACAAGCTTTCATAGATGGAAACAAGCGTACAGCCAGAATTCTAAGTAACGCTATTTTAATTGCATGGGGATATTGTCCTTTATCTTTCCGTACGGTTGATTCAATTGAATATAAAAAAGCAATGTTACTGTTCTACGAGCAAAATAACATCGTTGCATTTAAGCAAATATTCATCGAACAATACGAATTTGCCGTTAAGAATTATTTTTAATCATAAGATTTATACCCGCATGCTAAAAACAACTCCATACTTCTTACTCTCAACTTAGAACTTGAAACTAAAATATCACTATCTTTATATTTTACCCCTAACAGCACAACAATGTTCGAAAAAATAAAGACCAACAACCGCAAGCCTGAACGCAAATCGAATCAGGAGGGTAATTTCTACACAGAGAATCATGCAAGACCGGGTATGAACCGCCGCATACAAGAGTTGAGGGAGGAGAGCGTTACGACCCCCGCAACTTTATCCATTGAGCGTGCACTGATAACCACCCGATTTTACAAGGAAAACAATGGTAAATATTCCATTCCGATGATGCGCACCCTGAACTTTCTGGAAATTTGCGAAAAAAAGACCATTTACATAGGTAAAAATGAGCTGATAGTGGGCGAACGGGGCGAAAAGCCGAAAGCCGTCTCCACATTTCCGGAACTCACCTGCCATACTGTGGAGGATCTAAACGTGCTCAATACACGCGACCAGCAGCGTTACACTATCAGTCAGGAGGATATCGAAACTTACCGAAAAGAAGTAATTCCCTATTGGCAAGGCCGTACCCAGCGAGAGCGCATTTTCAATTTCGTACCCGACGAGTGGAGAGCTGCCTACGAAGCGGGACTTTTTACCGAATTTATGGAGCAACGCGCACCAGGACACACCTGTCTGGATGGGAAAGTCTATAAAAAAGGTATGCTCGATTTCAAAATGGAGATAAAGGAAGAGATTGCAAAGTTGGATTACTTTAATGATCCGGAGGCTACCGATAAGGAGGAGCAGTTGAAGGCTATGGCTGTCTCCTGTGATGCTATCATCAGGTTGGCTGAGCGATATGCTGAAAAGGCCGAAGAGATGGCAAAAGAGGAGAAGGATCCGAAACGGAAGAAAGAGTTGTTGCAGATAGCGCAGGTTTGTCGTAGGGTGCCGGCACATAAACCGACCAATTTCCGGGAAGCAATTCAAATGTACTGGTTTATGCACCTGGGAGTCATTATTGAGCTGAACGGTTGGGATGCCTTTAATCCCGGCCATTTCGACCAGCATCTCATACCTTTCTATAAAAATGATTTGGCCAAGGGAACGCTCACACGCGATGATGCAAAAGAGCTTCTCTCTTGTTTCTGGATAAAGGTAAATAATCATCCGGCTCCGCCAAAAGTGGGTGTTACCGCAAGTGAGAGCGGTACTTACAACGATTTTACCAACATCAACATTGGAGGTGTGAAACCTGACGGCTCGGATGCAGTTAATGAGGTTTCCTATCTGATGCTCGAAATTATAGAGGAGCTGCACATCCTGCAGCCCGGCAACTCGGTGCATATTTCCTCCCGCACTCCGGATAAATTTCTGCACGCGGCCATTAAGGTTATCCGCCAGGGACACGGCTATCCCTCGGTCTTCAACCCCGATATCTATATTCAAGAGATGTTGCGTTCAGGAAAATCCATCCTCGATGCACGTGAAGGGGGTTGCAGCGGATGTATTGAGGTGGGTGCCTTCGGAAAAGAGGCTTTTCTGCTTACAGGTTACCTGAATGTGCCTAAAATTCTCGAAGTTACACTAAATAACGGCGTTAATCCGGTAACGGGCAAAAAAGTGAGTATCGAGACAGGTGATCCGCGCAATTTCAAATCTTTTGAAGAGCTTTATGACGCATTCCATACTCAGTTGAAATATATCATCGATCTGAAAATCTGGATAAACAACTATATCGACCGCATGTTTGCCAAATATGCGCCGGCAACCTTTTTATCGGTTATTATAGATGATTGCATCAAAAAGGGAAAGGATTATTACAATGGCGGACCTCGCTACAATACTACCTATATCCAATGTACAGGGTTAGGCACGATAACCGACTCGTTATCAGTTTTAAAAAAGCATGTTTTCGAGGATAAATCCATCACGATGGAGACCTTGCTTCATGCCATCTCCGTAAACTTTGAAGGCGAGGAGGTATTGCGTCAGCGAATTTTGAACAACACTCCTTTCTTTGGAAATGATGATGATTACGCAGACGATATTGCAGTCAGGGTCTACGAAGATCTATTCAAATTGATAGATGGTCGTCCCAATGGGAAAGAGGGTGGAAAATATCATTTGAACATGCTTTCAACGACCTGCCACAACTATTTCGGGAATATAATGGGTGCAACTCCAAACGGACGTTTGGCAGGAAAAGCCATTTCAGATGGTACATCTCCATCTCACGGAGCCGACACGAACGGTCCGACAGCGGTTATTCGTTCGCTTGGAAAATTGGATCAGGTAAAATCGGGAGGCACATTGCTGAACATGCGTTTCCTGCCCAGCCTGCTCAAACGTGACGAAGATGTGGTTAAATTGGGAAAACTTATCCGAACATATTTCTCACTTGGAGGACACCACGTGCAGTTTAACATCGTGGATACTGCAACCCTGCTGGCTGCGCGGGAGAATCCCGACGACTACAGAGATTTGCTGGTCAGAGTAGCCGGTTATAGCGACTACTTCAATGATATAGCCGAGAATTTGAAACAGGAGATTATTGATCGAACCGAGAATAGATCTTTTTAATAGAATTATAGAGTATAGTTAATTAAGAAGTCTCTGTTTATCATAACATTACTATTCTTAACTCGATACTCCATACTCGAAACTATTTCAAACCCTACACCACTACACACTACATACTCAGAACTCGGAACTCACATAATGGCTTTTCTATTCGACATAAAGCGTTACTCTATCAATGATGGACCAGGCATACGCGTGACAATCTTCTTCAAGGGATGTCCATTATACTGCAGGTGGTGCCATAATCCAGAGAGCCGGTCGTTTAAAGCCGAAAAAATGTATGCCAAAAACAAGTGTATCGGCTGCTCATCCTGTGTGAAAATTTGTCCCGAAAATGCCCTTGTGCTAACAGCAGACGGCATCCAAATAGACTATACAAAGTGCACCATTTGTGGTAAATGCGCCATAGTATGTCCTACGAAAGCGATGGAAATGAGTGGACGGAGCTATTCGGAAGATGAAGTGATGACCGCTATTCTGAAAGAGACCGCCGTCATGGATTCTTCGGGTGGAGGAGTTACCTTTTCAGGTGGAGAACCACTGGCTTATCCCCGGGAATTGAAAAGATTGCTGCTAAGGTGCGGGGAAGAGGGTATTCATAGAGCTGTGGATACATCGGGATATGCAAAAAAATCGTTAATTGATGATATTTTGCCCCATACCGACCTGTTTTTATACGATTTAAAACATTTAGACGCGGATATTCATAGAAAATGGGTTGGTGTAGACAATGTCATCATTCTCGAAAATCTTCGATTTATTGCAGAAAGTGAGAAAGCTTACCACGTCCGAATTCCCTTGATAGAGGGAGTAAACACTACGGATAAAAACATCAGCGCTACAATTGATTTCCTAAAATCACTAAAAAAGGCTCCGGATAGGGTAGGACTCCTGCCTTATCACAACATAGCAGCGAACAAATATGAGAAACTCGGAAGAGTTTATGATGATGAAGGCTTATCGGCACCAAGCCAAGAGAGACAATTGGAAATAATAAATATTTTTACCGATAACGGATTTAATGCCGTTATCGGTGGATAGAAGTCTGTTTGGAATTAATGCTTATTCCGCTAAATTCGCTCAAATTCAGTATTTTAACTAAAATAAATATATCAACTATGAGAAACAAACACTTTTTTGTAATAGTCCTCTTGCTTTTTCCCTTGATCTTATCGGCACAAGGGATTGAAAGTCTGTACCAAAGGGCTGACAACTACTACGAAATATTTACTTCAAAATATTACTATGGTGCCGCCAACGTACGGGCAGGCTATGGATCACACCTGTTTACCTATGAAACGCAAACACCTGAAGGACGTGAGTATTTCATTATTGATCCCATAAAAGGAACTCAGGGGAAAGCATTCGATCACGAACGTCTCTCCGTGGTGCTTTCGGAGTTTCTCAAAAGGGAAGTTGATCCCAAAAATCTTCCCATACGGCGTCTGCGTCCTGAAAAAGATTCGCTCTTTTTCACCATTGATGACGTGGATCATTTTATGACTTTATCCGATTACAAGGTCGCTAAATGTGAGAAACAAAATAATTATATCAGGCCTTATTGGGGCCTTATTGACAAAGAGGATGCAAAAGTAACCGTACCCTCGCCGGATGGCAAAAAGGAGGCTTATATTTCCGAAGGGAATCTCTGGGTAAGAGATATTGCAACCGGAGAGAGGAAGATATTGAGCAATGATGGCTCACCCTACGCTTACTACTCTTCAAAGATCTATTGGTCGCCCGATTCGCGGAAGATCGTATGTAGCAAATATAGTCCCGTTGAATACAGAAAGCTGCTTTTAATAGCCTCATCGCCCACCACCCAATTGCAACCCCTTACGGAGGAGTATGAATATCCGAAGCCTGGTGATGCTCTGCCCGTTAGACGGCCTGCCCTTTTTATGGTGGAAACGGGTGAAATAGTCCACTTCGATATTCCCAACGTGGGACAACAATACTATTTGGGCAATATCCGGTGGAATAAAAACAGCGAGTTCTTCACTTTCGACTTAAACAGACGCGGACATCAGCAATATGTGATTTATGCCGGAAATCTCTCGGGAGAACTACGGCCTGTTGTAAATGAAGAGTGCGACACCTTCATCTATTACTATTCTCTGTATCAACATTGGTTCAAAAATTCCGATGAAATGCTTTGGATTTCGGAAAGGGACGGGTGGAGGCATCTCTATCTCTACGATGTGCTTTCGGGAAAAGTTAAAAAGCAGTTGACAAAAGGGGAGTGGATCGTCAAAGATGTGGTTAAGGTGGATGAAAAAAAGAGAGAAATCCTCTTTATAGGGTGCGGAATGGATAAAAATGAAGATCCTTATCTCGAAAAATATTACCTGCTGAATATGGATAACGGCAAAATAGTGGCGCTTACCCCCGAAAATGCCCATCATAGTGTGACATTCTCGCACGATTACGCCTATATGTTCGACTCTTATTCACGGGTAGACTTGCCGCCGACTCTGGTTGTCCGTTCACTCGAAAAGGGCGGGAAAGTTATCTACAAGCCCGATTTGCAGCCCGATATTTCTGCCGTAAAGGCGGCAGGATGGGATCTTCCCGAAGTTTTCTGCGCCAAAGGTCGTGATGGGAAAACCGATATTTGGGGCATAATCGTTCGTCCTTCCAATTTTGATCCTTCGAAAAAATATCCCGTTATCGAATATATATACGCAGGACCGCACGACTCCCACGTGCCAAAGCAGTTCGCCATTGAACAAAGATATACCTCTGCTCTCGCTGAGCTCGGATTTATCATGGTAATGATAGACGGAATGGGAACGGCAAACCGCTCAAAAGCTTTCCACGATGTCTGCTTCCAAAACCTAAAAGATGCCGGTTTCCCCGATCGAATTGCATGGATCAAGGCTGCTGCCGCGACATATCCCGAAATGAATATAGACAATATGGGTATTTACGGTATGTCGGCAGGCGGTCAAAGTACTATGGGCGCACTTCTGTTCCATCCCGACTTTTACAAAGTGGGCGTTTCCGCTTGTGCATGCCACGACAATAGAATGGATAAAATCTGGTGGAATGAACAGTGGATGGGGTATCCTATCGGCGAACATTATGCCGCCTCTTCCAATATGGAGAATGCTCACCTTCTGGAAGGGAAATTGCTGCTCATTATGAGTGATTTGGACAACAATGTGGATCCGTCAAGCACTATGCAGGTGGTAAAAGCGCTCATTCAACATAATAAAGAGTTTGATCTTGTGATGCTTCCGGGAGAAAGGCACACCATGGGTGGAAAATATGGTGAGAGAAAACGGCGTGACTTCTTTGTAAAGCATATTCTCAATATCGAACCGCCGCAATGGAACGACAAGAACACCGATGCTGAGAAGTAACAGATAACTATTTTCGCATACTCGGCAAACCTTTGGCTAAAACAATCGAAGATGTAGAAGCAGAAAGAAAAGTGGCGTTTAGGTAAAATTATATTTGGTGTTGGTTTGTTTTTGTCACACGATTTATGTCGGTCTAATATTTGAAAAATAAAATTTTGGAAACAGGTTTCCGAGGAATAAAGAATAGATAACACCTGCCTATAATGAAAAAGAGAATCATCATAATCGGAATTGTGGCATTGATAGTTGTCGGGGGACTTTATCTTATACGAAGAGTTTATGATCCGAAAAACAATCCTGACACTACCAAAACGGAAGTAAGCCAACTTGCCGATGATGAAATAATTAAAAATGGCGATTTGATTTTTCAAACCTCACTTTCCGGACAAAGCAAAGCGATACAGCTTGCTACAAAGTCCAAATATTCTCATTGTGGAATTATATACAGCTACAACGGAAAATTCTACGTTTTTGAAGCCGTCCAACCTGTAAAGTCAACTCCGCTTGACCAATGGATTGCGCGTGGCAAGGGAGGACATTATGTGATTAAACGGCTTAAAAATGCCGACCGGGTATTGACTGCCGAGACGCTTCAGAGAATGAAACAGGAAGGAGAAAAATTTAAAGGCAAAGATTACGACCTCACTTTTGAATGGTCGGATGATAAAATTTATTGCTCGGAACTCATTTGGAAAATCTATCAACGTGCCACGGGACTCGAAATCGGAAAACTTCAGAAACTTGGAAACTTCGATTTGACACACGATATGGTCAGACAAAAAATGCAAGAGCGTTATGGAGACAATATCCCAACAGATGAAATTGTGATTTCACCCGCCGCCATTTTTGAAAGCGACCTTTTAATAACAGTAAAAGAAAACTAAAAAAACAGCTGCGAAAGATAGCCGCTGGCGAGCACAGTCACTTCACTTATACACTCGGCCGTTAAGCACAATTAGAATCATACCGGCATGAAAAAATATCTTCTCTTAATTTCTGCACTAATATTTGCTTCTTGTTCTGTTTCTAACCGGACTATGGGACAAAAATCTCAAGATATGGAGAAGTTTAGAACGGATACAATTGATGGAGTTTATATTCCGGCCGATCTTGACGACTGTTTCATACAAATCGATGGGTTTTGGAATGACTCCACTAAAACAGTGGTTAAAAGTTGGAGTGAAGATGAATTTATTGCCAATACTCATTTCGGGATTGGAATGTGGATGAGAAACAATTGGCGCTTATGGGGTGGTTCAAGGCTCTCAAAGTATTTCAATGAATTGGGCATATTCCATCCGGATGATATGTCAAGTATCATACTGACCGGTTATCATAGATACTTAAATGGTGAAGAGATTAAACTCCAACAACAGATTGACTATCATAAGGCCTATTGGCTGGTAATGCAAGAACCCCAAAGGAAAAATTATCCCAAAGGCGTTTTCAGGATCAAGTTTGACACTAAGATACGCTATCATTTAAAAGAGAACAATATGCCGGGTTGTGTCCATATCCAATCTAACTCAAGAACCGACAAGACCTGGATATATGATTACCATTTTGGATGGAAAAGACTCACCGAAGAGGAGTTAGACGAGCTCGAAGATGCCGATCCTGACAAAAGAGAAGAGATATTGTTAAAACTCTTTAATACCCGAAATTCGGAACCCGAAACTCGTAATTCGCAACTCACGACTCAGAACTAAGATGATATCGGTAGTCGCAGAAGGCGGCCACCTCTTCGCTGTGGGTGATAAAAATAGCAACCCTATCCTGAAGTCCGGCTTTTAAGTTGTTTAGAAATCGTTTCTCGGTCTCAATATCGAGAGCCGAAGTTGCTTCATCAAACAGCAGCACTTTTCCTTTGCGCAGCAGCGCGCGTGCAATGGCTATGCGTTGCCCCTGTCCCTCCGAAAGTCCGCCGCCATCCTGTCCCAAAACAGTCTCCAGCCCCTCCGGCAGATCGAAAACAAAATCGGCGGCAGCGATCGCGAGCACCCGTCTCAAAGTTGCATCATCGGCCTCCGGATCACCCAAAAGCAGGTTTTCACGTATGGTTCCGCTGAAGAGCGACCCCCCTTGAGGTACATATACAAAATTAGTGCGTGTCTGTTCCGAAATCTCAAGCGAAACACTCTCATCTGCTATGCGTAGAGTGCCGCTGTCAGGCTTCACCAGCCCAAGCAGGAGTCTCAAAAAGGTGGTTTTACCCACACCCGTCTTTCCGGTAAGGGCTACCATCGTCCCCGGCCCGGCACTCATGGAAAACTCCTGCAAGACCGGTTTATCACCCTCCTTGTAGCTGAAAGTCAAATTATCTACATGGAGAGTAACATTTCCCTGCAAAGGGATGGACTCTCCACTCGCTTCTTTGGCAAAACCGGTAAGATAGATCAACCTCTCCATGGATGCCTTTGCCGTAACCAGGGTGGGAAGCAGCCGCAATAGGTCATACAAAGGGCGTTGGAGCCTTGCTACCAGTTGCAAATATGCCGTCATAATACCAAAAGTAACGGTACCTTTCGCCAATCCGTAGGCGCCCCAGAGGAATGATGTGAGGTAACCTCCGTTAAAGGCGACACCCAGTATCAGGTTGGCAACCACCGAAACACCGGTACGCTTATCCACGCTACCGTGCAGCCTCGATTGCAAATCCTGCAGTCGTTCAAGTTCACTCTCTTGCCGTTCAAAGGTGCGTATCACCGGCTGGTTTTGCAGGTTCTCCTCCACCATCGAAGTAATTTGGCTTTCACTCTCCTTCACTTCGAGGGTGTATTTGTGCATCAGTCGATAGTAGCTTTTACCTAACAGGGCTATAATAGGTAGAAATAACCCCAGGATAATGGCTAGCGTTGGGTCTAAAAAATAGAGTACTAAAAAGGCACCTGCAAATTGCACGAGGGAGACGATACTGATGGGAATCGAGGTCACCAATACATTCACCACTTCGTCGCTATCCTTTATAAACCTCGTAAGCATATCACCGCTATGCAGCAAGGAAAGTTCCTGCCAGCGGGTGTAGAGCAGCTGCGAAAAGAGATTGTATCGGATGGCATTTCCCAGCTTTACCTCAGTCATTTTACGCAGCCGGGTATCCATGACACGGAATAGTATGTTGAAAGCCATCAGCAGGATAAGCAGCAGGGCGTAAAATGTCAGATCTCCCTCCCGTGCCTTGGTGGCAATATCGATCAACACTTTGGAGCACCAGACGAAAGCGAGTGAAAAGAAGACCCCAAACAGTCCCAGCACCACAATGAGCGTTATCCGAAGCCGAAATCCTCGGGTAATGGAGCGGGTAAAAGAGAGAGTTGTCTTCATAAAAAGTGGGAAAAAGTACCAATTATTATACAAAGGTAATAAAAATGATCTAAGCGGACTTTTTATCATTCGCTAAAAGGAGTTATCTTTGTGAATAATTTGTAGAAAACTATTTGACGATGTCGACCAAGGCCACAGAGCACCTTTCCAACTCCTACTTCCTGCAGCTGCTGAGTGCCGCTATTTGGGACCGTCCGCTCGATGAGACTCTTTTTGAGGGATTGGACAAGTCGCTTTGGAGAGAAATAGCCTCTATGGCTTACCGTCAGAGCGTAAGCGCGCTTGTCGGCGATAAGGCAGTTTCACTGCCGGCGGAGTTCCTTCCTCCGGGCGATATCACGATGCGGTTTATCTCTGTGATAGAGCAGACCAGGCAGACCAATCTCAAAATGATCGGTGTGCTGAAGGAGCTGAAGAAGGAGTACACGCGTGAGGGCTTTCCTTTTCTATTGCTGAAAGGGTTAGCCAACGGCGTAAACTATCCTGAGCCTTTATTGAGGAATCCGGGTGATATCGACCTGCTTCTCTATCAGAAAGGAGACTATGAGCGGGCTAATGAGTGGCTTATCAAAAAGGGTGTCCGGCTTGAACATGGAGGGGCCGTACACAATATTTATCAGCGAGGCGGTATCAGCGTGGAAAATCACAGCAATGCCGGCTACTTCAACAACTGGCGCTATAATAGGAGGTTTAAGCGTGTTGAGGAGGAGGTTTTGGCAAAAGAGGAATTTGCTATTGCGGAGATTGACAGTGAATTGTCGGTACAAATACTGCCTGTGACCTTTAACGCTGTTTTTCTGTTCCAGCATCTCTTTTTCCATTTTGTAAATTTCGGTGTGGGGTTGAGACAGGTATGCGATTGGATACTCTTTCTGCACAAGCATCAAGGGGAGATAGATAATAATGAATTTAACCGCCTCGCCAGTCACTTCGCCCTACTTTACCCAATGCAACTCTTCGCCCGTATTTGCGTTGACCATTTGGGGGCAGAGGAATCTATATTCCCCTTTCCGATGGTCTCGACCAATAGCCATGCGGAGATGGTAATGAAAGATATATTGGAGAGCGGTAATTTTGGTTTTCACAGGCCCGGGAAAAAGCGTCCTAAAGAGAAACTGGCAGGTATGTGGTTCTCCTACATAGGTACTATAAAGCGCTCAATAAAGTTTGCTCCCATTTCCCCACAACATTGCGCTGTACTCCCCCTAACAAGGCTTATCTATCGACTTCAAAAAGAGTTTTAAAATTGACGACTCTATTATACTATACTATCGCGAGGCACTTGATGGCCATTGAGACCCCCTCACCGGAGGTTACTGCCAGACTATTGCCAAATTTCTCTCCCTTCCGGGTTACGCCCCCGTTAGGTGACGCTACTTCTCCCGATAAATCAGCACCCCTGCTTATTTTCAAAGGAAACGAGAAGTTGGAGA
Organism: Bacteroidales bacterium UBA1392; assembly: GCA_002305275.1. Lineage (GTDB taxonomy): Bacteria > Bacteroidota > Bacteroidia > Bacteroidales > UBA932 > Cacconaster. The sequence continues at coordinate 18,685 of DBQO01000001.1, read as the reverse complement.
AGCCGGAGTGGGAGCCGAGCGAGGAGGTGTGCCTTGATGGAGTGATGTTCAATATTTTCCATCGCGAAGGCAATACGTGGGTTGAAATAGAGCGCGATGGTTTGGAATATATAATGTTTGTCTCTTCGGATAAAAGGAGCTATCAAAGCAATCTGTCGCTCACAGATCCAGGGGAGAGTTTTTTCGTCATTGCCCTGCTCCGCATAGCCTTTTTAATGGCGGTGGCACCTTACCGTACACTGAAGTTCCACGCTTCGGTAATTGAGAAGGAGGGCAGAGCGTTGATATTCCTCGGGGAGAGCGGAACGGGCAAGAGTACGCACAGCGGGCTGTGGCTCAAGTATGTACCAGGCTCTTCCCTGCTCAACGACGATGAGCCTATAGTGCGTATCATGGATAATGGAGAGGTGGTGGTCTTCGGGGCACCCTGGAGTGGAAGTACCCCCTGCTATCGCAATGCTTCAGCAAAAGTGGCGGCGCTCGTCCAGCTGGAGCAGCATAGCGAGAATATACTTACCGGACCGTTGGGCCTTGAGGCCTACGGACAGCTATTTCAATCGGCTGCCCTGTTGCAGTCCGATCAGACCCACAGGCAGTATGTGATATCTACAGTGCTTGATGTTGCCGAAAAGGTGCCGCTCTACAGGCTTCGCAATAGGCCGGATAGGGAGGCCGTAGCCCTTTCTGCCTCTATTTTGTATTAACCAATAACATAATATTATGAGCACTAATCAAACTACGAAGGTAAATAACAGTACACTATTTCAGGAGGTGGCGGATATGGTAGCATCGGGTCACCGAGTAGAGATAGTAGGGAAAGGTAGCAGCATGTTTCCCATGATAAGAGGCGGAAAAGATAAGATAGTGCTACGGAAGGTAGACAACCTCTCGATAGAGAGAGGTAATATTTTGCTTGTAAAGTTGGAAAATGGGAACTATGTGCTTCACCGAGTGAAAAAGCACGACACACGCACCCTGATACTCCAAGGCGATGGCAACCTGCGCAACGTTGAGATTTGCCGGGCAGAGGATGTCATCGCGGAAGCTGTGGAAGTAATAAGAGGTAAGAAAAGGATTGCTAAAGGGAGCTGCTCATGGAAAATGTATAGCCGATTAAGCCGGCAGCCCTTCTGGGTACGCAGGGTGGTATTGGCGGTGTGGAGACGGGTTTCTCCGGTATAAAATCAAATAGAGTGACAAATCAAACAGGGAACTATATGAAACTGAAGCTAAAAGAGGGTTGCGTGGTACGAAAAGTTGGGGACAACTACGTGATAATCCCACGTAGCGGCGAGAATCTCAACATCATGAGGATGCTACGCCTTAACAGCTCTGCAACCTACCTGCTGGAGCAGATGCAAAAAGGGGAGTTTGACAGAGAGGAACTGGTGCAGTTGCTTATGGAAAAGTATGCAATAGAAAAGGCTACCGCCGAAAAAGATACCGATGCCTTTCTTGCCAATTTGCGTGAACACTCGCTTTTGTAGCTCCGAGTTGCGGGATACTGGTTGCGATTTTTAGGTTCTGAACATGCTGAACTGCCGTTTTATAGATAGGGCACTCAACTTTAAAATAACTTAGTCGCGACTCAATAGTCCTAACTCGGAACTCAAAAGAGTACTCAAAAAAAATCCTCTCATCAATAGGTAAGAGGATTTTTTTCTATTTAGGGGTATTATTATTAACCTGTCCATTTCACTAAGGGTATACCGGACCATTACCTCCCCAGTTGATCGGGATAGTGTTCCTGTTGGATAGTTTGCTGGCGTTTTTGAAACAATCGGTGCTAATAACACTATCGTAATTAAACTTCCATATTTCTGGGGCTGTACCGGTGCCAGTTGCGAGATCCTTACCTACGCTGTCAAAACACTGTGTCCAATCCACCTGTCCTCTATTTGCAAAAAAATTAGGCTCTATAGTCGGATTCGGAAACATTGTCGGTACCAGTGTTAAACGTACACATCCATAAAAACATCTAGAAAAATTTACTGCGTTAGGACTGTGACGGAACATTCTATCCGGTATGGTGGTTAAAAGTATACAATTGGCGAAGCAGTTAGAAAAATTTGTCGCATTAGGATTATTGTAAAATAGTCCTAATGGAATAGAGGCTAATTTACCGCAGCTGGCAAAACATTCATAGAAATTTGTTGCACCTGGATTGTTTTGGAATAGCCCCATCGGGATAGAGGTTAAGTCAGGACAGTTTTTGAACCAAGAGGTGAAATCTGTAACTCCCATATTAGGGAAGGGGGTAAGTACTTCTTTCAAATACTTGCCTGAAGAGGTGCTGATAAATATTATCTGCGGTATCTGTATTTTGGTGGGATCCACTTCGTCTGAGTAAATGGTAATGATATAATCCCCTTTGCTGGCGTATGGATGCGAAGAGACAGTCGTTGTAAGCGTAGTGCCTTTCGGAATGGATGTGGTAGGAGTGTTATCACCCCAGTCTATCGTCAGATTAGCCGGGCTGGCGGTAGCAGTTTTCTGTAGGATCTCGTAATTCGTACCTGCAGAAAGACCTATTTTATATTGAAATTTACTCTGGGCAGTTGTCCAACCGCCTGATACGGTAGCGGTATAGCGCTTTCCGGCATCATAGGTCTTTCCAGTAGCACTGGAGTTTGTGCTCCATTCGTAAGATTTGGTATTACCGATAAGCTGTATGCTAAATTTTCCATTTGAGGCTATTGTCATCACGGTATGGTCAAAAGCTATGTAAGCCATCAGACTGGTTGCACCGGAACTTACGCCGGTTATGCCAAGTGTCATTGATGTGAATAACCCCGTTGTTGTTTCAACCTTCCAAATAAGTTTTGTTAGGGTTCCCAGATCATTTGGGATGCCGCTGAGATTGAATTTTAGGATACTACTCACTGCTTGCATATTAAAGGGAGTAGTTAAAGCATTAGCATCTGTGTCGCTCAAGAGTAGCTTATCACTAAGATGCGTCACTGAACCAGTTCCGGACTGTGTCTGCACCCAAAACGTACTGCCTGGGATTGGCGGATTGCCATTCACAAGTACGGGGTCCCCGTTTGCATCCAGTTGGACGGCACTTGCGGGATAAAAGGCCTTGTATTTGGTGGCACCTGCCGGCAATGATCCCGTAAACGTAAACCTGTTACCGCTTCCGCTATAGGTGAATTCGCAAAAACCTTTATAAGCATTAGTATCGTCAAATCCGATCAGCATTAGTTTGTCGTTTGTCTCCCATGTGAGTGTACTAGGATTAGTAGTATCTCCACTGTCATTATACAACACACGTGTCTCCGGTGATAGATCTACACTTACGGTAAAGACCTGCCCCTCTTCTTCTGTAGGTAGGGGAGGATTGTTTGGGGTGCAGTTTGCCAGAAATAGAGCAAGCAAAGCAAAAAGAAGTAATTTTAATTTCATGTCTTCTTTGTTTAAACTGTAGCCGGTTAGTGTTCAGCTTTGATTAGTTGTTAATTTAATGTCTACCATGCATCTCCTCCATCACCAATGGGAGGTAGCATGCCACTTGCATCGAGGATGTTTTGGCTTAGTTCGACTTCAATCACCTCGATAGCGGGTGCGATGTAATGTTCCGCAAATTTGAATTCTTTTTTGTTCATAATTAATAAAAATTATCTTCTAAGGCACAAATATATGAAGTTTTTTAATATACTGATATATTTTGCCAAAATTTACACAAATTATAGTCTAATTTTTCTTAATAACTTCTACCTGCACTTTATATATATATTCTCTTATATATTTTCTCTTTTAGTAGAAAAACTCCCCCTTAAATTTGTAAGATGGAGTTATATATCGAAGGAGTCTCTTATTTCCAGCTGCTCGGGATAGAGTTATAGTTTGTTAATTTATCGGCTTTTTTAAACGCATCAGTAACTACCCATTGTTGGCTTTGGTTACCTGTTACTCCCGCTCCGGTATAATTCCACAGTTCGGGAGCGGTACCTGTTTTAGTATTATAGTTAAACCCTACCATATTGAAGCACAATGTGAAATCCATTTTTTTGCCGGCAAAATAGTCGGGGTTTGAAGATGGTAATGGGAAAATATCTTCTCTCAATACCAAATTTTTACAACCGCTAAAACACGAGTTAAAACTGATTGCATCCGGATTGTTTGCAAACAGTCCTGCCGGAATGGTGGTTAATTTTTGACAGTTTACAAAGGTTGAGCTGAAATCCGTTGCGCCCATATTTGGGAAGGGCGTGAGTACCTCTTTTAGAAAATCATCTCCACTGTTGCCGTTACCTTGGAATGTGATCTGATGCATCTGCTTAATAGAGGGATCCGTTTGATCGGAGTATATTTCTATTTCATAAATACCCCCTTGCGAGTAAGTATGCGTAGCGATGGTCTTTGCAAGCGAAGCCCCCTTGACTATGGTTGTGTTAGGAGAACTATCTCCCCATACGATGGTCAAATTGGCAGGGCTGGTAGATGAAGCATCTTTCTGGAATATCTCATATTTCGTGTTCTTATTTTTCACATCTATTACATAACTAAATTTATTATGTGCAATATTCCAAGGTCCATTGGAGGTAGCGTTGTAGCGCATTCCGGCCTGATACTCCTTACCATTACCGGAGGTAGCGCTCCACTCGTATGTAACATCGCCGATCAGAGTGATCTTTATCTTTCCGCCTGCGGCTAAAATATATACGCTAGGGTCAAAAGCGAGGAACGCAGTTAAAGATGTAGTCCCCTCAGGGATATTGGTTAAATTGAGGGTTGCCGACTTGGGATCACCTTCGGTTGTCGTCTCAACCGTCCATACAAGTTTTCGGAGTGTTCCTAAATTATCAGGTATGTTGTTTAGAATAAATTTGATAATGCTACTCCTCGTAGATAACTGAAAGGGTTGATTGATTGGGGTAGGCACCTCGTCACTCAAAAACATCTTATTCCCGATATGTGCCGCATTATTATTACCGTCTTGTGTCTGTTGCCAGAAGGCATCGTTTAGACACTGTATACGACCGTTCTCGTCAAGTGTGGTATAACTTGCGGGGTAGTAAGCCCTGTAGGCGTCGGCTCCTTCTACGCTTTGTCCTGAAAAATTATTGCCGTTTTTGGAATACTTGAATTTTGATTTTCCTTTAAAAGCTTCCGCCTGATATCCTACCAGCAATAGCTCGTCATTGTCTTGCCATGAGAGTTTGCGCGTAGCGTCATCATAGAATACGCGGGTTTGAGGCTCTAACGTTGCACTTATGGTAACGAATCTGGACTCTTCTAGAGCAGGCTCGTGAAGATTTTCACGGGCGCAACTTGTCACTAATAAGGTTATTAATGCGAAAATAAATAGTTTGATTCTCATTTTTTTTTGTTTAAGCTGTCGCTAAAAAGCGACCAGCAAATTGAATATTAAATAATTTTAATTAGGTAAAACAACTTAAGTTCCCAGATCTTGAATACTTTATCCCGCAAAAGTGCCTTACCGCTCGCAAAGTCAGGTAAGCCACATCCCCAGTCAGACTCTCTTCAAGGCTTTTGGGTCAAATTTAATTCAAAGACTCGGATGTAAGGTAGGTTTTATTATACCCTTTCAGCATGCATGGTTTTGAATTACTATCAATTGATAATCTCTAAAATTATCTACCAAACCACAAAAATAAATACTTTTTTTATAAAAACATTTTTTTTGTTTAAAAATTATCAAAATTGTAATTTATGTTTGTTCATAACTTTAATACGCTATCGTTTAGAAGGAAAATTAGGGTTTCGTGGCACGAGGTGCTAGTTTTTCGGTAAAGCCCAAAAGACAAACCTCGAAAGCTTAACTTTCGAGGTTTGTCTTAACTTTTTGGGTTTATCTTACTGCCTGCCGGAGGGAGTTGTCTGTGGATTGAGCTTTCTAACGAGTTATCTTCCTATAAAGTCTTTCTGTCGAGGGAGTCTTTAGAGCGGCTGCATTAGTTCTTGCCACCTCCCCAGGCAACCGGAATTTCGGTGTAGTAATTGGTCAACTTGGTAGCATTAGTAAAACACTCGGTAATTGTCCATGCTCCGCCTTTATTAAAATCCCATAGCTTAGGGGCTATACCGGTGGGATCCGAATAGTTTGAAGCCACTTTGTAAAAACATCGTTGGAAATTCATCGCTCCCCTTACCAGAAAAAAGTCATTGTTTGTCCCTATATCGGGATCCGGAAAAATACCTTGTATTAATACCAATTTCAAGCAATCATTGAAGCAGTAGCTGAAATTGGTTGCTTGCGTATTATAGTGAAACAGTCCGTTCGGTATGGTAGTTAAATTGCCACATCCACTGAAGCAGTAACTGAAATTGGTTGCTTGCGTATTATATTTGAAGAGATCTGCCGGAATGGTGGTTAATGAGGCGTTGTTGCAGCCTCTGAAGCAGGAGCTGAAATCGGTAACCTGAATAGTATGATCAAAGAGTCCCGTCGGAATGGAGGTTAATTTGGTGCAACCGTTGAAGCAGTTACTAAAAGTGGTTGCTTGTTTATTGTACTTAAACAGATCTGCCGGGATGGAGGTCAATTGGCTGCATGCTCTGAAGCAGAAGCTGAAATCGGTTGCCGTCATATTGGGGAAGGGGGTAAGTACCGCAGTCAGGCTTTGGCTTCCGATACTGCCGTTATAGAAGTGTATTTGTGGCATCTGTTGGTTGGAGAAGTTCCCCTGATCGGAGATTATAGTGACGGTATAACTGCCTGAGTTGGCATAGATATGCGAAGCGAGTGTCTTGTTAAGCGTACTTCCTTGTGCAAGAGATGTGTTCGCTGTCCCATCTCCCCAGTAGATAGTCAAGTTGGCAGGATTGATTGAGGTATTATTTTTTTGCCAGACCTGGTGTTCTATGTTGGGATTATATGTTCTTACGGTATAGATTAGCGGAACCACTCCTTTCCAGTTGGCGCTTACATTAGCGTTATAACGTGTTCCTTCCGCGTATGTTTTGCCTTGGTTGCCGGTAACGATGCTCCACTCGCATGATCTGTCGCCAATCAGCGTTATTTTGAACACTCCATTTGCGCTGATTTTCATCAACAAAGGGTCAAAAGCGAGGTATGCAGTCAGGTTGGTGCTACCGCTGGAGATGGAAATACCGGTTAAATCGAGTACCATCGATCTGGTCATTCCTTCAGGTGTGTCCTGAACCGTCCATATCATTTTTTTGAGTGTCCCTAAAGTGTCCGGCAGATTGGTGAGATCAAATTTGAGGATGCTGCTCTTGGCGGTCAAGGCAAAGGGTTGACTGAGTGGATTGGGTATTTCGTCCCTCAATATCAACTTGGTTCCTATATGTGCCACTGAGTTGTTTCCGTTTTGTGTCTGTTGCCAGAAGGTGTTGGCAATAGGTTGAACGTTTCCGTTCTGATCCACTGTAGTGGCCCCCTCAGGATAATAAGCCTTATAGGTGGTAGCACCCGGTACCGGCTGTCCTGAAAATTTGTTGCCCGTACCCGTCCATGTAAAGGTAGTTTTTCCTTTAAAGGTGTTATTTGCATCATATCCGAGAAGTAGGAGCTTGTCATTATTCTCCCATGAGAGCGCATTATTGCCGGTTCCCCCGTTATATGCCACGCGGGTTTCAGGTGAGACAATTACACTTACGGTGACCTCTTCTACCATTGTTCCCTCAGGTAGAGTAAGATCATCGCGGGTACAACTCACTGCAAATAGCGTGAGAAGTGCAATAGTAAATAGTTTTAGTTTCATGCTGTAAGGTTATTTAAGTGCCCCCTCGCAATTTTATCGAGGATATTTTGTATCAGTAAAATTTCGATAACTTTGATATCAGAAGCACTATAGTGTTATGACAAAGTTAGTTAGTTCTATAGTGATCGTACTCCAGCATATTTGTCGTAAAGTTAGTTTATTTTGTCAAACAATGTAACAGTGTTTGGAAAAATCAGTTCGGTTTACGGGGAAAAACAAACCTCGAAAGCTGAACTTTCGAGGTTTGTTTAAGCTTTTAAAGTTTATCTTACTGCCTGCTTGAGGAAGTCTCCATCAAGGGTTTGTAAATAGGCGGACTGATATCAAATAGTAATCGTTGTCGAAATAGGTTGAGTACGCTCGTGTATTGGAGAATGACGTAGTCCATGAGTTAGCGCCTGTCTCTCTGGTAGACGAACAGAAGTAAGAGGAGTTGCCCTTAGCAGTTGTCGCGCCGTTTGGTGATTCTTTATAACCGCTGGCTGGGAAATAACGTATGACATCGTACTGGTTGTTGGAAGACCAGAAGGCGGCATTACTGATATTACTAAGGCTTAAGGCCGGAGATACATTGCGACAAGTTATCTTCATATATGTATGTGCTCCGGTAGCATCGGGAAAGTATTCATACTTCCAAGCAGAGCGATAATGCATTATGCCGGGACCCATGTAACGAAGGCCATAAGAAACATTGTCTCCGTTATTGTCATAACTGTTGTTCGTATTAAAAGTCTCACCTTGAACCTTAACGTTCTCACTATATTATTGTAAATACCATAACCAGAAGGGAAGAAAACTCTAGCAGTCGCACCCGAATGGGCAATTTCCGGAATGATGCCGGCCCACTCTCCTCTGCTCGGCAGGTGATACCCCGAAATGGTGATAGCGTTTGCACCACTATAATAAAAGAACCCGCTGCCGTCGCAAGCAGTTAAGTCATTCACGAAGTCGTTACCTGCCGGATTTACATTATACTGGGCAACATAACTTAGCGGATTGATTGTAGGCTGCCAACCGCCGGTCACGGTACCTGTGTAGCGTTGTCTTGCCTCATAGGTCTTACCTGCAGAGGTGCCCAGCCAAAAATGGGGCTTTGCTCCGTACAGCACTATTCTTACCTTTCCATTTGCGATGACGTTCATCGAACTGGGGTCAATGGAGAGAAAAGCGGTCAGGCCGGTGTTGCCGGAGGATATAGTTACATTGCTTATATTAAGCCTAAGGAATTTAAACGTATTCGATGCTGTCTCCAGTACCCAAACCAGTTGGGTGAGTTGCCCAACATCGGTGGGGATGTTGCTGAGAACAAATTTTATGATGCTATTGCGGGCAGTCAATACAAAGGTCTGTGATAGGGGGTTGGCATCCGTATCCCACAGGACCAGTTTGTTGTTAATATGTGCCGTGTTATTATTTCCGTCCTGTGTCTGCAGCCAGAATGTACCGGTTTGAGCGGGCATAGAAGGATTGCCGCTTGTATTCAGTGCAGGGTGCCCTTGTTGATTCATTGTTACGGAATTTACCGGGTAAAAGGCCTTGTATTTGGTGGCGTTGGGTACAGTATTTCCCTGAAAAAGGCCATCCTGGCGTCTGGTAAATGTGGAGTAGCCTTGATACTGGTCTTGATCGTTAAAACCTATCATCATTATCTGGTCGTTTTCCTGCCAGGAGAGCGAACCTTGCTGACCGTATGGGGCGTCGTTGTAGGCCACACGGGTCTCCGGGTCTATATCTACCTTTATGGTTACGACCTTTGCCTCTTCTTCTATGGGAATGGGGAGAGGTTCGCGAGTACAACTCGCTACTAAAAGGGGGATCAGCGCTAAGATAAAAAGTTTGAATTTGTATTTCATGGCTGTTTTATTTAAGTAACTACTGTCAGCGATCAGTAGTAGATTATTTTAATATTTAATTAAACTCAAGTGTCACGAGTTTAGAAAAGGTTCCCTTTTCATACTACTATGTTTATACTACCAAGCATCCCCTCCGTCACCTATGGGGGGTAGCGTACCACTTGCATCAAGGATGTTTTGGCTCAGTTCGACTTCAATCACATCGATAAGGGGAGCGATGTAGTGTTCCGTAGGTTTAAATTCTTGTGTGTTCATATCAAAAAACATTAATGCACAAAAATGTAATTTTTATTTTTGTTATTACAAAATATTTTGGTTAAAAAAGGAGAAAAATGGCGTACGGGTGGCTTGGTGATGCAAAAAAACAAACCTCGAAAGTCCCCGCTTTCAAGGTTTGTCTGAATACCTGCTAGAGAGATTATATATTATATATAAGGCCTAGCATTAGAGTTGTGTCAGGTGCGCCATTTTCCGGTCGATCGTCACACTAGCGGGGTTGGATAAAGGGGAGGGGGAATTTGGTAGATAGTGTTGATGCTAGTTGCTGATCGGTTCGGATATGAGGCACTATAGAGGAGTCCAATCCGTATTTGAGCTTACGGTAGCTTTGTAGAGCTTTCCGGCCACATAGGCTTTACCGTGATCAGAAGTTTTTTCGCACTTGTATGACTTGGTACCTATCAGTTCAATAATAAATTTTCCACTAATGGGAAGTTGCGCTAATAGAGAGGGATCAAAAGCGTGGTAAGCGGTCAGAGAAGTGTTTCCTGAAGAAATGGTTACATTGCTTATATTGAGGGTCATAGTGCTTTGTACAACTCCTGATGAGTTTGCAATCTTCCATCTCAGTTCTGTGAGGGTTCCAATATCGTCAGGTAGGTTGGTTAAATCAAATTTGAGTATGCTGCTTTGTAGTTCCAAATTAAATCCCTGAGTGATTCAACGTGCCCATGTATCGTCCCACATGAGCAGCTTGCTGCTGAGATGTGCCGTTGAACCGTTTCCGTCCTGTGTCTGGGCCCATGAGAAGGATGGTTTAAGGTTCGCAATACCAGCATCACCAGATGACACAAAAGCATCCGCAGGGTAGTATGCAGAGTAGTAGTGAGAGCCAGGTACTATACTTCCGGTAAAGTTGTTACCCCCGTCCCAGTTAAAAATTGAGGTTCCCTGGTTTGTCGTGGCTACGTATCCCAGGAGCATAATCTGGTCTCCGGTTTCCCATGATAGAGCGTCATTGCCGGTTCCACCGCTGTATGCCACACGGGTCTCCGGTGCTATGTCTACTTTAATGGTAATGATCTTTCCCTCTTCCTCTACGGGGATTGGGAGAGGTTCGCGACTGCAACTCGCAACTAAAAGGGGGATCAGTGCTAAGATGAAAAGTTTGAATTTCATGGCTGTATATGGTTAAGTTCTATACTGTTATCTATCAGTAGTTGATAGGTTTGAATTACATTTAGTTCGCAGCAAAAAAGATTAATGCAAATGTAATTTTTATTTTCGTTATTGCAAAATATTTTGTGTAAAATAGGAGAAAAATGGCGTACGGGTTTCGAGGTAATGCAAAAAAACCTCGAAAGTTCCGCTTTCGAGGTTGGTCTCAACTTTTAGAGTTTATTTTACTGTCTGCTTGAGGGAGATGTCTGTGGATTGGGTTTTCTAACGAGTGATCTTCCTGTCGAGTGACCTTCCTGTCGAGCGATTTTTCCGTCCAGGGAGCTTATACCGAGTGAGTGCGTTAATTAGGCGCTATACTCTCTAATTAGGTCCTCCCCAATCTTGCGGGATGTCGTTATTGTTCATCAAAGTCGTGGCACCAAAAAACAACCGGTATGTGACCAAGAAATTCCCTGACTCCTTGGAAAAGTCCACAACGAAGGGGCAGTACCACCGGGAGCCAATCCGATCCCCACATTCGTAAAACAGTTATTAAAATTCATATTTTTATCTTTAAAAGCATTGGAGTCCGGGAAAAGGTTGCTACTTAAAGACAATTTTGAGCATCCGGCGAAGCAGTAACTAAGATTGAGCACTTGCGGATTATATTTAAACAGGTCATTCGAAACTGAGCGTAAATTGATGCAATAGGTAAACCAGGAACTGAAATCGTTTGTCCCCATATTAGGGAAGGGGGTAAGCACATCAATCAGATGAAGGTCAGAGTTGTTATTGTGATTGAAGTAGATTTTGGGCATCTGAGTTTTGCTAGTATCCGCTTCTGCGGAATATAGGGTTATGATATAAGTACCGGACTCCGAGTAGGTATGTGAACCAACTGCTGCACCCATGAATATATAATCTTTCCAAAGAAATGATTCTTTTCCATCTCCCCAGTCATCTCCCCAATCAATTGTCAAATCTGCAGGGTTGCGATCGCCGAGGGACTTCTGATAGATAGTATATGTGGTGGTCGGCTCAGTGAGGTTAATTCTATACTTCAGCGGGAAAAGTGGTTTCCAATCAGAAGTTGCATTAATGGCAGCTGTGTAGCGCTTCCCGGTCACATAGGTTTTACCTTCAGTAGAAGTCTTTACGCACTCGTATATACGATTATTGCCGATCAGTTTTACTCTGAATTTTCCACCGACGGGAATTCCGGAGATTCCTGTTTCCTCATTAGGGTCAAAAGCGAGGTAGGCGGTCAGAGTGGTGTTTCCTGGAGAAATAGTTACACCGGTTATACTGAGGTTTACCGAGCTTTGTATGACGTCATATTGGTTCTGAACCGACCATCTCAGTTTTATTTCCCCTCCAATATCATCCGGCAGGTTGTGGTGAATTCAAATTTTATTATACTGCTCTTTGCTGCAAGCTGAAATTGGGTTGAAGTTTTCCAATTTTCGTCACACATAATCAGCCTGCTGCTGATATGTGCCGTTGAACCGTTTCCTTCCTGTGTCTGCTTTCCCCATGGGAAATTGTCAATGAGTTGTGCACTCCCGGCATAAGGCCCACTCATAACCGGTATAAAGGACAACCCGGGAAAGTAAACATTGAATTTAGTAGCTCCCGGTATCGCTTCTCCCGTAAAGTTGTTACCCCCGTCCCAGGTAAAGACTTTACCGCCTATAAAGTTAGTGCCGTCACTTCCGACAAGAAGGATCTTGTCTCCGACTTGCCATGAGAGTGCGTTATCGCCGGTTCCACCGCTGTATGCCACACGGGTCTCCGGTGCTATGTCTACTTTAATGGTAATGATCTTTCCCTCTTCCTCTACGGGGATTGGGAGAGGTTCGCGACTGCAACTCGCAACTAAAAGGGGGATCAGTGCTAAGATGAAAAGTTTGAATTTCATGGCTGTATATGGTTAAGTTCTATACTGTTATCTATCAGTAGTTGATAGGTTTAAATTACTTTTAGTTCGCAGCAAAAAACATTAATGCATACAAATGTAATTATTATTTTTGTAAATAGAGTGTACCCGGTTCAAAAACAATCAAAATTCCTCTATTATTGTAAAGAGTTCTATATTTGCAACCATAATTTAGTCACGGAGACGATAAGAAACATATCCACGAAGACGATAAGAAAATATAATACCTATATAATGAGACGATATAGTTTCGCCGAGAGCCTATCCGATTGTAAAACGGCGACCTTTATTTCGACTATTCTGAAGGGAGTTGCACAGATAATGCTTCAGGAGAAGAGCGTTACGGGATTACTGTTTATGATAGGAATCTTTTACGGTTCCTATGCAATGGGGCTTGGGGCGCTACTAGCCACCGTATGTGGTACTGCCACGGCATATCTGTTCAAATACGACAAATCTGAGATAGAGAAGGGGTTGTACGGCTTCAGCGCAGCATTGGTGGGGGTGGCAGTGATGTTGTTTTTGAAGCCGGTGCTGTGGGCTTGGTTGTTGGTGATTTTCGGAGCGGTGGCAGCTGCTCTGTTACAGCATTTTTTTATCAAACGCAATTTCCCTGCATTTACCTTCCCTTTTGTGGTGGTAACCTGGCTGATACTATTGATTTGCAATAAGTTTTGCAGCAATTTGCTTGTCGTCTCTTCGCCGGTGGTTGCGCAATCGGGCGACTCATTGACGGATGGGTTCAAAAGTTTCGGACAGGTGATTTTTCAGGATAAATTACTTTCGGGCCTGTTGTTCTTTCTCGCAGTATTCATCAGCTCGCCTATAGCGGCCCTCTATGGCCTTACAGCAGCTATTGTCTCTGCAATTTTGGCATTCCATCTCTCCGTGCCTATTGATGAGATTAACCTCGGACTTTATGGATTCAATGCGGTTTTGTGTGCAATTGTCTTTGCGGGACCGAAGGTACGGGATGGCTTGTGGGTCTTGATATCCATTGTTTTGGCCTTGGCCATCACTTTTCTTCTGAATAAAATAGGGATTCCGAAACTTACATTCCCATTCGTTCTGGCCACCTGGATTACGCTGCTTCTAAAAAACAGAGTGGCGTCTTTGATAAAAAGGGGGGTGACTAAAAAGTCCAACAGACTTTAAAGTCACCCCCTTGTTGTTGTCTTCTGAAGAGGCTCCTCCTCTGCTTAAGTAAAGCGAATAAAAAATAGCTATTCTTTTGATTAACAAAGGAATAGCTATTGCATTATTGCCGAATAATGATTATCTTTACATGTGAAAACCAAAACAATCATTGGCAATGAGCACATCAAAGGTAATATTTAAATCTTACAATCCCAACGACAACCTGCTGCTTCCTCCCTGTCTTGGCGATTATCTTCCTCAAAATCACAATGCAAGGGTAGTCAGCGCCATCATCGACAGGCTCGACATATCCGAGATAGAATCCACCTACAAAGGAGGCGGGACAAGCAGCTATTCTCCCAGAATGCTGCTCAAAATCATTGTATATGCATATTTGAACAATGTTTACTCCGGTCGTCAGATGGAAAAACTTCTGGTTGAGAATATTGCTTTCATGTGGCTCAGTGGCATGCAGAGACCTGATTTCCGTACGATCAACATCTTTCGCAGCAAGCGCCTTTCCGCCAGGTTCGACACCATCTTCACTCAGGTTGTCACCCTTCTTCATGATGAAGGTCTTGTAAGCCTGAATGTGCAGTACATAGACGGTACCAAGATAGAATCCGCTGCCAACAAGTACACCTTCGTGTGGAAGGGCAGCACAGAAAAGAACAAGGTCAAACTCGAGGCAAAGGTAAAAGCAGTTCTGGAAGCCGCGGAAGATGTGCTTTCAATAGAGAACTCAGAGGAAGAGCAGGATCTTAGTGCGGAAGAAATGAGTCGGCGTGCCGACAATATTCTCAATAAGATGGACGAGGAGGGCATCAGCGACAAGAAACTGCGCAAGTCGGTGGCAAAGGTAAAAACGGAGAACGCACCCAAGATGCAGGAGTACGAGAACAAGCTTTATATTCTTGGAAAACGCAACAGCTACAGCAAAACCGACCCCGATGCTACTTTCATGCGAATGAAGGAAGACGCCATGAATAACGGCCAGACGAAGCCGGGATATAACATACAGATATCAACCGAGGAACAGTTCATCACCAACTATGGCATCTTCAGCAGCACTAATGACCAGGCAACACTCATACCGTTCATCGACTCTTTCAAAGAGAGGTTCGGAATACAAAGTGACGAGGTATGCGCCGATTCCGGATATGGCAGCGAGCAGAACTACTCGCATCTGTTTGAAAAAGGAATCATACCATACGTGAAATACAATATGTTCCACGCAGAGGATAAGAGGAAATATCGCAATAACCCCTTTCTTCCACAAAATATGTATTACAATGCCGAAGAAAATTACTTTGTATGCCCCATGGGACAACACATGAAGCATATCGGTGACATCCATACAAAGTCAGACTTGGGTTATGTGTCAACCGTCAGCAAATACAGAGCACGGAACTGCTCCGGTTGTCCTTTGCGGGGACAATGCTACAAAGGGGGATCGTATAGACGTACCATAGAGGTCAATCATCGCAATAATGCGTATCGGAGTGAGGCCAAACGCCTACTGACAAGCGAAAGAGGACTTTATCACAGAAGCAAAAGGCCTGTCGAGCCGGAATCGGTCTTCGGAGACATCAAATTCAACCACGGCTTCAAGCGCTTCCGGCTCAGGTCAAAGGAGAAAGTCAACGTGGAGTTCGGGCTTGTGGCCCTAGCGCATAATCTCAGAAAATATATATCAGTCGGAAACAAGCTCAAATCAGGAGAAATGGCGGTGTATATGGCAAACTAGACCGTGAAACATCACGCTCAATGCCATATCTACGATGAAAATACTGCTCTGAGTCGAAAAATCAGTAAACGGGAAATTATATTGACGGTTATACTAAAACTGTAAAGAAAAAGTGAACAAAAAAAGAGACCGACTAAAATCTCTTTTTAGTCGGCCCTCCTTCAGATCGTAAGATAGACTGCACTTGTCATATCCTAGTCAAACTATAAAGATCCTTGCGCCTGTCGCGGAGATTCCTCACACTTCCGAATTGATGTAGCTCATTTAGCAGATCCAAATCCACGTCTGCTATCAGGATCATTTCGGTGTTTGGAGTAGCTTCAGCCTTTACTCCACTGGTAGGGAAAGCAAAATCGCAGGGCGTGAAGACCATCGCCTGTCCATATTGGATATCCATATTGTGCACTTTCGGCAAATTGCCCACACATCCGGCAATGGCCACGTAACACTCATTCTCAATAGCTCGTGCCTGCGCGCAATGCCTAACGCGTGAATAACCGTTTTGAGTGTCGGTGAGGAAGGGTACGAAGAGGATTCTCATCCCATCATCGGCGAGCAATCGCGGTAGCTCAGGGAATTCCACATCGTAGCAAATCAGTATCCCTATCTTTCCGCAGTCGGTATCAAAAGTTTTCACAACATCGCCCCCCTGCATACCCCACACGCGGGCTTCATCCGGAGTGACGTGGAGCTTTTCATACTTCTCGCGGGTGCCGTCACGACGACAAAGATATCCTACGTTGTAAAGCAAATTGTCCCGCATTTCCGGCATACTGCCGGTAATGATATTGATATTGTAGCTGATGGCAAGCTCCGACATGTTGTTGACTATCTCATCGGTATATTTCGCCAACTCACGGATGGCGTTTGGCTCGGAAAGGTGGTTGTATTGAGCCATCAGCGGGGCATTGAAGAACTCTGGGAAGAGGGCAAAGTCGCAGCGATAGCCGGAGACGGCATCTATAAAGAACTCTGCCTGCTGCATCATATCACCCAGATTTGCATAAGAGCGCATCTGCCACTGGATTAGTCCGAGGCGGATTATCTTCTTGGCTATGGTAGCTTCATCAGTCGGCTCCTCATAATAGATATTGTTCCAACGCATCAAGACTGCATATTCATTGCTCTTTTCATCGCCCCGTAAATATCCGCGCATCACTCGAAGCGGCTGGAAATTGTTTGAAATCTGAAAATTCAAAACGGGATCATCTATCTCTTTCAGGCGCACCCGCCTGATATATTCGCGCGGACTATATTGGTCGGCATAGAGATGATAGTTGGGCATGCGCCCGCCAAAAATTATGGATTTCAGGTTGAGGCGCTCGCAAAGGTCCTTGCGGTAGTCATACATACGTCTACCCAGCCTCAATCCCCGGAACTCTTTGCTTACAAAGACCTCAATGCCATAGAGCACATCCCCTTTAGGGTTGTGAGCACTGAAGTAATCACCCACCACCTGTTTGTATGTATGTTTGTCGCCGAGCTTTTTATAATCCACAATTATGGAGAGCGCGCATCCCGCCAACTTCCCATTTACTTTGATAACTATCTGACCTTCGGAAAAAATGTTTATGAGTTTCTGAATGTAAGGTTTACTCCAATACCCACCCGGCTCGTCCGAATAAACCTGCATCATAATCTCCTTCAACTCATCATAATCTTCAATACTTAAATAACTAAGTTCAATGTTCTCAATATTACTTAAATCCATACTTTATATTTTTTAGGAATCTTAAAGTTACGAAATTTTGAGCAGTTTTACTAATGGAAACCGTCTCATTTGCGAAATTGGACTCCTTTTGAAAAACATTTAGGCGTCCACTACTTTTACACTTCTGTAAAGTTTCTTTACACCTAAATTTTGGTGAAAAAATCGCAAAACTCTGATTATCAACACCTTAATAGTCGTGGCACAGTGGGTGTTGGTATTTGAGGTGTAAAGGAAAATTGTAAAAGAAAAATATTAAACAATGAAAGAAAAGTTAATAGTTACAGTTGCAGCAATTTTTTGTTCAGGATTTCTATTTGCGCAAGATGTTATGACGCTGAAGGAATGTATGAACTATGCTGTGGAAAACTCTTCCAAGGTGAAAATCCAGCAGATGGAGGTGGATGATGCGAGGGTGGCCCGTCGGGATGCACTCTTGAACATCTTTACTCCGGAAATTTCGGCGGGAACCTACGCATATTCCAATTTTGGCCGTTCGGTCGATCCCGAAACCAACACCTATGTGTCGACTACCTCTTTTAACAATGTGTATGCACTTTCCGGTGGTATTACGCTCTTCAACGGTTTTGCTTCGGTAAATAATGCGAAGATCAGCAAAACTGCACTGAAAATGGGGATTGACCGGGAGACACTGATAAAAGATGAGGTGTGTCTGGCCACTATGGAGGCCTATTACAACGTGGTTTACTTCGGTCAGCTCGCAGGGTTGCTGGAGGGCCAGGTTAAAACGGCTCAAAACTCATTGAGACTTGCACAGAAGCAGGAGGAACTGGGACAAAAGAGCTACGCTGATGTCGTTGAGATGCAGGCTGAACTTTATGATAGGGAATACAAGCTGGTGATGGCCAGGAATCAATATGAAGATGCGCTTTTAAAGCTCAAAGATATGATGTTTTGGCCCCTGGATGAGGAATTGGTTGTCGATGCCTCAATGGTTATTCCCGAAAATGTACGGACTCTCATTTCGGAGGAGGAAACAGAGGAGTTGGTGGACTATGCTATTCATTCGCTTCCCTCCATAGCTATCGCTAAAGGAATGATGGAGAATGCAAAACTCGACTACAATTCGGCAAAATGGAGATTTAGCCCCAGACTTTCGCTCCAGGGGGGTTGGGCTACCAGCTATTATACCTATCCCCGTCAGAAGGATTACATTCCTCTTCCCTTTGAAACCCAATTCAGGAACAATGCCAATCAATATGTACAACTTTC
>DBQO01000034.1:441-49892 GCA_002305275.1 Bacteroidales bacterium UBA1392 | reverse complement strand
GTCTACTTTTTGCAAGCAGTGCAGGTGTTTTGTTGAAATTATGAGAATTTGGGCAATTTTAGACAAATAAATTGTGAGAATTTGGGCAAAAATGGGGAAATAAATTTTGGGGAGTGTAATTAATTCTTTACTTTTGTCAAAACAATAATTGATTCAATGATGGAAGAACGGTTTTTTAAGCGCAAGATGTACGACAAGATGCTGCATTGGAAGAGGGAGAGAAATGGAGCTACCGCCTTGCTGATAAAAGGTGCAAGACGTGTGGGGAAAT
This sequence comes from Bacteroidales bacterium UBA1392, assembly GCA_002305275.1. GTDB lineage: Bacteria > Bacteroidota > Bacteroidia > Bacteroidales > UBA932 > Cacconaster. The sequence goes on along the minus strand of DBQO01000034.1, from coordinate 49,621 downwards.
CTACTATTGCTGAAGAGTTTGCAAAGCGGGAATATGAAAGTTATATCCTTATAGATTTCGTCGAATGTAAGCAGGAAGTTAAGGATTTGTTTACTGATATTTCCGATTTGGACAGGCTGTTCCTTCGTTTGCAGTTTCTATATGATGTGCAGTTAATCGAGAGAAAGTCAGTTATTATTTTTGATGAAGTGCAAAACTGCCCCCTTGCAAGACAGGCAATAAAGAAACTTGTAAAAGATCGAAGATACGATTATATCGAAACCGGTAGCTTGCTGAGCATTAGGAGAAACACAAAAGGAATTCGGATCCCCAGCGAAGAGACGAGATTGACTCTTTATCCTATGGATTTTGAGGAATTTTATTGGGCAAGAGGAAATGAAGTCACAGTTCCAATGTTGCGTGAATCTTGGAAAAATAAGATGCCGTTGGGAGATGCCGTAAACCGGAAACTTATGGATGACCTTAGGCTCTATATGGTAGTCGGCGGCATGCCCCAGGCTGTAAATGCATACCTTGAGACCAACAACTTAAGTCTGATTGATGCCGTAAAAAGAGAAATTATTGAACTATATGCCGATGATTTTCGTAAAATAGATCCGTCCGGCAGGGCAACAAGTCTGTTTTATGCAATCCCCGCACAATTGTCCGGAAATGCCTCAAGATATCTGCTAAGCAGCGTGGTTGAATATGGTAAAGTGGATCGTTTAAGTGAAACTTTACAGAATATGGAGGACTCAATGACTGTGTTGATTTCTCGTCATGCCAATGATCCCTCTGTAGGTCTTTCAATGCATAAAGACATTGACAAGTTCAAGATGTTTGTGAACGATACAGGATTGATGGTTACGATGGCATTTTGGGATAAGTCAGTAACTGAGAATGAGATTTATCAAAAATTGCTTACCGGAAACCTTCCCGTCAATTTGGGATATGTCTATGAAAATCTTGTTGCCCAGATGCTTAAAGCCGGTGGCGATGAATTATTCTATCATACTTGGCGCCCCGATGGTGGAAAACACAATTATGAGATTGACTTCCTTATCTCCCGTGGCTCAAAATTATGCCCAATAGAAGTAAAAAGCTCAGGATACAAGACCCATAAGTCGCTGGATGAGTTTTGCAACAAATATTCATCCAGAATCGGGCAGCGATACCTCATCTACACCAAAGACCTCAGAAAAGAGGGACAAACCATATATCTGCCATTCTATTTGACTGGATTGCTGTAAATTTGTAATTGTTTTGAGTTGAAATAATCTGGCATAAATTTTTTATTATGCAATATAAACATTATGTTTGTGTTTCATAATAATTTATAAAATATGAAATTCGTTGACAGAACAGATGAAATCGCAAGACTTAAGGATGCTCTTGGAAGAGAGAAATCCTCACTGGTTGTACTGTACGGTCGCAGGAGATTAGGTAAATCGACCCTTATAAAAAGGGTGCTGTCGGATAATGACGTATATTTCCTGGCCGACCGTTCGGAAGGACAACACCAGAGGTCATTGCTTGCAAAAGTAGTAGCACAACTATTTCCGGATTTCGACAAACTGACATATCATGACTGGGAGTCTTTATTTCGAGCCATTAATTATCGAACCGAGACGCATTTCACTTTGTGCCTGGATGAGTTTCCGTACCTTGTGGAGCAATCTAAAGAATTGCCGTCCGTATTGCAGAAACTTATTGATGAGAAGCAATTAAAATACAATCTGGTTCTTTGCGGTTCCCCGCAAAATATGATGTATGGGTTATTCTTCGACTCTGGCGCACCTCTATATGGCCGTGCAGATGAGATAATGAGGCTTACACCTCTCCGCTTGCCTTATATTAAAGAGGCTTTAAATCTTGATGCGATAAACGCCGTTGAGGAGTATGCTGTTTGGGGAGGAGTGCCGCGCTACTGGGAATTAAGAGAAAACAGAGCTTCGCTTAATGATGCCTTGTGGCAAAATATTTTTTCAGTAAATGGAGTTCTGTACGAGGAACCTATAAAGCTCTTTCAGGACGATGTAAAGGATATCGTCAAGACTTCAACGATAATGTCATATATCGGTGACGGCGCAAATCGCCTTTCAGAGATTGCGTCACGATGCAATGAGCCTGCAACCAATTTGTCTCGTCCTCTAAAGAAACTTATTGATCTCGGATTCCTGGAAAAAGAAGTGCCATTCGGTGTTGATGAAAAAAAGGCAAAAAAGAGTCTTTATAAGATTGCCGATCCATTCATGGCATTCTACTATAAGTTTGTTGTTCCTAATCGTTCATTTATAGAACTTGATCGTCGGCTACCTATCGACCAAGCCCTTAATGCCCATTTCTTAGAATATGTGGGTATGCAATGGGAGAAGCTATGCAGGAATGCCGTGACAGGAAATCTTATTAATGGCGTAATCTATGGTAAAGCAAAGCGTTGGTGGGGTTCGGTGCGAAATGAGGAAAATAAACCAGAACAATTTGAGTTCGATGTGATGGCAGAATCGCTCGATAAAAAATATTTGCTTGTCGGAGAATGCAAATGGACTACTCTTGAAAATGGGAAACTACTCACAGCTGAACTGATCCGCAAAGCCAATCTTCTACCATTTGCCCGGAACTACACCATCATACCGATGCTATTCCTTAAAAATCCCCCTAAGGATGATATAGGTAATACCCTACTACCAAAGGATATTTTGAAGTATAGTTGAGTGTTGTGGGGTACGCGGCACAAGGTACGGTGCATTATTTCATTGTCTATACACAATGCTTTCTTCATTTTGTTGGTTTTCATTGTCTATGGACAACATTTTCCAGTTTTATGAATTTTCATTGTCTATGGACAATAAAACATTAATTGAGTTTGTACAGCATAAACTTAAGTGTAACTTCACGACAGAAATCTAAGTGGAAAATCAGATTATCAGGAAGTGATAGACTTCACTTCACTTCACTTCACTTCGCTTCGCCGCTCGCTTATCTAGTCAACTGAAAAAGAATAAGCAAACTCTAATACTATACTCAATTATGAAGTAATGGATAATGATAAAATGAGCAATTAAGCGGTGATAAATAGCGAGAAGTTTTGAAAAAAACTTCTCCATGCCACATTTTGGCAGCGAAAACCATTTTCTTTGCAGTAACGAAAGAAAGCTCTACCTTGGTTAGGAAGGCATTAAAATGATAAAAGGTGATAATTTAAAAAAACAACTAATGGATCAAATAAAGAATTTACTTAGTCAAGTATCGATTATCAGCAAGAAAAATGCTGAAATATTAGATGCAACAGGAGGAAGATTTAATATGTTCCGAATTTGCGGTGTAGATCATTACGAAAATACTCATTCGGCAATTCTCGCCGAATTCTTGAATCCAAGTGGGACACACGGCTTGAAAGCAAAATTTCTCGGGTGTTTTATTGAAACATTAGGCGAACAATTTGCCATTGAGGACTTCAACTGTAAAAATGCGAGAGTTCATACAGAATTTGCAATCCCCGGAGGTCGGATTGATATTTTAATAGAAGATGAACAAAGGGAAAAAGCTATCATTATTGAAAACAAAATCTTTGCAGGTGACCAAAGGGAACAACTTAAAAGATATGGCGATTACGCAAAAGAAAGATACAAAAATGACAATTATCAACTATTATATATGACACTGGATGGCCATGAAGCTTCCAAACATAGTGGAAGTGCTGTCTCTTATTTGACAATTTCATATACAGAAACCATTATTAATTGGCTTGAAAAATGTGTTGCAATTGCTTCGCGTTTTCCAATGGTTCGAGAAACCATTATTCAATATATTAATCACCTGAAACTATTAACAAATCAAGATATGGATAACAAAAATAAAGAGGAGATAACGGATCTTTTGTCAAAAGTAGAGAATCTAAAAGCTGCCAAAGAAATTTGTCAAAATTATTCAAAAACTTTTGATGCTATCATAGAGAAACACTTCAATCCTGAGATGAGAAAATTTGCAGAAAAACATAATTTAGAATATCAATACAGTGGAAGCGATGAGCAATCTGTGAGGTTTAATTTGATAAAACCTGACTGGAAGGGTAAATGTGGTATTTCATTTACGTTTGAAAAGGGTCACTTTCACTATGGATTATTCAATTATCCAAAAAAGTATAAACTTTCAAAAGATAATAGAGAGATAATTCACAAAAGGTTGGAAGAAGAAGGAATTCAATCCCGTAAGCAAAGTGACTGGTGGCCTTTCTATGCTTATATAGACAACCTGAATCTATATATCTGGGAACATGATATTATTACAAGTGACAATTTTCTAAAAGCCTGTATTAAGAAAATAGAAATGATCTTAAAGATAATGAAAGGCATAGATTTGGAAAAATAATGAGCTAACACTAAAACTCTACTATTTAGATATTAGTCCTTTTTGAACCTGTTATATTCTTAGCACGACACCCATTGACAACAACCACTGGGTGTTTTATTTTTTGCTTTTTTTGACAATTTTTTGTGTTTGCAGTACAAAGAATCTCTTAGGCAAGATGGCGAATAGTCCTTATTTTTGGCTTTGGGTCTTGACAATACAAACAAAAAACAACCTTAAAATTTGGTTATATCCGAATTTATGCTCAAATTTGTTCATAAATAAGAAGGAACTGTAGGGATTGTATGAACTTTGAGATTGTTGAAATAGAAGAATTCTCCGGCGATAAAGGAAAGTTTTATTCAATTATGCTTGAGGGTGATGATGATACTTTATTAGACCAATTCTTTGATGATAATCAACAATACGAAGAGGATTTGAAAGTAATTGCTGACCAACTTGATATCATGGGCAGTTCTACCGGTTGTCGAATTCAATTTTTCAAAGAGCACGAAGGTGCACCGGGAGACGGAGTTGTTGCACTATGGCACAATAGACTGCGATTATATTGCTTAAGATTCGATAATACTTGTATATTTATTGGCTCAGGAGGATATAAACAACCGGATATTTCTGCATATCAAGAGAATCCTTTGCTAAACGCAAAAGCCCGACAAATGAAAGCTATTGCAGCAAGTATAAACAAAGCCATAATAAAAAAAGACCTCAAAGTCCTAGAAGACGGGACATTAGAAAAATCAGACTTTTTAAACCTTGAAATATGACAACAAGAAGAAAACCATCCAAAGTATTAACAAGGATTCTTGCGTCAATCGATGAAGACACTCATCGTCGCACGAGAGATAGGATGCTTGTTGCATGCAAAATAGCAGACACGTTAGAAGCTAAAGAACTCACACAGAAGCAATTCGCTGAAATGCTCGGTAAAAGCGAATCAGAAATTTCAGAATATCTTTCCGGAAAAAGAAATTTCACATTTGACACGCTTTCAGATATGGCCCATTGCTTGGGAATAGATCTCTTTCCATTGTCATTTATTCCAACAAAGAGAGTAACAAAGAAAGATACTGAAGTCAGGTTGCCTAAAACAAGAAAGTCCGGCATCTATGATATGGGAGAAGTTTACACCATAGCACAGTCAGTTGGAGATTGGCGAACATATCCGACATCAGGTTGTTTGTCATTAGCAATTTAAAAGTTTGAAACATGGAGATAAAATATAAACTTGAATCGATTGCTGAAACAGAGTTTAAGATTAACTATGAGTTTGACTATTCAAGCTTAAACCGTGACAAATTACAAATCCAAGTGGGACACGAAATAAACCCCGTTATGGATAGTGATAGAATTGTCATTAAAGCAAAAGTTACCATTTTATACGAGGATGGCTGGGTAATACTTGCTACGAACACTATTCTAATGACCTTCGGTCTTTCTCCTATAAATGACGTAATTACAATAAAAGGAGATGGAACATTTATGTCGAAGAACCATTTAATAATTGACACATTCCTCGGTGCTGCAATAGGCGCTCTACGCGGTATTTTTATGAAGAACCTCAAGGGTTCTCCACTCGAAAATTGTTATATTCCGCTTATACCACTTGAGAGTGTCCGTCCAAAAGTGAAATAAATGTGCTTCTTCGCGTGATGAGTTCGAAGAAAAGTCTCGTGCCTGGTACTGTGAGGAGGTTTTGGAAAAAAAAGTGAGCTAACAGCGCAATTCTGCTGTTTAACCATTATTTCTTTATTAACCTGTTATATGCCCTACTGTTGGGACACGAACTGTTTGAGATCGTAATACATCAACACGGTCTCATCATCTTTTACCGGAGTTACCAAAACCTTAAAATCGCAACTTTCATAGAAACTTTGTGCGGTACATAAAGCATCTACTGTGATATAGCGACATCCTGTCCTGTTGTTATGAGTAAACAGTTGCTTTAAAAAGGAGATAATCAGTTTTCCCCATTTCTGACCTTGATATTTCTTTGAGACCGCCAAACGTCCCACTTTTACAGCAGGATAAGAACGCCGGCGCTTTATATTTGGAATTTCACGAGAAAATCTATTCCACGCTTTTTTATCAGTAATTTCTCTATCAATTTTATCGTTCAATAGACTGAAGTATGCTATAGTTTCTCCAGCCTTAATATCTTCTATCAGATATGTTACGGCCAAAAGTTCCACTGCATGCTGACGTGCATTTGGAATTGAGTAATCTGATTCCAATAAAAAACCGTTCAAATCTGAATCATCACAATCGAACGGTTTAATGCTATATTCCGGAGTTAATTTTCGTAACTGAGGTGCCATTACATACTAAAGGTTGCTATTGATGCAAAATAATCAAACGCCTCGCGTGCCTCATTTATTTCTTTTTCAGATGCGGGCACAACCTCTTGTGCAGCTTGTTCAAAACGAGTTGCATCTTCACCGGTAAGGAGTGGTGTTTCTTTAATTGGTTTTGCCATAATCTTTTTCTTTTTTATCAATTTCTTCACAAAGATATGAAACAAATATCAATGAGATGTGCAGAAAAGACAATTTTGAACACCAAATTCAAAAAATATCCAAAATTCCTGAGAACTGCCACTTTTTGGCAGTGTGTTTTGTTTTCTTTGCAGTAGTAAAAAAATATTGGCAATAACAAAAGTAAAAAAGGAGCATAGTTATGGAAAAGAAAATATCTACAAAAGAGATCCTGGCGGGTATGCTGGGGTGCCAAGAGCTGATTGATGATTTGGGTCTGGAATTGAAAAATAAGACTTTGCTGGAGTGTTTTGAAGAGGTAATAGAGAGGGCGCGAAGGGATAGGGAGTATAGTCGGGACTACGCTGATTACTTCTCTCTTGACGATAAGCTCATTGCCGCTAAACGGTTAGAGTTGGAGACAATTGCCGAAGAATATGGAATCAGCGAGTGGCAAGCAGCGTTGTTTGCCATTGTGATTGAGTTGTGCAAGGGGGAGGATATCCGGAAAGGTCAGCTTGTCGAGCGGCTCAAGACAAGTTTTATCTCTTATCTCTCGATAGAGAAAGATTTACGTGAGTTGGAGAAGAAGTTTTTAATTAAAATAAACAATCGCGACTGTATATCTGTGTCAAATGAGGTTATTGATCTGCTCCGCGAAAACAAGCCTTTCCGTAAGCCATCTTACGAAGGATTGAGTACAGGTATAATTCTTTCGAAAATGAATCGTCTATTCCATGATTATGATGAGGGAAATAGCAAATTATTGCTTGAAGAATTGGATAATATGATCCTATCCAACCCCGCTACTTCCATTGCCAAGACAGCCGATTCATATCGTATTTTAATAGAGGGGGATAAAATTATTTGCCCTGAGATTATTAATGACTATTTAAATTCAATGAATAAGAATGAGCGGATGCTTTTCTATGCTTTGATTCATCGATACGATTACTATAATGATGATGAGTGCGAGTGGTGGGATTTTAGGGATTTCTATAACGAATATGAGTTTGATTCTATTCATGCAAATTTTAAAGAGAACAAACTGGCCCTTCAGAGGATGGAGGTTATCGAGTATGCAAATATTGACGGTATGTCTGTGAAAGACCGATTCCGCCTAAAAGATGAGGTCAAGGAAAAAATCTATGCTGATGTGGGTGGATTGCATGAAAGTACTCCGATGGCAGGCCTGATGGAGTATGGAACAATTACCCAAAAATCACTATTTTATGATCAGGATGTCCAAAAACAGGTAAAAACACTTGAGAGCATTTTATCTGCAGAAAGATTTAATGAGGTAACGAAAATGATGAAGTCCAAGGGTATGCGAAACGGCTTCACTTGTCTATTCTATGGGGCACCCGGTACGGGAAAAACGGAGACCGTGTATCAACTTGCCAAACGCACCGGTCGGGATCTGATAACTGCCGATGTCACTAAGATTAAGAGTTATTGGGTCGGAGAAAGTGAGAAAAATATAAAAGAGCTATTCAGAAAATACAAAAGATGTGTAAAAGAGTCCAAAGTTGCGCCCATTCTGCTTTTTAACGAAGCAGATGCAATATTCGGAATACGAAAGGAAGGTGCAGACCGCGCCGTTGAAAAGATGGAAAACTCCATCCAAAACATCATCCTGCAGGAGATGGAGAGTCTCGACGGCATTCTTATCGCCACCACCAACATGACGCAAAATCTGGATAAAGCTTTCGAGAGACGTTTCCTCTATAAAATCAAGTTCGATGTACCTTCAGTTGAAGTAAAATCCAAGATTTGGCACTCGATGGTTCCCGATCTCGATGAAGAGCAGACGCGCAAACTCGCCTCAATGTTCAATTTTTCCGGAGGCCAGATTGAAAATATCAGCCGCAAGAAGATGGTGCAGTCGATCATCACCGGTACTGAGCCTTCCTATGAGGAGATGGTGGAATTTTGCAGAGAGGAGATGATAGGCAACAACAGGCAAACCGGAAATAAAATAGGATTTTGATAAAATTCTGCCAAAAATAAGCAGGCTGCTACTTTTTGGCAGTTTAATTAATTATCTTTGTCATTGAAAGCAAAAACCAAAAGGCATGGCACTTAATTACTTCAACCGCTACATCTGGCTCATAGAGGTCATTAACCGTCATGGGTACATCTCCAGAAATGATATAAGCGACCTTTGGGCACGCAGCCAACTAAATGAGCTTGGAGAAAGTTACCTTCCGGAAAGAACATTCCACAACCACATTAATTCCATCCTCGATACTTTCGGCATCGAAATCAAGTGCGACAGGAGCCTTGGGTATTATATTGCAAATAGCGATGATATAAAAGGTGATGAAATCAGAAAATGGCTCATGCAGTCGCTCTCGCTCAACAACCTGCTGAACGAAAGCCAAAATATGCGGGACAGCATCATCTTCGAGGAGGTGCCTTCGAGCGAAAAGTATCTCTCTGCAATACTAGAGGCAATCCGCGACAGAAAAGCGATTGAAATTACACATCAGGGATTCACCAAGGAGTATTCCACTACTTTTGAAGCAGAACCATACTGTCTGCGACAATTCAAGCAGCGCTGGTATATGGTGGCCAAGACTGCCGCAAGCGATAAGCCGAGGATCTACGGTCTCGACCGTATCAAGGAACTCCGCCGTATCGGCCGCTCCTATAAGATTCCTAAGAAATTTACGGCGAAAAGCTATTTCAAAGACCTTTACGGTGCCTGCATTGAGGACAGCAAGTATGCGGAAGAGGTCGAAATCAAGGTTGATAAATCACAGGTCTATTACTTCAACTCCCTAAAACTTCACGAGTCGCAGACTCCTATCGAGGAGACCTCGGATTATACCATATTCAGATATCACATCGTACCCACTTACGACTTCACGCAGGAGCTACTTTCCAAATCAGACTCAATCGAGATCCTGAAGCCCCAATGGTACCGTGATGAAATCAAGAATACCATTCAAAAAATGTTGAAGAGATACGAAGATTAATGATGAAAGATGCCGAAGCCTGCGCACATATTGCCATGAAGATTTTATAAAGAGTTTTGAGTTTTTCTCGTTTGAGTTTTAAAGATAAATTGTTAGAGTTTCCATTCGCCGCCGGCCGTGAGGTCCGCGGCGAATTTTAATTGGTGATGTGACACTTGAGAATTAAATCCGGCTGATTCTTTCAGAAATTATTCCTTCAAACAAATCTATTTCTCGTTTTGCGATGGACAATCTATTTGCAACAACACGCCATCCTTTAACGGCATCAACAACCTCATCAACAATAATTTTTGCCACATTAGTGGTTAACATGTATTCTTCGCAGGAATTCAAAAGTATTGATAGGTCGGCACTATTGGTTGTTCCATTTATAAGAAGGCTCTGATGGCTGTTTTGTGTGGGATTCATATCGTAAGCAGGTGAAAGCCTCCATCCTTTTGCAGTAAGCAAAAATCCGTGGTTGCGGAAATGGTCATCGCTATTTCCGACACATATGTTGAATGCAACTCTGCGGAATAATTCACGCAAGTTCGCCTCAACATCGCTACACCCTCTTATTATAAAATCCACAATGTCAATATAGCCGTGCCCTGTTGCCGCACCGTCACCATCGTTCAGCCCAAGCAGAGTCATTGCAGATGCAAAATGAATTCTCCTGCCGCTGTCGGATCTGTCAAAACGACGCGAGAGAAGTGTATGATGCCTGTCATTGAATTTATACACCCTCGTTTGTGCCGCATTTATTCCTGCATTTTTAGCCATAATATGACAAAAATGCTCCCATAATCCTGCGTCATAATCATCTTTCAACGAAGGAAACTTAGCAATAGATATAGTGCTGTCAGTATCCAACACATTTGCTTTCGGGCGGGCGCCACCAAGCGATGAACCCGGATTGACGAGTTGTAATATCCACTGTTTTTCCGGAAGCCTATTAATTTCTTCACTCTTTTCTATCTCTTTGCTTGCCATTATGAGCTCCGGAATCTTTGTCAGTGGCGGTATTTGCAAAAAGTCATCGGCATTAATGAATTCTCCGTCAGGTCTCTCTTTAAAACGAAAGCCACCCATGCGGGAAAAATCATCAATACCCATCAATAAATCAAACGATGAAAGAGGACGAATCGGACGATTCTCCTCTTGCGCCATTATCTGTTCACGCCGGAGCAAAAGAGTGCGACCCCATCTGTCGGGCAAAGCATCAGCAAAACAGCCAAAAATATCTTTACCCGGCTGAGTATATTGTGAACCCGGATAGTTGTTGAGATCGTCACTGAGGTTGATGGAATTGTACTTTTTTATCCAACTATCGGCAAACTTAAAACTATAACTATCTGATCCTCGAAGTGACTCGTAGCCAAGTTCCCCTACCGGTTCGATTCTTTTGAGCCAATCGAAATCTGCATATACATACAATTTCTTCATAGTCTATCATTCCTTTTTAGATGCTCTTTCACGTGGGATAAGATTCATATCCTGCAAGGCTCTACCCAGTTTATCATCTTTTGCCAAATGGAGAATATCTTCATCGAGTTGCAATGCATATAGCACACGCAAATAGATGCCTATCGCTACTGTCGGAGTTCCTTTTTCTATGCGTGAAACCGTAAGCGGTGAACAGGTAGCCCTCTCCGCCACCTGCGCAATACTCAAATCACGACGCAGCCGCGCAAGCTTGATCTGCTCGCCGACAATCTGCATCTTTTGCTCTAATTTTCGAGGCAACTTAGTCCCCATTGTGTTCTTTGTCATAACGATAACATATTATATAATATGCAAATATAACACTATTTCCATATTTTATGATATATTAAGAGAAATATTAATCCCTTGCAAGCGTACGATGTGACACTTGAACTTTGCACACATCAGGCAACGCATAACGCGCTACTCATAACTACACAAAAAAGAGTCCTTGAAGGGACTCTTTTTTGTACTCTGAACTCCTGATTCGGAACTCAAAACTAACTTTACAGCTCCACCTTAACCGGTTTGGTCATGTTGGCGGGGTCCATAATCTTGTCAAGCTGCTCTTTTGTAAGGAAACCTTTTTCAAGAACCAGCTTGTATACGCTGCCACCGGTTTTTTGAGCCTCTTGGGCAACCTCGGTGATTTTGGCGTAGCCAAGATAGGGTTTAAGAGCAGTCACGATACCGATGCTGTGTTCCACGAGCTTCTTGCAATGTTCCTTGTTGGCGGTAATGCCGTCCACACACTCTACACGGAGAGTGTCGCAAGCTCTCATAAGCCAGGTNNTGTGCTGCCTCGGATGCCATGGTAATGGCGACATCGTTACCGATTATCTTGAAGCAAACCTGATTTACAACCTCCGGAATAACGGGATTGACTTTACCGGGCATAATTGAGCTACCCGGCTGCTTGGGAGGAAGGTTGATCTCTCCAAGACCTGTACGGGGGCCCGAGGAGAGCAGACGGAGGTCATTGCTTATCTTGGAGATGCGAATAGCAACATTCTTTATAGCAGAAGAATAGACTACAAAAGCGGATGTATCATTGGATGCCTCAATCAGATCTTCTGCGAGGGTCACTTTCCATCCGGAAATCTTTTTAATATACTTAGTGCAGGCCTCTGCATAGCCGGGTTCGGCAGTAATACCGGTACCGATAGCAGTACCACCCATATTGATTACGAGCAAACCCTGTGCTGCCTCATCCAGACGCTTCATCTCATTTTCGATAGCGGAGGCATAAGCACCGAATGTCTGACCAAGAGTCATGGGTACTGCATCCTGGAGTTGTGTGCGACCCATTTTGATAACGTCCGCAAATTTTTTCTCTTTTGTACGGAATGAGCGGGCGAGAGCTTTGAGGGCCTTCATCACATCTTTGTGGATCATGTACATACCCAGTTGCATAGCCGTAGGGTATGCATCATTGGTGGACTGGGCCATATTTACATGATCATTGGGATGTATGTACTGATACTCACCGGGCTTGTGACCGGCAATCTGGAGAGCCCTGTTGGCAATCACCTCATTTGCGTTCATATTGGCAGAAGTACCGGCGCCACCCTGAACCATATCAATGGGGAAGTGTTCGCAATGTTTGCCTTCCATTAGTTCCTCACAGGCTGCAACCACTGCATCCTTTACCTCGTCAGAAACAAGACCGAGTTGGTGATTTGCGAGAATAGCTCCTTTCTTTACAATACCGAAAGCTTTAATAAATTCCGGATGGTCACCTAAAAGGTCACGGCTAATGTCGAAATTTTCTATGCAACGGAGAGTCTGCACTCCGAACAGCGCCTCAACAGGCACTTCCTTATCACCTAGAAGGTCATGGTCCAACCTTGTCTTACCTGAAGTTTTGAATTTGTATTGAATCATAATGAAGAATTAGTTGATTATTATTAAATTCCGCAAACTTAATAATAATTCTAATCTCATCAAAAATCAGGCGAAAAACTTTTCCAGTTTACTTAAAGCTGAGGGGAGCGCAAAGACAACAACCCTATCGTGAGGTTTGATTAAGGTGGTACCAACGGCAATAAATGCTTCCTGTCCTCTGATGACTCCGCCTATAACGGCATCTTTAGGGAGATTTAGTTCTTCAATTGGAGCCGTTGTGATCAGACTGCCTGCATTTACCATATATTCGATGGCTTCTGCATCAGAACCACTTAAGCATTTTATAGTACGGATATGATTGGAAAGGGTAACCCGGAAGATACGACTGGCTGCGATCAGTTTTTTGTTTATTACCGAATCCACCCCCATCTCTTCTGCAAGACGTATATATTCGAGGTTTTCTACTTCGGCAATGGTCTTCGCTACCCCCATCCTTTTGGCCGCCACGCAGGAAAGAATATTGGTTTCCGAACTGGATGTTACCGCTATGAACGCGTCGCAGCTCTTGACATCCTCCTCATAGAGAAAATCTGAGTTACGTCCATCTCCGTTGATTACAAGAGTTTTATCCAAACGCTCCGAAAGAACTTCGCAACGTTCTTTTTTAATCTCAATTATCTTTATGAAATCGGCAGTAGGCTCGAGTCTTTTGGCAAGGATCTCTCCTATCTTGCCCCCGCCGAGGATGGTAATACGGCGTATCTCTATCTCCTCCTTACCGGAATAGGACATTATTTCGCTCACTGCTTCATTGAGCGCTATGATATAGACCAGGTCGCCAACCTTGAAGATAGACTCATGCTGCGGGATTATCGTCTCGTCTCCACGAGCTATGGCAACCGTCCTGAAAGGAAGGTTGTCAGCCGGATAGTCGAAATCTGCCAAAGATTGTCCTATAAGCGGTGCACCCTCTTCCAGTTTTATAACTACCAGTTGCAGACTCCCGTTTGCGAAACCTACGAAGTCTGACAACTCTGACTTCTTCAGCAGGTCTTCAATCTCATCCGCAGCACTTTTTTCGGGGTAAAAAAGCAAATCAATACCCAGCTCTTTGAAGAAAAATTTGTTCTGATAATCGAGGTACTCATCATTATTGATGCGTGCCGTGACTCTTTTGGCACCCATCTTTTTGGCTAAAAGCGCCGAAATGATATTGATATTCTGATCTTTGGCAGGGCTGACAGCCACAAAAAGGTCTGCATTCTCTACTCCCGCCTCAGATAGAACACTGATAGAGGTAGGATTGCCTTGGACGATGAGAACGTCCATGCTCTCACTGATGTGAGCTAGATTTTCTTCATTCTCATCAATAATGATCAGGTCGTGGTATTCGTCATTAAGCATCCTCGCCAAATGACTTCCAACCTCGCCTGCCCCTGCGATTACTATCTTCATAATGTTATCCTGCTGGCCGTTGGCCATTTGCTGCTGGCTATTGGCATTTGGCCTTTGGCTGATTGTTAATAATTGCTATTTCTTAATTTCTAATTGCCCGCACCCCGCAACTGCACACTACATAATACATACTACATACTACATACTACATACTACATACTACATACTACATACTACATACTACACACTGCACACTGCACACTACACACTGCACTAAACTGCTAATGCAGTTTAGTGCCAATTATATCAAAAAATTCGTTGCGCGTGCGGCTATCCTTTAGGAAAGCTCCGGTAAACGCCGATGTGGTGGTGACGGAGTTCTGTTTCTGTACCCCGCGAATCTGCATACACATGTGGGAGGCCTCTATTACCACCGCCACCCCGAGCGGATTGAGGTTATTCTGAATACAATCCCTTATCTGAACGGTAAGGCGTTCCTGCAACTGCAAGCGACGGGCAAAGGTTTCTACCACGCGGGCGATCTTACTCAGACCGGTTATATAGCCGTTTGGCACATAAGCTATGTGTGCCTTACCGTAGAAAGGAAGCATGTGATGTTCGCACATAGAGTAGAGCTCTATATCTTTAACCACTACCATTTGTTGGTACTCTTCCCGAAACATCGCCGACTGTATTATTGCCGAACCATCCTCTTCATAACCCTTGGTGAGAAACTGCATTGAACGTGCAACCCTTTCGGGTGTCTTTAACAGTCCTTCCCTGGTAATATCTTCTCCCAGTAATCTCAAAATCTCCCTATAATGTGAAGCGAGTTGTTTTGTGACTTCCGCATCAAATTCTTCTGTTCTGTCTTGTGCCATTTTCAAGTTTTATAATTAGGCAATATTACAAATAATATTTGAATAAGTTCCAACAAATAACTATTTTAGTGCCCACTATGAGAATATTATTTACAGCTGCAACAGCAGAGGAACTGCATTGTGCACAAACAGCATACGAGAAAATCTCCCCGGCAAATGCCGCACTTCTCGAGGTGGAATTTGCAGTGACCGGCATAGGAATAGCCGCCACCTGTTACAACCTTACAAAAATCCTGGACTCTGCGCTACTTCCCGCAGCAAAACCATACGATCTGGTGGTCAACATAGGTATTGCAGGCAGTTATTCTGCGGAATTCCCGATCGGCAGCGTGGCTCATATAACAGTGGAGCAATTCGGCGATATGGGTATAGAGACTCGTGGAGGATTTCAGACCCTTTTCGACTATGCAATGCTCGACGCCAATACTCTCCCATTTGTAGACGGACTGCTCAAGGTGAGCGACCCTTATCCCGTCACCGGTCCTCTAGAAGGAGTTAAGGATGCAACCGGCATCACATTTCAAACCATAACCGGCATTCGAGAGCATAACCTGCGCCGTATGGAGAGCTTTTCACCCCATATCGAGAGCATGGAGGGAGCAGCCTTCTTTTATGTTTGCCTGATGGAAAAAGTACCCTTTATAGAGTTGCGTGCCGTATCCAACGAGGTAGGCG
The DNA here is from genome assembly GCA_002305275.1 of Bacteroidales bacterium UBA1392. GTDB lineage: Bacteria > Bacteroidota > Bacteroidia > Bacteroidales > UBA932 > Cacconaster. The sequence continues at coordinate 33,559 of DBQO01000034.1, read as the reverse complement.
AACGTGATAAGAGCCGTTGGGATATTCGAGCAGCCTTCTCCGCACTCGAAAACACTTGCATAAGGCTACTTGAAAAGGCCGCAGAAGCCGGGAAGGATGCAAAGGCTACAGGAGGGGCGCATAGATGAGGGTATCTCTCGCATATTCTCCCTGTCCCAACGACACCTTCATGTTTCACGCAATGGTGGAGGGGCTCGTAGATACCGAGGGACTCTCTTTTGACGTCACCCTATCTGATGTGGAGGATCTCAATATGAGCGCTCCATCCCTATCTTATGACATCTCCAAGATGAGCTATCACGGCTGGTTTAATGTGATGGGGCTTTATCGGATGTTGGAAAGCGGATCGGCGCTTGGCTATGACTGCGGGCCTCTGTGTGTTTGTAAAGCGGGCAATCATGCCGCGGCATCGTTCAAGTCAGCGGTGTCTTCCGAAGTATCCGGAGATGTCGCTACTCCCCCTACAACGCTCAGAGTAGCCATCCCCGGAATATATACTACCGGCGCACTGCTGTATGACCTCGCCTTCCAAGGGCGCGGAATCAAGGTCCCGATGCTCTTCTCGGAGATCGGACGGAGTGTTCTTTCTGGGGAATGTGACCTTGGTATATTGATTCACGAGAGCCGTTTCACCTACGCAGAACAGGGTCTGGAGCTGGTATGCGATCTCGGCAGCTGGTGGCAGAAAATTAGCGGGGCTCCCATTCCCCTTGGGGGAATCGCCGTGAAACGAAATCTTGGGGAGGAATTTGCACGGAAGGTGGAAAGAGTGCTGCGCAGAAGTATTCTATACGCTATGGAGAATCCTGAAGCCTCCGGAAGTTATGTTGCTGCGCATGCGCAGGAAATTTCCGAAGGCGTACTAAAACAACATATCGAGATGTTCGTCAACAAATATTCTCTATCTTTGGGGGACGAAGGTCTCAGGGCCGTCAGGCTTTTGAAGGATTATTATTTGAAATATAAAGAGCAGAGAGATGAGGAAAGAGATTATCAGGACGGAGGGAGTGAAAAAGTACTATCAAATGGGGAACCAAACGGTCAGAGCACTTGACGGGGTTGATCTAACCATCGGAAAAAACGAATTTGTAGCTATAATGGGACCTTCGGGTTCAGGCAAATCCACTTTGATGAATATACTCGGATGCCTCGATGTCCCTTCGGAGGGGAATTACAGTCTAAACGGACAGAGTATCAGCGGAATGGATGACGATGATCTGGCAGGCATCAGAAACCGCGAGATAGGATTTGTCTTTCAGTCATTTAACCTCCTGCCGAGGTATACTGCGCTTGAAAATGTGGCACTGCCACTGACCTATGCCGGGATCCCTCGCAAAGAAAGGGAGAAAAGGGCACAAGAGGCTCTATCGGCAGTAGGACTTGAAGATAGGATGGAGCACAAGCCCAGCGAACTCTCGGGCGGTCAGAGACAGAGGGTTGCACTTGCGAGAGCTTTGGTCACACGTCCATCCATCATACTCGCAGATGAGCCGACAGGAAATCTGGACACCGCAACTTCGGAGGATGTGATGCGGCTCTTCAAAGAGATACACAGAGAGGGCAATACCATTATCCTGGTGACACATGAAGAGGATATAGCCCGACATGCAAACCGCATTGTGAGGATGAAAGATGGCAAAATAGGATCGGACACTCAAAACCCGCTCCGGAAAAAGAGGATAGGAAATAAACATAATAATACCTGAAATGAAACTCTACACAAAAAAAGGTGATGCCGGCACCACCTCGCTGGTTGGCGGAAAACGCGTAAGCAAAGCGCACCAAAGGGTTATGGCATACGGTGATATGGACGAACTGATCTCCTGGCTCGGACTTCTGCGTTCGGAGGTAAGCGAGGAGTTCCAACTACATCGAATACAGAGTTTTCTGATGCAGGCTTCCGCACACCTTGCTGCCGACCATCAGGTAACAAAGCTCAAACCTCTCGATGAAGGGGAAATCTTATTTCTTGAGTCGGAAATCGACAGAATGACCGGCGCAATTCCAACCCAAGAGGCATTTGTCCTTCCGGCCTCTCCGGCAATCTCTTCAAAGTGCCACATTGCCCGTACAGTATGTCGCAGAGCAGAAAGAATGGCCGTACGGATTGAGGATAAAAGCGAACAGGACATGATAGCCATCAGATACGTCAATCGCCTTTCAGACTATCTTTTTACTCTGGCTCGTTACCTCTGTTACCTCTCCGGAAATAAAGACGATTATTGGATTCCTTAAAAATAGTTTTTTGTTATATATATTTTTATATATATTTGCAGCCCTTTTTAGAAACCATTAAAATTCGAGATAGACATGTATTGGACATTAGAGCTCGCATCGAAACTTGAAGATGCTCCCTGGCCTGCAACCAGAGAAGAATTGATCGATTATGCTACACGTTCGGGTGCACCTCTGGAGGTAATAGAAAATCTACAGGACCTCGAAGATGATGGAGAGGTTTATGACTCCATCGAAGACATCTGGCCCGATTACCCAACAAAAGATGACTTTTTCTTCGACGAAGAAGAATATTAATAGATCAATACAGAGTTACAAAAAATCCACCTTGCGGTGGATTTTTTGTTAGTCGGAAGTATGGAGTTTCGAGTAAGTTTATACTCTATATTCTTGAGTTAAGAATATCAAATTTCGAGTAAGTTTATACTCTATAATCCTTATAAGAGCATCTGGTTTTAAGTAATTTTTATAATTCCTAATTATGAGCAATTAGTTCCGAATAAGCGTTTTAATAGTTTTGAATTACTAACTCCATAAACACCCCGTACATCATGCTCCGCCATTTGTAATATGTGACTCGAAACTATTTCAAATATTTTTTCACCATATTAAAAATAATCATACCTTTATATTCTGAAACTTAATCTTTTTTCGGAAACTATTTTCTATACTTTTGCCAAAACACAAACAGGTATGAAATTCAAACCATCTATCTACTCTATTTGTGCACTGCTTGCACTATTGGCAGCGAGTTGTACACGCGAACCTCTTCCCGAACCTGGAGAGCAAGAGGGCGGTGTAGTTATAATTGAGGCCTCAATCCCACCTGAGACCCGCGTTCTATACACAGACTCTAATACTCCCGGCAGCGGTGGATCACTCGGATGGCAAATTGGTGATCAACTTTTGCTTGCCGGGTATGACGGAACAACTTATCTGGGCAGCAAGATTTTTGACTATATGGGAACAGGCAACAAATTTTCGGGAACAGCGGTAGATGGAGCTACTACCTACAAGGCTTATTATCCCGGAAATGTCATCACGCCGGATGCTAATGGCGAGGTTCAACTTCCTGCTGATTTCTGGCAACAGACCCAGACTTGGAGCCTCTCAACGGATCACTTGAGAGGTAAACTGCTCTTAATCGACACAGAAGCCAATGCCCTAAATCAGTCCTTTGGACTAACCTTGCAGAGCAGTATCATTAAATTTGCACTTAGCGGTGTTTCGAATCAGGTAGGAAAAATCACAAAACTGATTTGGACGGTTGAGACCACATCGGGGTTACCCCATTCCGCTATCCTTAATTTTGACGATCCAAGCGTAAACACGGGCCCAACAATCAGCAAGACCCTTTACCTCGCATTTGACCCTACCGTGATGAATATTAAACCAAACGGAGGGGTAAAAATAACGCTGATCGGCACCGGCACCTCGTACGAGTATAGCACCAACACGACAAAGACCGAAGGGATGACCTATGAAGCAGGGAAGCGGTATACTGCGACTGTAAGCGAAGGGTGGACATCACTTGCCAACCCTCAATTCCGGTTTAACATCACAACAACTCAGGATAACCAGCGGTACGAGATATGGCAAAAGGATGCTTCCTCTACCAGCCCTGCAGAGCTGACGATCAGCTGGGGAGATGGGACACCAAACACGCCCATCGCGAAAAACGCTTCGCTTGCAAAGACCATTGCTGACCATACTTATGCTAGTCCGGGCAATTATACCATCACCATCACTTCCGACCAAGTTGACCCGACCGTCAAACAGATGCCGCAAATTATATTCTACAATGGCGGCGGAGACCAGCAGGTAACAGCCATACTCGACCCATTCCCCAATATGGGAGCAACAAGCTTTAGATACTGCTTCGAGTTGTGTAGCGGACTAACCCAAATCCCTGCAGATCTGTTTAAACACAATACGCAAGCAACTGACTTTAACAGCTGCTTCTACTCATGCAGCAGCTTGACCGAAATTCCGGCAGACCTGTTTAAACACAATACGCAAGCAACTAACTTTGGGGCCTGCTTCTTCCTATGCAGCAGCTTGACCGAAATTCCTGCAGACCTGTTCAAATACAATACGCAAGCAATAATGTTTATGAGCTGTTTTGGCGAATGCACCGGATTGACCTCTATTCCTGACGGCTTATTTGACAACAATACAGAAGCACAATACTTCTATTATTGTTTCATCAATTGTAGCGGATTAAAATCGATTCCACCTGGGTTGTTTGACAACAATACTGAGGCAATCTTGTTCTACTCTTGCTTCTTCCATTGCACCCAATTAACCTCTATTCCGGCAGACTTGTTCAGGTTCAATACGAAAGCAACAAGTTTCTTCAATTGCTTCAATCGCTGCAGCGGATTAACCACCATTCCTGCAGATTTGTTCAGGTACAATACGGAAGCAACAACTTTCCTCGGTTGCTTCTATGGCTGCAGCGGATTAACCACCATTCCTGCAGATTTGTTCAGGTACAATACAAAAGCAACAGAATTCAACGCTTGCTTTGAGGGTTGCAGCGGATTAACTACCCTTCCGGCAGACTTATTCGGGTACAATACGGAAGTAACAACTTTCAAAGCTTGTTTCAATGGTTGCAGCGGATTAACTACCCTTCCGGCCGATTTGTTCAGGTACAATACGAAAGCAACAAATTTCAACGCTTGTTTCCAGGGATGCACAAAACTGCAATTAAGAGCGGATATTTTCCCTGATCCGGAGACAAACCCCGGTTTTTTTGAAGGAAGAACTATGAATTTTAAGGAGTGTTTTAGAGATGTAGGTTCGTATTACCACCCAACGCCAGCCGGCACCGCTCCTAAATTATGGGGGTTTACCGGAGGTGGACGAGGAACAACATGGACGATTACCGATTGTTTCACCGGTGCCAACGTAGTCAATAGAAATGTGATTCCGAAGAGTTGGGGAGGTGATTTGGCAGACCTTGGAAACGTGACTAATGTTGATGGTGAAGATTGGTAACGTGTGACTAAACCTACTCTAAAAGATCATGCACGTATTAAAGAACAGATATATGAAAAATAAATATTTTATATTGATAGCAGCGGCGCTCCTTCTTATTGTAGGATGCTCCAAGAATGAGGTTGTAGATGAGCAGCCCACACAGGAGGCGGAAGGACGCAAACTCGTGATTACGGCATACGTGCCGAGTGAATCAACGGAAACCCGTATTAGCTTAGAACCTGAAATAGGAACTAAGAACTTTATCGTTAAGTGGAAAGTGGGAGATGTAATACATTTCTTCTTCGAGCAAGGTGCCACGCTTAAGGAGGGAACTAATGTGACGTTGACCCAGCAGGATATTTCCCTTAACGGACAATATGCCAGCTTTACCGTCAATATTCCGGCAGGTATCGACGCTAATAACAACTTCACGCTTTATGCCCTTCACGGGGTACCCTATATTTTTGACGCTACAAACCATAAAATCAACGTAAATGTTTCTCCTATAGGCTTCAGTTTACTGACCGCATTGAATAGCGTACCGGTATCAGGCGAGGTTGCAATTACACCTCCGGTAGGTCAAATCTCCATCAACTTCAATCATTTGGGAGCATGGCAATGTCTCAACTTCAAGAACACTTCAGGATCGGACTTTACTATTACTCCCACATTGACAAATACCGGAGGAACTACATGGTATTACACCTATTTGGGTGGCACAACTGCGCCTCATTATGATTTGATTGGCAAACAGGTTGCAGATGCCACGGTAACCCCTTCAAGTGCCGGAACTGTTAATATCCCGACCGGAAGCACCGTACAATTGGCACAATGGGTAATGCCTGAAGTTGTCAATACTCCTGAAATCAAATTGAATGCTCAAACCTCCGGAGGGACTACCTATGTTTCCGAAAACAGTAAGCCCGCCCGCACCTCTGCATTGCAGAAGGGCAAGGCATATCATCTCTACGCTATATGGAATGGTACTTCGTTATTTTTTACCGGCAATACACTTGTCCCTACGGCCAATCCGCTCAGTTATGTTGCCCAGTATAACATAAATCCCGCGGGTGATGGTTTCGTGGGCGATTTGACTGCCTGTAATATAAGCGGATACTTTAACTATAATAATGCCGTGGCTCAATTCGGCAGCATTACAATAGGCGGGCAGCGTTATCACTTGCCCAGCTCTGGAGAGTGGCGCTCTATAGCGCCATCAACTATGTGGGTTAAATACGGCTCCAATACTCCTTATGATAATCAATCTGAGACTGTAACTGTAGCGGGGAATATTTACACAATGACAAGTGATTTCCGCAATCATCCTAGTGATACAACCACCTATGCCCTACGTTACAAGGGTACTCACTTGGTATCGGCCTGGAAGTATGAATATACCGGCAAGAACACCAACAACTGTCATTTAAAAATTACCAGCCGCAGCGTGTATGGACAAACTATAACCGTTGATGATATCACGAACGCGACTTTTTGGGATAATAACACGGAGAATGACGTCGTTCGTTACTTCCCTGCAAGTGGAAATAGTAAAGATTCCAACGATAGGGGGATAGGCGGTGCTTTCTGGTCTTCGACATCCGGAAACATCATGGGTTTTAGGGACACCTATGCACAATCGAAGACTGGACTTAATAATTACGGGTTTTCCGTACGCCTCTTTACTTCAGGTAATTAAAGAGGGAGTTGAAGAGCCAATAAATGCCGATTGGCAATAACGCTCTCCAGCAATAACCAACAATCCTATTAGTGGAGGCAGCAAACCTTGAAAGTCATAAAACTTTCGGGGTTTGTTGTAATGTGGGGTTATGAGTAATCAGTTCCGAATAAGTGTTTTTTCCCGTATATCGTATTTCGCCAATTATAATCTGCAACCCGAAACTATTTCGCAAAATATATCATCATATTTTAAAATAATCTTACCTTTACGCTCTGAAACTTAATCTTTTTTCGGAAACTATTTCTATACTTTTGCCAAAATACAAACAGGTATGAAATTCAAACTATCTATCTGCTCTATTTGTACACTGCTTGCGCTATTGGCAGCGAGTTGTACACGCGAACCTCTTCCCGAACCTGTGGAGCAAGAGGGCGGTGTAGTTATAATTGAGGCCTCAATCCCACCGGAGACCCGCGTTTTATATACTGACTCCAACACTCCAGGTGAGGGCGGCACACTCTCATGGCAAACCAGTGACACGCTCCTGCTTGCCGGATATGATGGTCCTACTTACATAGGAAGTTCAAAATTCGGTTATACCGGAACAGGTACAAAATTTTCCGGAATGGTAGTCCCGGGAGCTACCACCTACAAGGCTTATTATCCCGGAAATATCATAACGCTGGACGCTAATGGCGAGGCTCAACTTCCTGCCAATTTCTGGCAGCAGACTCAGAGTGGTGACAATCAAACATCACATCTAAGCAAAAAACTGCTTATGAGAGACATAGAAGCTAACTCTCTCGGTGAATCCTTTAGCCTGACCCATCAAAGCAGCATTATCAGATTAAACCTAAATAACATTCCGTCCGGGGTAGGAACGATCCAAAAGGTGATCTGGTCTCTTCAGACATCAGCCGGAGGATTAACCGAATTTGCTATTCTCAATGTGACGGACGTAAGCTCCGGCACTTCCGGTCTTACCGCTTTCCTCGCTTTCGATCCTACTGTAATGAAGATAGTGGCAAATGGTAAGGTAAAAGTAACGTTGATAGGTAGCCAGGCATCACGAGAATGGAGCACCAATACTACCAAGGTCGGCGGCATGATCTACGAAGCCGGAAAGCGTTACTACGCTACCATAAACGGAGGTTGGGTAAATGCCAAGGCTAATTTTAGCTTTACAATCCAAACGACTCAGGCAAACCAAGTGTACGAGATATGGCAGAAGGATAATTCCTCCACCAGCCCCGCCAATCTGACGATCAACTGGGGAGATGGGACAAACACAACCATCGCGAAAGACGCTTCGCTTGCAAAGACCATTGCTTCGCGTAAATATGTCACTCCAAGCACTTATACCATCACCATCAGCTCCGATGAAGTTGACCCGACCGTCAAACAGATGCCGCAAATCATATTCTACAAAATCATCACTGGTGGGGATAAGCAGGTGACGGCTATACTCGACCCTTTCCCCAATATGGGAGCAGTTGACTTTAAAAACAGCTTCTTGAGGTGCAGCGGACTAACCCAAATCCCTGCAGATCTGTTTAAACACAATACGCAAGCAACTGACTTTACCAACTGCTTCGCCGAATGCAGCGGCTTGAACGAAATTCCGGCAGACCTGTTCAAATACAATACGCAAACAACTGACTTTACCAGCTGCTTCTACCTATGCAGCAACTTGACCGAAATTCCGGCAGACCTGTTCAAATACAATACGCAAGCAATAAAGTTCGCAAGTTGTTTTTCCGGATGCACAGGATTAACTTCTATTCCGGCCGGCTTATTTAACAACAATACACAAGCAACAAACTTCAATTCTTGTTTCTACCAATGTAGCGGATTAACCACCCTTCCTGCCGATTTGTTCAGGTACAATACAAAAGCAACAGAATTCAACTTTTGCTTCTACGAATGCACCCAATTAACCTCTATTCCGGCAGATTTGTTCAGGTTCAATACGAAAGCAACAAGTTTCTACAGTTGCTTCAATCTCTGCAGCGGATTAACCACCCTTCCTGCCGATTTGTTCAGGTACAATACGGAAGCAACAACTTTCTACGGTTGTTTCTACGGTTGCACAAAATTGCAATTACGGGCGGATATTTTTCCGGACCCGAAGACAAACCCCGGCTTTTTTGAAGGAAGAACTATGAATTTTAAGGAGTGTTTTAGAAATGTAGGTTCGTATTACCCAACTCCAACCGGCACTGCTCCTAAATTATGGTGGTTTACCGGAGGTGGAGAGGGAACAACATGGACGATTAACGATTGTTTCACCGGTGCCAACGTGGTCAATAGAAACGTCATTCCGAGAAGTTGGGGAGGCGATGCAGGAAATGGAAAAGTAACTGATGTTGACGGTGAATATTGGTAACATGTGACCATATCGGCTCTAAAAGATCATGCACGCATTAAAAGAACAGAGATATGAAAAATAAATACTTTATATGGATAGCAGCGGCACTCCTTTTAATTATAGGGTGCACCAAAAATGAGATTGTAAATGAGCAACCCACACAGGAGGTGGAGGGGCGCAAACTTATGATAACGGCATCCGTACCGATTGAATCTCCAAAAACCCGTATCAGCCTTGGACATCAAGAAGGTGGACTGGACATTATAATTAAATGGGCTGTGAACGATCAGCTAAAATTCTTCTTTAAGCAAGGAAATGTTATTAAAGAGGGAACTCCCGTAACATTAACCCAGGACGCCATTTCCGCTGACGGAAAAAGTGCATGCTTTACCGTGAATATTCCGGTGGGAATTAATACTCAGAATGCATACACGCTTTATGCCCTTCACGATAAATTAAGTAATGATTATATTGTCTTCGACCAGGCAAAGGGGAAGATAAATGTAGCAGTTTTCCCCAGACCGTTTTCCCCGGTAGAGGAATTGCCCGCACCCATAGCGGGCGAGGTGGAAATTGCCGCCGGAGCTTCAGTCGGCACTATTGATTTCGAGCATTTGGGAACGTTTCATTGCCTAACCATCAGGAATAGCTCAGAAAATACCCTTACTTTTAACAGTCACACCTCTTTAAGAGCTGTTGGAGCAAATCAATGGTATTACGACTACCAGGGCGAAAATCCACTTATGGCTCCTCTTTATGATCTGATTGGTAAGCAAGTAGCAAATGAGCAGGAAATGTCATTTCCCAATATGCAGCAACAAATGTCTCCCGGAGAAACGAGAAAAAGCGTGCAATGGGTAATGCCTAAAAATGTTAATACCCCTATGGTAAATTTGCGAATCGCAACTGTGAATATGGGTTTGGGAGACATTTATTCCGATAACATTAAACCCGCCAGAGCCTCCGCCTTGCAGAAAGGCAAGGCGTATCACCTATTTGCCGAGTGGGATGGCACTTCATTATTCTTTACTGACCATACGTTTACACCTACGGCCAATCCGCTCAGTTATGTTGCCGGGTATAACATAAATCCTGCAGGTAATGGTTTCGTGAACAATTTGACCGCCTGTAATATAAGCGGATACTTTAACTACAGTGATGCAGTGGCTCAATTCAGCAACATTACAATCGGCGGGCAGCGTTATCACTTGCCCAGTTTCGACGAGTGGCGCTCTATTGTGCCATATTATAATTCTGAGTATTGGGTTAATTACGGCACCAATAATACTTATAATAATAAGCCTGAGTTTGTAGAAGTCGCGGGGAATTTTTACTCAATGATTAGTGATTTCCGAAATGATTCCGCTAATAAAACCACCTATGCCCTACGTTACAAGGGCACTCACCTGTTATCGGCCTGGAGGTACCAATATATTGGCTATGGCACCAACAACTGCCATTTAAAAATTACCAGCCGCAGTGTCTATGGACAAACTATAAACGTTGATGATATCACGAACGCGACGTTTTGGGCTAATAACACGGAGAATGACGTCGTTCGTTACTTCCCTGCAAGCGGAAATCAAGATCTCAGCGACAGGGGGATAGGCGGTGCTTTCCGGTCCTCGACATCCGGATATATCATGGATTTCAGAGATACCTATGCACAATCGAAGAGTGGAGATAATAACAAAGGGTTTTCCGTACGCCTGTTTACTTCAGGTAATTGAGGATGATGTTGAATGACAAAACTGACTCTAGAACCATTTTTTCTTTTTAAAGTACCACAACATTACAAGCACTGCGACCAACATCACTCCCCATACGGCAAAGTAGCCATTTTCTGTTCGAAGCTCGGGCATATTGCTGAAGTTCATTCCATAAACACCTACGATAAAGGTAAGCGGAATGAAAATTACTGAAAATATGGTGAGCAATTTCATCGTGTCGTTCAGTTTTGTGCTCATGGCAGAATGATACATGCTGAGTTCGTCATAAAGCACTTCACGATAATAGTCCAGTAAATCTACCGCCTGATTGATATTGTCCTGCAATTCTTTATAGTGCTTCTGATTTTCCTCCTGTATCAATTCGGTATCCAGCTTTACCAGACTGCTCACCATTTCTTTGGCCGGCTTTATGTTTATTCGCAGATCATTTAGTTCGTGCTTAAATGAATTGATGATTTTCAGGGTATCTTTATTGATATTCAGGACAAGTTGCCCTTCCAGCTCTTCCACCTTTTCGCCGTAAACACCCAAAATGTAGATGTAATTGTCGATTACCACATCGAGCAGGGCAAAGGCCAGATAGTCGGCTCCGGAAGTGCGGATTTTGGTTGTGTGTTTGCGAATTCTTTCCCGAACCGGATCAAAGACATCGCCCTCTTCTTCCTGAAATGTAATCAGTATTCTGTCCATAACAATCAAGCTCAGGTTATCCACGCCTACGGTATTCTTTTTATCCTCGGATTCCAGCATTTTTATGGAGACGAAAAAACCGTTGTCGAATGCTTCGGTTTGAGGGCGGGAAGAGGGCTCCATCACATCCGAAAGGATATAGGCAGGAATGGAAAAAATGGTGGATATATCTCCAATAATCTGCTCGTTGTGCAATCCATCCACATTGATCCAGGTAATTGAAGAAGAGTCGCGGTATTTGCGCAGTTCCTCCACGGAGTGGATTTGAGTTTCGGTAACATTGTCCGGAGTTATATCGAAAACCGTCATGCGAACTTTGTCGGCTCGTTTCCGTCCGCGAAACTTCAGATCGTAAGGCGAAAGGCCTATGTTTTCTTTCTTTTTGGGTGATATGTTGGGCATACGATAATATTTAAAGAGAGTTGTTGCACAAAGTTAACTATTCAGTTCCGCTATTGGAGCTCACAATCACTTAAAGTTCCTAAATTGCTATTGGCCGTTAGCCATTTGCTCCTTATTCCCCACAGCCCTGTTTGATAACTCTAACTAGAGCTTCAACCCCACACTACATGCTACATACTAAGATCCGAATAGTCGTAATCGGGTGTAAATTTTGTGCAGATATATTTATTGCCGTATCCATCGGTGGCTTCGATGCGAACGGCAGCCTGAGGGTTTTTGAGGGTGTATTTCCAGGTTGCGTAGCTTGAAGTCATGTAGCTGGAACGGGTGCCGGAAACATGACCTCGACCGACTACGCCTACATTATATCCTATTGCCCACCAATCCTGACTTGAATCGGCGCCGATTACATCGCCAGAGTAGCGTTTCGCAGGTATACGTTTCATATCACCGCTATAAGCGCCATCTTCAAAAACCTTTACGCTCCAGGCGGAAGAACTGTTGAAAATGCAGGCAATCAAATCTCTGTCCGTATAGGGGAATTGAAACTTCTCATATTTTCCGCCGGTTTTGGCATTACCCCGATACATACGTATCTGGTACTCCCTGGAGGCCATTTTCCCATTTACACCCTTGTAAATGGAGTTGACAATCTTATTGCCGCTGAAATAGTGAATCCCATAGCCGTTAGGCGAACCGTCACCATTTAGAACGGAATGCCACCAGGCACCGCTGACGGCAGCATGGACCTTCTCAGGAAGTGGCAGATCCGGCTCATTGCGCATATAGTGAGTATGTCCTGAAAAGACAATGGCACTTTGGAAATCGGAGAGAGCCAACCTCACAAGGTTGATATTGCCGTCACTATTTTTGAGTAGCGGAATATGAACGCAGAGCACCACCATCTTATCTTTAGGAACATGCTTCAAATCCTGCTTGAGCCATTCCACCTGAGCCATCGTAAAACCATCCTCATAAGAATCATACACGGTATTGCTCTGGAAGATGACATTTCTCATATGCACGAAATGGACCGAACCCCGATTCCAGGAGAAATTGACGGGACCGAAGACCGACTCGAAATCGCGTTGATACCCCAAATTAAAATCAGCGGCCTCAACAGGCTCTGTAGCACTTGAGAATACGTCATGGTTGCCCATGGTCTGGAACACAGGAAAACCGATATTACGCTGTGACATCACTCTGCGCATTTCAGCCATATAGGGGGCACAATTTCGTTTGCCCTCGGAATAGACAATATCTCCAAGAGTCACTCCATAGATAGGCAAGCTCTCATTTTTCTTTGTCTTCATAATATCCGCGAGCGTCTCCGACTCAAAGCGGGAAATGTGAGCATTATCTTTGCATTGGGGATCAGCAAGGGCGTAGACTATAAAATCGTTTTCTACGGCAATGCGCTCAAATTTAAAGTCGTACTTGCTCCGCTCTTTTGTGTATTTGTGATAAAAATCGGGATTGCCCTCGGAGTTTTCTGCTATCTTACAATCTGCCGGAATTGATGCATATATGTAGAATGTGTTGGGCGAGGGGGATTCGATGCTGTAAAATCCCTCTTTATCGGTGATGACTGTGCTGAACCCGTCGCTTACGGCCATTCCGGCAATTGGGGCTCCGTCCGTATAAGCAGCATAGCCGTAGATACCTTCATTGTCGACAATATCATCAATTACAGAGTTTTTGGTGTTACATGAAAATGCCGGCAGGGCGACTGAGAGTATCAGAAGTATCTTTTTAATATTCATTTGGGTTGCAAATATTATTCGTTTTTACCCGTTTTTAGCCGTTTTGCTTTGCGGAGGGCATCGGTGATGATATATTCAAGCTGGCCATTGACACTGCGGAATTCATCGGCTGCCCACTTCTCGAGGGCAGCCAACGTCTCCGAATCTATCCTTAGGACAAATGGTTTTTTCTCTTTGGCCATAACAGGATTTTATTGATAGAGTGTACCTGCGTTAATCACTGGAGTCGCCGCTCTGTCCGAAGTAAGCACAACCATCAGATTGCTCACCATTGCTGCCTTTTTCTCCTCGTCAAGCTCGATGATTTCCTTATCTGAGAGCTGCTGGAGTGCCATTTGCACCATACTGACTGCACCCTCGACGATCTTGTGGCGTGCTGCAACTATGGCTGTTGCCTGCTGACGCTGCAGCATGGCGCTTGCAATCTCCGGAGCGTATGCAAGGTAACTGATGCGCGCCTCCATAACCTCAATACCCGCAATATTCAGGCGGTCCTGAAGAGATTTTTCGAGCAGATCGTTTACCTCTTCACCACCGCTGCGTAAAGTAATTGCTGCCTCTTCATCTTCGAGGTTATCGTAAGGATAAGAACCGGCAAGACTGCGGATTGCAGCCTCGCTTTGGACATCAACAAATTTCACATAATCATCCACCTCGAAGGAGGCCTTGAATGTATCCTTTACTCTCCAAACGAGCACAATGCCGATCATAATCGGGTTACCCATCTTGTCATTAACCTTGATTGGATCCGCATTGAGATTGCGTGCTCTGAGAGAAACGGTACTCCTCTTGGTGAAAGGATTGACAAAAAAGAATCCGTTATCCACGATGGTGCCTACATATTCACCAAAAAAGAGCACGACTTTGCTCTCATTTGGGTTGACAATAGTCAAACCCGATAGAAGGATGAAAAAGAATGTGGAAACGACGAAAAGCAATCCCCACCAATCACTTCCGCCTTTGCTGAGGAATATGGCTGGCACCACTATGCAGAGGGCAATGCCAATAATAGAGACAAACAACATCATCCATCCATTTGAAGGAGTGATGAATTTTTCCTGAACTTGTTTCATTACATTGAAAAATTTAATATCATTTTGATATCACAAAGATATCTATATTTTTTAAAACTCCAAAAAATAAAAAATGCCCAACCAATCGGTCGGGCATTCTCACATATAAAGATATGATCTTAAATTACGACGTAATCTTTTCAAGCCATTTTACCATACCTGCCATTACTCCCATCGAAATTAGACAGAAAGCGGCGAATACCGCCCAGGTCTGCCACTGATGAGGGAATGAGTTAAGCATGGTTACTCCTAGAGCAATGAAGAGATTACCTACGGCTGTAGCGGAGAGCCACAAACCCTGGCAAATACCCTGGAGATGACGCGGAGCTACTTTTGTTACAAAGGATATTCCGAGAGGCGAGATGAATAGTTCAGCTACCGTGAGGAAGAAATAGGTAACAATAAGTACCCAGGGGCCTGCCTTCATAGATGCCTTCACGGTTTCACTGAGACCTGCAAACTCATATCCTGAAGGATATTGCTTAACTGAAGCAACAATCATTAGGAAGATGTATGCACAGGCAGCGATAAACATACCTATTGCGATCTTCTTTGGAGTGGAAACAGCCCTACCGCGACGTGTGAGTGAAGCGAAAAGCCACATCAGGATCGGAGTGAGCGTAATCACAAAGAAGGGATTGATACACTGCCATATCTCGGGTGGAATAGCAGCCGTTGAGACAAAGTCACGCGCAAACACCGAGAGTGACTGACCATTTTGGTGGAATGCAAACCAGAAGAAAACTGCTACACCAAGAACTGCAAAGAGCGCATAAAGACGCTGTCTGATCTCTTTTGCATTGGCTGCTCTCTCTTCGGGAGTGTAGTCCAGAACCTCTTTCTTGTCCTTTTTAACAGGCGTAGGAAGTTTCTTCTTAACAATCAAGAAAATGGTCAAGGAAAGGAGCATTGCAAACACGGATGCAAGGAAAGAATAGTGTACACCTGTGTTGAATATGTTGAGATAACGGTCACAGAAAGCCGCATCCACAACGCCCGTATGACCTACGCTCGCAGCAAGTGTAGTGATGTTGGCACTGTCAATCTCTGACAAAGCGCCGTTGGTGTCGAGAAATTTGTGGCAAAGACGGGGAAGGTCGGCATTGTAAGCAAGTCCCTGAACCTTCAGCCATGCGCTGCGCAATAGCGGAGCAACGAATGGAGCAATTACGCCACCGATATTGATGAAAACGTAGAAAATCTGGAAACCGCTGTCGCGTTTGGACTTGGCCAGTGCAAGGGCTTCGGGTCCCTTCTTAGCAGCTTCTTCCTCAAAGTTGTCATACATCTGGCCAACAATAGCCTGAAGATTTCCTTTGAAAAGTCCGTTACCGAATGCAATCAGAAGAAGTGCAAAGCAAGTGAACACAAGGATGGCATTGACTCCTCTCGTCTCTCCGAAGATCGGAATGGAAAGAAGAAGATAACCGACTGCCATCACAATTAGACCCGTGATAATGGTGCCTTTGTAGTTCTGTAACCTGTCGGCAATTCTACCACCGGGAAGGCTGAAGATGTAGATAATAAAATAGAACACGGCGTAAATCCAGCCTGCAACGGAATCGTCTATACCGAACTTGGAGCAGAGGAAAAGCAGGAGCACCGCATTCATTATGTAATAACCAAACCTTTCGCCCATATTACTCAATGCGGCTGCTATAAGCCCCTTAGGGTGCTCTTTTTTAGCCTTGCTGAGATAAAACAAGAGGAATGGAATTACAACAATAAGAATGGCTATAAGAATAACCATAGAGCGGTTAGTCAGCCATAGATTTGTGAAGAATTGTCCCATAAATAGTTATTAATTTATTATTGGTTGGTATTAGTTTTGTCGGTTAATGGGGCAAAAATATAAAAAAAATCGTATATTTACTTTTTGTTAACTCGAAATGTCAATTCTTATGAAGAAAATTGTGATTATCGCTCTTGCGGCCCTGTTATTCTCCAGCAGTCAGGCTATGGCACAAGTCCCCAAAAGTACTACACCTGAAGGATTAGTGATATATTCCCTTCCCAGCACTTCAATCCATATCGTAGTGGAGGCAAAGAAGGAAACATTCATGGCAGGACCCTATGCACAATATGCTCAAAAATATCTGGGGACAGCCGCAAGAACGGAGAACTTGGTCACCTACAGTATGAGTTCCATAGATTTTCATCCATATATAGAGGCAGATGCAACCAGCCGCATTGCAATAAATCTGGCAGGCAAAAACATAGCTGCCGCCAACTTTCTGCAGTTCTGCTCGCAGGGACTGATTATCACATCCGATAGTTACATAGGCAAGCCTGAGGCATGGAGATTCCCCTCCTTAGCCACTAATGATCAATTTGCCGGCAAAGATGTGGGAGGCAATCTCACCAGCACCACCACTACCCTCTACAAAAGCGTGATGACCGAGAGCGGTTTCCAGAGAGTGGCCGTAGAGCAGAAACACGTGGTTGAAAAATCCATCGAAAAGAAGGCCGAAGAGGTGGCTACAAGCATCTTTAACCTTCGCCGCAAACGCGTGGAGATCATAACGGGCGATACTGACGCCATATTCAACGGAGAGGCACTTGGAGCTGCCATAGAAGAAATAAACCGTCTGGAACAGGAGTACCTGACTCTATTTTTCGGTATCACCGAGACCTCCACCCAGAAGATGAGTTTCGATGTGGTGCCTCAGGCAGGCAATGACAAGCATATATACGTGGCTTTCCGTCTTTCAGAGACTCAGGGTCTCCTCCCCGCCTCCAACATGTCCGGACGACCGATCATCCTCGAGCTCACCCTCGACGAAGGGGCAAAAGGCACTACTATTCAACAGGCCGCTGCAGCTGCTGCCGGAAGGAGCAGAAGCCAGATGATCTATTACAGGGTACCTGCTACGGCTACTGCGCGTATTCTGGATGGACAACAGGTGTTACTACAGACCAGAGTGCCTGTTTACCAGCTGGGGACGGTACGCTCTTTCCCCATAGAAACTCTTATTAGCAAATAATCCATTTATTAATCAAATAACTAAGTATAAAACAGTATGACGCTTTCTCATCTAAAACCTCAGAGAGTGTGGAAACATTTCTACTCCCTCACACAGATTCCCCGTCCTTCGAAGCATGAAGGCAAAGCAGTTCAATTCCTTGAGAAATTCGGTAAGGAGCTTGGTCTGGAGACCATCAAGGATGAAATTGGTAATGTAATAATCCGCAAGCCTGCTACTCCCGGTATGGAAAACAGGAAGGGTATCATTTTGCAGGCACATATAGATATGGTACCCCAGAAAAACAACGACAAGGTACACGACTTCAAAAAGGATCCCATCCAGCCCCGTATTGTAAATAAAGAGGATGGTGAGTGGTTATATGCAACCGGCACCACTCTCGGAGCAGACAACGGACTCGGCTGCGCTTTGGCAATGGCGGTAATGGAGGCAAAAGATCTTGTACATGGCCCTGTTGAGGCACTTTTCACAGTGGATGAGGAGACCGGAATGACCGGCGCCAGAGGACTCAAACCGGGTATATTGAAGGGCGATATCCTTATAAACCTCGACTCTGAGACCGAAGGCGAACTTTATGTGGGTTGCGCCGGCGGACTCGATGCCACTGCGGTATTCAAATATAGAGAGAAACCTCTTCCCAAGGGACACGAAGTATTGGCAATCCATGTCAAAGGACTTCGCGGAGGCCACTCCGGCATGGAGATACACGAAGGCCGTGGCAATGCAAATAAGGTGATGATGCGAGTCCTGCTTCCTGCCCTTAGGGATCTGAAGGCCAAACTCGTCTCTATAGAGGGCGGCAATCTGCGCAACGCCATCCCACGCGAGGCGGTAGCAGTGGTAGCTCTACCTCCTGCAAAAGTTAAAGGACTTCAGGCAATAGTTGATTCGGTTTTAGCCAAAGTTAAGAATGAATATGCCAACATAGACCCCAATATTGAGATTTTCCTCGAAAAGACTAAGGGAAAGAATATGATGTGCGGTCAAGTGGCTCTCAAGATGGCTAAGGCTGTATATGCCTGCCCCAACGGAGTTGACAGAATGAGCCTCGAGATGGCTGACCTTGTGGAAACTTCCAACAACCTTGCCATCGTAAAATCAGAAGATGGTCAAATAGTAGTAAAATCTCTGATGCGTGGATCCATCGATAGTGCAAAAGAGGATTTGAGTGAGGCGATTCGCGCTACCTTCGAATTGGCCGGCGCTACGGTTACACTGTCGGGCGGCTATTCGGGCTGGCAACCCAACATGAAGTCTCCCATCCTCAAGACCATGAAGGAGACCTATTTCAATCTCTTCGGCAAGGCAGCTGAGGTAAAGGCCGTTCACGCAGGTTTGGAATGTGGTATACTTGGAGGCACCTATCCCAACTGGGATATGATTTCCTGCGGTCCCACCATCCTGTCTCCCCACTCTCCAGATGAGAGGGCATTTATCCCTTCCGTAGACAAATGGTGGAAATTTGTCGTTGCGGCACTCGCTGACGCTCCTAAAAAATAAGATTTGGGACAAATTTTTGTCAATTCGATAATAATAACTATATTTGCAGCCCTTTCGGAAAATCCGGAAGGGCTTATTTATCTTAAATACAATTAATTAAAATGTTTAAACAGTACGAAACCGTTTTCATTGCAACTCCCGTTTTATCTGAAGCCCAGATGAAGGAAGCGGTTGCCAAGTACGTGACCTTCATCAAGGACAATGGTGGAGAGATTGTGCACCAGGAGGATTGGGGCCTTAGAAAATTGGCTTACCCTATCCAGAAAAAAACTACCGGATTCTATCATCTGATAGAATTCAGGGCAGAACCCGAGTTTATCGCCAATTTAGAGACGCAGTACAAGCGTGATGAGCGTATCATCCGTTTCCATACCATCTCTATGGACAAGCACGCTATTGCATACGCAGAGCGTCGTCGTAATAAAATCAGTGAAGCAGCAGCTCCGACGGCAGAACCTAAGACAGACCGCAAGGCAGCTCCAAAGGTAGAGCCAATGGTAGATGTTGATGAGGAAGAAACCACAGTTAATGAATAAGGAGATCACACCATGGCACAACAAGATGATATTCGCTATCTCAATCCACCTACAGTAGATATAAAGAAGAAAAAATATTGCCGTTTCAAAAAAGCAGGCATAAAGTATATTGACTACAAGGATGCCGAGTTCTTGAAGAAATTTCTAAATGAGCAGGGCAAGATACTTCCCCGCCGCCTCACCGGCACTTCCCTGAAATACCAGAAGAAGGTAGCTCAAGCTATAAAGAGAGCAAGACACATTGCATTGCTCCCGTATGTAACCGATTTATTGAAATAGGAGGAGATTATGGAAATTATTTTGAAGCAGGATGTCCCCAACCTCGGACATAAGGACGATATTGTAAAAGTAAAAGACGGATACGCTGCCAATTACCTTATCCCTCGCGGAATGGCCGTTATGGCTACGCCTTCCGCAAAGAAGGTACTCGCCGAGACTCTTCGCCAGCGCGCACACAAAGAGGCCAAGATTCGTGAGGATGCTACACTCCTTGCAAATGCTCTCGAAGGAATTACCGTAAAGGTTACTACGAAGGTGAGCACTAAAGGAAAAGTATTCGGCAGTGTCAATAACATACAAATTGCCGAGGCTCTGGTTGCTCTTGGCCACGATATTGACCGTAAAAACGTTACCATCACCGGTACTGACACCATAAAAGAGACAGGCACTTATGAAGCAGTAGTGAAATGCTATCGCGACATTAAAGCCACGATTTCAGTAGAAGTAGTAGGCGAAGAGGTATAATCCCAATCGCATGACATCCATAAACAAACGGGGCCGGCTTAGTCGGCCTCGTTTGTTTTTGCTGTGGATGTATGGATAATTATTACTATCTTTACATGTTTTATTGCCAAGTGCTGAAATAATATTAATAATCATAAATATATCAATTCAAAAATGAAGAAAATCAATTGCTTTATTCCTTTCCAGGATGAAACACAGGTCAAGACGACAGTTGACAATCTAAAGGCCCAAGTACTGGTTGACAAAATTTATCTCCTTCATGCGGGCGAGAATGCATACAAATCTGCAGATGCTCTGGGGTGTGAGGTTATAAATGTC
The DNA here is from genome assembly GCA_002305275.1 of Bacteroidales bacterium UBA1392. Classification (GTDB taxonomy): domain Bacteria; phylum Bacteroidota; class Bacteroidia; order Bacteroidales; family UBA932; genus Cacconaster. The sequence goes on along the minus strand of DBQO01000034.1, from coordinate 12,553 downwards.
CCCTCCCTCAATAGCACAAACGCCGTTAAAGCTATCGCAGCCAAGTCAAACACCCGCTATTCACTGATCTACACCAAATACACTTCACTAAGTTTTGTGCTCTTTTCACTTGAGAGAATGGTAAACATCATTGAAGATACCGGCGCTGCCATGGTTTATGCCGATCATTTTAAGCAGGTAGGTGATACCCGTTCCAACGCCCCCGTAATAGACTATCAGTTCGGTTCACTGAGAGATGATTTTGACTTCGGTTCCGTGCTTTTTTATAGGAGCGATGCAATAAAAGAGGCCGTTTCCAGGATGGACATTGACTACAAATTTGCTGCAATGTACGATCTGCGTCTAAAGGTTTCACAGAAAGGAGCTCTTGAGCATATAAACGAGTACCTCTATTACGATGTAGAGACTGACACCCGTAAATCCGGAGAGAAGATATTTGACTACGTTGATCCAAAGAACAGGGCTGTACAGATCGAGATGGAGCAGGCCTGTACGGAACACCTGAAGGTGATAGGCGGTTTCCTCAAGCCCAAATTCAAAGATGTTCATTTTTCTGAGGATAATTTCGAATTTGAGGCTTCCGTGATAATTCCCTGCAAAAACAGGGTTCGCACCATCAAGGATGCCATTACTTCGGCACTCAGCCAGAAAACCAATTTCAAATACAATGTAATCGTAGTGGATGACAACTCGGACGATGGCACGGTAGAGATAATCAAGTCATTCAAAGACAACGAAAAACTCATATACATTGCTCAAGATAAATCTTATCACGCTATCGGCGGCAACTGGAATGTGGCAATCCACCACCCCAAATGCGGTAAATTTGCAATCCAACTCGACTCTGACGACGTATATTCAGACGAAAATTCCGTTCAGAAAATTGTTGACGCATTTTACGAGCAGAACTGTGCAATGGTTGTCGGCACATATCGCATGACTAATTTCCACATGGAGACCATCCCTCCGGGAGTTATCGACCACAAAGAGTGGACTCCGGACAATGGCCGCAACAATGCGCTTCGCATAAACGGTCTGGGTGCACCTAGGGCTTTCTACACTCCGATGCTTCGTACCATCAATTTCCCTACCACAAAATATGGCGAGGACTATGCAGTTGGTCTGCGCGTAAGCCGTGAATATCAGATCGGCCGAATTTACGACGTAATATATCTATGCCGCAGGTGGGATGAGAACTCCGATGCTTCTCTCGAAATAGAGAAGGTAAATGCCAATAATACCTACAAGGACCGTCTCCGCACCTGGGAGCTAAAGGCCCGGGTTGCAATGAACCGCAAGTAGGTCTATGGATTTCTCCTTGAAAGAGAGTATTGAATCTATGTTCTCCCGTGAGCTCTCGCTCCACGGGAGAGCATTTATTAATAACAAGGCTCTTTCAGCAATGGAGGCCAGAAAGTTTGATGTTGACGGATATCCGGCCAGACTCCTCTATAACCCCGCCAGGGAAGCCTCTGTAATGGCTGATGTTAGTGAGGAGACGATTCGTAACCGGCAATGTTTTCTATGCGAGGAAGGACTCTCTCCGGAGCAACTCGGTACTGCATGGCGTAGTCCGGCAAGTGGGGAAGAGTATATTTTCAGGGTAAATCCCTTCCCCATCTTCGACCTTCATTTCACCATCTCCCTTTCATATCATAAGAGACAGCAGATTGAGGGACATTTCGCCGATATGGCGGCCATTGCCCGGGAGTTGCCCGACTATACAATCTTTTACAATGGCCCGATGTGCGGTGCCTCTGCACCCGACCATCTCCATTTTCAGGCCGTTCCTGCCGGGAATATGCCTTCAGAGGTGATTGCCCGCAAAGGAGAACACCTTGAGCCGGTTTATAACTCTATCTCCGGCAGCATTAGCCGTTTTTGCGTCTGGGCCGGAGGCAGTTATCTGCTCCAAAGCAGCAGTAGAGAGGGTATCGACACTCTTTTTTCACGACTAATTAGCTGCGCAAACATAGTCGATGAATCAGAGTGGGAACCGCGTGTAAACATTATCTCCTGGTGGGAAGCAAATAGTTATTCCACTTTGGTTTTTTTCCGTAGGGAGTCCAGACCGGCCTGCTTTTCAGCGGAAGATCCAAAAGAACGCATCCTTATCAGTCCTGCTTCCGTGGAGATGGCCGGAGTAGCCATAGTGTCATCGCGGGAAAGCTTTAATATGCTGACTGCCGACAAACTAAAAAATATCATAGAAGAAGTATCATTGGATAAAATTTCATCACAAATTATGGAAAATAAACTAAAAAGAACTCAAGCGGAGCTTGCTGTAGGCATTTTCTCCGAAGAGGAGATAGAATTTAGTTTCAATGTACCCTATAGTGCAGGCAACAAAAGCTATAAGGGCGACTACAGAGCTACCGTCAAAGATGGAAAAGTGCTTTTAGACGGAGGGCTTTACGATACTATAATCTTCTCCTCCAACGAGGAAAATGCCAATTTCACGCTCAAGGATGTCACCATCGGAGTAAATTTCCACTGGGAGAGAAAAGAAGATCAGATCTTCGCAGGCATGCTCAAGCTTATAGTAGAGAAAGGCAAGGTGACTGCCATCAATCTCATAGGTATTGAAGATTACCTGATCAGCGTGATCTCCTCCGAGATGAGCGCTACCTCTTCCAAGCAGCTGCTCAAGGCACATGCAGTCATTTCTCGCTCCTGGACACTTGCACAGATTGTGAAGAACAAAGAAATAACCGCTTCGGCACAAGAGTATTCCACCTGTATTGAAACGGAAGACGAGCTTATAAAGTGGTATGATCGTGAGGACCACACCAATTTTGACGTCTGTGCGGATGACCACTGCCAGCGTTATCAGGGACTCACCCGCGCCTCTACGGAAGCAGTAAGAGAGGTAATCGAGGAGACTTGGGGGGAAGTACTGACCTATGAGGGTGAAATCTGCGATGCACGCTTCTCTAAGTCCTGTGGAGGAGTTTTTGAAGAATTCCCCTACTGCTGGGAAGATAAAGAGATGCCCTATCTTCGCAAGCAACTTGACAACAAGAGCGGAAATCCCATTCCCGACCTCACCATTGAGGAGAATGCCCGCGAATGGATATACGGCTCTCCGGAAGCCTTCTGCAATACCACCGACATGCGTATCCTCTCCCAGGTGCTAAATACCTACGATCAGGAGACACTCAACTTTTACCGCTGGAAGGAGAAGTACTCGCAGAAAGAGCTCTCTGAGCTGATTAAAAGTCGTTCGGGCGTGGATTATGGTGAGATACTTGACCTTATCCCCGTAGCGAGAGGCACTTCAGGTCGCATTTGGAAACTTAAAATAGTAGGCTCCAAGCGCTCCCGCACCATCGGCAAGGAGCTGGAGATCCGCAGGACTCTCTCTCCTTCACACCTCTACAGTTCCGCTTTCGTCGTGGAAAAAGAGGGTACTACATCATCGGGAGCACCCGCCTCATTCACACTCGTTGGAGCGGGTTGGGGACATGGAGTCGGACTCTGTCAGATCGGCGCAGCCGTAATGGGCGACCTTGGATATGACTATAAGGAGATTCTCTTCCACTATTTCACCGGAGCATCTGTCGACAAACAATATTAAAGCCATATAACTTATGAAAAAACAAACCAAACAAAGGTCTCCTTGGTCTTGGGTCCCTACACTATACTTTGCGCAGGGTCTGCCCTATGTGGCTGTGATGACCATATCTGTCATCATGTACAAAAGATTGGGAATATCGAATACGGATATTGCCCTCTATACGAGTTGGCTCTATTTACCATGGGTAATAAAACCCTTCTGGAGTCCATTTGTAGACCTGCTTAAAACAAAAAGATGGTGGGTTGTAACTATGCAGCTACTTGTCGGTGCAGGATTTGCCGGCATAGCCTTTACCATTCCTACAACTGAATTTTTTCAATGGACTTTGGCAGTTTTCTGGCTGGTGGCATTTAGCAGCGCAACTCACGACATAGCTGCGGATGGATTCTACATGCTGGCACTGAATACCCATGAACAGGCAATGTATGTAGGTATTCGAAGTACATTTTACAGAGTTGCCACCATTGTTGGTCAGGGTCTGCTTATAATTGTTGCAGGTGCTCTTGAGAGTTCCACAGGCCTAAAACCACTCCAGTTGCAGGTAGACGCATCTCCGGATTACTCTACTACGATTGTCCTACCTATGGAGGAGTCGATTGGGGGCGAAAATCCATTATTGTCCGATAATACTGTAGCTGTCGATGAGTATTTCTTTACCTCTTATCCTGAAACGATAGAGCTTGGAACAACTCCCGTACCTACCGATTCTGTCGCTATGCTTAAAGCATTTGCTGCGGAGCACAATACCATGTATGGCTTTACAATGAAGGAGGAGAGCTCGACAAATGCTAAAGAAGGAGGAGAGAGTTGGTGGAGCAGAAGTGTGGGTACCCCTCTTGGCAATTTTATCAGAGACAAATTTGGGGAGAGAAGAGATGTAACGGAAGATGTCGGTACCTACACCGGGTCCGCTCAACTCGTAGCTATAAAGCTCTCTAAAGCTCCGGAGGAAGGAGAGAAGATGGTCTTGAATACAAGACTTAACAAGGGGGACAAGAGTCTCTCCCTCGTCTACGGAGAAAGACTTGAGTTTACGGAAAGCAACTGGGATAAGCCTGCTTATATGATCATACAGGCTGATTCAAAGTTGGATCATAGTGTATCAGCGCAATTTGAAGGCCTTTCAGGGAATGTCTCTTTTGCATGGTCCATCACATTCTTTATCCTGGCAGGTTTTTTCATTGCCATAATGCTTTACCATAGGTTTATCCTGCCGAGACCGGATAGCGATAAGCCGGCAAAAGAGGTAACTGCCGGCACTATCTTTAAAGAGTTCTTTGAAACATTTGCCTCTTTCTTCAAAAAGAAACAGGTTTGGGTAGCAATTGCATTTATGTTGCTATATCGTTTCCCTGAAGCTCAACTGGTTAAGCTTATATCTCCATTCCTTCTGGACTCTAAAGAAATTGGAGGTTTGGGACTTACAACAGGTCAGGTGGGTCTGGTATATGGTACCGTAGGTATTATAGGACTTACTCTGGGTGGAATCATAGGAGGTTTTGTCGCAGCTAGAGGGGGTCTTAAAAAGTGGTTGTGGCCTATGGCGTGGAGTATCTCACTGACTTGTGCTACATTTGTCTATCTAAGTGTGGTTCAGCCGGATAGCCTCTTTGTAATCAATCTTTGTGTTTTTATTGAGCAATTTGGATATGGTTTTGGCTTCACTGCCTATATGTTATATATGATCTACTTCTCAGAGGGAGAGCACAAGACGTCTCACTATGCAATCTGTACGGCATTTATGGCACTCGGCATGATGCTTCCCGGTATGGCCGCCGGATGGTTGCAAGAGCTTATCGGATATAAACACTTCTTCTATTGGATTATGATTTGTTGCGCTGCAACTATAGCGGTAACGGCATTTATTAAAGTGGATCCCTCATTTGGTAAAAAAGAGGTTGCCAAGAACTGATATTATTAACTTAAATTTAGGAACAATGAAAAAAAGCATAATACTATTTACGGCGGTACTCATAGCGCTTTGCTCCTGCAGCAGCACCGGTAATGCCGGCAATCCCAAAAATCCCGCGACAGGTGATGCGATTGTAAAAAGCGGACTTGAGGTGCTTGTAGACAATAATTTTGAACCCCTCAAGGGCAAGAAAATAGGTCTTTTGACCAATCCCAGCGGTGTGGACCGCAATCTCAACTCCACTATCGACATCCTTTTCAACGCCGAGGGTGTAGAACTGGTGAAGCTATTCGCTCCCGAGCACGGCGTGCGTGGTGACATCTATGCCGGCGGCCATGCAGATGACAGCGTTGATGAGAGAACGGGGCTTCCCGTATTATCCATCTATGGTAAAACTCTGAAACCTACTCCGGAAATGCTTAAGGGGCTCGATGCCGTGGTATATGATATCCAGGATGTAGGCGCACGTTCATATACCTTCATCAGCGCTCTCGGCCTTATGATGCGTGCCTGTGCAGAAAACGACGTAGAGGTCATCGTTCTCGACAGACCCAATCCTCTCGGAGGCCTCAAGGTGGAGGGCAACTACGTTGAACCCGGATTTTTCTCCTATATAAGTGAATTCAAGATTCCATACGTCTATGGACTTACAGTGGGCGAATTTGCCCGTCTGATAAATGAGGAAGGCCTCAACACCGGTCAAAGAGGTGAAGAGGCGCATGTTACTTGCAAACTCACGGTAGTGCCAATGGAGGGCTGGAGACGCGATATGACTTATGAAAAGACGGGACTCCCATGGATACTCCCCTCTCCTCAGGTGCCTCAGGCACAGAATGCAATCGGTTATCCTTGTGCAGGCATTGTTGGCGACTTTTCCGGCCATTATCTTAATATCGGCGTAGGATACACTCTTCCCTTCCTGACATTTGCAGCAGAGTGGGTCGATGCTGACGACCTCAAAGCAGAACTTGACAGTTACAACATCCCGGGAGTAGCCTGGCGCACCATTCATTACAAACCCTTCTTTGGTTCAAGTCAGGGAAAACTCCTCCACGGCGTACAATATTTCTTCACAGACTATGAGATAGCTCCTCTGACACTGATCAATTTTTATGTGATGCAGGCAGTCCACAAACTCTATCCCGATCACAACCCCTATGAGGGAGGAAGAAACAGGACTACTGACATCGTGTGCGGGACTGACTCCATTCGCCTTAAATTCGGCGAAAATTTCCTCGTATCCGATATGATTGACTACTGGAATAAGGACGTGGAGCATTTCAGAGAACTTTCGAAAAAATATTATCTGTACGAGTAGAGGTACTGCGACGAGATTTTAATAGTTTCGAGTTCCAAGATCTGAGTTAGGAATAATTGGTTTGGGACTAAGAGATTTTGAATAATATTGTACCACTCGGAGTTTTTTTGCAACTTTGTGAAACTATTGTTATGGCAGGGAATAATTACATAGAGATTTACATTGAAGGCAACAAGGGAATTCAACCTTTATCTGTTGATAATTATGATATTAAAGAGTTGAGTTCTTTCTTGCGAAATATTGATGGTTTGTTGTCTGTTGGAGGAAAGCGTTCCGAGGTCGCTCTCAAGGAAATTAATGAGGGTTCAGTGAGATTGAGACTTGCTACTACACTTCAGACTATGGCTGTTTTCGCTGCAACAATCTCTGTTATTTCCGGCAATGAGACACTTGATGGCATTGATCCTTCTACTGCCAAAACCGTTGAGGAAATCCAACGAGACTCTCGAATTAAAGGTTATACTTATAGTTTCTCAACCGGTAATTCCGATAAGAAACTAATTATAACTCCATCTTCAAATTACAAACGGAGTGATGCTCTTTGGGCTGATGGCGAGTTTTATTTTTATGGAATTATTCATGATGCCGGAGGCAAAACAATTCCTAACATCCACGTCGATACAAAGGAGTTTGGCTCACTAACAATAGATGCAAGTAAGGAATATTTAAGAGACCAACCTAGAAATCTACTCTATCACACTTGTGGCATACGCGCAAAAGGCCGGCAAAATATTGCAACAAAAGAAATAGATAGAGATTCTTTGGTGCTGATTGAACTTTTTGACTACTCTCCAAAATTTGACAAGAATTATCTCAATGACTTGATATCCAAGGCAACTCCCATTTTGAGTGAAATAACGGATAAACAAGAATGGCTTAACGAATTAAGGGGTAAATAATGAAAGCTCTTTTGGATACAAGTTTCTTCCTTCGGCTGCTGGATGCCCATGATACATTGCATAAAAATGCACTGGAATATTTTGAATATATGCTGGATAATAATTTTGAACTATATATTTCAACAATTGCCATTGCCGAATTTTGTGTCCGTGACACATTAAAACACCTACCTCTCAATAACTTAAGAGTTTTGCCGTTTAATATTTTTCACGCCGAAGAGGCCGGTTATATCTATAGATTGATTCGTGACAATAAGGAAAAACAAGGAGCAGAAAGACTAAAGAGAGAGGTTGTTCAGAATGACTCTAAACAGTTTGGTCAAATGGTCAGCGAGAAATTCAATTGGTATGTTTCATCAGATTCGGAGGCACAAAAGGTTTATTCCATATTCAAAGATCTCGTTACACATCAATTCCAATATGTTGATATCAATAAACCATGCAATGAATTTTTAGGTAAATTATTCTAAATTCAATAAACCCACATCCTATGCCACGTAACTCTTAACAAGCTACAAATGTGCAAAATTAGAATATTGGTGCTAAAAAAGTGAGAAAATCCACATTTTCAGTACCTATAATGTGGGTAATTATGAATAATGGAATTTACTTTTAAGAAGAAATAAAAACGCAGAACACCGTGCAACTCGCAACCCGCAGCCTGCACCACTACACACTACAGACTCCCCACTACACACTATTTAATAATTACTTCGTCGGTGAAGATGTAGGCGTTGCCGCCTACGCCGAGATGCCATTTTGGGATTTTACCGTAATTCTTTGCAAAGACTTTGATGTAGCGCGCTTCCACTCCAGTGCCCACATTGCCGTAGTCATCTGTAATGGTTACCCCAAGGTCGTGAATCTGAGGTGTGTAATCATTGTCCGCAACACTATGGCCTACCCTGCCTGCAAATCTGTATGTGACTCCATCCATTGAGGTATAAAATTCCACATACCGGGGCATCCATATCCAGGATTTGATATCCTGTAGAAATCCGGCAGCGAGCTTTGTCACATTTCGGGACTCTTTCAGGTCGATGATGGCTTCAAAATCTTTGTTCTGGTAGCCTTGCCAACCGCCAAGACGGAAATTGACACTTCCGCGGATACCATCCACCAATCCGAGGTCACCTCCCGCGGAATATTGTCTGCTGTATTTCTCTTTAATGGTGACATTGTAGGTAGAACTGATCTTCCTGACCACTGATTCGGTAATATGGCTGCGAAGCCAGGAGTCATTCTCACAATAACAGCGAATGCGCGAGGATTCCGATAGTGTAAAAGGTCCAGTATAGGGTTTGAAATCACCATTTCCAGTGTCTGTTTTTTCCCCCTCAAGAGGCTCTACACTATACCAAATCCGGTAATCGGGATCCAATGCGCCGAGGCTTATCTCAACGCTCTTTAAAAACATCGGATTGGAAACATTCACCCAGGGATTTTCCACAAAGTCCCCTTCAATGGTCGAAATAGGTCTTGCAGATGGGTCAGAGCCAAACTCTTCATCAGGCTCCTCACTCATTTCAAACTCAAATTCCGCTCCTGAAGCAATATCCTCGTAACGAATGTATGCAAAAGGATAATCCTGACCATTTCTTTTCATTCCGCTCACATAAAAATTCTCATAAGAGAGATCGGGAGCCAAAAGGGTAAAGTCGGTACCATCTTCCAGGTGTATCACGGCCCTCTCAAAGAGAGGTGTTCCCAACACATACTGATCGCTGCCCGGCATAACAGGATAGAAGCCCAGAGCGCTGAAAACATACCAGGCCGACATCTGCCCGCAATCCTCATTGCCGCAAAGTCCATCGGGTTCAGCCGTATAGAGTTCCGTCATTATTTTGTGGGCTATTTCCTGAGTTTTCCAGGGTTTCCCTACATAAGAGTAGAGATAAGCTATGTGGTGGCTTGGCTCATTTCCCTGAACATACTGTCCGATAAGACCCGTCATATCTGCCGAATTCCATCCGGAAATATTTGCAGGGGCATTAAAAAGGTCATCCAAACGCTTTTCAAATGCCTTTTCTCCGCCGAAAAGATCCATGAGTCCCGAAACATCCTGCGGTACATGGAAGGTGTATTGCCAGGAATTGGCTTCAGTGTAGTGTACGTTGACTTCGTGCGGATCGAAGGGAGTGAGCCAGATGCCATTGATGCGGGGGCGCATAAATCCCGTTGAAGGGTCGTAAATATTGCGGTAATATTTTGCGCGGCGCATATATTCTTTATATATGTCGTCACGACCGATCATTTTTGCCACCTGCGCTATACACCAGTCATCAACAGCATATTCAAGAGTTTTGGAGACCGATTCGTGTTCCTTTTCCGCCAGGACAAGACCATTGTCAATGAAGACGTCAATACCAAATTCAGCTTTGCGTGAACTCTCCACCATAGCATCGAGAGCCGCATTTGCATCAAATCCCTCTATCCCTTTGACCAGAGCATCGGCAATCACCGGCACCGAGTGGTATCCTATCATACAGTTGGTCTCATTTCCCGCCAATTCCCATATAGGTAGTTTCCCGGCTTCTTCGTAAATGGAGAGGAATGAGCGGATGAAATCTACAGTACGTTCCCTATCGATGATGGTTAGCAAAGGGTGTAGTGACCTGAATGTGTCCCAGAGGGAAAATACCGTATAGCGCTCATAGCCCTCAGCCTTGTGTACCTTTCGGTCCATTCCGCGATACTCTCCGTTTACATCGGAATAGAGATTGGGGGCGATAGCAGTATGATAGAGTGCCGTATAGAATACCTCCATCAAATCATGGTCTCCTTCAACTTCAATCTTGGAGAGGTATTCATTCCACGCCTTTTCTGCCTTGTACTTGACCTCAGCAAAATGCCACCTTTTTATCTCGGAAGAGACATTTGCCCTCGCATTCTCCACCGAAACCGAAGAAATACCCACCTTTACATAGAGTTCCCTGCTAAAAAACCATTTTTTGAATGTAATTAGCGCCTTGGCTCCATATCCATCTTCGCCGACAATCTGCGCAAACTTTATCGGACGGCTGAATTCCATATAGAAATAGAGGTCCTGATCCTGAGCCCAGGATTGGCTCCTGCGCCTGCCGCTGATGGCATTGTGCCCTTCCTGCTTTATATGGGAATCGAGAACCTTGTCCCTATGCTCCAAATCTATCACCAACTGCGGTTCGACTCCCTTTGGGAACATATATTTGTGCATCGCAGAACGCCTGCCCACACTCAGATCAGCCTGCACTCTCCAGCGCTCCAGATAGACTCCGTAATAGCCCGGAGAGGCCTTCTCATCTAAATGGCTGAAAGGCGACTCATAATATTCATTGAAAATATAATCATGCGGAAAATCCCCCATCTCACGGCCGGCTTCCTGCTCCATAGCTGTCACAAAGGCTTGATAGTCGACAACCGGCATTACCAGCAGATCGCAATAATCGGCGCATCCGGTTCCGCTAAGGTGCGTATGCGAAAAACCCCAGATGGTGCTATCCGAATAGTGATAACCGGAGCAACCATCCCAATTGTCGGTACGCGTATCGGGGCTAAGCTGTATCATGCCGAAAGGATAGGCCGCCCCGGGAAATGTATGTCCGTGGAAATCCGTTCCTACGAATGGATTTACATATTTTATATATGAAACCTTACCACGGTCAAATATACCTGCAGCACATCCCAGCGGGATCAATATCGACAACGCTGCTATGAAAAATCTACGCATAGAGGTCTAATATATTTTATAAAACTTCTTCAAGCAGGGAGAGCCTGATACCGTTGGAACCCTTGATAAAGATCGAGGCTCCCTCCGGACGGTGCTTTTCAAAGTATTCCTTAAGCTTCTCCACACTCGTGAACAACTGCAACCTATCAGATCTCAGTTCTGACGCTGCTTTGCCAAATTCCCGCCCCACCAGCACTATATGCTCTAAAGATCTCTGTTTTTGAAGGAACTCCACTATGCCTTTGTGCTCTTCCTGAGAGTCGTCTCCAAGCTCGAGCATATCTCCGAGTATTACCCATTTGCGCTCCAAAGGAAGTTGAATGAAATTATCCAGGGAGGCGCGCATACTTGTGGGATTTGCGTTATAGGCATCCAAAATGAGGGTGTTGAAGGGAGTTTGGAGCATCTGTGAACGATGATTGGAGGGAGAGTAGCTTTCGATGGCCTTCAGGGCATTGCTGAAAGGAACTTCGAAGTATTCCCCTATAGCTATGGCTGCCAGAATATTATCCACATTGTAAGTACCGATCAGATTGGTATCAATTATTTGATCGTGCACCTTCAAACTCAGATAGGGCGAGTCTTCATCCCTACCGATCAAGGAGACCTCATAGCGGGTAGTACCATATTTACGGGTAACCACCCCCGGGCGATTGGCAAGCATCCCTTTGAGTTCATTGTTCTCTTCATTGAAGAA
>DBQO01000034.1:0-379 GCA_002305275.1 Bacteroidales bacterium UBA1392 | reverse complement strand
CGCTCGCTCCCATCTCTATAATCGCTATTTCCGTCTTTTCATTGATGTTCATCAATGTCAGTGGTACACCTATATGGTTGTTGAGATTGCCCTCAGTAGCAACGGTCCTGTATTTCTGCGAAAGCACTGCGTCAGTAAGTTCCTTGGTAGTGGTCTTTCCATTTGTTCCTGTAATTGCCAGCACGGGAATATTGAAGAGGGTACGATTGTAGTGTGCCAGCGCCTGAAGGGTCTTCAACACGTTCTCCACTAATATACAACTCCCTTTCCCCTCTCCGGGAGAGGCGCCATCGAGTGTTGCACGATCTACTATTGCACATTTTGCCCCCTGTTCCAGCGCCTGAAGCGCGAAATCGTTACCGTCGAAACGATCGCCCTT
>DBQO01000009.1:29605-42069 GCA_002305275.1 Bacteroidales bacterium UBA1392 | reverse complement strand
AACTTTCGGGGTTCATGTCAAAATCGCTCTCCTTTTTTGTGCCCAGGACAAGACTCGAACTTGCACGCCGTTATCCAGCACTAGCCCCTCAAGCTAGCGTGTCTACCAATTTCACCACCTGGGCGGGATTTGGGATTGCAAATATCAATCAATTTTTTCAAATACGCAAAAAAATGTTTAACTTAGTATGATAATTTCAAACAACATTATAAAATCATGATTGGACGCTATACGGAGGAAATAGCCAAAATGGTTCCCTCTGCATTTAAAGCCAAGGGCAATACAATATACCTGCTTGGCAAACTTACAGATGACGAAGAAGGTAGAATTAATACCAATCTTTTGCTGCCTCTTGTGGAGGCTATAAAGGATGATTTAGTGGAGAGTGTCTTTTTCCTTGGGGAATCTTCTCTGGTGAATGCCCTTGTAGAATGTTCTACGCCGAGGACTCTCGGTTTTGACATCACAACCGATTCAGAAATGGATGAGAAGGAGTTCCTGGATGGGAATTGCGGCTATGCAGCCCTGATTACCCTCAATTCCCGACAGGAAAATTCCTTCGTGGAGATGATGTATGACTCCGGAGTTTCACTTATGCTGCTGGGTCATGTGACGAAGGGCAGTCTTAGAATAGATGACCGTGATTGCGGTTTTATTGGTGACTACATTAAGTAACTATGGTTAGTAAGGATACGGAATCTATGTCTGAGATGTTTGACAACATCTCCTCTAAATATGACCTTCTCAATCACACACTCTCGTTAGGTTTTGATCGCATCTGGCGCCGCCGTTTGGTTAGGATTTTGAACAGGGCGCTCAGGCTGCGTTCCAAGAGACGTCGTGAGAAATCGGCTGCTATTTTGGATGTGGGCTGCGGTACAGGGGATTTGACAATAGCACTTGCCCGAAAGGGTTGGTCTGTTACCGGGGTGGATATTTCACGGGGTATGGTGGATATAGCCCGCCGGAAGTGTGCTGAAAATGGCGTTAAAGCCTCTTTTAAGATTGCTTCGGCAGATTCGCTCCCTTTTGCTGACGGTACGTTCGCCGCCGTGACCGTATCTTTCGGTATCCGTAATTTTGACCATAGGCCTGAGTCGCTTAAAGAGATGTTTAGAGTTACTGCTCCATCTGGATGTTTGATGATACTCGAGTTCGGTGTGCCGAGTTGGAGTATTTGGAAAGCTCTTTATATGTTTTATTTCAAGCGCATTATGCCTTTGCTTGGAGGCTTGATTTCTGGGAACAGAAGCGCTTACTACTATCTGCCAGAGTCGGTAATGGAGTTTCCCAAATATGAGGAGTTCTGCGCCGAACTAACCGCAGCCGGTTATACAGACGTGTCGTATAAGTCCCTTATGCGTGGGGTGGCAATTTTGTATAAAGCTCACAAACCTTAAATAATAGTTATGACCTGGACTTTCTTCTGGAAAATATGCTCCTTCGCCCTCTATTTCGCCAATATCATATTGGTGATCTATGTGGTATGGAGGCTTGTTATGAAGAAATCAGATCCCACGAAAACGCTCACTTGGATTGTGGTGCTGATACTGCTACCCTATATCGGGTTGATACTCTATCTATTGGTTGGTCAAAATTACCGTAAGGATGCAATTTTCAAGAATAAGAGGATAGTGGACGTGGAAGTACGCAAAAAACTAGCGTTGAATCAATTGCAGCACTACAAAGAGTTTGAGTATCTGCCCCCCTCTGTCTCTCAACATAAGAAGCTGATCCGTCAGAATCTGCTGGGTAATTATAGCATACTAACTGTCATCGACAGCATCGACTTTTATTTCTCCGGTAAAGAGGCACTGGATGCTATGATTGCAGATATGGAATCAGCTACCCGGCATATTCATCTACAGTCCTTCATATATATGGATGATGATATCGGAACTCGCATCCGAGATCTTTTAGTTAAAAAGGCCTCCGAAGGAGTAGAGGTACGTCTTATTTACGATAGTTTCGGCTCTTTCAAGGCTAAACGGCGTTTTTTCAAAGATATGAACCGTGCGGGCATAGAGGTGCTGGAGTTTTCTCCGGTGCGGCTCTTTAAACCCACCCACAAGATCAATTACCGCAATCACCGCAAAATACTCGTAGTTGACGGTAGCGTGGGATACGTAGGTGGTATCAATATTGCAGATCGTTATTATGACGGTGGTATATATGGGGAATGGAGAGATACACAGGTCAGGGTGGAAGGAGAGGCGGTTTTCCCGATGCAGTCAAGTTTTCTGCTTGATAGATATTTTATCATAAACCGCCATCTGACCCGTCGCAGGAAGTACTATGCCGATATTGACATTAATAATATTTACCGCCACAAAGCAGATGCTGATATCTATTCTCAGTTTCTCACTTCCGGACCCGATAGTGATTGGTCCAGCATAAAGGAGTGCTATTTCTCCATGATCACCGGCGCAAGTAGACGTATCTGTATCAATACACCCTATTTTACCCCCTCTGAGGCACTTATGAAAGCTATTCGCACTGCATCTTTGGGTGGAGTGGAGGTAAATTTGATGATGCCTGCGCACTCGGACTCCGTGCTTATCCACTATTGCTCGATGTCCTACATCAAGGAGTTGCTTAGGGCCGGAGTTAATGTATATCTTTTCCAAAGTGGCTTCATTCATTCCAAGAGCATCAGTGTTGATGGGGAGATATGCATGGTCGGCTCTGCAAATATGGACAATAGAAGTATGCTTCATGACTTTGAGGTGATGTCCGTTATTTATAGTTCGCAGTGTGCAACTCTCTTAGAAGAACAATTCGATGAAGATATTTTAAGGTGCGAAAAAATTTCGTTGCCTAAATGGGAGAAGCGCGGATATAAGGAAAAACTCTTTGAAGGACTTTCCCGTCTGGTAAGCCCGATGTTGTAATATTGTCAATATTTTCTTCAAACTATCAGATAATTTTTTACTTTTGCGCGCCCTTTTAAATCTTGGGCTCAAAATATGGACAGTATAAGGAACATTGCGATTATAGCGCATGTAGACCATGGTAAGACTACTTTGGTCGACAGGATGATTTATCAGGCACGTCTCTCCAGGGATATGGAAAAGATGGGCGAATTGATACTCGACAGCAACGATCTGGAGAGGGAGCGAGGTATAACTATCCTTGCCAAGAATGTCTCCGTCCCCTACAAAGGTATAAAAATCAATATCATAGATACGCCCGGTCACGCTGACTTCGGAGGTGAGGTAGAGAGGGTGCTCAACATGGCAGACGGCGTGCTGTTACTCGTGGATGCCTTCGAAGGGACCATGCCCCAGACCCGTTTTGTCCTCCAGAAAGCCATAGAGATGGGAAAGAAACCGATTGTGGTCATCAATAAGGTTGATAAGCAAAACTGTCGTCCCGAGGAGGTCAACGAAGAGGTATTTGACCTGATGTTTTCACTCAGTGCCAGCGAAGATCAACTCGATTTCAAGACAGTTTATGGAAGTGCCAAACAGGGCTGGATGTCATTGGACTGGCGTAAGCCTACAAATGACATTTCATTATTACTCGATACCATAATAGCTGAGATTCCTGCACCACAGATGAAAGAAGGTACTCCGCAAATGCTGATCTCATCGCTCGAATATTCGCCCTACGTGGGCCGAATTGCCGTGGGCCGCATAGCCCGTGGTGAGTTACACTCCGGTATGCACGTAACTCTCTGCAAGAGATATGGTATAAAAGAGAAGCAAAAGATCAAGGAGCTGATGGTATTTGAGGGACTGGAGAAGAAAAAAGTGGAAAGAGTGAGTTGCGGAGATATCTGCGCTGTGGTGGGCATAGAGGGATTTGAGATTGGGGATACCATTGCCGACTTCGATAATCCTGAGGCCCTACCCCCAATTACTATCGATGAGCCCACCATGAGTATGCTCTTTACCATCAATGACTCACCTTTTTTCGGCAGAGAGGGAAAATTCGTTACCTCACGTCACCTAAAGGAGCGTCTTGAACACGAACTGGAAAAAAATCTCGCTCTTAGAGTCAAGCCGGGCATTGCTGCTGACTCATTCGTAGTGTATGGAAGAGGAGTACTGCATCTCTCCATTCTAATTGAGACTATGCGCCGCGAAGGGTTTGAACTGCAAGTCGGCCAGCCCAGAGTGCTGGATAAGACTATCAACGGACAGCGTTGCGAGCCGATAGAATACCTAACCATTGAGGTGCCGGAAGAGTATGTGGGCAGAGCGATAGAGTTTTCCACCCGAAGAAAAGCGGCTCTGATACGCATGGAAGGGCGCGGTGACAGGACCCATCTGGAGTTTGAAATCCCCTCCAGAGGCCTTATGGGACTTAGGAGCAATCTGCTGACCGCTACTCAGGGAGAGGCTGTGGTATCCCACAGATTTAAAGGATACGAACCCTACAAGGGCGACATTGAAAAACGAACCAACGGTTCTTTGGTTGCTCTCGAAACCGGACTTTCGGTGGCATACGCTATGGACAAACTCAAAGACAGGGGAAGTTTTTTCATATTCCCCGGAGAAGAAATCTATGGCGGACAGGTTGTGGGAGCACATTCGCGCGAAAATGATCTCGTAATCAATATATGTAAAACCAAAAAGCTCACTAACATCCGTGCAGCGGGGGCCGATGAGAAGATAATACTGCCGCCTCCCATTCAGTTTAGCCTGGAAGAGGCCCTGGAATATATACAGGAGGATGAGATGGTTGAGGTTACCCCGAAATCGATGCGTATCAGAAAGATTCTCCTGGATGAAACAGCAAGAAAAAGAGCGAAGCAGTAGGGGTTATTAAAAAATTTGTTATATTTGCAGCCCAATTTTGCGACATGGAGAAGGTAATTGACAGTATCAAGGTCCCTTTGAGGGGGTTGTCCAATGGTAGTCACACCTTTGAGTATCAAGCGGATGGAGAGTTCTTTCAGACCTTTGGAAGTGAGATTATCAAGGATGCGGTCTGTGCAATTTCGATAGTTGTGACCAAGAGTCGCGACTTTATAAAACTCGAATGTACCATTACCGGTACCGTGACTGTCGAGTGTGACAGATGCCTTGATGATCTGCAAATTCCGATTGAAGTGGTAAGGGGACTTTTGGTAAAGTATGGCTCCGAAGAGGATGCGGATAGTGATAGCGGGGACGACGATGTGATGATGGTCGAGGAGACGGCGGCAGCGTTAGACCTAAGTCAATTTGTGTACGACTATGTTTGCCTTGCACTACCGTTACAAATGGTTCATCCCGAAGGGGAATGTAACCCTCTGATGACGGCTTACCTGGCAAAAGAAGCAGGAGGAGAGGCTACGGTAGAATATAATATGCCTTTTAGCGGTTTGAAAGATTTATTGGATAATAAAAACAATTAAAATAATTAAAAATGGCACATCCCAAACATAAGGTCTCTAAACAGCGTAGAGATAAGAGAAGAACGCATGACAAGGCCATTGTTCCCACTCTGGCTACATGCTCCAATTGTGGTGCAACCGTAATGTATCACCACGTATGTCCTGAGTGCGGTTATTACCGTGGTCGCCAACTTATTGAAAAAAGCGTCGATTAATTGAGGCGTAAGAGCCATAGAATCGGTCTGCCCCTGTAGTTCAACGGATAGAACGAAAGTTTCCTAAACTTTAGATAGCAGTTCGATTCTGCTCGGGGGTACTAGGAGTAGTGTGTAGTGTGTAGTGTGTAGTGTGTAGTGTGTAGTGTGTAGTAAGGATACTGCTTGAGTATCAGGAAGTTATATGAGGGTTGAGTGAAGCTTGCCCTCTTTTTTTTGTCTCTTTAAATGCAATACTCTTAACTCGGGTCTCTTTTTTAGCTCAATATAGGGTATATTATAATTTTTGTCGATTAATCGGATTTTTCTATATTTGTCTCGGAATCACATACTTAACAGCCATCTGACAGATGGCTATGGGGCAGAGGCAAAC
The DNA here is from genome assembly GCA_002305275.1 of Bacteroidales bacterium UBA1392. Taxonomy (GTDB): domain Bacteria; phylum Bacteroidota; class Bacteroidia; order Bacteroidales; family UBA932; genus Cacconaster. The sequence goes on along the minus strand of DBQO01000009.1, from coordinate 36,158 downwards.
ATAAAAATAACAAACCGATGAAAAAATATAATCTACTTATAATAACACTATTTGCAGTCTCTTGTTTACAAGCCACATTAAAGTTGGAACAAGTGTGGGAATATCCCTATTCAGGCTCTTTCACTCCTGCACGGATGGGGACAACCACTGAAATACCGAGTTTCGTAAAAAGCCCCTATTTCGAAGAGCAAGTGCTGGCATATACTTACAAACCTGGCATAGCTGACATCATAATAGAAATAAATGCACCTTCTGCATCTGAATTTGATGCACAATTGGCCACCGCCCTTGTCTTCTATGGACTCCCAAATGACAACAAGGCAGCTTGGACCATTGGGAAAGAAATGAAAAGGGGTGATGACGTACGTTTTGATATGCAGCATATCGGAGCGCAAACTCGCTTTGCCCGTAATCAAAACCTTGGATATAACTTGGTAACTGTTTATATGGAAGTTCCACAATTAGCGTGGGGAACTTGGCGATTATCTACTCCAAATGGAGATGCTTTGATAAAAGAGTGTGTAGAAAGCATAATGGAAATATTTGAAAGCTACAATCCCTATGTTGTCTTGAGCGGACATGGTGGAGGAGGAAACCTGGTTTTCGGTTTTCTGGATGCTACGGATGAAATCCCTGCCTATGTAAGACGTATTTCTTTCATGGATGGCAACAATAATTGGGACAACGATCGTTATGGCTCAAAAATCGTGAACTGGCTAAAGGCATCAAATGAAAATTACCTATCGGTTATTGCCTACAATGACAGTGTTGCACTACTCAACGGACAACCTATGGTAGCTGCAACTGAAAGCACTTGGCGTCAAAGCCGAATAATGCAGAAATATCTGAAAGCCAATCTACAGTACACTTGGACAGAAACGGAAGATGCTGATTTTATAAGATATGCTGCTGACAATAACCGCATACAGTTTTTACTGAAGACAAATCCGTCACAAGAAGTATATCACACTATGTTGGTAAAAAAGAATGGCTTTATCCAAGCTAATTTCTCAGGAACGAATAAAGAGGGAGTGAATTACGGTTTTTGGGACAAAGAAGCTTATTCTTCGCACATACAAGAGTCTAAAGTATATCCGCAAATATTACGTATTCCTCCCCGCCGAAAAAATGCAGAAGGAGGAGCAGCATTCATGCAGCGTGTAACTTCCATGTCAATTGAAGAACGGGAAGAGGCCATTTTTGAAGAAATTTCCAACGGGAATATCCCAAACTCATTTCGTAAAGTAAACCACATTACTAAAACATTGCAAGACGCAAACAATGTAAGTCATCTGGTTGAAATTAAAATAATGCCCGATTTTCTCGCAATTGGTTCAGACCAGGATTTTTGCAGAATCCCAATGTTGCCCCTCACAGCGCAACGAATAGTAACTTTGTTCGGAGCGACTTTGCCGACAAGCAAAATATCTGACTTGGCATGGGAATTTGCCGAAATAAAACTTGATCCTTGGTCATTGACTACAACACCGGATACCGGAATGGTAACAGTGCCTAGATTTATTCAACATAACCAAATGATAGAAGAGCAGCGTGTTGCATTGAATAAGCAGCTCAGCACGCCAATAACGGGACACAAAAAGGACATTATCATAACGAATAGAATTGCTACCGATACCAATGGACGGAATTCAGTATATATTTATGGTTGGCATCAGCTACCCTCCGGTGAACCAATCCAAAACATCTATGGGGGACACGGTATCAATTATACCGATTATAGTCATGGTACCCGCGTAATAAATCAGGAAATGTTGGTCAACGGAAAGGTTGAAAACATTCGTGATATTTTAAGAGACCCGGTAAAATACAGGCTAATCAGCAAAGAATCGGGGGCCATGACAATCACCGAATACATTGACACTACAAAAACGGTCAACCCTATCTAGGGAAGTTCACATACTACATACTACACACTCAGAACTCAGAACTATACTTGAGGCGTTCTGCATTTTCAGCAATCTGCAACTGATCTATCACATCCTGAATGGCTCCGTCCATAAAGACGGGAAGATTGTGCATTGTGTAGTTGATGCGGTGGTCAGTCACGCGTGACTGGGGATAGTTGTAGGTGCGGATTTTGGCCGAACGGTCTCCGGTAGAGACCATGGTCTTGCGCTTAGCAGAGATCTCGTTGAGATATTTCTCATATTCCATATTGTAAAGGCGTGTGCGGAGTTCGGCCAGAGCTTTGTCAAAGTTTTTAAGCTGAGACTTTTCGTCCTGGCATTGCACCACTATACCGGAAGGAATATGTGTCAGTCTTATGGCAGAATAGGTGGTATTTACCGATTGTCCGCCGGGGCCCGAAGAGCAGAACGTATCTTTACGTATGTCATTCATGTTGAGTTCTATGTCAAACTCGTCAGCCTCAGGCAGTACGGCAACTGAAGCTGCGGATGTGTGTACACGGCCCTGTGTTTCGGTTTGTGGTACACGCTGTACGCGATGCACACCGCTCTCATACTTGAGAGTGCCGTATACATTCTCACCTGAAACTTTACATATCAACTCCTTAAAGCCTCCTGAAGTACCTTCCGATTGGCTGGTAACCTCAAGTTTCCAATTTTTGCGTTCGCAATATTTGGCATACATTCGAAATAGGTCTCCGGCAAAAATTGCCGCTTCGTCCCCTCCCGTACCTCCACGTATCTCCATTATGGCATTCTTGCTATCCTGAGGATCAGCCGGGATTAGAAGAATCCTGATCTGCTCCTCCATTTCGGGTAATTTCTCTTCAATCATGGCAATCTCTTCCTTGGCCATCTCGCGCAGATCCTCATCTTTCTCATTTTGGAGGATTTCTTTCGCCCCGTTGTAGTCCGACAACATCTTCCGGTACTTATCGCCGACAGCAATAATGGGTCCAAGTTCTTTGTACTCCTTATTGAGCTGTACATAGCGCTTCATGTCAGCAATGACTTCGGGGTCAGCTATCTGCGCTGAAATGGAATGGAACTTCTCTGCAAGCCCCTCTATTTTGGATAAAAGATTGTTGTCTGCCATAATTGATTGTCAAAATTTCGCCGCAAAGATATAAAAAAACCGATTATTCGTCCTTTTTGTCCTTATCCTTATCTTTTGCCTTATCCTTTTTCTCTTTCTCCTTCTGCTGTCTCTCCTTTACCTTAGCCACCTCTTCGGGTGAGAGCCATTTTGCCATCCATGCATCTGTTTCGTAGAGCATGTGCATCACATTTTCATAAGCGGAATATCCATGGCTCTCGTATGGGAGCTGTAGGTATCTGGCTGTTCCGCCATGGCCTGCCACTGCATGATAAAGACGCTCGGATTGTATGGGGAATGTGCCGCTATTATCATCCATCTGGCCGTGGATAATCAGGATGGGAGTTTTGAGTTTATCGGCATAATTGAAGGGAGACATTTTATCATAAACTTCCTTTGCTTTCCAGTAGTTTCTTCTTTCACTCTGGAAGCCAAACGGGGTGAGAGACCTGTTGTAGGCGCCGCTGCGAGCAATGCCGGCTTTGAACAGATCGGTGTGAGCCAAGAGGTTGGCAGTCATAAAACCACCGTAGGAATGGCCTCCGATGGCAACCCTATCCCTGTCACCGACTCCGATGGAGTCAACGAAATTGATGGCCGCCTCTGCATTCATTATAAGCTGGCTGAGGAAGACGTCATTTGGCTCTTTCTCCTTGTTTTCAGATATTATGTACATCGAAACACCATCCATGACAGCATAGCCCTGGGTAACCCAGAGTACGGCAGAGCCATAACCCGGCCTGAGGAAATTATATCTTGCAGGGCGACTCTTTTGCGCTTCGGCTGCGCATTTGTATTCGTAGGGGTAGCCCCACATCAGTACCGGTAGTTTGCCATCTCTCTCCTGATCATAGCCTGCCGGTAACCAGAGGTTGGCGCTGAGTGTCACTCCGTCAGCGCGCTTATAGGTTACGAAGTTTCTCGTTACCCCACTTAGGATGGGCACGGGGTTTTCAAAGAAGGTAAACTGTCTGTGAGTATTCTTTTTATTTCTTGTATCCACGGCATAGTAGTTTGGAACTTCGCTGATGGACTGCCGTTCGGAGATGAATTTAAGACGGTCGAAATCCGTTATGGCGATTACGCGCTCCTGGTAAGGCGCAGCTCCGTTCCAAAGATTCTCAATTTTACCATTTTTGATGGTTATCCTATCTATGAAAGAGAAGTTGTCACCTTCCGCATCAGGACGTCTGGTATCGTTGAGGAAGAGATGTGAGTTCTTGCTATCGGTATAGAGCACTTTTTTGCCAAATTGGTTGTTGACAGTCCAAAAGCGCCCGTAAACGGGAAAATTGCCAAGGGTGTCTACATCCGTGCTTTCCGTAAAGAGTATCTGTTTCGGCGCTATAGTGTCGCAAGGAGTGAATGCTACCGTCCTGCGAAATTTTTGTTTCTGTGAACTCTCGGTATAGACTGCAAGTTGGGGATTTCCCCAGGTAATGCGTCCTATTTTGTATTCCGGAGCCACTACAAGTTGCTTATCATCGAAGTTGAAGGGTTCCGGACATTGGTATACTTTGTCGGTAAACTTCTTTTCGGGCTCATCTTCCTTATTGTCTGCATCCGGATTGGGTGCCATGAAGGGTGAAGGGCCTGAGCTACCTTCCGTCCATACCAGAGTAGCCGGCATATCTGCTCTCCATTCGAAGTTGAGTTTGCGCGGGGGTTCGGGTATGCCGGTCGCTGAAGTGTCTTTCGGGGCCTTATCGCGTAGTTCTTTTTCAGCTTTTTCCTTATTTGTGTCACTGAGTATCACCACAGTCTCCCCGGAGATTGTACGGATTTCTCGAATGCTCGGGAATGAATTGTGTCCCTCCATATAAGAGTAGGGGTGTTGTTCGGTGGTGACCATCATATAGCGGGAGTCAGGAGAGATATCGTACTCTCTAACTACTCCTGCGGGCCCCGCGGTAGAGGTATTGCCGTTATCATATATGGCAAATACCACCGTGCAGTAGTAGTCGTAGAGCACCTTGTCGAAAGGTGAGGAGAGTAGGTCCTGAAATGTCCTTACAGACTTTCTCTCCCCAATATTTTCCTGTACTACGGGACCATTGGGAAGGGTTGGCGTCGGTACGGGACCGATGTTTTCAGGTACGCTTTTGTATATTATTCTCTCATCATCCAGAAATTCGTATGTATTTCCGTTGGAAAGGGTGGAATTGACTTTGTATTTATTGATTTTAACTGCTTTCGGAGTGGGGTCGGAAACATTTACACGCCAAAGTGCCATCTCCTCGGGAGTTTCGTTAAGGAAACAAAAGTATTTTCCGGAGGGGGACCATTTGATCTCGCGGATCTTCGCATCCGCAGGCATTTCCTCTATTTGAGTCAAGCCTCCTGTGGCAACATCCAATATAGTGACACTATTGAAGAATGACTCACGAGTTTGTGTGAAATTACGGGGATTGATACGCATGCCTCCGATACGTAGCTCTTCTGCAGCGAGAGTTGCAAGTGGTACCAGCGCTCTCTCTCTTTCCGCGATGACACCGCGCTTATTATCCGGGCCAAACGTTACATTGGGAAAGGGTTTGGAGAGGATGATTTCTGCGATCTCCTTGGGGGGCATTTGGTATGTTATGTCCTGGGCGCTTGCCGTCAGTGCGAAAATAACCGCGACTGTCGTGAGAATGAGGTGTTTGAAGTGGTTCATCGTAGCTTTGGGATTAGAGTTATCTTAAAAGGCAAAAATAATAAAAAATAGAAACATTTTTTGCATTTGATTGAAATAGTGACTACTTTTGCAGGCCCTTGGAAAAAGGGATCTATAAATAAAGTCTAACTACTTGTTACAAAACAAATTATTTTAACTAATGAGTGAAGAATTGAATGATGTTGCAGTAGAGGAGCAGGTAGAAGCTCCCTTCGAGACTGCAGAAGAGGCCCCAAAGGCCGCAAAAAAGAGCAATGCATCAGTTGACAACAGCACATTTGACTGGGATGCATTCGAAAGTGAAAATGTCTATGATGTCGATAGGGCAGACATAGAGGAAAGTTACAGCCAGACCCTTTCACGCGTAAATGAAAACGAAGTTGTGGAAGGAATAGTGGTTGCTAAAGACAAACGAGAAGTTGTTGTGAACATCGGCTACAAGAGCGAAGGTGTAATCAACATTGCCGAGTTTCGTTACAATCCCAACCTTAAAGTAGGCGACAAGGTTGAGGTATATGTGGAGAACGCGGAAGACAAGAAGGGACAGCTCATCCTTTCCCACAAGAGGGCACGCTCTCTCCGTTCATGGGATAGGATCAACGAAGCATACGACAAGGAAGAAGTAATTGAAGGCTTCGTTAAATGTCGCACCAAGGGTGGTATGATCGTGGACGTATTCGGTATAGAGGCCTTCCTCCCCGGTTCACAGATCGACATCAAGCCCATCAGGGATTACGATGCATACGTCAACAAAACCATGACCCTGAAGATCGTCAAGATCAATCATGAGTTCCGTAATGTCGTTGTATCGCATAAGGCTCTTGTAGAGGCAGAACTCGAGGCTCAGAGGGCAGAAATGATGAAGAAACTCGA
>DBQO01000009.1:0-29494 GCA_002305275.1 Bacteroidales bacterium UBA1392 | reverse complement strand
CAACTTCATCCACATCCATGGGATGCTCTTGATGAGAATCTTCAGGTGGGCGACAAAGTGGTAGGTCGCGTGGTGGTTATTGCCGACTACGGCGCATTCGTAGAGATTCAGCCCGGTGTAGAAGGTCTTATTCACGTATCGGAGATGTCGTGGTCACTCCACCTCCGCAGCGCACAGGACTTCCTGAAGGTTGGCGAAGAGGTAGAGGCTTGCATTTTGACACTTGATCGCGAAGAGCGCAAGATGTCTCTCGGTATCAAGCAGCTTAAACCCGATCCATGGGCCACTATCTCAGAGAAATATCCCATTAACTCCAAGCATACGGCTACAGTTCGCAATTTTACCAACTTCGGTATATTTGTAGAGCTTGAGGAAGGTGTTGACGGTCTGGTTCACATTAGTGATCTCTCCTGGACCAAAAAGATCAAACACCCTTCAGAGTTCACTTCCATTGGTGATTCCCTAGAGGTCGTGGTTTTGGAAATGGATCAGGACAATCGTCGTCTCAGCCTTGGCCACAAGCAGATAGAGGAGAATCCCTGGGATGAGTACGAGTCACTCTTTACAGTAGGTTCAGTTCATGAGGGTACTGTCAAGGCATTCGTTGACAGGGGCGCTACCATCATTCTCGAACATGGAATTGAAGGTTATGCTTCAGCCAGAAACCTCGTAAAAGAGGACGGTACTACCGCCAAAGTTGATGAAGTTCTTCAGTTCAAAGTAGTGGAGTTCAACAAGAACAGCAGGAAGATCGGCCTGTCACACTCCAAGCTCTTTGAAGAGGCAAAGAAAGAAGAGAGCCGCGAGAAAAGAAAAGAGAGCGACTCAGAGGCCACCTCAACTCAGAAAGCAGTAAAGAAGCTCAAAGCAAATCTCGAGAAGACCACTTTGGGTGACATTTCGGAGCTTGCTGCCCTAAAGAGTGAGATGGAAAACAGAGAGAACGAATAATCCTGAATGGATTTCTCTCTAACCACAATGGGGACGGCATCAGCCCGACCCGTTGCCAATAAATATCCAAGCGCCCATGTAGTAAAAATACACGGGCGTTTGTTTTTGATAGATTGCGGTGAGGGTACACAGCTCCAGCTCTCCCGCTACGGCTTCTCCCATGTGAAAATCGACAGGATTTTTATCTCCCATCTCCATGGAGACCATCTGTTCGGAATTTTCGGACTTCTCTCCACCATGGCTCTTATGGGTAGAACTGCACCTTTGTACATCTATGCACCTGAAGGGTTTGAGAAGGTTTTTGCCTTTTTTATGGAGCATTTCGGAGAGGGTGTCATATTCGATGTAATACATGTTCCGCTAATTTCCGCTGCACCTCAACTCATTTTCGAGAGCAGATCCGTTGAGGTGAGTGCATTCGGCCTGAATCACAGGATTGATGCATTCGGATTTCTTTTCAAGGAAAAAGAACCTGCCAGAAATATTCATAAATGGAAAATAGAGGTCGACAACCTCACATTGGCGGAGATAGGGACTCTGAAAAGAGGTGAAGATGTTGTAAGATCGGATGGGCAATTACTGAAAGTTGAGGATTATACCTATATCCCTTACAAGGGTCGATCTATGGCATACTGTAGTGACACCGCCCCCTTTCCGGAGTTGGCTTCTTACATACGTGGCGTGGATCTGCTCTATCACGAGGCCACCTTTGCTGAGGATCTTCATGAAATGGCCCGTTGGACATTTCATTCCACAGGAGCTCAGGCTGCCTCCGTGGCACGAGAGGCGGAAGTCGGGAAGTTGGTCATAGGTCATTTTTCATCCAGATACAGAGATCTGAATGTTATCCTCAAAGAGGCACAGGCTATTTTCCCCGAGACGGAACTTGCAAAGGAGGGTATGAAATTTGATATACCATTGGTCAGATATTCCCCTGAATAGAGAATGAAAAGAACCCTTTCCATAATATTTTTACTCCTGCAGGTTATCATTTCAGCAGGACACCTCTCAGCTCAGTCCAATAGTGCCAGACTTAAAGAGGTAATAGAGATTATCAGCTCCAGATACATTGATACTGTCAATATCCCTAATTTAGTGGACAATGCCATCGCAAAAACAGTACTGGAACTCGATCCTCACTCCACTTTCATACCGGCAGATCAGGTGGAGGCCGCCAATGAATCACTCAGTAGCTCATTTGAGGGAATTGGCATAGAATACCTGATGATGGACGATACTCTTACGGTGCAGACTGTGATAACCGAAGGCCCCTCATTTTCAGCAGGCATCTTACCCGGAGATAAGTTTATAAGGGCAGACGGTCGTACCATAGCCGGAGTCTCACTACCGACAACTGCCATTCAAAAGCTCCTCAGAGGTAAAAAAGGGACGAAGGTAAAAATAGATTTACTTCGAAAAGGGATCAATGACACACTTTCGTATGTGATTACCCGAGACAAAATTCCCGTCAAAAGTGTGGATGCCGCCTATATGCCCGAACCCGGTATTGTCTATGTAAAGTTGGGACGTTTTGCAATGGAGTCTCCTCTGGAAGTAATCAAATCCATATATGATCTCTCCAGCGAATATCCTGACGGCGTAATACTCGACCTGCGGGGAAACTTCGGAGGCTACCTCCATTCTGCCGGATTGGTGGCAAACATATTTCTCTCGGAGGGGCAGCTGATATTTTATACGGAAGGACTCAACAGCCCCAGAATCGACTTTACTGCCAGGAAGCAGGGACTCTATCCGTACGGTCCACTTGTGGTGCTGGTAGATGAGAATTCCGCCTCCTCCAGCGAAATTGTTGCAGGAGCAATCCAAGATTGGGATAGAGGAGTAGTAATCGGTCGCAGGACCTTTGGAAAAGGACTTGTCCAGCGTACTTTTACCCTTTCCGATGGCTCTCAGATCAATCTTACAATCGCCCGCTACCACACTCCTTCCGGTAGAGTAATTCAGGCCCCTTATGAAGCCGGGAAGCGCGAAGAATACTACCGCCACCAATATACCGATCGATACGCCAGCGGAGAGATATTCAGCAGGGATAGCATAAGAGTGAATGATTCGCTCGAGTTTACCACTCTAAAATTGGAAAGGAAAATCTATGGAGGGGGCGGCATAATCCCCGATCTTTTTGTCCCGAGAGATACTACGGGAATTACTCCTTACTACACCTCTCTTGTGTTGAGAGGAATTATCAATGATTTTGTCAATCGCTATGTTGATGCCCACAGGGCCGCTTTTGATCCTGCACTCTCCTTTGAAAAGTTTTATGCAAACTATGACTTGGAAGAAGAGTTGCTGGCAGGATTGATAGAACATGCCCGTACATTGGGACTCTCCCCCGATTATGAGCAGATTTCTTCATCGCTCGAATTAATCCATACTCAGCTCAAGGCGTTGCTTGCCAGATCTCTTTATGGCAATACTGCTTATTATCGTGTCATCAACAAGGAGCATGACCTGGAGTTTGCATCGGCGATGGAAGTTATTAAGCATTGGGAGTATAGATAGGATCAGTTCTCCGTGGCTTTTGATTTCTCCCTGGCGGTAAATGCCTTTTGGTATGCTCTGGCATTCCTCAGATGCTGTTTGTAATCCTTTGCAAATGAATGTTGGCCGTCAAAGGTATCTTTGGCGCAAAAGTAGATATAATCGTGATCCTCATAGTTGAGTACGGCATCGAGTGCACTAATGGGCGGTATGGTGATGGGGCCGGGGGGAAGTCCTATATATTTATAGGTATTGTAGGGTGAGTCCACGGTCAGATGGGTTCTGAGGACTCTTCTGATGGAACGGTCGCCTATTGCGAAAAGTACCGTAGGGTCGGCTTGCAGCCTCATTCCCTTTTTTAGTCTGTTCATATAGACTCCGGCAATGGTAGCCATCTCAGGTTCGTATTTTGTCTCTTCTATGACAATGGAGGCGAGTGTGCTAACCTGTTCTTTTGTCAGACCAATGGAATCGGCTTTTGCGCAACGTTCCTCATTCCAGAATTTGTCATACTCCTTTTTCATCTTCTCCAGAAATTCCACCGGTGTCACTGTCCACCACATTTCGTAAGTATTGGGAATGATCATTCCCGGATAAGAGGCTTCCGTGAAGCCAAATGAGTGCATCAGCACGGTATCGCATAATACCTGCATGAAGAGCGCCGAATCCGCCTCAAGCTTTGAGGAGAGTATCTGAGCCAATTTCTCTTTCGAACGGATATACCCGCTGATGGTCACATCAGTCGGCGTCTGCCAGCCGTGTGCGATACTCCTTACGATAGCCTTGTTGTTCATCCCCTTTTTGAATTTGTATAGTCCGGGCTTAAAAGAGTCCTCAAGTCCCATTGCCTTCGCAACAAAATGAAATGTTGCTTTGTTGGCGAGCATTCCCGATGTATCGATGGCTCTGCTTAATTGCTCGTAGTCCATATTGCGATAAACCTTTATAAAACCCTCTTCAGCGATATTGTTTTTATGGAAAATAAAGTAGTAACCAAAAACCAGGAGGGCTCCGGCAGCAGCCATTGAGCTCAATACGATCAGGATTATTTTCTTATAAAGTTTCATCGGGTTCTTTTTCTTAAATTGATGATACTACCGGGGAGAGGTTCTGTCCCGGGAGCAAGGTTATTGTATTTTCGCAGATATTTCATACGTACTCCGTATCGTTGAGAGATGCTCCAAAGTGTTTCATCCTCTTCTACTACGTGACGATCCAGATGTCTTGCGCTCTCCTTCCTTTTCTTTTCAAGGTAAATGACCATTCCCGGAGTGATTTTATCCTTTCTGTCCAGGTCGTTAAAATGATAAAGTTCAAATCTGAAGAGGTCATATTCCTTTGCCAGGGATTTGAATGTGTCATACTCCGTAGCTATGATGTAAGCAACTTTATTGCGACTGTAAACTTCCCGGTAAAGGGAGACGCGATAGAGAGGGGAGCCTTTAGTAGGATGTATTCTGACTGAGACTTCGGCTTCACTCGGGGAGGGAGGAATTAGCGATACGGTATCGTATCGGTATAGCTGATGCTCTTCTATGATGGATATCAATAATTCTGCATAATTGGGTGCAGTGGCATAGCCCGCCTTTTTCAGTCCGTAGCTCCACCCCTTGTAATCGTCAGGTTCCAGGTCGAATAGAAATGCATACCGGTCCCAATATCTTAGAAAGTCGGAGTGGTCACGAAAAGATTCCTCGGCATGGTTGTATTTTCTGAAACACTCGTTTGGGGCGTCGTCACTATGTTTAATAGTCTCCCCCTTCCAGCCGTGGCACTTGATTCCAAAATGGTTGTTCGCCTCTTTTGCCAGATAAGAATTGCCGTTGCCAGACTCCAAACAGGCTTGGGCCAGAGTGATGCTGGCCGGAATGCCGGAAATGGCCATTTCTTTAATTGCAAGCTCACTGTAACGTGCGATATATTCGCTGCGGCTCAGTCGGGGGGATTGCCCCGCGAGCAGCTGCGAAACAGCGATGACCAATATACATATTACGCGTTTCATCTAGGTTCAACCCAACAAAGGTAGTACATTTGGCCAAAACTAAAAAATGTCATAAATTCGCAGAATAAAGTAGAAAATCGGGTATGACAGAACGACAATTGCATATAAATTATCTGGAATATTCATCCGCTGTAAAGATGCCCTTTGAAGATAGAGAACTCCTGGAAAGTGCTATCAGCGCAGCGGAGGGTGCCTATGCAAAGTATTCCTCATTTAGGGTTGGAGCGGCTGTGCGGATGAGCAACGGAGTAGTCGTAATAGGTTCAAATCAGGAAAATGCCGCATACCCTTCGGGGCTTTGCGCTGAGCGTACGGCTCTATTTTATGCTTCAGCTCGTTATCCCGGAGAAAGTGTTGAGGCTATTGCCGTAGTGGCTCTGGATGATAAGGGTGTATTGACCGAACTGACTTATCCCTGCGGTGCCTGTCGTCAGGTGATGGCGGAGTATGAGATGCGTGCAGGTCGCGAAATGAGGATAATTGTGGGCAGCGCAGGCGTGGTGCAGGTATTCACCGGAGTTAGATCTTTAATGCCATTTATTTTTGATAATTTGGCATAAAAAAAGGGTAAGCTTGATATATCGCACCGCTACAACCATTTACCCTTGCTGCCTTCCGACCCTGGGGGAGTTCAATGGGAGCTGGTCGTATATGACTTACCCAACTACAAAATTAGCCATTTTTTTTGAATTAACAATCTTTTTGACTCTCATTGATACCGGAAAAATCCCATAAGATAGCGGTAGGCCTTTCCGGAGGCGTGGATTCCAGTGTCGCGGCGCTGCTTTTAAAGCGTGCCGGCCATGATGTTTTCGCCCTATTCATGCAAAATTGGCACGATACGACCGGGACTCTTCACGGTGACTGCGAATGGGAAGAAGATCGCTATGTAGCGGAAATGGTGGCCAAAAAAATCAATATTCCCTTTCATTTTGTCGATTTAAGCGAGATATACCGTGAACGTGTTGTGGACTATATGTTCAGTGAATATGAAAAGGGATGTACACCCAATCCCGACGTACTTTGCAACCGTGAGATTAAATTCGATGCCTTTCTAAAGGCGGCACTTGACCTCGGGGCAGATTTTGTGGCCACCGGCCACTATTGCCGCAAAGATGAATTTCAGGATGGCCACGGCAATACCATATACCGCATTTTATCCGGTAAAGACTCTGCCAAGGATCAGAGTTACTTTCTTTGCCAATTAAACCAGCATCAGCTTAGTCGGGCACTTTTCCCGATAGGGGATCTGCTTAAAAGCGAAGTCAGGAAGTTGGCGCGTGAGGCGCAGCTCCCGAGTGCTGAGAAGAAAGATTCGCAAGGTATCTGTTTTGTCGGAAAGGTAGATTTGCCGCTATTTCTTCAGCAAAAACTAGAACCTAAAGAGGGTGACGTCGTGGAGATCTTCCGAGAGCACTATGAATCGCTCAACGAACCGGAGTCTCTTGAAGAATTCTCCCGTCCGTTTCACTATACCCCTTCGCAGGGGAAGGTCATCGGACATCACCAGGGGGCATATTTCTACACAATCGGGCAGCGTAAAGGGCTCAATATCGGCGGTCACAAAGAGCCCTTATTCATACTTTCCATTGATATAGATACCAACACGATATATGTGGGAGAGGGGGAGTCGCACCCCGGACTCTACCGCCGTGCGCTGAAAATTCTTCCTTCAGAGCTCCACTGGATCAGGCCCGACCTCGCTTTAAAAATAGGAGAGGAGTTAGAGTGTGATATCCGTATCCGATACCGACAGCCCCTGCAGAAAGGTCGCCTTATATGTCGCGATGAGGCCCTCTATATATTATTTAATGAGCCCCAGAGAGGTATAACACCGGGCCAATTTGCGGTCTGGTATTTACCGGACGGGGAAATGATCGGAAGTGGCGTGATCCATGAATGATTCTTAATACAAGTTTAACCTCAAATCAAAATCATAATGACTTCTTTTAGAAAACTATTTCTGCTCTCGCTGGTGACAGCATTTACTCTGGTTTCCTGTGGTGATCCGGCCAATCCGACACCGCTCCTTTCGGATGCTGCAAACCTAAATTCCGTCTCCTTCTCTACGGTAGACAATCCTTCAATGTCCGTTTCAGCGCATTCTACTCCCTGTCTGGGTTATTTGGCGGTGACAGTCCCCGAAGGTTCCAACATTAGTGCACTCAAGGCAACTTATTATGTCTCTGATGGTGCGGAAGTGTTGATAAAAGGGCAAAAGCAGGTGAGTGGTCAAACCATCAATGACTTCTCCAATATTGTCGATTTGCAGGTAGTCTCCGAGTCCGGGAAGGTAAAAAAAGATTATGTCCTCTATGTAAAGAGCGGTAATGCATCGGTTGATGCACAATTTTATCAGTTTATGAACAAACATTCCGTACCGGGGGTTTCATTTTCAGTTATGAGAGGCGAGAAGGTTGTCTACTCTACCGGATATGGCTATGCCGTGACGGATTCGAGGACAAAAACCACTCCCGACCATCTTTTCCGCTTGGCGAGCATCTCCAAACAGTTTACGACACTCTGCATAATGGTGCTTTACGAGAGAGGACAACTCGGACTTAATGATAAGGTTTTTGGTGAAAATGGAATTCTCAAAAAAGAATTCAAAATCAAAGGTATGGAGGATATGATTACTGTGCGGCATCTTCTCCAACATTCAGCCGGATGGACAAGAGAAGTACTTGATCCTATGTTCAGCAGTGTCAGAAACGGCAAAACTCTCGACGAACTCCTTCAGTGGGTACTTGACAATCAGACACTAAAATTTATCCCTGGATCCAACTATGAATATTCCAATGTGGGATTCTCATTCCTTGGTCGCATCGTAGAGGTTGTGAGCGGCAAGCCTTTTGAAACCTTCCTTAAAGAAGATGTTCTCAAGCCGATGGGTGTTACTGATATTCATGTGGGAGGTGGCCAGGATGAGCGCAGGCCTAACGAGTGTGTCTATTATTCCCAGGACGGCACGAATGGTTACGGAAATCCAATGCAGGTAATAGCTGCCTGCGGAGGCATCATAGCATCTACCAATCAGATGATGACGGTTTTGGCACACATTGACGGTAGAGATGGTGTTCCAGATATTCTGAAGCCGGAAACTCTCGATCTGATGTATAATTCCGAAATAGATCCCAATGCTGATCCGAGCACCAACCTTAGAAGATATGGTCTTGGATGGAGACGTCTTGCCGGATACTATCCCGGTGCTCACTGGCACGGCGGCAATATTGCCGGTACTGCTACTATATGGGTTGGCAATACAAATGCCGGAATGAGTGCGGCCATTCTTTGCAACTCCCGGAGTTACGACAAAAGTATTGATGGTGATATGCAGACCATGATCCGAGACCTCATGGAAGTATTTCAGTAATATTAATAAATGAAATATGGTGGGAAGGAGGAGATATGAGTGACGTTATAGTGATAGGAGGAGGGCCGGCCGGTATGATGGCTGCCATCAAGGCGGCAGAAAAAGGTTGTAAAGTCACCCTTCTCGAGAAAAATAATATTTGCGGTAAAAAGATTCTCATTACCGGAAAGGGAAGGTGCAATCTGACCAACACAAAGTCTTGGTCGGAGTTCTCCACTCATATCCACCCCTCGGCAAATTTTCTAAAACCGGCATTTTTCAATTTCAGCAATGCTGCGACTATAGATTATTTTAACTCAATAGGTTTGCCCACCACCGTAGAGCAGGGTGAGCGGGTTTTTCCTCGTTCCATGCGTGCGGCAGATGTTCCGGCAGTGCTTGTAGAGCGGATGGAGAAATTGGGAGTTGAAATTATATGTTCCTCTCATGTGCTAAATGTCTCTTATAGTGATGCTCTTTTCCATTGTCTCTGCAGCAGAAGTGATTCTTTGCGCGGAGAGCGTATGGATATGGTGAAATACTCTGCTCCGGTACTGATAATTGCGACCGGAGGTCTTTCTTATCCCGGTACCGGCTCTACCGGTGACGGATATGAATTTGCAAAGAGCCTGGATCACTCGGTTACGGAGACTTTCCCCTCACTTACGGCTTTAATGCCACGGAAATACGACACTGATTTGGTTGGGATAGAGCTGAAAAATGTGGGACTTTCTCTCTTTATCGATATGGATTTGATAAAAATAGAGGATGGCGATCTTACCTTTACCTCCAATGGCATAGAGGGAGCCCTCGGTTTCAGATTGAGCAGGCGAGCAGTATTGGCCCTTATGAATGGGCAGAGAGTTGAACTTGTGCTGGACCTCAAGCCGGCCCTTTCGTTAGAAAAACTGCGGGCGCGCATCTCCAGAGATTTGGAGCGGATGGGAGTGACGGCTGCCAATGTGGGACGCAACAGATTTCGTACTCTTCTACGCGGACTTATGCCGGCAGCACTCGTAGACCCTTTCCAGCATCATCACCCGGATCTAAGCCTTTCCAACCTTCCGGATAAGCTAAAAGAGTGGAGATTCGAGATTAAATCTTATACCGGATATGAGCGCGCAGTAGTCACCGCCGGAGGTATTCCTCAGAAAGAAATAATCGCCAAGACTATGGCTTCCAAAAAACAACCGAATCTCTACTTCGCGGGAGAAATACTCGATATTGACGGAGATACGGGAGGTTACAATCTGCAGGTGGCCTTTTCTACCGGAGCTCTTGCCGGTCAATCCGCCGCTCAGCAGATATTGAAGCTGAAAAGCCTCTGACCTCTCCACTCCAGAGTGAAAGGGAGGCTCTTATCCACAATACTCCTGGGTGCAAGTTCGAAGATCAGCATATCTCCAATTCTTAGCAAGGTGTTGCGAGATATTTCCGCCATCTTTATGCCTATATAATCCTTTGTAATATCCGGACAGAGTTCTTGTAGACTTTCAGCAGGTTTTAGAGGTATTGGGATGACGGTAGTAGCATCAAATGACGTGCTTCGGGTTAAGGCAAAAAGCCCTCCCTCAGCCAGAATATTGCCGGCATAAAGAGTGACTCCGAAGCCGACCGCATCATAATAACGCCCGGCAAATCTCTCGGAAATAGCTTTGCCTGATTTACATATCCTTATGCAAATGCATGGAGCCGCTTCCAGAACAGTGATGATATCGGGACAATAAAAATCCCTCGCCTCATGCACCATTGTGGTATCAGGGCGAAAGTAATAATTGTCGCAATCGTAAGGAAAAACTATGAGATTCATCTTGAATTGAAGAGATCCTTGAGTTCACCCTCCTTGTGTTTCATCCAGATGTCGGTAATCACCTGCTTTGTATCGCGGGTAAATTCGCCTTTCATCATCCAGTCATAATAACTGGGTTCACTTTTGAATACGTCGACTACTCTTTTACCTTTGTGTTTACCGAAATTGAATATCGGCTCAGCGGAAGAGTCCCGTGCAATTCTCCCTGCAAAATCTACCATTTTACCCCTTTCGGAGAACGAGGCGAGAAACTTTACGTTATTTTGGAGTTCATGATATCTTTCGACCTGAGCCTCAAGTACTTCGAGGGTAGCAATGGCATCTCCCTCGGCGGAGTGCGCATTATCAAGTTCTTTGTTACAGTAGAAGCGATAAGCGGCAACCAGGGTTCGTGGCTCCATCTTGTGGAAAATGTTTTGCACATCTATCATCTCGATCTGCCTGAAGTCAAACTCGACACCTGCTCTTAGAAATTCCTCAGCCAGTATAGGAATATCAAATTTGAGGGAATTAAAGCCGGCTATGTCGGAGCCGCTCATCCAGTCGGCCAACGATTTTGCTATTTGCTTGAACGTGGGGCAATCCTTGACATCTTCGTCACTGATACCATGAATCATGCGAGACTCTTCCGGAATGGGTATCTCAGGGTTGATTCTGCGGGTCTTATGTTCGCGGGAACCGTCGGGAAAGAGTTTTATGACGCTGATTTCTACAATCCTGTCTTCAGCAACGCTAAGTCCGGTGGTCTCAATGTCAAATACTAGGATGGGCCTCTTAAGATCCAGTACCATAGTTCTATACGTTGATCATCACAGGCATCAGCAGTGCACGGAGCTCCTCATCGGGATCTGTCTCATCAGCCGACACTATCAGTACGGCCTTAAATGGATCTGCAAGCTCCATACATACGTTGGTGTAGGGGAGATTGGTAAGGATTTCAATCAGGAACTGTGCCTTAAATCCTATTTCCATCTCGTCACCTTCGTAATTGCAGGAAAGGCGCTCATAAGCTGATGTGGAAAAACTCAGGTCTTGTGCCGACACAACTAATTCGTTGAGCGATAGTTTGAGCTTAATCTGGTTAGAAGCTTGTGCGGAGCATACCGCAATGCGTCTTACGGAGTTTAGTAAATCTGTCCTGCCAATGGTGAGCTTATTGTCATTCTTGGGAATTACACTGCGATATTGGGGGTATTTGCCTTCGATCAGACGGCATACCAGCATGTTGGTACCGAAGTTGAAATAGGCATTTTTTGAGTCAAAAACGATGGAAATCTTCTCTTCTACCTTCGGCAGGATGCTTCTTAGGATTGCTGCCGGTTTTTTGTGCAGAATGAAAGAGCACTGCTGTGCAACATTCGCATCCTTAAACTCAAAGCAGATGAGTTTATGTGCGTCCGATGCCACCATGGCCGAGCTTTCGGGGGTAAGGTCAAAGAAGATACCGTTCATAACAGGGCGCAATTCTTCCTCTGCAGTAGCGTATATTGTGTTATTGATACCATTCAGCAGAGTTTCCGCCGGGATTTCCAGAGTGTCGTGTGTCTCACCCAGGGCGGGGAGTTGAGGATAGTCATCTGCATTAAAACAGGGTATCTTGGACTCACCGTTTATCCAGGTAATCTCCATTGTATTGTCGTGTCCATAGAATGTAAGCGGCTGGTCGGGAAACTCCTTAAGATAGTCGGTTAATCTTCTTGCGGGGACCGCAAATGCTCCCTCTTGTTGTACATACTCTATGCCTATGACCGTCTTAAGGGTGGTTTCACCATCGGAAGCAGTCACGGTAAGAGCATTGTCTTTTAAATCAAAAAGAAAATTCTCCAGAATGCTGGAAGAAGGTTTGTTTGCGATTACCCTTGATACAGATACCAGGCCGTGCAAAAGTTCTGAACTTGATACTGAAAATCTCATATTTCGTAATTTTATATATTTTTATCTCTAACTGCCAAATATAGTTTGTGACCCACAAATGTAATAATTTTTTGGCATATATTTTGGTTTATTTTATATATCCTGCGAATAAATTAGAACTTATGAAACGAAATACCCTTTTTTTAGTGATTACCCTACTTCTTTCACTTACTATTTCCTGGCTTGTGGCGGACAAGGTCGTGGAAACAAAGCTTGCTGCAGCAGCTTCAGAGGCTGATGGCAAGCGATCATCCATTTTTACGTCGGCCCCCGGATCTGCAAACCGGACGGTTATTTCTACCAATATGGGAGACTTTTCGGATGCTGCCGAAACGGCAGTCCATACTGTTGTTTATGTCAAAGTTGTCAAAAGGGCAGCGAAGATGCCCTCTTCCATAATGGATCTGATATTCGGCTTTGCCACCCCAAAAGATCAGGTGGGCATGGGCTCGGGAGTCATTATCCGTGAGGATGGTTATATAGTGACCAACAACCATGTAATAGACGGTGCGGATCAGATAGAGGTGACTCTTGAAAACAACAAGTCCTATCCCGCGAGGCTGGTCGGAACTGACCCTGCTACCGATCTGGCCCTGCTAAAGATTGATGAGGACTCTCTTCCCTCCATTGTCCTTGGAGACTCGGATAATTTGAGGCTTGGGGAGTGGGTGCTTGCCATTGGCAGCCCATACGATTTACGCTCTACCATTACAGCCGGTATTGTCAGTGCCAAAGGTCGTTCTCTTCCCAATTATGACGGCCAGTATCGTGTCGAGTCATTTATTCAGACAGATGCAGCGGTAAATCCCGGTAATAGCGGTGGAGCACTTATCAATACCATGGGGGAACTTGTAGGTATAAATACTTCCATAATTTCTCTTACCGGTTCTTATGCAGGATACTCGTTTGCAGTACCTGTCAATATTGTGAAAAAGATTACCGATGACTTGATAAGGTACGGAGAGGTACGTCGTGCAATGCTCGGCATCTCTATGACAGATATCACGGAAGGTATGGCACGCCAGTTTAGTCTCGAGAGTATGGAGGGGGTCTATGTAGCAGAGGTGCAGCCAAACAGTGCTGCCGACAAGGGAGGCATCAGAGTCGGTGACATCATAACCGAGATAAATCTTAATAAAGTTAAAAACGGGGCTGCGGTACAGGAACAGATGAATCGTCTGCGTCCAGGTGAACAGGCAGCGATTACCATCCAAAGAGGTGGAAAACAGATTGAATTGATCGTTTCTTTGTAAAAGTTGCATTTATTTTGTAACTTTTTCCGAATATATTCGTACAATATACACGTGCGGGAATTGAATTGCCGCAGGTGTATCTTTTTGTTCCAAACTATTATTACTAAAATCTTTATTATAATTTCTGAATGAGACAACTCAAGATTACCAAATCAATAACCAACCGCGAAAGTGCTTCGCTCGATAAATACCTGCAGGAGATAGGCAGGGAAGAGCTTATTACCGTCGAGGAAGAGGTGGAACTAGCCCAAAGAATAAGAAAAGGCGACCCGGAAGCACTTGAAAAGCTCACCAAAGCTAATTTAAGGTTTGTAGTTTCGGTAGCCAAACAGTATCAAAATCAGGGAATCAGTCTTCCCGACCTCATAAATGAGGGGAACCTTGGTTTGATAAAGGCTGCGGAAAAGTTTGATGAGACTCGCGGCTTTAAATTCATTTCATACGCAGTATGGTGGATAAGACAATCCATCCTGCAAGCGCTGGCGGAGCAGTCCAGGATTGTACGCTTGCCGCTCAACCAGGTGGGTTCGCTCAACAAGATCAATAAAGCTCTCTCCAAATTTGAACAGGAGCACGAGCGCATGCCTTCCCCTGACGAACTTTCCGAAATTCTCGACATTCCCAGAGAGAAAATCGCAGACACCCTCAGGGTATCGGGCCGCCACGTCTCCGTGGATGCCCCTTTTGTTGATGGTGAGGACAACAGTCTGCTTGACGTACTCATTAATAACGACTCCCCTAATGCCGATCGCGGCCTTGTTAATGAATCTCTCAACAAAGAGATTGAAAGAGCCCTCTCTACACTTACTGAGAGGGAGCGTGATATTGTCAAATACTTCTTCGGCATAGGATGCCAGGAGATGACTTTGGAGGAAATAGGCGAGCACTTCGGACTTACGCGTGAGAGAGTGCGCCAGATAAAAGAAAAAGCTATAAGGAGGCTCCGCCATAGTGCAAGAAGTAAACTCCTGAAGAGCTACCTCGGATAACAGATTCAAAAAAGCAAAATAATATCTATACAATGAGAAAACTTATATTACCCCTTTTAGCAGTAGTTATGATGACTGCCTGTACAGAAACCAATCCGCTACTTGGAGAGTGGAAGGCTCCCTTTGAGATACCTCCTTTTGAGCAGGTACTACCCGAACACTATTTGCCGGCATATATCAAGGCAATGGAGGTACACTCCGCAGAGATCGATGCAATCGCATCCAATCCCGAGCCTGCAACCTTTGAAAATACCATAGCTGCATATAGTTATTCCGGTGAACTGCTCAGCAGAGTCTCAGCCGTATTTGGTAGTGCTTCAGGCGTCAAATCCAATGATGAGATTAAGGCGATTGCAAGAGAACTTTCCCCTCTGACGAGTGCGCATTACGATAATATCCTTCTCAACGAGGCGCTATTTGCACGGATAAAAGAGGTATATGACAATAGAGACAGTCTCGGTCTGGAGCCTGATCAGATGCGTCTTCTGACTGAGACATATAAGGGTTTTGCCCGCAGCGGAGCCAATTTGCCCCCGGACAAAAAGGAAGAACTCAAAAAGATTAATACCGAAATAGCAGCCAATCAGCTCGCTTTCGGTCAAAATCTTCTTAAAGAGACGGAATGGACACTTCTTGTCGAAGATGAAAAAGACCTCTCAGGACTTTCCGAGGCTCAAATTGCCACTGCTGCTGCCCGTGCACAACAAGCAGGCAAAGAGGGTTGGATCTTCGGGCTTGATAACCCCAGTGTCATGCCCTTCCTGCAATCTGCCGACAATCGTGAACTGAGAATCAAAATGCTGGATGCATACCTCAATCGCTGCAACAACGGGAACGAGTATGACAACAATGAGGTTATTAAAAACCTTATCAGACTGCGTCTGCAAAAGGCAAATCTTCTCGGATATGAGGATTTTGCCGCTTATGTTCTGGAAGATAGGATGGCCAAGAATGCCGATGCCGTATATGCTCTCTTAAACCAACTCTGGACTCCGGCAATCGCTGTGGCTAAAGCGGAGCTTGCAGATATTGAGGCTCTTGCAGCAAAAGATGGAATTAAAGAGGTAGTAGCGGCCGACTGGAGATACTATTTTGAAAAATCCATGCAGAGCAAATACAATATTTCCGATGAGGAGTTACGCCCCTATTTCAAACTCGAAAATGTACGTGACGGTATTTTCCTTTTAGCAAATAAACTTTTCGGCATCACTTTCGAGCAACTTGATAATGTACCTCTACCTCATGCCGAGGCGATAGCATACGAGTGCAAAGAGGCTGACGGCACCACTTTGGGTATTTTATTCATGGATATGTTCTCCCGTCCGGGCGAGAAACGTGGTGGTGCCTGGTGTGGCGGCTTCCGCTCGCAATACTACGAGGATGGTAAGAGAGTGCTTCCCCTTGTGACTATAGTAGGCAATTTTACACGCCCTTCAGGTGACAAACCGGCTCTTCTGAGTACCGATGAGACCAATACCTTTTTCCATGAGTTCGGCCACGCTCTGGCATCACTACTATCTGATGTGAGGTATAAGCCTCTGGGTCGTATGACACGAGACTTTGTGGAGCTTCCTTCACAGATAATGGAACATTGGGTGTTCGAGCCTGAGCTACTTAAAGAGTATGCAAAGCACTATGAGACAGGTGAGATTATTCCCGCGGAACTTATCGAAAAGCTTGATAAGGCGGGTAAGTATGGCCAGGGTTTCGCTACTGTGGAATATCTGGCAGCTTCATTTCTCGATATGGATTATCACGTGCTAAAGAGCATTCCTGAGGATATAGAGCCGATACCTTTCGAAAATAAGGTTCTCGGAGAGAGAGGACTTCTGTCTCAAATCCCTTCAAGATACCGCTCTCCCTATTTCAACCATACATTTGGCGGTGGTTATACTGCCGGTTATTACAGCTATATTTGGGCTGAGGTTCTGGATTGTGATGCATACCAGGCATTTGTAGAGACCGGAGATATATTTAATCCTGAAGTTGCGCTCAAATACCGTAAGGAGATCCTGGAAGGTCCGGGTGTTGACGAGGCAATGAAGTTGTATGTTAATTTCCGTGGCAGAGAGCCCAGGATTGAGCCGTTGTTGAAAAATAGAGGACTCAAATAGCATTTTGTCGAAGGTATGAGCAATTTCTGGAATGCGCTTGGTAACGGCATAACTGTCGTTAGCGATTTTATTTGTGGATATCCTCTCTTTTTTCTCCTCATAGGAGGCGGATTATTCTTTCTATTCTATTCAGGATTTACACCGCTACGTAGGTATGGAAGGGCCATTCAGGCTCTTAGGGTCAAGGATGACAAGGCTGAAGGGCAGATCAGTTCCTTCGAGGCACTCTCCAGCGCCATAGCTGCAACAGTAGGTATGGGCAATATTGCCGGTGTAGCCATAGCCATCTCCGTAGGAGGTCCGGGAGCCATATTCTGGATGTGGATCAGTGCCATTGCCGGCATGGCAACTAAATTTTTTGAGGGTACCATAGCCGTGATGTACAAAGGTAAGGATTCGGAAGGTGAAACTCAGGGTGGCACCATGTATATGATTATGACGGGCTTGGGTCGTAAATGGAAACCACTTGCAGTCTTTTTCTCGATATTCGGTCTGATAGGTACGCTTTGTATAATGCAATCCAACCAGCTGACAGAGTCTGTTACCTCGCTGTTTTTTGCTCCTGAACAGAACACACTTTTGCTTAGATTCATTATCGGCGTAATTATAACGGCAATTGTTGCCGGAGTCATCATAGGTGGCATTAAGAGAATTTCAAAGGTTTCAACCAAACTGGTTCCCCTGATGGTAGGGCTCTATTTTATTCTTGTACTCTTTATTATGATAAAACATGTAGGTCATGTGCCGGGAGTTTTCAAAGATATTATCGCGGGAGCATTCACTCCCAGGGGAGCCCTTGGAGGGGGTATAGGATCTATAATAATGATAGCCCTGACAGGTGTGCGTCGTGCTGCACTTGTCAACGAGGCCGGAGTCGGTACTGCCTCCATGATGCATGGGGCCTCAAAAAATAACGAACCCGTGCGTGAAGGTTTAGTTGCAATGATAGGCCCCTCGATTGATTCCGGTTTGGTATGCACACTCACAGCAATAGCCGTCCTTATAGGTGTAAGGATTGATCCCTCCATAATGCCTGCCGGATCGGGAATGAGTTCCATGGAGGGTCTCAAGTTTGCCATAAATGCATTCAATGCCTCGATTCCAGTTGTAGGCGGTTATCTGCTCTTTATTATGGTCTTGATGTTTGCATTCAGCACGATGTTCTCTTATTCTTATTATGGACAAAAATGTACCGGATTTCTTTTCGGTGCAAAAAATGCAAAATATTACAATATTTTCTTCCTCCTGATGCTGATTGTTTCGGCAATGATTCCGCTCAAGGCGGCTGTCAGCCTGATTGATACGGCTTACGCCTTGATGGCATTCCCGACTATGTTTACTCTATTAATGCTGGCACCAAAGGCAAAAAAGCAGATGAATATCTATTTTGCTGCAAATAAAAAGGAAAAGAAAGTCAAGTAACCAAAAAAAGAAATGAATCCGACAGATTTTTTACAAGAAGCGATAAAGGGGGGACTCAAGAGACTATATGGTATTGAGCTCCCCCAAACTGAGATACAGGTACAGGCAACTAGAAAAGAGTTTGAAGGCGACTATACCCTAGTCGTATTTCCTCTTCTCAAGATCAGCAAAAAGTCGCCCGAGGCTACTGCACGGGAGATAGGAGCATATCTTGAGAAAAACTGCCCCGATGTGGACTCTTTCAATGTCATAAAGGGTTTTCTCAATATTAAACTTGCTCCCGCTTTCTGGGTGAGAGTGCTCCAATCTATCGGTGAAAATGAAGATTTCGGCCTGTTGCCACCCACGGGAAAGAGAGTTATGGTGGAATTTTCTTCACCCAACACCAATAAACCGCTCCATCTGGGACATATTCGCAATAATCTCCTCGGATGGTCCGTTTCACAACTCCTGGCAGCAAACGGACACGATGTTGTAAAAGTCAATCTCGTCAATGACAGAGGAATCCATATTTGCAAATCGATGCTCGCATGGCTTAAAGAGGGCAATGGAGCCACTCCTGCCTCTACAGGACTTAAAGGTGACCATCTTGTGGGTGACTATTATGTGAAATTCAACGAAATGCTTACCGCTGAAGTGAAGGAGATAATGGAACGTGAGGGCATGGAAAAAGAGGAGGCTGAAAAAAAGGCTACCCTGCTTAAAGAGGCCCAGGATATGCTCCTGAAATGGGAAAGCGGAGAAAAAGAGGTGGTGGAGCTTTGGGAGAGAATGAATGGATGGGTCTATGATGGCTTCGATGTTACCTATCGTAATCTCGGAATAGAATTCAATAAGACCTATTATGAATCCCAGACCTATCTTCTCGGTAAATCCCTAGTTCTGGAGGGAGTGGAAAGGGGCATTTTTGAAAGAGATGCCGATGGTTCGGTCTGGTGCGATCTTACTGAAGATGGACTTGACAGGAAACTGCTTCTCAGAAGTGACGGTACCTCGGTCTACATGACACAGGATCTTGGCACCGCTCATCAGAGATATGACGAATATGGCTTTGATGAACACATCTATGTGGTTGGAAACGAGCAGAATTATCATTTTCAGGTACTCAAGCTGATTCTAAAAAAGTTAGGGTTTGATTGGGCTGACTCCATCTACCATCTCTCTTACGGCATGGTGGAACTCCCTGAAGGTAAAATGAAATCCCGTGAGGGCACGGTGGTAGATGCTGACGACCTGCTCGAAAATATGTACAATACGGCTAAAGAGACCTCTCTCGAACTCGGTAAAATCGATAATATGAGCGATGAAGAGCAGGATGCTCTTTTCAAGATGATCAGTCTTGGAGCGCTGAAATATTTCATAATAAAGGTGGATCCTAAAAAGACGATGCTCTTTGATCCGAAAGAGTCTATTGATTTCAATGGCAATACCGGCCCCTTTATTCAGTATACTCATGCCCGTATCAAGTCAATACTCAGGAAAGCTTCGGAACAGGATATAACTCCTTCCATGACGGGGGCCTTGCTGCTTCCCAAGGAAGAGGCGATAATTCAGCTGCTAAGCACCTATCCCGACAAGATCAGAGAGGGGGGAGATGCTCATTCTCCTGCAATCATAGCAAACTATGCCTATGATCTGGCAAAGGAGTTCAATCAGTACTATCACGATACCTCGATATTGAGGGAAGAAGATAAGGAGATGCGCGCTCAACGTCTCTATCTGATCTCCATAATTGCGCAGGTTTTAGTCAAGTCGATGGCGATTCTCGGTATCTCGCTGCCTGAAAGGATGTGATGATTCCCACTACAAAGAAAGAGATAGAAGCCCTTGGCTGGGATGCTCCAGATATCATTCTTTTTTCCGGAGATGCATTTATAGATCACCCGGCCTTCGGTACTGCCGTCATTGCTAGAGTGCTGGAGGATGCGGGCTACCGTGTGGCGGTGGTGCCACAGCCAAATTGGAGGGATGATCTTAGGGATTTTAGAAAGCTGGGGGAGCCGAAACTCTTTTTCGGAGTCACCTCCGGAGCAATGGATTCTATGATCAATCACTATACGGCTGCAAAGCGCCTGCGCAGCAATGACGCCTATACTCCCGGAGGAAAAGCCTCTTTCAGGCCCGATTATGCCGTAACGGTATATACCAAAATCCTCAAGGAACTCTTTCCGCAGGTACCGGTTGTGATTGGTGGCATTGAGGCATCTCTGCGCCGCTTAACACACTATGATTATTGGCAGGATGCCCTCAAACCCTCCATTCTCGTTGAAAGTGGAGCAGACCTGCTGGTTTATGGAATGGGGGAGAGGCCCATTCGTGCCATAGCGGACGCTCTTGCCGGCGGCGTACCTCTCAAATCACTGCAATCCATTCCGCAGGTGGGATATCTATGTGACAGTAAGCCCTCTGTGGAGCATATCACTCTCGCTTCATTCGAGCAATGCAAGGCAGACAAACGAGAGTTCGCTGCCAACTTCAATATTATTGAGGATCAGGCCAACCTTATGGAAGCCGAGATGATGGTGGAGAGGTGCGGGGAGCGTTATGTATGCATAAATCCTCCTTATCCGCCTGCTACGGAGCAGGAAATGGACTCAATCTATGCACTCCCCTTTACAAGAAAGCCACATCCGAGGTACCGCGATAAGCATATTCCTGCCTATGAGATGATTAAACATTCGGTGACCACCCACCGAGGCTGTTTTGGAGGATGCAATTTCTGTACTTTAGCAGCTCACCAAGGAAAATTCATACAGTCCAGAACTCCGGAATCCATCCTTGCCGAGGTAGAGGAACTCGCCACAATGTCCGATTTCAAGGGCAATATCAGTGACTTGGGTGCTCCTACGGCCAATATGTATAGAATGAGAGGTAGAGATCGTTCACTATGTGCCGTGTGTCGAAGGCACTCCTGTCTCTTCCCTTCGCGTTGCGAAAATATGGATACTTCGCACGCAGAGTTGTTATCGCTTTACAACAAGGTTCTAAAAATACCCGGCATCAAAAACGCCTATATCGGAAGTGGTATCCGGTATGATCTATTCCTTGATAAAGATGGCTATCTGGACTCCACCTCAAAACCCTATCTTGAGCAATTGATTGCAAAACATACCTCAGGTCGCTTAAAGGTAGCCCCGGAGCACACTTGTGACCATGTGCTAAAGGTAATGGGTAAGCCCTCTTTCAAACTTTTCGAAAGACTTAGAGTGGAGTTTGAAGAGATCTGCCACCGCAAAGGACTCAGATATCAGTTAGTCCCTTATTTCATATCCGGTCATCCCGGGTGTAGAATGGAAGACATGGAGACTCTTTCGCGAAATCCACACCTGAAGAATCTTTTTATGGAGCAGGTTCAGGATTTTACACCAACTCCGATGACCCGTTCTTCGGTAATGTTTTATACCGGAATCGACCCCAAAAACGGCAAACCGCTCTTTGTAGAACGCAATCCAAGAAAAAAACAGCAACAAAAATCATTTTTTTTCAAGAAATAGTCCAATTTAGATTTGTATTTGAAAAAAATCTCCTATTATTGCACCATGTATATTATTCTAATCACTTTATGATAGGCACAAACAAAAGAAGAGCTGTTATCAGCTATGAAAATATGTCTACCGAACTTATGGAAGCATTTAAGGAGAAATATCCTCACGGATATGCGGATTATATGGGTGACATATTCAAGGTTGTTAAACCTGACGGTACTTTTTTCCATGCAGTTTCTGTGGAAATTCCCGATGCCATCTATCTTGTGAAGATAAAGGTGAGGGTTGATGATTACGATGATGTGCAGAATGGCATTTTCAAGGACGAAAATGATGATGACGACGACGATTCCGGAGATGACGGATTCCCTGCGAGTGACGAAGACTTCGCAGACGCTCAGGGCTCGGATGAAAATGAAGAGTAGTTGCGGGTTTCGGGTTGCGGGTTGAGTGGCGTAAGGGAGTTTTGAGTTTTGAGTCTGTGGTGTGTAGTGGTGAGAGTTGAGTTTTGGGTGTAGGGTGTAGGGAGTTCGAATTTAGGTGTGGTTGGCAATATGGGATTTATCAATTAGGATTTTTTGAATAAGCAAAAGCAAAAAGCCAAAGGCCAATAGCTAACGGCTAATAGCTAACATATAGAGAGTGGCCCGAAAGGTTGCTCTTTTTGATTAAAAAAGAGTGAAAATATTTGCCGGAATAAGAAGAGGCTTTTCCTCCATCTCCGAGCGTACACAATTGGTGTTGCTCTCCTTTGTTGTGGGCCTGGGTTGTGGTTTTGCGGCAGTTTTGCTCAAGACCCTGATAAAATTGATTCATCATGGCCTGACATTCTGGTTCGATAAACCCTCTGACGGGTATTTATATCTCATCTATCCGGGTATAGGAATGTTGCTTTCATTCCTTTTTGTAAGATATTTTGTCAAGAGTGATATAAGCCATGGAGTTACCAAGGTTTTGCTCTCCATTTCACGAAACGAATCGCGAATAAAACCTCATAACACCTGGACTTCGATAGTGGCCAGTTCCGTAACAATCGGTTTTGGTGGTTCGGTAGGTGCCGAGGCACCTATAGTTTATACAGGTGCGGCGATAGGCTCCAATGTCGGAAGGAGTATGGGGATGTCATACAAGAATATGACTATCCTGATAGGATGTGGGGCTGCTGGTGCTGTAGCGGGTATTTTTAAGGCTCCGCTGGCCGGTGTACTCTTTACTCTGGAGATATTGCTTTTCAATATTTCCATGTCTTCCATCTTGCCGCTGCTGATTTCTTCAGTTACGGCCACGGTGGTTTCATATCTTTTTCTGGGTGACGCAGTAGCTATTTCCAATACCATCGAGACCTTCTCAATGGGTAATTTACCCTATTATTTCGTTCTGGGAATTTTTTGCGGTATAATCTCACTCTACTTCATAAGGACCACCCTGAGGGTTGAGGACAAAATGAGACGGGTACGTAAGCCTATAAATCGCTGGATTATAGGAGCAACAGCAATGGGTGTTTTAGTCTTCCTTTTCCCGCCGCTTTATGGAGAAGGTTACAATTCCCTTACGCTTATGCTCAACAATAATCCTATCGAGATGGCAGGAGGGATAATTGGCGAGCGTGTTTTGGCCAATAAATGGTCTGTACTTCTCTTTTTTACGGCAATTCTGCTGGTTAAAGTATACGCTACAGCTTTTACAAATGCGGGAGGCGGAGTTGGCGGTACTTTCGGTCCAACTCTCTTTACCGGAGCTCTTGCAGGCTTTGTTGTTGCGCGTTTCATTAATATTACCGGAATACATGTTATTCCAGAGGCTAATTTTGTACTGGTAGGGATGGGCGGACTGATGGCTGGTGTGATGCAGGCACCTATGACTGCCATATTTCTCATTGCAGAGATCACCGGTGGATATGATCTTCTGATACCTCTTATCCTTACCTCCGCCATCTCGTTTGCCACAATTCGTTTGGTAGAGCAATATTCCATCTATACAAAGCGTATTGCCCAACAGGGCGATTTGATTACCCATGATAGTGACAAGGCGGTTCTAATATTGCTTAAAACCTCGGATCTTATCGAGACGGATTTTTCGACAATCAGCATTGATGGCAACCTGGGAGATCTGGTCAAAGTGATTGCCACTTCCTGCCGTAATATTTTCCCTGTCGTGGATGATTCCAACCAGTTTCAGGGGATAGTCTTTCTGGATGACGTGAGGACTACTATGTTCGACCGCAGTCTATATGAGAGCATTAAGATAAAGGATATTATGAAAAATGCCCCCGCCCATGTCTGTGACGATGAGAAGATGGAGAGTGTAATGAATAAATTTGAAACGACCCAAGCCTGGAATCTCCCGGTGGTTGACAAAAACAATAAGTACTTGGGATTTGTCTCCAAGTCCAAAATATTCTCTTCCTACAGAGAACAATTACAACAGGTTTCCCATGACTAAACTCTATCTCGACCATATTGCAGAGGTAATGAATGTCAAGGTATGGCAGATCGAGAACTGCATCTCGCTCTTTGAGGAGGGTGCAACAATTCCGTTTATAAGCCGATACCGTAAAGAACGCACGGGCGCTCTGGATGAGACTCAGGTTTCCGAGGTACGATACTGGTATCTCCGTTTCGAGGAGCTCGAAAAACGCAAACAAGCAATCCTCAATAGTATCGAAGAACAGGGAAAACTGACTGACTCGCTCCGTATGGAGATAGAGTCTCTCACCGACCCTCAAATTTTGGAGGATATCTATCTGCCATATCGTCCGAAAAGACGAACCAGGGCCTCAATTGCTAAGGAAAAAGGGCTTGAACCCCTTGCAGAGGCTATATATAATATTAAATGTGACGATCCGCAGAATCTCTCTAAAAAGTATATCAGCGAGCAGGTTACTACTCAGGATGAGGCTCTCGCAGGGGCAAATGATATAATAGCCGAGTGGATCAGTGAATCTCAACCGGTACGCTCAGACCTTCGTGATCTCTACTCTAAATGGGGCAGGGTGGTCACTAAAGTCTCCAAAGGGAAGGAGGGAAGTGAGGAGGCCTCCAAATATCGCAATTACTTCGATTCTTCGGAGCGTCTGGACAGGATTCCCTCACACCGCCTGCTCGCAATTCTGAGAGCTTCTTCCGAGGAGATAGTGGGAGTCAGGGTGGAGGTGCAGAGTGATTATGCCATTGAAAGAATCTCCAGACGTGTTTATCAGGGTAAACGTAAACCTTCAGCCGCAGTTCGCCAATTACTGGATGCCGCTGTTGAGGATTCCTACAAGCGTTTACTTCATCCTTCGATTGAAAATGAATCCCTCTCTGCAGCTAAGGAGAAGGCTGATATCGACTCCATCCGTGTTTTCGGAGAGAACCTCCGCCAGCTGCTGCTGGCTCCGCCTGTAGGTGAGAAGCGCACCCTTGCTATTGATCCGGGCTTTAGAACCGGCTGTAAGGTGGTTTGCCTTGATGCACAAGGGGCATTGTTGCATAATGATACCATATTTCCCCATCCTCCACAAAATGAAAAGATAGCTTCGATAAAGAAGATTTCCCATCTGGTAGAGGCCTACAAGATAGAGGTTATTGCCATTGGAAATGGTACTGCCGGTCGTGAGACAGAGGCTTTTATCAAGAAAATTCCTCTTCCCCAGGGAGTGAGAGTCTATTCTGTAAGTGAAGATGGAGCTTCTGTTTATTCGGCATCCCAGATCGCGAGAGAGGAGTTTCCGGATTACGATGTTACGGTTAGAGGAGCTGTTTCCATAGGCCGTCGCCTTATGGACCCTCTGGCCGAATTGGTAAAAATTGACCCCAAGTCCATCGGGGTGGGTCAGTACCAGCATGATGTCAACCAGACTTTACTGAAGGAGCGCCTGGATACGGTGGTGGAGAGCTGTGTCAATAATGTAGGAGTAAATCTTAATACGGCGAGCAAGCACCTGCTGCGTTATGTTTCAGGCATAGGTACGGTTTTAGCGGCCAATATTATAGAGTATCGCGATGAAAATGGCGCATTCGGCAGTCGCCAAGAGCTGCTCAAGGTACGAAGGCTCGGCGAAAAGGCATTTGAGCAATGTGCAGGTTTTATGAGAATACCCAATGGTGATAATCCGCTCGATAATTCGGCTGTTCATCCCGAACGGTATGCTCTCGTGGAGCAGATGGCTTCAGACTTGGGTGTATCGCTCACCGATCTTATTTCCAATGGGCAGTTATCCTCTTCTATTGATATTTCAAAATATCTCTCCGATGATGTGGGAGAGCATACGCTTAATGATATTAAAAAGGAATTGGCCAAGCCCGGCCGTGATCCCCGTTCGATTATCAAGGTGTTTGAGTTCTCCCCAGACATTCGCTCCATAGAGGATGTAAAGGTAGGTATGATCCTGCCATGTATCGTAACAAATATCACAAATTTCGGTGCTTTTGTGGATATAGGTATCAAGCAAAACGGTCTTATCCATGTATCACAGATAAGCGAAAAGCGTGTGGAAGATCCCTCTCAAGTTCTAAAACTGCATCAGCATCTCCACGCTAAAGTGGTAAATGTGGATTTAGAACGTCAGAGAATTGGCCTTTCTTTGAGAGGAATGTGATTTTTTACTATCTTTACAAGATAAACTTAATATTCTAGAGATTATGACTCGACAGGTTATCATTATTCCCACCTACAACGAAAAGGAGAATATAGAGAAGATTATCCGTGCAATCAGGGAGCAGGAAGTAGATTTCCATATACTGGTCATCGATGACGGCTCGCCCGACGGCACGGCGACTATTGTCAAATCTCTACAAAGTGAGTTACCTGATTCCCTTTTTATTATCGAGAGGGCAGGCAAACAGGGACTCGGTACAGCTTATATCACCGGCTTCAAATGGGCTATCGAACATAAATATGATTATGTTTTCGAAATGGATGCAGATTTTTCACACCCACCCAAAGACCTGCCGCGTCTTTATAGGGCCTGTCACGAGGATGGCGCCGACCTGGCCATAGGTTCACGTTACTGTAATGGCATCAGCGTAGTAAACTGGCCGATCGGTAGGGTAATTATGTCCTATTATGCATCCACTTATGTTCGTACAGTACTTAGAATGAAGGTCTATGACACCACGGCAGGTTTTAAGTGTTACCGCCGCAAGGTACTTGAGACGATAGATTTTTCAAATATAAGGATGAGAGGTTACGGATTTCAGATTGAAATGAAATACAATACCTACAAACTCGGATTCAAGATCGTCGAAGTTCCAATTATTTTCGTAGACCGTACTGAAGGTACCTCGAAAATGAGTAGCGGTATTTTCGGCGAAGCCTTCTGGGGGGTGCTCAAACTGAGATTCCGCAAGATTAAACCGGCGCCAAAGGCATAAAATACAACTATATCAATGAGCATTTTTATTGAAAATGGCATAATCATCAACGAGGGGCTCTCTTTTACGGGTAGCCTCTTTGTTGAAAATGGCATCATCAGTGCGATCACGGATGATCCGACAGCATTTTCGCGCTTGCGGGAAAATGCCGGTGAGATAATCGATGCTACCGGAATGCTCATCCTTCCGGGAGTTATAGATGACCAGGTACATTTTCGCGAGCCGGGAGCTGAACATAAGGGTAGCATCGCTACCGAAAGTGCTGCAGCGGTGCTGGGTGGTGTTACATCCTATATGGATATGCCCAACAATAATCCGCCCACTTGCTCTCAGGAGCTACTTGCGAGCAAGTTCGCGAAGGCAGCGCAGGACTCACTTGCCAATTATTCATTTTATATAGGTGCTTCGAACGACAATCTTGCCGAGCTTCTCGCGACCGATCCGCATAATGTCTGCGGGATCAAAGTCTTTATGGGTTCTTCCACCGGAAATATGTTGGTAGACAACCCCAAAACTTTGGATTCCATCTTCTCGCAAGCTCATCTGTTGATTGCAACTCACTGCGAAGAGGAGTCCATAATACTCTCAAATACCGCTGCTGCCCGCGAACGCTTTGGCGATGCGATACCCATTGAGATGCATCCGGAAATACGCAGCAGAGAGGCCTGCGTGGCCTCTACCCGCAAGGCAATCGATTTGGCGCTGAAGTACTCTTCGCGTCTGCACATACTTCATATCAGTACCGCAGAAGAGGTGGAGCTACTTCGTGAGGCAAGAAAACAGAGCGATCGAATTACCGGTGAAGTATGTGTACACCACTTATGGTTTTCTGATAAAGACTACGAGCAATATGGCACTCTGATCAAGTGTAATCCCGCCATAAAGAGCGCTTCCGACCGCGAGGCGCTTCGTCAAGCAGTGCGTGAAGGGGTAATCTCCGTAGTGGCAACTGACCATGCGCCACACCTATTGTCGGAGAAAAAGGCTCCATATTTACAGTCGCCCTCAGGTATTCCGCTGATTCAACATTCGCTGCGTGCCATGCTGGAACTTGCGCGTCAGGGTTATTTTTCACTCACTGACGTTGTGCGACTTATGTGCCATTCTCCGGCAGATTGCTTTAAGCTCGCCCGCAGAGGATATCTCCGCGAGGGATATTTTGCAGATATAACCATCGTAGACCCCGACAAACCTTCAGATGCCACAAACGCTTACAGATGCGGTTGGACACCTTTCACTCGCTTTAGTACGACAGTTGTGCATACTTTGGTAAATGGTATTCCGGTGGTACGCGATTCACAGCTTACAGGTCTGAAATCTTCATTACCACTCTCTTTCGATGACTAAGCCTAAAAGTAAACTTCCCCTTTACATATCCATTATCATTGCCACCATATTGTGGGGTTTCTCTTTTATCTGGACCAACGACCTGATAGCAATGGGGGTGCCGATCTTCATATTCATTTTTATAAGGATGCTGCTCTCCGGGAGCATAATGCTTGCCTTTTCCACGCTTACCAGTACTTTGCAGAAGGTGGCGCGGAAGGATATTAAGTGGATGTTTCTGCTGGCCTTTTTCGAGCCCTTCATCTACTTTATAGGGGAGTCCTATGGTTTGAAAATCACCGGTTCAGCTACTCTCTCGGCAGTGATAATTGCTACAATCCCCATTTTTACAATGATTATGGGCAGATTGTTGTTCAATGAATCTCTTTCTCGCCTCAATGTCGTCGGTATAATAACTGCCGTTTTGGGAATAGTGCTATTTGTATGGAATGGCACCATTTCTTCGGAGAATTATTACGGCATACTCTTCCTTTTGCTTGCAGTTGCGGGTGCGGTGGGTTACTCTTCAATATGCAAAAGACTTACAAGTACCTACAATGCCATTACCATCACTACATGGCAATTCCTTTTTGGGGCAGCTTTGTTTTGTATCCCCTTTATGATTTGGGGTTTACCCCAATGGCGACCGGAATATCTCTCGCTTGATGTGCTCAAGCCCTTGATTGCACTTGCAGTACTCTGTTCATCTTTCTCTTTTGTGCTCTATACAAAGGCAATAGAGGGTCTGGGAATGACAAAAGCGGCTATTTTTACAACTATGATTCCCGCGGTTTCAGCGGTAGCTGCCTATTTCCTGGGGCAGGAAAGTTTTACAACTTTGCAGATTATTGCACTTGTAATTGCTCTTTCCGGAGTAGTTCTTTCGCAGTTGCGAAAAAGTTTAAAAATTATCTGATTGGTTCTCAGAATTATACTCTTTTTTGGGGGAAAACTTCCAAATTTATTTTGCTAATTTTAAAAATGTTCTTATCTTTGCAACCCGTTTCTAAAAAGAGACGTCCG